>CAYFOK010000046.1:0-1510 GCA_964344685.1 uncultured Candidatus Scalindua sp. | reverse complement strand
TATAACTTAAAACAACAATCAAAAAGTCTCATTTTAACTGAAGCAATACAATATCAAAAACATCTCCGATATTTGGCGTAATTCCTTCATAATTATGTATGATCAACACACCACCAGAGCATCTCACTAGGAATTTATTATTAGGAAACACATCAAGAACAGCCCCAAGTTTAGAGTATAAAAAAGAGTGACTTTCTAAATCGGTATAAAACACAGAAGCTCTTTCAACTACAACTTTGTTGCCATTTAAATATGAAAAGGCTCCATCAAAAGGTTTAGTAACAGCTCTAATAAGTCGGTCAATATTGTATATATCATCTCGCCAGTCGATACTTCCATCTAATGGAGATCGTTTTGGGTAAAAACTTTCACCGAAAGCTAATGATTGAGATCGGGTGATATATGTTCCACACAAAAGACTGTCCAAATTACTTTCTATCAAACTACACATTGCCAAAGTATTCTTATAATGCAGAGTTTCAGCAGTGTCATTTTCACCAATACTGAAAGTTTTAGAGTCTAAGATTGGTCCATTGTCTATACCAGCTTCATATTTAAAAAGATTGGTATGGAAAAGCTTTCGCCCTTCAATAAGAGCCCAGTTCATTGGCGATCTTCCTTTACCAAAAGGAAGGTCTCTTGCACTTCCATGCATTCCAAATATGCCAACACTAAACATACTTAGTAATGGATTTGGAATTAATCTCTGCCAACCGATACAAAAACCAAGAGATGCATGATTTAGATTTTTGATTGCTGTTATATCTTCGTCATTTAGTGAATAACTATTTGCAACATATATACTTTCAAACATCTCACAGTGAACCGTAAGATCTTCATACCCGGCCACATGGTTACGTGCAGCCAATTCTGGTGAAATAGTAACTAATTGTATTTTTAGACCTATACTTTTTAAAAATTTTGCTGTATGAAGGGTGGTATCTTTGCATCCAAATAAGATTATTTCACTCATATCAATCCTCGTATGTCTTACAGTTACGGCGCACTTCTGATTTAATAAATTCTGAATTTTTTCTCCTCCAACAATTCAATGTTTCTGTAGGATTTTCTCCTTTTGTAACCCACCAAATTGGATGAATTAATAAATGTAAGCCGTAGCTACGGTCACCACTTAGGTAATCAGAAATTAGAGGCAAGACATCTCTTCCTCCTGAGTCTGATATGTACTTCATCCTCCGAAAATACTTATCACTATAGGTCTGTGGAATGCCACTCAAAGATAAATTATTATTGTCTAAAAATGGACCTGGGCGGTGCATTGAAACAACGTCCACTTCAACATTAAAGATATTTTCAAACAATTTTTTTTCGTGCTGAAATTCTTCTAAAGTATCATGAGCAGTGGGATCAAAGTGGAGAGAAACCTTGTGACCTAGTTTAATTATACTCCTTACTAATTTCTGATTTTCTGATGAGATTAGATTGTACATATTACTACCTGAATCCGTGAATTCAAGCAGTGTTGAATTGACGCAAAGCAATGATAAAA
>CAYFOK010000045.1:0-1526 GCA_964344685.1 uncultured Candidatus Scalindua sp. | reverse complement strand
GAATGGCACTAGTTTATGGCCTTTACCACATATCTGTTGCGATGTGCTATCTCCTTCATTTTGTGCCTCGATTTGGTTAAAAGTTGGTAAGCTTTTGAACGTCGTTTTTTGCATCTTGGTTCACTTCTACCTGGTCTTTGCTTGAGTGGTGTTCCGGTTACTGTCCCATACAGATCATTCAGAAGTTTATACCTTTGAGTTCTGCTTAACTTTTCGCGATTAAATTGCGGGCTCCAACTACGGATTGCCTGCAAACTTCCTTTGAAACTGACTGCTCTTATCTGAATCTCCGCCTTTTCAGCGGCCTCATACATTAATCTACGAATACAATTATAAGCGATTAAATTCATTAATATTTCTTTGCGTATCATTTCCGGTGATTTACAACGTAAAATATCCATACCCATCGTTATTTTTATATCTCGAAAATACAGTTCTACGTCCCATCTTTTCAAGTACAAACTGGCTATTTCTTCACTGGGATATCTTGAAGAATCAAGCAGAGTAGTTACGATATGAAATTCTTTTGTCCTGAACCCTGGTTGGTCGACAACAACCCGGATTTGCCTTAAAGTCAATTCTTCGGGCAGTCCCTCCAGCGTTTTCCTGGAATAGGATAACCGGAGATTATATTTAGGTCGATCCCATTTTATCAACAGATCATTTTCTCCAAGAATTTGCTGACATTTCGACTTGCTGACAGGTTTTCTCCTGGCAAGTGTAATCACACTGTCAACACCTTGTTCCTTGAACTTTGCCGTATCGTAATAACTGCAGAAGCCTTTGTCTCCAAGGAAAATATCACCTGGCTTGAATGTCTTCCACTGTTTACGAAGTAGTGGCAGCTCATTATTCTTTTTGTTTCCGATTTCATAACTGAGTAAAGATCCACTTTCTAAGGAAAAACAGGCACATACCCTTGCAGAAGGAAAACCACAACCAGATTTTTGTGCAGCTGATTGTGGCCACACAGCCTGGTTCTCTTCAGTGTCTGGCATACTGAGACCGGTTCCATCAACAACAATAACCCTGCGGTTTTGCAACAGACCCGTTTGGGTCGGTTTGTTACCGCGCTCACTTGTATGTTGAAAAATGTCTGTGAGGGTCTCTTCATCCAGTTTTTTTCTGGCTACACAGTATGATGCTGTCGATGATGAAGGAATCTTGAGCCCTTTAAGTGAAGCATAAGACTGAAGTTTTCTGACAACCTCTTTACATCCGCCATCAGCATCCATAATTTGGCTGAAAAAAGCCCAGAATGTATTCTCCTTCGAGAAAATACTTCGACGGCTCATCTTTCCTGAAGGTTCAGGTTTAAGATATTTTTTGGGGATAAACCGATCGAAGATTTCTCCGATTTGCTTAAAAGATTTTCGTTTGAGGCTGACAATTTTGTCAGCAAAAACCTGCTGAGCTGAACGAGGTTTTCTACCTCGAAGAGGCATGTGAAATCCGGGTAACATCGGGGTGTAATTTGATATTTTTTCCATGCCTCAATCTAGCAAATTTTGCCAACATTATCAGGT
>CAYFOK010000044.1:0-1530 GCA_964344685.1 uncultured Candidatus Scalindua sp. | reverse complement strand
TCCCACACGTCTTGCAGCAAGGTGCCTCGGCTCTGTACCCGCCCGGCGCGGGTGGCCAACACCAACAGCAGCTTGAACTCGGTGGCGGTGAGGGGGACCTCACTGTCCGCGACCCACACCCGGTGAGCCGCTTTGTCGATGCGCAGCGCGCCGGCTTCGAACGTCCCACCCGGGACCTCCTCCACCGGTTCGGGCTGGCCCACCTCCCTGCGGCGAAGCAGCGAGCGGATCCGGAGCACCAACTCCCGCATGGAGAAGGTGGCCTTGACCACGAGATCCGGATTCGCCCGAAGTCGTCGGCAAACCTCGGTTCCCGACAGGTCCGGAAGCATGAGATCGAGCACGACCAACCGCGGACGCTCCCGTTGAGCCACCTCGAGCGCCTCGCGGCCGGTCATGGCCGTGCAGGTCTCGAAACCCTCGCGCTTCAGGTTCATATCGACGAGATTGAGAAGGTCGGCTTCGTCGTCGACAATCAGAATCGGCCGTTGGTCGCCCATTCACTCCTCCGGCTGCCTCCCTAGTCATGCCACCCCACCGGTGACAAACACGGTGACAGCCCCGTGTCGTCGTTGACAATGGCCGGTTCCGAGGGTCATCATGCCCTCACCTTGCTTCCACGCAGGTGGGCGCGGCCTATACCCTCGAACCCAGCGAACATGTCTCCTCTTTTTCGACGCCTCGTTTCCTTGGCCGCCTTGTGGTTCGCGTCGGTTGCTCTCGGGGCAACCTACGACCCGCAACTGACCTGGCGCACAATCGTCACAGAGCATTTCCGCATCCATTTCCATCAGGGTGAAGAACAGCTCGCAGAGGAGTTCTCCCTCATGGTCGAAGACGTCTTCGACACCATGACCGAGGAGATGAAGTGGATCCCCAAGGGCAAGACCGAGGTGGTCCTGGTGGACCGCACCGACTCCGCCAACGGGTACGCGAGCGTGGTCCCGTACAAGAAGATCGTGATCTACGTGACCGCGCCACAGGAGAACTCGACCCTGTCCCTGTACGAGGACTGGAGCGAGGCCATCTTCACCCACGAGCTCACCCACATCCTGCACATGGACACGAACCACGGCTTGATCCGGGCGACCCGCGCCGTCGTCGGCTCCATCGTCTCCACCAACGATCTGTCCCCCTGGTGGCTCGTGGAGGGCCTGGCCACGTTCCAGGAGACCCGCCAGTCTGCCGGAGGGCGCGGACGTTCGCCCTACGTCGACATGATCAAACGCACCGCAGTGGTCGAGGACGACTTCCCACCCCTGGGGAACATGGACGGCCTGCAGCCCGATCCACCTGCGGCTCCATTCCGTACATTCTTCCTGCCAAAAAGGCCTTCGGCAAACGTCTGGTGCCCTTGTACTTCGACTGGAAGGCGCACCTCTACGACAAGTACGGCGCGGTCGCGGCCGCCGTGGAGGCCGAGGGGGTGCGCGAAGGCAGGCTGGTGAGCCCGGACAAGAAGGTGTCGTGTTCGGCACCGGCGTACTCCCCGGACGGCGAGAAGCTGGTCTGGTCCTGCTACGACCTCCG
>CAYFOK010000043.1:0-1542 GCA_964344685.1 uncultured Candidatus Scalindua sp. | reverse complement strand
TGACGCCCCGAGCGGTGAAACACGCCTGAGCAATTTCTACCAGCAGAGCAGAGAAGTGCTTAGGTGGGTTACTCCCCCAGATTATTTTTTTTTATTTCTAGATTTTTATTTCCCTTATATATAATCGTAGTATATAGCGTAGCTAGGATGGTTAGAACTTGCCCCAATACTTGCCCTTTTGTCACCCGAAAAGGAGAAGTATGTGGAAAACCTTGTGTAATGAAGAAATGCTGTCATCATATGAAATGCCCTGGGCTAGGTTTTGCTAAAGAATGCGTAGTGTGTGGGATTCATACTCACTCTGAGTTTAGTATATGTAACAAATGCTCTAGGCGTACGGGGTTCATGGTTAAAAGACATCGTGAGAAAACTAAGGAACTGAAAAAAGTAGAAAAAAAAAGACAGGCAGAAGAAAATAGGATTCTCGTAGAAATAGGCAGGCTTCAAGAGGAATTGGCTATAGTCAGATCATACTAATTATTTAATTATTTATTTTTTTCTCTCCCATATTATATATAGAGATTACAATTTTGCTTTAGAGTAATAACTCATCTTATATATAGAGATTACAAATCATCATGGACTCTGCGATTCGCAAATTTACTCACAACAAGCCTTTGCCATACGCTGGTAAATACAAGGCTAACAAAATGGATTTGCTGAGTGGCAACTTTCCTAAGGAAAACAGAGAGTACGTGAAACCCTTTGTTACCACTGATATCAATAAAGTGTACGTAATCCGCTTTGCCAAAACTGACGGACTACTTTGCATAGATTTCGATAATCTAGGAAATAATGGAATTCATCCATTGGCTGAAAAACTTGTAGAGTACTTTAATGACAACACCTATTACTATGAATCAGTGAATTACTGTAGTGACACTGAAAAGAATGTTATTGACGGCTATCACTTCTACTTTGATTGTAGCGACAACCCCTTTGGAGCTTGTTGCTTTGAAACCCTATGTAGATGGGAAATAGAGAATGTCGATTTTATGGCTGGGGACTTCGAGGATGGATACCGCAATAAAGAAATGGTAATCATCGCCCCGACCAAATATCATTTTGAAAAAAGAAATGGAGAATCCAGCAATGCCTATAAAGAATATTATGGAGTAAACGGTGACTTCTTTGATGAGAACGATGTCCCGATTATTTGCCCCATGACTATTGATCTCTTCGATGAGATAACAGCTCACGGTGGGGTAAAGCCACCCAAGACTGAGTACCAAGCGCAACCTGGAGATGAATTCTCCCAAGAAGAAATTGAGCATGTAACAGACATTTTCAAAGAGTACTTAGACGGTCAGGTTGCCAGAGAAGTACGTGGCAACCTTTTATTATTCAACCGTAATCAATCTGGTTATTGTCCGATGTGTAAGCGTTACCACGATAGCGAGAATTCGTACATTTATAAGCGCAACGGTAAATACGTAGTAAAATGTCGAAGATCACAAAATAAAGAGTACACAAAACCACAGGAAGGAAACATCTCCTCGTCGGAGGAATTACCAACCGAAGTTGTTGATTACCTACAACTTT
>CAYFOK010000042.1:1012-1545 GCA_964344685.1 uncultured Candidatus Scalindua sp. | reverse complement strand
CTGTGGACGATCTGGTGGGATCTTGTTCCGGGTTCGTGGTCGCGATGGTGGGCAGTGGTCTTCGGGACGCGGAGCCGATGCGGCGACGGATGACCCATCCGGAGCCCGGGACCGGCCCGTTTGGTTTCGTGTCGGTGGGGCGCGTGGATCTTCCGGAAGGAAGGTTGATGCGCTACGCCCGCGCCAGGTCCGTCTGGGACGCCATGAACGTATTGGTGGACCGGGTGTCCGGCCGGGTTGTGGATGTGACCGAAGGGCTCGGGGCGGTGTCGGCGGCCCCGCCGAAAAGCAGGTGCGCGCGCTGGCGTGGAGCCTGTCTGGAGGAGCGGCGGCGCTGCCGGACGACGTGAAGGTGCGTGCTGGCGATGGACCCGACGATCTGCGGGCCCGACATCCGGTGTTGTTTCGGCCAGCGACCGAGGTTCAGCCGCCCTCCTCGGCCAATGCGGAGAAGTTGGACGACGCCCTGGCCATGTTGGATCGAGCCGAACGGACGGTGCTCGCGAAGGTGCGCGGGGGACTGGATCAGGTCG
>CAYFOK010000042.1:0-874 GCA_964344685.1 uncultured Candidatus Scalindua sp. | reverse complement strand
GGTAGAGCTGGCCGTCGCGCAGAAGCCCGGGCGATGGCGAACCACGTTGCTGGGCCTGCAGATCGGGCTGGCGGTGGGGTTGATCGTGGTGGTGATGGGGCTAGCTCTACGCACCCCGCCGGCCCCACAGGCGGGTCTATCGGGCTTCGCCTCGACGGTGATCTCGGCCGCCAGGAACGTGGTGGTCGGGCCTTCGACCACCCCCTGGTACCAGGCGATCGTCCTCGGCGACGCGCTTCCCTGGGCGTTCGGCCTGGCCGGGTTGCTCGGCACCGCCGCCGTGGTGTCGGTCATCGCGGGCTCCGCAGCGAGTCGAAGGGTCAGGCAGACGCTCACGGAGCGGCGTGACGCGCTGAAGGCCCTTCGGGAGAGCGGGGTAGCCGCGGCGCCGGATCGCCAGGCCACCGCCCAGCTCCTGTTGCGTCGCATTCGGTCTCGGAGACAGGCTCTTTCGGCGTTGAACCTGCTGGATTCGAGACTATCGCTCATTCAGCGTACGCTGGTGGACGCGCGGGATACCGCACGGGAATCCCTCACCGAGCTCGAGGTGGAGCCCGCCGACCGACCCGAAAACGAAGACCTCCAGGGCATCGTCGCTGTCCCGCTGCTCTCCTCCGACCGGGTGGCCCGCTGGGTGGCGCGAGCTCGGGTGCGGACAGACCCAGCAGCGTGGGCCGATCATCTGCTGGATCGGTGTTGGCCGTCCGGTGGTCTGGACGCCGATGTGCCGTGTGCGGACCCTGAGGCGATGGCCGCCGTCGCGGCGGAGCAGGTGGCCCCGTTGGCGACGGAGAACCTGTTCTCCGACGCGGCTGCGGCGTCGCAGGCCGCGCGCAACGTCGAGGGGTTCGCCCGCCGGGTGCCGACCCAGCTC
>CAYFOK010000041.1:1339-1546 GCA_964344685.1 uncultured Candidatus Scalindua sp. | reverse complement strand
GATGCTCAACAACGCGTCTTGGGGTGCCAGCCCCAGCGCCAATTCCAACTCCACATCCCTGACCTCTGCCTTGGTGGCGGTCGGGGGGGAGGTTCGAGTCTTGGATGACGTGGTCATGTTTCCTCGACCTCCACCACGCCGTAGAGGAGCGGCACCCCACCCGGGCATCCAAGGCCGTGCTGCGGCTCGCCATCGCGTAGCAGTACC
>CAYFOK010000041.1:0-1239 GCA_964344685.1 uncultured Candidatus Scalindua sp. | reverse complement strand
CGTAGCGTCTGCCAGCGACGCGGACCCCTCAACCTCCATGAGGGAGGGATCGTACGGCTCACCCTCGACCGCGAGTACGCTCAGCATTCGGTCGGGCCGCCCGTCGTAGAATGCGTTCATGCGAACGAGCAGGCCCTTCGCCCAGACGGAGAGGACCCCCTCGTCAAAGTGCTCTCTCAATCCGGCGAGTTCTCGGAACCCCTGGGGCGCGGTCCACGTGGCCGCGAACTCTCGCTCAAGGCCCGCGAAGTGCTCGGGATCCGCCAGCACCGCTCGCCCCACGAGACACTCCGGATCAGCCCGGGTTAGAGCCCACCAATCGGCTGTGCACAGGTCCACCTCTGCACCCATCAACACACGTCCCGCGCGGCGGTATCCTTGGGCACCCAGCGGACAGTCCTCCATGACCACCCAGATACTGCCGTCCCCGGGCGGGTGCGTGGTGGCCATAATCTCTGGAACGAACGGGTCGCCCGCTTCGGGCCGGAAGGCCGAGACGCCCATGCCTGGGTCGTCGGATAGGGCAGACAAGATGAGTCGCCTTGCTTGCTTGTCGAGGAACGCGCAATCAGGACCGAGGACTTGCTCCAGTTGGAAGGTCCAGGGTTCTTCAACATGCTCGATGAGTTCCTTCGCCGCAGAGCCGACCGCGTCGTCTCGCTTGCTGATCTGCTGGATCGCCGCGAAGTCGTGGGAGACTTCGACCGTCCTCCCCTGCCTCGAAGCGCCGCCGCGTCGACGGGCGATGAGGATGAGCGCGACGACAGCCGCTGCCGCCGCGATACCGATGGCAATGAAGATCGTTCGCTGTTCCATCTCGTCGTTCCTGAAAGCCACGCACAAGCAAGGGCAGAAGCTGATGGGTGGCCCCAGTTTCGGCAAAGAGCGTCGGCCAGCGTAGCCTCGTCGATAGTGGTGACGCGGACGGTCGGCTCGGCAATCGGGACGTTCTCAGCAAGTTGCTGCTGCGCATGCAGCTTCGCCCGGCTGCGATCCACACGAAGAACCAGTGGGGCCGGGGTTGAGGGTGAGCTTCCCTCAGGCAGCAACCGTCGTCCGAGCCTGGCCTCCAGACTATCGTTAATGGACGCACGACGTCCCTTGGGGGCGGCCTCGGCGGGAGTAGCCTTGCGGGAGACCTCTTCGACGGCCCGAGCTAGCCACTCGACCGCCTCATGTAGCAAGACTGCGTTCGATTGGCTCGATTCGAGTCTGGACGCTCTCAAGCGCATACCCCCG
>CAYFOK010000040.1:967-1558 GCA_964344685.1 uncultured Candidatus Scalindua sp. | reverse complement strand
CGTGGCCCGACACCCCCGTGTGTTGGTGGTCGGGGGCACCAGCCTGTACCTGCAGGCGTTCATTCGCGGGTTGGTGCAGACGCCACCGGTGGATCCCGCATTTCGAGCGGCCCTCGAGGGGCGGGCTGATCTGCACGACGAGCTCGCCCGGGTCGATCCGTCGCTGGCCGAACGGTTGCACCCCAACGACCGGGTGCGGTTGGTTCGGGGGCTCGAGGTGTTCCACCTGGACGCGCGCATCGACGCGCGGGTGCGGATGATGGTGGAGCACGGCTACGTGGACGAGGTGCGTGGGCTCCTCGGCGCGGGGTACGAGCGGACGCTCAAGCCCATGCAGTCCCTCGGATACAGGCACTTCGCCGACCACGTGCTGGACGGTCTACCCCTCGAAGAAGCGGTGCGTCGCACCCAGCGGGACACCCGCCGGTTTGCTCGCAAGCAGCGCACCTGGAACCGCACGCTGGGGTTCGACGTGGTCCGCGACGGACACCACGCCGCGGTCAGGGGGCTGGCGGAAAAAGCCTGGGGCGACGCCTACAACTCGTCCCACAACACCGTGGCGTAGGTGAACGCGAAGCACATCTCCTCGTC
>CAYFOK010000040.1:395-893 GCA_964344685.1 uncultured Candidatus Scalindua sp. | reverse complement strand
GGGCGGATCGTTCATCTGATCGGGGTTTTCGGCCGAGTTGTCCCACGTGCAGGAGAAGCTGATGGTGTCTCCGGGCTCGATACGCACCGGCTCCTTGAACATGTAGGTGTACTGGTTGTGGAAGTCGTAGGCGCCGCGCAGCAGGCACTGTTTGTCGCCGGCCGCCGTCTTCAGCTTCATGTGGTAGCCGGTGCCCAACACGTGCATGTGCGGGAAGGAACCGTGGAGCAGCATGGGCGGGATGTCGATGACCACACCGCCACCGAGGTCGATCTCCGGAGGGATCTCGATGTCGACGTTGTGGGTGTAGTTCGGGTCTCCCGCGGGGATCCGGAAGCTGCCGTCGCCGTAGGGGTACATCTCGACTTCGTCGAGGGGCTCGGTGGTGGTCTTGAAGGTGTAGCCGCTCTGGTCGGTGAGTCCGTCGACGTTGGGACGGCTGCGGTAGTAGTGCATCTGGATGATGATCGCGTCGTCTGGCGTGACGCGGAGGCCATA
>CAYFOK010000040.1:0-224 GCA_964344685.1 uncultured Candidatus Scalindua sp. | reverse complement strand
ACGCCCGTGCTCCACCGCGAAACAGCGGTACTCGTTGCCGTTTTCGGTGTAGGTGGGGGTGTAGGGTTGAGGGAGCAGGATGTCGAGGTCGCCTTCGAACGCAAGGGAGGCGCTCGTTTCGGCTTCGGGCGCCTCTTTTTCGACCTCGTCTCCCACGGGCTGGCCGGCGTCGACCCACCGGGCGAAGTCGTTGCGGTCCGCCACGGGCATGAACAGGGTGTCGC
>CAYFOK010000039.1:0-1611 GCA_964344685.1 uncultured Candidatus Scalindua sp. | reverse complement strand
GTACCTAAAATGTTTGCGGATAATTCTATAAATAAAGACCAACAATTTGCTATGTATATAGCAAATGAAATAGAAGATTGGTAGTGTAATATCTTTTGTGTAAACCTCCTAAGAGTTAAAAAAAGTTATATAATTTATATTTTTATTAGGAGGAAGAATAATGGTTATATTAGATAAGAATCAAGTAAAAGATTTAATAAAGCTATATGACTTAAAGGATGCCAAGCAGGCTCAAGAAGTAATCAAGGATTTATTTAAGGATGTAATACAGGGTATGCTTGAATCAGAGCTTGAAAATGAGCTTGGATATTCAAAGCATGATTATCGAAACAAAGCTACAAGTAACAGTCGTAATGGTAAATATAGCAAGAATGTTCGTTCAACTCTTGGAGAGTTTGAGATTGATGTCCCTCGAGATAGAGATGGCGAGTATGAGCCAATTGCAGTCAAAAAAGGCCAAAAAGATGTTTCATCAATAGAAGATCAAGTACTTTCGATGTATGGTCGAGGAATGTCTACCAGAGATATAAGTAATCATTTGGAAGAGATCTATGGAATAAATGCATCTGCTGGCATGATTAGTAAAATAACAGATAAAATCATGCCTATTATCAAGGAGTGGCAGAGACGTCCTCTTCAAAGTATTTATCCCATCATGTACATGGATGCTGTTCATTTCAAAATTCGTAGTGATAGTGTTATAAAGAGCAAAGCTGTTTATCTTGCAGTAGCTATTGATGCTAATGGAATGAAGGATGTTTTGGGCATATGGGTAGGAGAAAATGAGACATCAAAGTTTTGGTTAACAGTTTTGAATGACATGAAAAACCGTGGACTGGAAGATGTATTGATTAGCTGTGTTGATGGTCTTAAGGGGTTTAAAGAAGCTATCCAGGCAGTGTTTCCAAAAACAGAGCTTCAACGTTGCATAGTACATCAAGTAAGATATTGTTGTAAGTTTGTTAATTACAAAGATCGAAAAGAATTTTGCCGAGATATGAAAGAGATATATACAGCTCCAAGTGAAGAGTTGGCACTGGAATCGCTGATAGCATTTTCTGAAAAATGGGATAAAAAGTATCCATATGCAACTAAAAGCTGGCACAATAACTGGGAAGATTTGTCTGCTTTTTTCAAATACCCTGAAGAGATTAGACGGCTTGTTTATACAACAAACCCAATTGAAAGCCTTAACGCATCAATTAGAAAACCTACGAAGTCAAAATCTGTTTTTCCTACTGATGATGCTGTTATTAAGTCTGTATATTTAGCTGTTTCAGATAAAATAAAAAAATGGACACTTCGGATGCGTGACTGGAATATGATTATTGGACAACTTCAAATATTTTTTGAAGATAGGTTGGATGGAGCATTTTAGTATAATTTCTTGTGAGGTTTACACAATATACTTGACAGGCTCGATGATTTTAAATCCCGGCTTTCTTAACGCTTGTTATAATTTTGTCTGCACATTTTTATACTATTTATTTAACCTGCTTAAAAAGCAAAATATTTTTTAAGTATTGTATTTTTTGGCTATGAGTTTTCCTATCATATAACTGCCCGTGAATACGTTGAACCCTCCAGCCTAGGCCAGATAAAATTTTGTCT
>CAYFOK010000038.1:0-1783 GCA_964344685.1 uncultured Candidatus Scalindua sp. | reverse complement strand
TTTTTCTAGGCCGTTCCAACTCCGTTGTAACTGGGGTAGGGGTGGTTAGTAGGGGACACTAATCCCCCTTCTGAAAGTACGACGGGGTGGGACGGGGTCCCTGGACAAGGGATGTCCGGAAAATCATGAATTCCGGGGGTCCTGTGCGTCCTAAGAGGACCGTCCATCGAATCCCGGATTTGATAGGGTGGGACACTTGGATCGATGTCCTCGAGGACCCATGAGGGGTTTCCGTGGAACCGTAACCCCGAATCGTCTAGCTGCAAGCCGGAGGACGCTTGCTAGACCTATAGGTGGCCCCTTGCGAAGGGATGCCTTGGGTCTGCATCCCGAGCCCATCAGCTAGGAACGAAGAGGTTTATCCCGGTCCGTGACTAGCGTGCGCTAGACAAGTGGAGCAAGGGAGTGCGAGACGGAGAGATAGTCCTCTCCTGTTGACCTGACACCCACGGCGGGCTCATACGGATGTATGTGAGAACCGAATGGGTGGAGGGGAACTCGAGGGATGACCGGAGGGTGGGCACGAGTGAAGAGCATGTCTGAAGACACCACAGTTACAAGGGTGTTCTTCATCATGCGTATGTGCGTATGTCGTGTGAGCTATGTTATGAGGCAGTCATAACGGGAGGCCACGATATAATTTATGACAAGGCTAATAGTTCAGCCTTGGCCTATGGTAGGTGCCGAACCTACCTTAGTGGCCGAACGTTCTACTGCGAATACATAGCGATCCGAGGGTTGCTGAGTCCGTCTCTGGACCGCTCTCCTGTATATCTCATCCTTGATGACCCGGCCGGGGTCGTTTGTCGAGATGTACGGAGACTGGGAAAGACATGGACGAGGCAATCCGAGTGGTCAGAAGGCGGAGGAGTAGAGGAGGTACTCTCATCAGCTCATCCAGTTCACAGATAGACAAGTGTCTATGAGTTTTGACTGGTTATGAGCCCGCGAACCCGGACACACAGGGCGGGTGTGTTGCAGGGTCTGCGTGGATGTGAGGGGCCTCTACGTATCGATCCAGCTACATCTCAGGAGACTGGGCTGTGGTCTGGCATCATCCATAGACGATAGGCGAAGACCTATGGATGTTAGGCGACCAACCTGCCCATGACTGCACCCTTGGGATGTATGCTGCTGATCCAACCGCCGTCTGGCCATCCAGACGCGACAGCATCGTGTAATCAACCCTGCGGGGTTGCTCGGCACGGTGCGGGGGAGGCTGAACCCAAGGCAGATCCCGTTTCTCATCTGGAGACCGGTAACACACAAGGCGGGTGTGTTACTTAGGTGCCAGAGGAGAGAGACGGTAGACTCACCTTGGTGCGTCGCCAACCTACCACACGGTCCCGAAAGGAAGCCCCGTGGGTTGTAATGCCGAGCGTCTGGAAGACGATCCACTCGTACATGCAGCTTAACTGGTTGGATCCACGAGCCAGGTATGGATACAGGGTCCGTATGTCCTCTGGGGGATAGAGGACAGACGTATAACACATTGAAATGTGGCCCTGTATGACAGCCTGGCGAGTGCGCAACGAACCACACCTGCAACGCACGAGTGATCGTGTCGAAGCGATGTGCTAACCGGCCAAGACTGAGTCTACTCTAGGGATAAGGTGGGCGCTTAACCATGTATGCATGGTTTGCTCCCGCAGGATCCATAGAGTTAGGCCGGTGGCGCTAACGCTTCTCCAGCACCTCCTGGGTGCTGTGGAACCGGAGGCGCTCCCGGAGTGCTCTCTGGTTCCTAAAGCCCCAGGGGCGGCTAAGCCGCTAGCGGCTTAGC
>CAYFOK010000037.1:0-1810 GCA_964344685.1 uncultured Candidatus Scalindua sp. | reverse complement strand
TTTTCTGTGGCCCCCTCAGCCTCATTATATGGTCTGGGGGGGGATTAGGGGGGGGGCACTAACTCCCCTACTGAACATATATCTAGATGGGGGGGGGTCCAGGATTAAGGATATCCCCGAAATCATGAATTCCGGGGGATCCTGTGCGTCCTAAGAAGACATCCTCCAAATCCAGGATTTGGCAGGTGGATAGACCTGGATCGCAATCCACGTGGACCTGTGAAGGGATTTGTGGAACCATATCCCGGAGCTGTCTGTCTGCAAGGCACTGCACGCTTGACAGACATGTTGGAGCCCGAGCGTATGCGACGAAGGGAGACACGCGCTAGCATACCCGGTGGTTACCTGAGGAGCGTGGGTGTCACGGTCCATGGGTCCAGAGGTCCGCTGAATGCAGTTATTCTTAGGACCGGATGAGGGTACAGACCCTTCTATCAGGGGTAGAGAGGGGTCTAGTTCCCGACATGAACCGTTTAACCCTGACCGACCCTTGGGAGGACGGCATGCTAACGGTGATGGACACGTGGTCGAAAGGGGACACACGCCTGCAGGACAACAGGTGTGTGCTACTGTTCGTGAACCGCTGTCCACCCACATATCGCTTGTCACACAGGTGACGAGACCCGCCTGTCGAAGGCATTGACATTACACGCTCATGGCACTGCGTTCGTCTCCCCCTCTATGAGGAGGAAGGCGTAAATCGAGTCACCTTTGTTACATAGCGATCCGAGGGTTGCTCAACTCTGCCCCTTCGTCTATTCCTTGCATATCTCATCCTTGTATCCCCCGGTCGGGGGAGACTGTCGAGATATGTGACGAATAGGGGGAGGCGTAGAGGGGAGTAACCCGAGTGGACACGAGGCGGGGGAGTGAGGGAGGTACTCCTACCAGTTCATCCAACACACAGATAGACAAGTGTCTATGAGTCTTTGTTGGTTATGAACCCTGAGCACGCATACACATGGGCGGGTGTATGGCAGTGCCTGCAGGATGTAGGGGGCCCTCACGCACCATTCCAGCTATACATCTGAGAGGCTCCGGTCTCAGGTGTGAGTTGGCCTAGGAGTCAGAAGTACTTGACTCCTGAGACGACCAACCCTACTTGTGACTGCGCCTCTGGGATGTATGCTGTTTGATGTTACCGCCTCGTGCGAGCGAGCGATAGCGCGTCTAACCCACCATGTCGGTGGCTTAAAGGGACGTGTGGCGTAGGCAGAACCCAGGGATGGATCCCGTTGCTCACCGGGAGACCGGAGGTTATCAGAACGTGGTAAGTTAACCTCTTAGGTGCCCGGGTGAGTGAGACGGATACAACGTCTGGTATGACGCCTACCCAACACGGTCCCGAAAGGAAGCCCCGTGGTGTGGCGACGTGCTATCGTGAGCGGGGGGAAGCTCACCATGGTATGTCCTCGCATTCGAGGTAGGATGATGACAGACATGTATGGATTCCACTAGGAAGGAAAGGGGGGAGGCCTCTACCGACCGAAGGCAGGTAGAGCCCTGGGTGGAATGACAGCATGACTGTTGACATAACGTACCTCGCCTGCAGAACATAGCGTGAGCTTTGTGAGCGACGAGCCATCGGCCACTGCGTTGTATTCGAAGGGATCAGAGGGCATGTTATCCTACGGGTTTCATGTCCTAGATCACATCGAATTAGACCGATGGCTCTGACGCTCTGGAGCGCCCTTCTGGGTGCGAAGGATCGAAGGGGACATTGGGGTGTTCCCTGCGATCTAAAGCCCCAGGGGCGGCTAAGCCGCTAGCGGCTTAGCCGCTGCGGGTGGCCGGCAGGCCATAGCAGCGG
>CAYFOK010000036.1:342-1850 GCA_964344685.1 uncultured Candidatus Scalindua sp. | reverse complement strand
GAGAACAGGTAGGCGTGGGTGACGCCCTCCACGTAGAACTCGCGTAGCCCACGGCCGTCGCTGCGGCCCAGGCCGTCCACCGCGTCCCACAGAAGCCGCACCCCAGGCCGGATGGCTGCTCGACCGAGCAGGGTGAGCTGGCCGGCCTGCATCAGCGGGTGGGGCCCATGCCAGGCCTTGAGGATGTCGGCCAGCGTGGTGGCCAACTCCACGGCGGCTCCCTGGTTGGTCTGGCCCTGGTCGAACACCAGGTAGGGCGAGGCGTGCTCGAAGGGCCGCACCCCGTAGCGGCCGACGTAGGCGGGATCGCCCTCGGCGCCGGCGATGGTGGGGGCCAGCTGCGCCTTGAACGACTGGCCGTCGAACACCGCGGCGTTGCTCGGCGTGACGTACCAGACGTTGTTGAACGGCTGCATGCCGTAGCTGACGGCCGAGCCCAGCAGGTGCTCGTTGGTGATCTTCACCGTCTCGATGGCGACTGGATCCTCGAAGGCCGAGCCGCCGGCGACCGGCGTGGTGCGGCTGAAGGGCCGGGCCCGGTGGATCAGGTGGGCGCGGCCGTTGGCGTAGCGCACGAAGAGCTCGTGGAAGGCCGAGTCCATCACCTGGGTGAGCATGTTGAGGATCGATCCGGTGGTCGGGTGCAGGGCGGCCGTCAGCACCCGCAGGCGGTCGTCGACCAAGGTCCAGTCCGACGGGGTGGGCACGGGCTGCTTGCCCTGCAGCACCGCGGCGCCCCACCGCGCCAGGGCGTTGTCGTCGACCCGCGGATCGTAGAGGTCGAGCAGCTGTGGGCTCAGGTGCAGATCGCCGGGTACGAGCAGGTCGCGGATGAGGAAGGGTGCGGGCAACAGCAGGTTGACCACCCCGGTGGCTCGGCTGGCCAGGTAGTAGAGCAGGATGCGCACCAGGGCCTCGCGGGGGTCGACGTCGGCCCCCCAGATGCCTCGGGCCCAGGCCAGCTGGCCGGTCAGCTGCTCGAGAAACGCGGTGGACACCACGCGGTCGACGGCGACGCCGGCGGCGCGGGTGTCCAGGTAGGGCGCGTGCCACACGCCCGCGTCGGCGAGCACCGCCTCGACGCCACGGCCGGGGATGGTGACGGTGCGCTGCGGGCGGCCGGCCTGGTCGTAGCCCTCGGCGAAGGTGCCCGGGCTGGTCAGCCCCACCATCACCGTCGAGTCGGCCGCTGGATCGTCGCTGGCGCCCATCTGGATGAACACCAGCGAGTAGTGGGGGATCCGGGCGGCCCAGTTGGGCTCGTGCTCGTAGGCGAAGCGCAGGGTGAAGCTGTTGACCACCCCGGTCAGCCGCTGCTGCACCTGCACGCCGAGCAGGCCGCCCAGCTCGCCGCCGGTGCGGCCGCGCCACTCGAAGGTCTCCGAGGGCCGGCCGGGCAGATCCGGCGTGACGATCTGGACGGTGCACCACGTCGAGCGGGTCCGGTGGGTCATGGCTGCAGCCCCAGGTTGCGCAGCAGGGTGTCTTTGGCCGTCTCGAGCAGGCCC
>CAYFOK010000036.1:0-247 GCA_964344685.1 uncultured Candidatus Scalindua sp. | reverse complement strand
CGTCGCGCACCAGGGGGGTGAGCGGATCGCGCGCGCCGACACCGGTCTGGACGACGGCGCTGCGCAGCGCAGAGAGCGCCTGGGTCGCGGTGGTGGCCGTGGCCAGCCCCTCGACGAAGGTGATGGCCGCCTCCTTGAAGTCCTCCGAGACGTGCACCGCGCGCCGGCCGAGCGGCTCGTAGACCATGCCCTCGAGATCGGCGCGGATACGCGCGGCTCGGTAGCCCTCGGTGCCCGCCACCGCGGC
>CAYFOK010000035.1:1521-1871 GCA_964344685.1 uncultured Candidatus Scalindua sp. | reverse complement strand
CGAGACGCCCACCCCCATCTGGAGCTGTGGCTGGAACCCGGGCGGTTCCTGGTGGCCGAAGCGGGCGTCCTCCTCACCCGGTGCACGCAGCGGAAGCAAAAGGGCGACCGGGATTACGTGGGTGTGGACGCCGGGTTGAACGCCCTGATCCGTCCCGCGCTGTACGGCGCATGGCACGAGATCCGCAACTTGTCCCGTCTTCCCGAACCGTCCACCATCGTGGCCGACGTGGTGGGGCCCATCTGCGAGACCGGCGACGTGTTGGGCCACGGACGCACGCTCCCGGCCACAGAAGGAGGCGATGTGGTCCTGGTGGGCACCGCTGGCGCGTATGGCCGCGCCATGAGCTC
>CAYFOK010000035.1:401-1511 GCA_964344685.1 uncultured Candidatus Scalindua sp. | reverse complement strand
ACCCTCCTCACCTGAGTGGCGAAGGATCCAACGAAAAACGCCCCTCGAGACGAGAGGCGCTTTCGGTGGGCGCCGACCGAAGCCGGCGCCATTTCCACTCAGACGGCTTAGATAGCGGCGTCCATGTTGGTGGAAATCTCGTTGAAGTTGTTGGTCAACGAGGTGCCGAGCTGGTTCAGGGCGGCAATAATCGCCACAGCAATGAGGGCGGCAATAAGGCCGTACTCGATCGCGGTCACACCATTCTCGTCACGCATGAAGTTGATGAAGGACATTGGAATTCTCCTGGCAGTGTCATGAGGACTGATGCCCGTCCTCGAAGGCGTGCCGAGACAATACATCAACTCTCCAAAAAAAATCAAAAAAAAATGGCGGGAATCTAAAAAAACTTTTTGCGGATTTCCCGCAGCCGCCCGGGATCTTCCGCAGGGTTTTCCACACCCTCCGAGCGCCGATCCACCACCACTGCAGACCCCCCAACGCGAAAACGGAGCCTCAAAGAGACTCCGTACGGTACCGAAACCGTTTGGGGGGCGGCGCGACCGCTACTTGCTCCGAACCCGCTCCATGGCCGTTGGCGACCAATGGCCGGTGCCATCGGGGAAGTTGTCTCCCCATTTGCGAGTGAGGGACGGGAACATGTCGGGTGCCTGAACGTCATCATTCAAGGTGCCCATGAGCTGTTGCAGCGCCACGGGACGCTCGCCATGAGGGTCGAACACCAACCGGATCCACGGTTGTACCGAGAACACCACCAACCTGCCGAGGGTGGTGGCACACAAAAAGCTCCCCAGAGCCCAGGTGAGCTGAACCGAGTTCTCCACAAGTACCTGGCGGATGATCGGGTCGCCGGGGTTCAGTCGTTCCCCCAACCCGACAAAGACTCCGGACGCCACGAGGGTCAGCAAGCCACCCCCCAAGACGGCGAACCCGACGCGTTCCCCCGAACGCGCTCCGAGTCCGAATCCGAAGCCCACCAACACAAAGCCCAGTACCAACAGGAGCCAGCCGAACTTCACCATTTTCACGGCGAAAACGTACTGCTCGATTTCTTCAGGTGTGAGCGCGGTCAACAGAATGGCGTCTGTCATGGCAAGCAACTCCCCGTGT
>CAYFOK010000035.1:0-303 GCA_964344685.1 uncultured Candidatus Scalindua sp. | reverse complement strand
ACGACCGAGGACGAACGCCCCGAATCAGCCGCGATGTCCACATCACCATCAACACGCCGAGGATGCCCACCACCGCCACCGAAGTGACGAATTGCACAGAGGGCAGGCCCAGAATCAACCCGTCCGAAATCGTGGCCGCGATGAAGACCGACACGCCGATGATCATCGAGACCACACCCCAGGCCAGGGCCCGCGCCGCGTCCCACTTGTCCGTGGAACCGGTCACCCCCAACCCGACCGCGGTCATCATCACACCCATGGCCAACAGGCCGCCGCCGAACAAGGCCGGGAAATCGAAAAAGG
>CAYFOK010000034.1:1606-2040 GCA_964344685.1 uncultured Candidatus Scalindua sp. | reverse complement strand
CGGTAATCGAGACGAAAAGCGTTTCTCCCGCCTCTACGTCGATTTCTACAGACACGGCTTCGACGAAGGTCATCGACGATGAACTACTTCCCGAGGAGGAAATCGATTCGGACGAATCGTAGTCCGAATGATAGGAAACCACTCCCGACGAGCCGGTGGCTCCAGTGTCACCTTTATCGCCTCGGCCCCCTTTTGCTCCTTGAGCACCTTGCGGGTCAGGCTCTTGCGGATCTCGTCATCATCAAGCCTCCGCACCTTGAGGCCTGAGTATCTCCTGTCCGTCTTGGCAAGCTCCCTCACAGTAAACTCCGCCGTTTCCCTGTCGGCAAACCTGCCGAGAGTTTTCCTCTTCCCTCTGGCAGTATAGTACACGGCCCACCGCTTTGATTCGTCTACGACATCAACGGTCGGCTCATCAAGGCCCTGTTCGCGGG
>CAYFOK010000034.1:0-1596 GCA_964344685.1 uncultured Candidatus Scalindua sp. | reverse complement strand
TTAACGTCTTCTTCGAGCCAAGCATCGCGGTGAATAGGCCATCGGTTACGGTGACATTATTATGGGTTTCTTCCCAGAGCTTAAGCCCGGTGCTCTCCGCATCGTAGATTGCGAAAACCACGGAGATGGTTCCCGTAACCTCCGTTCCGTTATTCTTTAGCCGGCCGGAATAGGTGAATTGATAGGGGACCGCCGAGGCAGTAGCCTCTCCCCAGAGCATGGCGCAAAGAAGAAAAAGAAGGATTCGTTGCATTCTCATTCAAACTCCTATCGACCATCACCAGGGAATCAGTGGCGAGTTCCAATTAATGGAATAGCTACCAGCTGAGACCCCTTGCGGTTTAATGCCATGTCCGATCTGCGAAACCAGCGTATAGGTCCCGCCTGTTGAGCGAACCCCTCCACTGGTGATTTCACCGCTTAGCGTTAATTTCCCTGGGCCGGTGTCGACGTAGACCACGTCTAATGTGGTGTCGAGCGTGGCGTCGCCTGCAATCGCGTCGCTTGAATCAGCGAGCAAAAAGTCGCGTGCCGCATCGGTTTCTTTGACAGTGTCGTTTGAGGGACTATCTGCGGAAGCATCTGCTGGAGCGGCGAGATCGCTACCGGCGCTGGAGTCTGGAGTAGATCCAGGCGTAGATCCTGAAGCACACCCAGCTAGGCCGACACAAATGCTCAGGCAGACAACCACCCATTGTTTACGCCCGAGCGCTCTCGTTTTCCCAACCCTCCGCATGCAAACCCCGTGTTATTGGATGGGAAAAGGTTCCCTCCATAGCCAAGCAGTCAATGGGTACCGGCGTAATCTACCAGAGTGGATCGGGGTGCGCCAGTTGCTGACCGTGAGGACCACCCGTCATTCGCCGCAAGTGACGCAGTGCTTCAGCTCCCAAGCTGTCTGATCTTAGGGGGTTCCCTAATGTTTTAAAGGAGAGTTGGGGGAGGAGTTCTTTTTCGGTGATCTTTTTAATAGGGTTCGCATTTTTTCGATTTCGGTAGCTAGTTTCTTTCTCCGCAGGCGAAGGGAGTTTAACCAATTGGCCTGCTTTGCTAGATCGCTACGCCAGCGTCTATCTTCGAAAACTAGAAAATGGGTAGTTCTTTTCGTACCGCGTTGTTTGGTGAATTGGCCGCGATTGCCGTTTTGCTTAACGTTTAGTACCTCACTGCGCGGCGTTTTCGCGACGCGTTGCAATTGGCTTTTCCAACTTATTTTAAGGCGTAGCTTAACCAGCACGTCGAGCTGGTCAGCAATCGCTTGGCCGCTTCCGCCCACACCTGCTTTGGTGATCATTCGGTGTAGCCTTCGATTATCTGTAACCAATAGCTGGTCGAGAGCCTTACGACTCTGCGACGACAGGCAGGTTTTAAACCCTGGCGCATCGTTTTTGCTAGCGAAGACCTCACATTGGTAAAGAAAGGCGCGTACACGTTCGGTTGTTAGCTTGGGAGTTGTGCTGGTTGCTTTCGTTGCGCTTGAAGCTGAGCGAGGTTCCTTCTTTTCGCGATTACAGCCGAGAACCGACGCGACGGTTACGACTAGGAGTAATATGGTTCCGTAGTGTCGCAAGGGAGATAACTCTCAAGAAACGAATT
>CAYFOK010000033.1:1778-2068 GCA_964344685.1 uncultured Candidatus Scalindua sp. | reverse complement strand
CTATGGCTTGACATCGACTGCCAAGTTCTAAAACCCATTCACACCCTTCTCCAAACCCCAAACATCGCCATGGCCCTCGAAGTCCAGCGCGCCACCAAAAAATATAAAGAATACAACTTCCTACTTCCCGGAGAAATCACCTATAATACCGGCGTCGTTTCCTTCCCTCGTACCTCCACACTCATCCCCGAATGGGCCAACCGCACCCTTACCGACAGCCATCAATTTCTCGGAGATCAAGACATCCTCAGTCGCATCATTCACGAAAAAAATATCCCAATAACCACTCT
>CAYFOK010000033.1:1467-1762 GCA_964344685.1 uncultured Candidatus Scalindua sp. | reverse complement strand
CCCGACATCTATAACCGCCGCCCCCAAGACGGCTGCACATCCGACACCCATATCCTCCACTTCGTCTGCGATGGCGGAAAACATTACCTACTCAAACACCTAAAAACCTGAGTTATGGGTTTATTTTGTTTATTCTCATAGGAGATTTCTCTTAAATTTTCGCGTTTTTTGCTGAAGGGAAGGGCTAATGCGCCCTTTTCAAAGCAAAAAGTGCGAGAAGGAAGAGAAAAATTCCTGAGAATGAGTGAAATAAACCCATAACTCAGGTTCCCTATTTAGATCTACCCGTATAAAC
>CAYFOK010000033.1:0-1457 GCA_964344685.1 uncultured Candidatus Scalindua sp. | reverse complement strand
AAAAAATCGCGGAATGGCGCCAAAAACTCCCCAGTGAGTGGCAAGATACTTCTATGGCTACCTATATGCAACATCTTAAATCCCTAAATTATACCACAAGCCAAGAAGGTTACTCTTAATGTCATAACCTGAGTTTTACGCCGTGTGCAACTTTTTATACAGTCAACAAGTCATCAAACTTGAGTACTGATCTTCCAAGTTGTTTATTTAAAAATATCCCTACCGTATGTGCTAAAATCTTCCTGGATAATCGACTAACTAAATGCCAAAAATCTCGTGCCCATACTACATTAAAATGAAATCGATCATCTAGTTGTCCTATCACCGTTTCTATAAGCCTTCTTATACTTTTAATTTTTCGAAGAAAATTAGGACTTCTATCATCTTTCATATTCTTTTTTAAAGGCGTTTGCAGATCAATATTCATGTCTTCTAAATTACCTTTTAAAGTTTTACTAATAAAACCCTTATCCCCAATCAGTATCCCTTTCATCCCCTTAACCAACTCTTCTACAGGTTCATGCTCTTCCACATTAGCTGGTGTAATCATTAATGAACTAATTAGTCCACATCCTGTAATCACTAGGTGACCTTTAAACCCATAGTAAGCTTGTTTTTTCGTAGCGCATTTGCCATATCCTGCTTCTCCCTTAAATAGTTTGCCTCTACGAGCTCTTGCAAAATGGCAAGTAGGAATCGGAAAGCCATCTATGATATGTAGAGGCTCTTCTAAAGCTCCAAGTTTTATCGAAAAGTTTTTCTGAATCAATTGCTTGATTTTCCAAAGATTCGCTGCTTGTCGCACAAATGTTGTTCGATAGGGAAGAGTAGGGAACCAATGGTTCCAATGTCGTTTAAAATATTCCCAAATCTGCTTATCTGTCTCCATTCCTAAAAATTCTCCAACAATTTCCATGGTTATGACTTCTGGATCTGTAATTTTTGGCGCAAATCCCCTTTGCCTTAACTGCTTTAATTTTAAACTTTTTAGAATCTCATTGAATAAATTTTCTACACAACAATACACAGAAATTATAAATTCTTCTATCAGCATGCCTTACCTATTCATGTTGTTTTTTTTATGAAATATTAGCTAGGGCATGCTTTTTATATTCAAAAAAAGTTGCACACGGCGTAAAACTCAGGTTCCTAATAACATAACGCCTTAACCTCATTATAGGATATCTTTGAGCTCGTGTCCACAGGAAGGTTGCGAAAAAACAGAGGAAGCTTTAAACCAGGGAGTTATAATAGTTATGGTATAGCTCATGCATTTAGAACGCTTGATTGAGACACTGGCTGAAGAGCTTAAACTCGAAGCAATCCCTCAAAAAGATAAAAATGGCTGCTTCCAGCTAAAAATCCATGCTCTAACCCCTGTTTCACTTAAAGAGCTAGAACCTGGGGTCTTTTTTTCAGCTCGCATTATGGAGCTCCCTAAAGAGGGGAATAAAGAA
>CAYFOK010000032.1:0-2267 GCA_964344685.1 uncultured Candidatus Scalindua sp. | reverse complement strand
TTATTGAATATAACGTTTGCGCATATACGAAGTTGCGAGCTCGCGTCACTTTACATAATGCTTTACAACAGCAAGGCAATCGTCGCAACCTTTCCATAAAAAAACTTCTTGCTTCAATTTTGGATGTTTGCGGATGAGCTTAATAAGAGAAGATGCCACCGCTCTCCAAACAAATTTTTCTTGGTCTTTTGCAAGGACTTTCAATAGTTTTAGCGACTCATCAGGATATGACTGGCCGAACCAAACCCCCAAGCACATAGCCACATTCCAGCGAACATTTGTGTTTTTAACTTTCATCCATTTTCTAAGTCGCTTGAATGTGGTGTCAGGATCTTTGTATCCCACATGCGACAAGGCAAAAGGACCGCAATTTTTCCGAACATAAACATCATCGTCATACATGAGCGGATCAAGTAAATCCAAAGCATGTGGGATATGTTCCTTTTTGATACGCAATAAACCCACTTCAACGGCACGGCGAATGTTGGGGTTTGGTTCGGCTACCCATTTTTTCCATACGGGCAGATATTCCAAGAAAAATTTGTCATTTATTGCTTTAATATCTTTTGTGGCATCTTCTCGTACGCCCCAATCAGGCGAATCCGCCAGTTTTCTGATTTTAGCAAGAAGTTTTTTGTCTATCATGTTGTTATATTAGCGAGCTCGCAATTTGGGTGAGGGGCGGGCTGAGCCCCGAACCGTATATGCGCTGTTATGTGACCCGAGCGTAACGCAGTGAAGCGAGAGCGCAGCGGGGCGCGACCAACGGGAGCGAGTCAATTTTCAAAAATTAACCTTCCTTTTGGTAAAATTCTATGACATTTCCTTCCGTGTCTTTAACTTGAAAAATTTGGTATTTCTCAATTTTTTCCAGCGGCATTACAATTTCACAATTTTTACTTTTTACAAGTTCCAGCATTTTATTTATATCTTCAACTTGAATATTTGGCACAACATTATTGCCGCTGGAAACTTCCTCGCCATCAACCGCTGGATTAAATAGAAGGAAGGAAATGTTGCCGAGGTCAAACGAACTCATGCGTTCGTCTTTTGACGATACTTTGACATCAAAAATATCTTCATAGAATTTTACCGCCCTGTCCATATCTTTGACAGCGACATACATTGCTTTGATTTGTGGCTTCATAGTCATAAGTTAATTGTGAGGGTTAATATAATTTTTGGTTAATTTTTGAAAATTGATTTCACATAACATCGCGATTATCTGAAGTTTCACGCAGTGAAATTTGGGAATTTTCAGCAGGAAAATCCCAGATAATCGCTGTTATGTCTGGGTGAGCGAAGCGAAAGGGTGCAACCCGTCCCCGAGGATTTTTCCGAAGGAAAAACCGCAGAGTTCCCGAAGGAGCCGTTAATATAAAACTCTACTTTTCAAATCATTTCTAATTTTATACGCTTTTTCAGCATCTTTCAAAATAGCTGTATCAACTTCTTGAACAAACATTTCTTCTTTATTATGTTCAAGCTTTTTTATTGCACCCATAAACGGCACTGCAATTTGAGAATGTCCTAGCAATTTTCCCTTAAATTTCGGAAGAATTAGATTTCCGGCAGGATTGCAATAAACCATAATTATTTCATTTTCAAAAGCCCTGCCAGCACAAAGAGCATCAACGAGTTTAGCATCAGAATTTTTATCGTATTTCAAACCAACAGAAGCATCTTCAAAAGTCCAATAGCTGGGACATATTACTATATTGACTCCTTTCTTTGCCATTTTTCTAAACACTTCAGGAAAAATCAAATCCCAACAAATGATTAATCCTATCTTTCCGAATTTTGTGTTGAATACGGAAACTTCATTTCCCGGATTGAGATAATGTTTTTCGGGATGCCACAAATTTATTTTTCTATATCTGGATTTGATTTTTCCGCTTGAGTCAATATAGTAAGTAGTATTGTAAAAACCGAGCTTATCTTTCTCAATGATTGAACCGGGAACAATGTCTATCTTATATTTTTTAGCGAGGTTTTGAAAGAATTTGCGATACTTATTTTCAGAATCAGCAAATTCCAATCTTCCAGCTATTGGACCAGTAACAAAATCTTCTGGAAATACGATAATCTTGGCTTTTGAAAATGAAGCTTTTTTGACAAATTCTTCCGCCTTTTTCAGATTTTCTTCTGGGGAAAATTGCTTTATCTCAAATTGCACAACAGCTATTTTGAACTTCATACTATAATGATTTGAAAAGATATTTATTAAAGTATCTATAAGTTAGGCGCCGTAGGGAATTAGACATAAC
>CAYFOK010000031.1:2976-3340 GCA_964344685.1 uncultured Candidatus Scalindua sp. | reverse complement strand
GACGGAGTGGAGGCGGGACATCAACCCAAGCCAGCATACCTGGCTCTCTTTGCGTTAGCTGCTCGTGAGATGCTTGCGGGCAAGAGTGCCGAGCAGGCGATTGGTCTTGTCCAGGATCGCTCAGGACGAGTGCCGTCGTACAAACATGGTGATGCTCCCCCCGTGATATTGAGCCGGGAGGATGAAAAGAAGTTGATGAAGGCCAGCCGCAGCTACCGTGACTGGATTCTCTATCGCGCTGTTCGTGAGAGGGTCGATGAAGGTGTGCAGCCGAAGGTCGCGCGAGCCGAGACCGCGGAGCAGTACGAAGTATCTGAGTCAATGGTCCAGCGGGCAGGGAAGGGCGGCGAGATACCAGACCCTA
>CAYFOK010000031.1:2551-2966 GCA_964344685.1 uncultured Candidatus Scalindua sp. | reverse complement strand
GAGTTTGAGAGATTCGTTGAGGAGCGTCGCTCTAGGATGGCACCCGAACGAATCATCGCTCTGTGGAGGAGGAAGGCGATCGCCCGTTTCAAGGAAGCAGGTAGAGCTGCTGGAGCAGAACGGAAATATACTTCAGCTGCTGCGGCCTGGTATGCCAAAGCTGTCGAGGACGAGGAGTTCGCCTGGACCCTGATTCTGTATCTGGAGCACCGAAACCTCGACCAGCATGTAGATACGCTATCTGAGGCTGCCGCAAGGTCCTACTTCATCAAGGGATTCGATGGAATGCGGGCGTAGATCCTCCCGCAGGGTTTTTTATGCCGAACGACCACGTTCCTCCCGACCTTCAGACAGCGCACCTGGAAAAGCACATCCGAAGGCCGTCACCACCCTCCCCGTCGGCATATCAATATTC
>CAYFOK010000031.1:0-2377 GCA_964344685.1 uncultured Candidatus Scalindua sp. | reverse complement strand
ATGGCTTAGGTCGGAGCACACGCCACCGTCGTAAGCCAGCCGACTGGAGGTGCGCTGAATGTGACGCGCTTCTCGGAGTCGAGAAGGGTGCCTGGGTGCATCTGCAATTTTCTCGTGGCTACGAATATTGGATCAGCCGTCCTGCGCGATGCCGGTGTTATAAGTGCCACGCATTGAACGAACTGCCGCCAAGAAAGTGATTCCTAGATGAGCTAACGCACCTGCAAATCGCAGGTACTATTCCAGAATCGCTAGAGGCGCGAGACGCCCAACCAGGCCCCGAGAGGCGCATGACGCCCGGCCTTAAGGCTGGGCGTATTGCATCCATTCTCGTTGTCCCGTATCGAGCGCAACCTCGACTACCGGGTACGGTCCCCGGAGGGGCAAAGCAAGTTCGACGCGGTCAGATCACAGTGCTCCGGGGAGCCCTATTCCTCGTGTAGATCCTGGTCAGATGTTCGAGCCTGGCTACGCGAAATCGCCCCACGACAACCTGAGTCCGACCCTGCGTTGATCCCCGTGATTTCTGCTGTCCAGGAACGACACGACTCGTGCTGGCACGAGATACTGGTCTTTCTGCTGCTCGACTCCATCAAGGCCATCATGAAGTGGACGGCGCGGCTAGATGGGGATGAAGGCGCGAGGTTCAGTGAGATATCTTGGCACCTGATTCAATCGGCGCATCGCATCAACCTGGCACAGCGCTCTCATGCTGTCGGGAAGAAGCTACTGAACGACGCGCTCTCCTCTACGCGCAGCACGTATTCGAGATCTCGCTCGCGTCCAGATCGACAGCTTGCTGGGCCCAACTCGTTCCATCTGGATCAATACCCAGCGCGGCACGCATCGCTCGCCCTGCCCGATTACGAAATCGATAAGAGCTGGGCAGTCGCCAAGCTGAAGTACTTGGTGCGACAAGGTGTGCTTACGCGTGCAGATTATCAGATCATTCTCGGCTGCCACATCTATGGCAGATCTATCAGCGGCATGGCCACCCACCTTGGCGTCTCCTACGCCGTGGCCAAAAAGCGCCGACAGCGTGCAGCAAAAAAGTTGGAAAAATCTGAGCCTAGCCTGTCCCCGGGCTCCCCTGATAGTCCCCTTTACCTCGTAGAGCGACAGTCCTGAAAGGTAGCGCGCGATGACATGTCAATGCCAGCACCCGGACCTACTGACTAGCGCATTCGAGGAGGTCGCGCTGGCTCTCGGCGGCGTGGTCGACACCTACGAGGTGCCTGACGACGCAGTCTGGGATTTGGCGCGGGCCATCGACCTAATCCTCGAACGTGCTCGGTCCCGTTTCACAGAGGCCGTGGAGCAAGTCGACGCAGGTTCGGCCGGTAAATCAGGGTACAAGCACCCGGCGGTCGACCACCTGCTTCACCGAATCTGGGAGGCCGGAGACTAGATCATCAAGGAGGTGATCGACTGTGGAAGAATTGGAATCCCATCCATTCTCGGAGCTGTTACCGATGATGGAGGATCGGGAGTACGCGAGGCTCTTGGGCGACATCAAAGTGAACGGACAACACGAGCCGATCTGGTTGCACCCGGATGGACGGATACTTGATGGTCGAAATCGGTATCGTGCATGTCGAGAGCTAGAGATCGACCCCGAGACTCGGACATGGGACGGGAAAGGTGATCTGGCCCAGTTCGTCATCGGCCTGAACATCCATCGCCGCCAGCTAAAGGGAAGCCAGCGCGCGATGGTCGCGGCCAAGCTGGCCGATCTGGGCCAAGGCGCGAGATCGGACCTTGCGCCAATTTGCGCAAAGTTATCTCAATCTGAGGCTGCCGACCTTCTCAACGTTAGCCGTCGAACGACCCAGCGCGCCTCCCAGATCTACGGGTCCGGCATTCAGGGGCTGGTAGATCTAGTACGCGACGGGTGCGTCTCGATCAACGCTGCGTGTACGGTGGCAGGTCTACCCGAGGCTGAGCAAAACGAAGCGGTAGCACGGGGCGCTGAAGGCGTTCGAGATGCTGCCCGTAGGGCCAAGGACGCCAGCGCAGCAGGCGGGGAGTCCGACGCCGATGAAGGCGATGAGGCAATCCTGAGAGACACTAGTAACAGTGAGGGTGCCGAGGTTCCCGAACATGGAGACCTGAGCGGTCTCGGCCTCCCGGCCACACATCATCATGTTGAAGTAGAGCCGGTCGGCGACATCCCTGATGGGATGTCCCGAACGATTGTTTTGGCCCCTGACTGGCCGAAACCCACCTGGGTATGTAAGGATGAACAGCGCCCCACCCTCAGATGGGATGCAACTCGTGCTTTAGAGAAGCTTGGCCCCGTTCTCCGCCCCACCGACGCACATTCCAGGTGCCACCTCGTAGTGGCCGCCCCCTGGGACTATGTGCCTACGGCGGTCGG
>CAYFOK010000030.1:0-3527 GCA_964344685.1 uncultured Candidatus Scalindua sp. | reverse complement strand
ATCATATCAATATTACTACTGAAGTGTCAGATTAAATATAAACTATCTCAAATAACTTTTCTGAATCTTGTGTTTCTAACATATCTCCAATCCTTCTCGTCTTGCTTCTTTTCAGGGGTTGTTAAATTATTTATAATTGGCAGACCCTTTAAACCCTTTGCCAATTTGACAGAACGTGTTCTCGCAGATGCATCTCCTCCCGGAATAACATCAGTTACAAAATCCAAAGCTACCTGAGTATTATCAAACACAGCAGTTGTCGCCTTTCTACCGGCTTTGAAGTTGCCTATTGTTGCATCTGGTACAGCCTCGATTGCATTGAGCCCGGCAAACATAACATCTTCTCCGATATGTATCGCACTCTTTGGAACTCCTTTTATAATATCCCCCACCAATGCGTCCTTAAAAATTTTCTTAAACATGTGTTTTACTCTACTAACCCCACCATGTGGCTTTACTTCACCTTTAGGACTATAGACACCAAAAGAGATTCCGCTGGCAACGTCTTTAAAGAAATTTACAACTGTTCCGGCAAGTCCGACTTTTCTCCCCTCTTTTATCTGTCCGTGTTCATCAACATACTTAATCTTTGCTCCAATACCTAAATCCTTGACCACGTTCAAGACATTGCTGCCTGCATCTGCCAAATCTTTACCCACCCTCTTAGTAATCTTGGAATGATCATAATTATTGTCAATTTCATTACCAACCTTGCTAATAAAGAAATTATCACCACCAGGATTGGACATAAGTTGGTCCTCTTTATAAGTCCTATATTGTTCAAGTAAAGATGACTTTGATGGCTTGTTAACATTTTTTCCAACAAACCGCATTTCAGGATATCTGTTAATCTTTGAGTAATTTAAATTGTTAAAATGATTCGCAGGCCTAACTTGTGTATTTAAACTTTTTGCTCCCCCTAGCTCATTATACAAAACTTTGCCGAATGGTAATTTCGATGACTTACTGTTAAATGCAAATAGCTTTGGATTATTCATCTTATCCATACCCTTTGCAAATGCTTCTGTTATCATCTGTGAGTTATTGATATTAGTCATATTTTAATCACCTCTATAATAAATTAATGACCAGCCTCTCTCTTACAGAGCATCGCCTTTTAAGCCATTACAGCAGGTCGCAGACAACAATTTAAATTAGCAAAAACTATACCACGAAAGCAAAATATCTTTCATAATCTAAACAACTGCTAAGTCTTTTATTAACAATTAATTACATTAGATTTGAAGATCAATCCATTAGATATATAAATAGTATCTGAAGGTATCGGAAAAAATTAACCGATCCATAGAAAAAAGATGTACAGATACACAACGGGTGTTAGCGGATTGAATATTGGAAGCTTATATGTGTTCCACAAGGTCAAATTTTCACATTATCACTTTTTATGGAATTGTGCAGTTGAATATTTACTGATTATTTTATATAGCATGTCATATTCTATAGGCTTATTTAAAATAAAATCTACACCTTCTTTCTTATAATCTATATTGTCTGCATCTAACTCATAGCCCGTAATAAGAACAACTGGTGTTTTCGTCCTTTTATTCAAAGCATCATACTCTTTAATAAATTTGGCTACCTGCCAGCCATTTAAGTTAGGCATTGCAAGGTCACACAGGACGATATCATACCGATTGCTTTCATACATCTCTATGCCAACTCGTGAGTCCGGTGTTACAGATACAATGTGCCCTCTTGATTCCAGGAGAATCTTCATCATATCCAGTATTACATCTTCATCTTCTATAATAAGTATGTTAGCACTATGAGACTCAATTGTCCCAGCATCTTCCCCTTCAAATAGTTCAATTTCCTCATTAAACAGAGGTATTTTCAAGTACATGGTAGTGCCTTTGCCAACAGCACTCTTAACCAGAATCTCACCATCATGTCTGGTCATAATACTATATGACAAACTCATACCCAATCCAGATCTCTTCACCCCTTTTGTAGAAAAAAATGGATCAAATATTTTATCTTTGACTTCATCCTGAATTCCAATTCCATTATCTGAAATTGCTATAACAACATTATCCTCATCCGTTTTCATAGACGTTTCAATCTTACCTCCATCCGGCATTGCATCAATACTATTATTAATAATATTTATAATTACCTCGCGTAATTCTGAAGGGTTGCATCTCGTACGATACTTCGAAGGCACAAAGTCACTTTTAATAATCTCATACTCAACTCCTTTTGATTGAGCCTCTGTCTTCCATCTCGGCATGGTAAACTCAAATGCATCGTTAATAACATCAACCAGGTCAATAAGTTCCTCCTTTTTTTCATGTTCTTTTTTGATCCTGGAAAATTGCTGAATTTTATCAACAATTTCTGACCCATCTCGTGCTGCTTTTTCTATTATTCCAAGTGCGTCCAAAACCTGCCCACTAACATCCCCAATCTCTTCCTTAACAATTTGCAGATATCCGAGTATTATCCCGAGAATATTATTAAATTCATGGGCGACACCACTTGACTGCAAGCCTAAAGCATTTAATTTGTCTATTTGAAACAACTTCTGTTCAAATTCTTTCCTACCAGTAATATCCCTTACAACCCCTTCAAAACATGCCACATCATCATTGTCATTATAGTCCATCTTCGCATTTAACTGTACGTCCTTAATTCTATCATTGCCTGTCTTAATCCTGAACTCAAACCCTTCTAAAAATTCTCTCTTTCCAGCGAAAGAGCCCCTGATACAATCGACAATTTTTTCTCTATCAGGCTCATATATTAAATCAACAAAATTTAATCCCATAATATCTTCGCATGAATATTCAAAAACTCTCTGGCCGGCATTATTAATAGAAATAATATTCATGTCCTTATCTGCCGTAAAGACAACATCAACCATATTATCAATCAATGTCTTGTATTTTAATTCAGATACCCTTAAGTCATCTTCAGCTTTTTGCTTTTCTCTCTTTAGATTTGGTTCCTGAATCGCTCTATGTATAATAACTGGTAATCGGTTCAAATAATCATCAGCTTTAACAATATAATCATAGGCACCAAGCTTAATTGCTTTGACAGCTATGATTTCATCACCAAATGCAGTTACCATTACTACCGGTATATTATATTTCATAGAATTAATATTCCTCAAAACATCTAAGCCATCCATATCAGAAAGATTGAAATCAATAACAACAGCATCAAAGCTTTCTTTTGACAATGCAAGAAGGCACTCTTCACCCGTACTGGAATATACAATATTTGCATCACGAATAAATTGTTTCAAAGCGTATTCCATTAATTGCTGATGATCTTCGTTATCATCAACAATTAAGATATTTGATTTTTCTGTACTCACTGAAACAAAATCCTCCAATCCCCTACTTCGTATATCGTAGTTGCAATATATTATCCAAAAATATCACTAAATATTACTAAAACCATACAGCACTTACAAATACTTTACAATTAAGTGTGCACTTCCTCAGACCACTCTTTGATTTTATACTCTATTTTTCTTGTTGAGAGGCCAAGTATCTTTG
>CAYFOK010000029.1:0-3836 GCA_964344685.1 uncultured Candidatus Scalindua sp. | reverse complement strand
CCCCCCCTCCTAACCCCCCTTCTCGGGCCAACGGGGTTGGACCGGCCTAAGAAAAGCTTTCGGTCAACCGCCCGGTTGCCTACTCGCATGACGGGTCACCCCTGTGATACAACTGGGTACCAGTGTATCATGGGTGGTGTTCCATCATGACAGGGGTGGTGGTGTGGGATGGAGGCGATACATTGTATCCGCCTTCACCACACGGGCGGAGCCCCCACCACCTTACGAGTACGGGGTGCCACGACGGCACCACCGAAACGTTTTCTTAGGCCGGTCCAACCCCGTTGGCCCGAGAAGGGGGGTTAGGAGGGGGGGACACTAAATCCCCTATCGAAGGGGGGGCGGGGTAGGACCTGACAGGACGATACCGATGACCCGGAAAAGGGGGATTCCGGGGGATCTGGTGCGTCCTAAAGAGACCAGAACCGTCAAAAGGGGGTTTGAACGGTGACAGAACGTGGACGCATCGTCTTGTGGACCCGGGGATGATAGTCCATCACCGGGGTCAGGCGAGACCCTGCTAGGATTGGGATCCTCTTGTATGCAGGGGTTGAGCGATAGCACCACGGTACACGGAGGGCGAGGTGGAGAGATAGTCCTCTCCTACCGAACCGGCATCTACAGTGGGCTCATACGGATGTATGTGAGAACCAGATAGATGACGTGTGAGTGGGTCTAGGATATGTCCAACGAGACATACACCGACGACACACGGGCTCGACGGGGACAAGGGTGTGGACACGTACGTATGTACAGTGAAGACACACGTGTGTACCTGTGGGGCTATGGATAGGTATGTCATATCAGGTATGACTTTCCTACCCTGCTGAGCAGGGACTTACAATTGCCAGGCTAATGGTACGGCCCGCACTCACACCGTTAGGTGGCAGGGTGCAAAGGTATCACCTTTATGACATAGCTATCCGACGAGGGTAGGCTGTGACTTCGCATCGCACATGTCTTTTCCTATCCACCGGCAGGGTGGATAGATGGGATGGGACATGTGGGATCTGGAGGAACACCTTATCCGAGTGGACACATGGTGGTGGAGTACGGGAGGTACTCTCTCCAGTTCATCCGGTACACAGAGACACAAGTGTGTCTGAGTCTTTACCGGTTATGAACCCTTGAGCACGCACACGGGGCGGGTGTGGCAGTGCCTACAAGGATGAGAGGGGCCCGTACGTATCTATCCATCCCTCAGCTACCCGCTAGACAAGGGTATGCGGGGGTGGCCGGTTCAACCTCCCTTCGGGGGGGACCGAGGGACCAAGCAACCATGGGTCTGCGGGGGGGTGAGTAGATGGAGGATGCAGCCACCATGTGTGGTGTGAAAGCTGGTGCAGTCGGGTGTATGGAGACATACACATGGAGGGGCTGACTGGTTGCGGACATCGAACACCCTTAACGTCCTTCTCTCTAGAGCTCCCCGCCGGACGGGGGTAGAGGTTAGAGAGATGTATGTACGGTAACAGGTGGTTAGTCCTGCACGACAGTCTACCCGAAAGGGACTGACTGCGTAGCTTTCTCTGGGGGGCGGGGAGAGAGTAGCGTTGATGCAGGTACACATCCACATGTATGGATCCTAATAGGAATCTATTCAGTCTTCGGGCTGGGCAGAGACCGAAGGCAGGTAGAGCCCTGGTTAGGATGACAGCATGGGGGTGTGGCCAACCTACATCACCTGCGAATCTCTGGTGACAGAGGCTAGCGATGATCGATGGGCCTGGCGAAGTACATACATCGAGGACAATGGGGCAACGTAACCGTATACGTTGGTTGTCCCGAAGGAGGTCTTCTCTAGACCCACGTCATCTGCTTCATCGTCACCTATCCCCGCCGGGGATCCTGGTGGCTATGAAGAGGGTGACCTGGGGGTGGTCACCTTCTTCGAAGCCCCAGGGGCGGCTAAGCCGCTAGCGGCTTAGCCGCCCCTGGGGCTTCGAAGAAGGTGACCACCCCCAGGTCACCCTCTTCATAGCCACCAGGATCCCCGGCGGGGATAGGTGACGATGAAGCAGATGACGTGGGTCTAGAGAAGACCTCCTTCGGGACAACCAACGTATACGGTTACGTTGCCCCATTGTCCTCGATGTATGTACTTCGCCAGGCCCATCGATCATCGCTAGCCTCTGTCACCAGAGATTCGCAGGTGATGTAGGTTGGCCACACCCCCATGCTGTCATCCTAACCAGGGCTCTACCTGCCTTCGGTCTCTGCCCAGCCCGAAGACTGAATAGATTCCTATTAGGATCCATACATGTGGATGTGTACCTGCATCAACGCTACTCTCTCCCCGCCCCCCAGAGAAAGCTACGCAGTCAGTCCCTTTCGGGTAGACTGTCGTGCAGGACTAACCACCTGTTACCGTACATACATCTCTCTAACCTCTACCCCCGTCCGGCGGGGAGCTCTAGAGAGAAGGACGTTAAGGGTGTTCGATGTCCGCAACCAGTCAGCCCCTCCATGTGTATGTCTCCATACACCCGACTGCACCAGCTTTCACACCACACATGGTGGCTGCATCCTCCATCTACTCACCCCCCCGCAGACCCATGGTTGCTTGGTCCCTCGGTCCCCCCCGAAGGGAGGTTGAACCGGCCACCCCCGCATACCCTTGTCTAGCGGGTAGCTGAGGGATGGATAGATACGTACGGGCCCCTCTCATCCTTGTAGGCACTGCCACACCCGCCCCGTGTGCGTGCTCAAGGGTTCATAACCGGTAAAGACTCAGACACACTTGTGTCTCTGTGTACCGGATGAACTGGAGAGAGTACCTCCCGTACTCCACCACCATGTGTCCACTCGGATAAGGTGTTCCTCCAGATCCCACATGTCCCATCCCATCTATCCACCCTGCCGGTGGATAGGAAAAGACATGTGCGATGCGAAGTCACAGCCTACCCTCGTCGGATAGCTATGTCATAAAGGTGATACCTTTGCACCCTGCCACCTAACGGTGTGAGTGCGGGCCGTACCATTAGCCTGGCAATTGTAAGTCCCTGCTCAGCAGGGTAGGAAAGTCATACCTGATATGACATACCTATCCATAGCCCCACAGGTACACACGTGTGTCTTCACTGTACATACGTACGTGTCCACACCCTTGTCCCCGTCGAGCCCGTGTGTCGTCGGTGTATGTCTCGTTGGACATATCCTAGACCCACTCACACGTCATCTATCTGGTTCTCACATACATCCGTATGAGCCCACTGTAGATGCCGGTTCGGTAGGAGAGGACTATCTCTCCACCTCGCCCTCCGTGTACCGTGGTGCTATCGCTCAACCCCTGCATACAAGAGGATCCCAATCCTAGCAGGGTCTCGCCTGACCCCGGTGATGGACTATCATCCCCGGGTCCACAAGACGATGCGTCCACGTTCTGTCACCGTTCAAACCCCCTTTTGACGGTTCTGGTCTCTTTAGGACGCACCAGATCCCCCGGAATCCCCCTTTTCCGGGTCATCGGTATCGTCCTGTCAGGTCCTACCCCGCCCCCCCTTCGATAGGGGATTTAGTGTCCCCCCCTCCTAACCCCCCTTCTCGGGCCAACGGGGTTGGACCGGCCTAAGAAAACGTTTCGGTGGTGCCGTCGTGGCACCCCGTACTCGTAAGGTGGTGGGGGCTCCGCCCGTGTGGTGAAGGCGGATACAATGTATCGCCTCCATCCCACACCACCACCCCTGTCATGATGGAACACCACCCATGATACACTGGTACCCAGTTGTATCACAGGGGTGACCCGTCATGCGAGTAGGCAACCGGGCGGTTGACCGAAAGCTTTTCTTAGGCCGGTCCAACCCCGTTGGCCCGAGAAGGGGGGTTAGGAGGGGGGG
>CAYFOK010000028.1:0-4988 GCA_964344685.1 uncultured Candidatus Scalindua sp. | reverse complement strand
TGCGAGCGGGGAGTGTTTTCTTATTGACAAGCACCTTCTAATGGGTGACTACAGTGGGAAGAGACAGTTACAAAGTTTAAAAACTTGCTTTCATTAATAAGCACACATAAATATACGGATGCGAACTCTTACAAAGTATTAAACTAATATCTGTCTTAAAATATTGCTGCGCTTATGTCTGCCCGTTTCAATAAAGTGTTGGGGTATTTACTTTATATGAGACAGAACGATGTATGAACGGTAAGTATATCAATTTGTAATAATTTGTAAATCATTAAATTCAATATATTCGGGCGTTATAAAAATAAGGAGAAAAAGTAGCGAAATTGAACGATTATTTCAAAAGGCGGAAGCCTGTTTGCTAAAGGCTGCTTAGTTCTGCGCAACAAAAGTTTACATACGCTAATGAACTAAATACTCTCATATTCTGTCTGGATAATAGAGATATATTAGTCTTAAACGGAGCCATAGTAGAAATGATATGGAAGAAGAGTTGAAAATATTATAACACAGAGGCAACAAGCAACATAGATAACATAGATGTTGAAAATAAATTTCAATATAAATTGACTCTATAGTTAACAGAGATTGTTTTGAACCAAATTGAAATCTTGCGTAACCACGTTTTGAAGAATCTATTTTTCCCTACATTTCCAGTGTAAACAGGTAACCATTCTCGTAACAAATGAAGTTACTGTTTTTTTTTCATTGCGAGATCCACAAGTAGACACATCTCCAGGTAGTCAAAATTAATAGACTTTGCCAAATAATTATCAGCACCCTTCCTTATAGCGTCTCTTCCCATGTTTTCATCATTGACACCCGTAACCATGATGATACTGATATCCCCGTCAAATTGTCTTACACGCCTTAAGACTTCCATCCCATCTATTCCAGGAAGCCCTATGTCAAGAAGCATTGCGTCGGGTTTTAAATTCTTAACCTTTTCAAGTGCATCCTCTCCTGTGCGTGACAACAAAACATCATACCCCTTATCTTCAAGAAAATCTCTGAAGAGATCACATATGCTTTCACTATCATCAACCACCAGTACCCTACTCACGACTAATCCTTTCCGCTGCAAATGCCTCACAGTAGCAAATTTATAACTATTAACCGGTCACACATTTATCTGTACCATTAGACAGGTAATTATCCAGTATTTCTCACATATTTTTCTCATCACCTACTACAAGGATATTTCTCTTTTCAGTATCTTTACTAATAACAAGTTAAAAAAGGTCAGGATGCCTGAGGTTCCTCACTTGCAGCAGGTATATTTATTATAAAGGACGTACCTTTGCCCACACTACTCTGTACCTCCAGCTCTCCCCCATGCCTCTTTATTACACCATAAACAATACTCATACCCAGCCCTGTCCCTTCCGGACGCCTGGTGGTAAAAAAAGGGTCAAATATCTTTTTCCTCACATCTTCTGTCATTCCATGACCGGTATCTGTTACATTTATAATGATATTATTACTGTTTATCCTTGTATTGAAAATAATTTCACCGCCATCAGGCATGGCATTCAGGGCATTATTAATTATGTTTATAAACACCTCCCTCATCTCAACAGGATTGCACTTGAAAACAGGTTTCCCTGTTACAACATCTTGCCTGACTATGTGATATTTTACACCCTTTGCCTGTTCCATATTTCTTCTTCTCGGCTCTATGTATTCTATTGCCTGATTTATTAACATCTGTATATCTACCTGCACAAATCCTAATCCTCGATCGCCAGTTTCAGTAATACTCAACATCCTTCTGGCAATAAAAGCGCCATCCTCACAGGCATTAATGATTATTGACAGTTTTCTCTTCAACTCTCTATTGTCCATTACACCTCTCTTCAGCAACTCGGCATACCCCATGACAACAGCAAGTATATTATTAAACTCATGGGCAACCCCGGCAGAAATTGTTCCCAGCGATTTGAATTTTTCTGACTGCAGGAGAGCTTCTTCCATCTTCTTACGTTCAGCTATTTCACTCTTCAGCTTTTGTATAAGCATCTTCCTCTCTAATTCAGCCCTGAATTTGTATAGGCCGATTTCAATCGTCTTCTGCAACTCTTCCTTATTAAATGGCTTGACTATATATCCCAGTGGCTCGGTTATCTTTGCCCTCTCAAATATCTTATCTTCACCATGAGCTGTAATGAATATAACCGGTATATCGAATCTGGAATTTATCACCTCCGCTGTTTCTATACCATCCATCCCACCCTGTAATACAATATCCATCAGAACCAAGTCAGATCGCTTTTCTTCCATCTCCCTGATTGCCTGCTCCCCAGACGGCACCATTGAATTAACAGTATATCCCATACCCTCCAGGTTCATCTGAAGATCTCTGGCGACAAAATTCTCATCTTCAACAATCATTATTCTCTCATTAGACATTACCAAGCCTCCTCTATTACATTTTATACGATTATTATTGGTCACGCATAGCGGGCTAGAGCAGGAAGAGTCTAAAGCTATAAACAAAATCCTGCCGGGAAGACAAACTTTAGCTCATTTTGAGCACTTTATATTTAATATGGACAAATCTGTTTATCTCTCATATCCTGTTCTTATATTTGATTTCTTTAAATATAATCTGAAACTGAGTTCCTTTTCCCCGGTCACAGGACACTGAAGATTTTCCACGGATATGATTTATCCTGCCCATAAGCTTATACTCCACCAAGTCAATGACCATTCTGAACCCGAAACCGGAAGAATCCCTGAAATCAGACTTCTCAGGCAGTCCCACACCATTATCACGAAAGTTCATTTCTATCTCACTGTCACCAGTCCTGTAAATTTTTATATCAATCTCACCTTTCCTTTTATCAGGAAAGGCATGTTTCAGGGAATTCGACAGGAGTTCATTAATAATCAATCCGCATGGGATTGATGTGTCAATACCAATGTTCATATCTTCTACATCTATATTTAATGTAATTATCCCCTCATTTACCTTATAGGATTTTAGCAAGTCACTTGTCAGCTTCCTGACATAACCTTCCAGCTTTATGTGTGCCAGATCCTTAGAGCGGTAAATCCCCTCATGAACAAGGGATATTGAGTGGATACGGTCCTGGCTCTCTTTAAACATTTTAAGTACTTTCTGATCCTTGATATCTTTAGACTGGAGGCTGAGAAGGCTGATAATAACCTGTAGATTGTTCTTCACTCTGTGGTGAATCTCCTGCAGAAGTATCTCTTTCTCTTTGAGTGAGGCCTTTACTTGATCCTCTGCCTTCCTTCGCTCAGTAATATCGGTTGCTACACATACTATTCCCTGAACTAATCCGTCCTCAGAACGCATTAATGACGCTGAAAAAAGTACCGGAATTTTTCTGTTATCCTTTGTCAGAAAACTCTTCTCTACAATCCCGGTAGACTCATTTATTAATAAATGATTTACTATCAATTCGTTTAATGAGAACTCTTCTTCAAAGATTTTATCCAGGGGCTCATTCAAGAGCTCATCATCTGCATAACACAACAGGTTTAAGGCAGTCTGATTTACCGTCTGGATGTTCCCTTTATCTGACACAACAATCAGGCAATCCATCATGTTACTTATAACACCGTCAACGTAATTCCTGGAAACGGTTGTCTCCTGCAGATTATCTGTCATACTATTAAACGAGGTCGCAAGTTGTCCCAGTTCATCACACGATAATACCTCTGCTCTGGCCGTAAGGTCACCTTTAGATATCTTGTCGGTTGCCTGACGTAGTAAAAGTATTGGCTTCGTTATTTTCTTCTGCAGTTTCAGTAACATCAGGAATGCAATACCGAGTGAGAAATTTGCTACAACACCAACTGTACCAGCATACCACAGCAGCGAAGTATATAATCCTTTTAAGCCTAACCGTATGTATATTGTACCGATTCTCTCCCCATCGAGTGTAATACTGTGAAAAATATCCAGGCTACTTACGCCAATATGATAGCCATCTCCATAAGGAGCAGGAGGAGGCAAAAACTTATCTTCTATTTCTTTGTAGTTTAAAGTAACAAACACTTTACCATCACCGGAATAGATCGCGGCAGACATTATGTTGGGAGAGGCCTTTAATGCATTTAACGTATCCTTAGCTGACTCCGGATCATCAAAAGAGAGAGCAGACTTACAATTTGCACCCACTATTTTTGCCTGGATTATCATCTCATTTACCAGTGACTGTCGTTGTGAAAGGTACCCGTTAATAATCAGTATCGAGGTAGATAGAATCAAAACGGATCCCGTTGTTAGCATTCCAATAATGATCAGCTTTCGCTTTATTGTAGTAATTCTAATAATAGGCATATGACAATCTCAAAAAACAGGAAAAGCATTTCAATTTTATGATCTTAATAAGTAAGTTAAATTTTTAAGGCTTAGGGCTAGAAGTAACAATCTCTGCAAGCTTTAACAACCTGGAACTAAGCTTCAGATTAGCACGCTTTGCAGCTTCAATATTTATCTTAAAACGCACTTTATTATTATCTATGTAGAGGTTGATTATTACGCCCTGTTCTGTAAATCCTTCAGTATCCCCTATTGTTAAAATACTTGATCCATCTAAGGCATCAACCAGATGTGAAAGATTATGTTTTTCTGAAGACGTAATGAACAGTATATTACAATCCTTCAAATCCTGAATAGATTTAACACGTTTAACTTGAAGCTTCTTTCCCCGAACAAACTTGCCCTTAATAGTATCAATGGCGGCACAAAAAGAATCCTCACCCAGAATACATAATGTCAGGACACGGAAATGAGATTCATCCGGCCACTCAACAAATTTTGCAAAGTTATAGATAAAAGCCGCCTTGACCTGGTACTCAGTAGGTTTTGAACCCTGTGCAGGTACACTCTGCGATAATGACAGGATCGTGAAAATTACAAATACATTAAATAGCCTGAGAATATTCAAATTTAGTAGACTTATATGTAGTAGATAGTATTTAATCTGACAGTAGTACTGGTTCTGTCTGTAATG
>CAYFOK010000027.1:0-9672 GCA_964344685.1 uncultured Candidatus Scalindua sp. | reverse complement strand
CAAGTTTCTTATATGAGAATTCAAAAAGTCTCATTATCGCTGAACCAACACAATATCACAGATAGTCCGTTCAAAAATTTTAAGCGTAATGTTTACGGTTTTTTTGATATTTAATCTACAACAAAGTTTATTTGTGATTCTTCAAGGAGCTAAGTAATCGGTGTCTATTAAAGTACTCAACATTGTAGGGGCTCGGCCGCAGTTGATGAAGGCTGCCGTGCTTTCAAAGATTTTTTCGGAGTCTAAGAGATTTTGTGAAATTTTAATCCATACTGGACAGCATTATGATGCAAACATGTCTGCAGATTTAATGCAGGAATTATTCATTAAGATGCCAGATTATCAGATGAATAGTGGGGGGAAGTCTGAACTATCAATGTTAGCTGATCAAATAGTTAGCATTGAAGGGATTATAAAAAAAGAATCTCCAGATTACGTCATTTCTTATGGGGATACTACCACGACACTTGCTGGTGCATTATCGGCTAGGAAAATGAATATAAAACATGTTCACGTTGAAGCAGGGGTCAGAAATTACGATATGAGTATGCCTGAGGAGGTTAACCGCGTATTGGTAGATAAAATCAGTGACTTGAATTTTTGTGCGACAGAAAAAAGTTTGCAGAACTTGCTAAGTGAAGAGGGGGTAGAACAGTCGAAATTTACATCTGCGGTATTTTCTGGAGATTTAATGTTTGACTGTTTTATTTCCCAATCAAAAAACACGCGAGACTATACATATCTTGAAGAACTCTTAGGAAAAAAGGAGGACTATGTATATGTAACACTACATAGACAAAGCAATGTTGACAACGAGAAAACCTTAAGCGAAATCGTAGAGGCTATTAACCATATAAATAACAACATTCCTGTAATTTTGCCTTTGCATCCAAGAACTAAAAACATGCTTAAAAAATTTAAAATTAGCTTTGATTTTGAAACAATAGCACCCTTGAGTTATATTGAATCAATAGATGTGCTAAAGCACTCGACTTACGTAATTACAGATTCAGGCGGTTTGGTTAGGGAGGCTTTTTTTGCGAAGAAGCCGAGTATACTAATCTTAGAAAATCCGGTATGGCCTGAGATCGAAGAGATAAGATGTTCTATCTCAACACGACCAATTTCTTGCAAGTCTATTTTGGATCAATATGAAGAGCTCAAAGACATGAAATGCAACTTTGATGTTCCGATTTTTGGTAACGGTAACGCTGGCCTGAAAATTATAAGAGCTATTGAGAGGCACTATGATTCGATATAAAAAAAGATCTAGGTGATAATTTCTAAAGCAATCTAAAAATTATTCAACGCGAAATTCAAGTGAATTTAAAACTAATGAATTGTTTTGAAATAAGTTTTTTAAAAAATATGAGTGATCTAAGGATGACAGCCTTAGTAGTCTGAAAGCACAAAATAAGGTGCAACGAAGTGGTAGAGTTAAGCATAAGTTACTTGCTATCGATTACGATTTGCTAAATACATGATCAATGTTAGTTTTGAGCTAGAAAAACAGCAATAGAATTGCTGCATAAAGCGGAAGTTTTTCGGGACTATAAGAGAACTGGAAGAAGTGCAGAATAAGAAAATTTTAAGACCTATATCGGGTACAAATATTTTGCTAATAGATGTGAAAATAAAATCCTGGTAGGGGCCAAAATCAGTCATATTCTGTAAATGTAAAATGTGATTCTTAAATATTTAATTTATTTAAAATAAGGAATGCAAATCTAATTGAATCAAAGAGATAATTAATTTTAATGGAGAAAGAAAACATATTTTTTAAATATTTAATCGCATCTATCTTATTAAAGATAACACTTGAGTTTTCTTATAGTGACTTTATCAATTCTTACTTTTTTTATCAGGGTTTTGAAAATAACTACAACTTGGGTCGGCACATTGCTTCATATTTTTTTCTATTTGTTGCTGTGCTGCTCAATTGTACTAAGTTAAATTCGGGAGCTGGGATTTTTGTATTATTTATTAATATATTTTTATATATCCCATTGACAGTGCTTTATGTATTTATTGGAATAGAATATATTTCAATTGTAGTAGTTCTAATAACGATGAGCTTTATATCCATGGCACAAAACCTTTTGCCAAAGGTTAGTTTTGTTTCGATAAAATATGGAGGCAGCAATTTATATTTTTTTGGCATTTACTTGATAACATTATTATTTTGCTTTTATTTGATTTCATTAATGGGGATGCCAAATATTTCAGAAATAGGTGATGTATATACACAACGAGAATATAGCAAAACTTTTACTGCAGGCATTATTTCCTATTTGATACCTTTGGTTACTAAGGTTATGCTACCATTCTATATTATATATTTTCTACTTAAAAAGTCTATTACCCAAGCGATGTTTTTGATTGCTTTGTATTTTATTATTGCCATGATCTTGGGACAAAAGGCAATAATATTTTACATTGTATTTTACATTTCTTCTGTATATCTTATGGCTAAGTACGGTGTTTTATCATTCATTTATATACTATTGTTTATGATTTTATCTGCAATGTTTATTGCCTATACTTATAATGAATTAATGCCATTATCATTTGCAGTTAGGCGGTTATTTTTTATACCAGCATACAATACCTATATTTATTTTTTGTTCTTTGAAGCAAATGAGTTTGTATACTGGACTAACAATATTTTTTCGATGATATATACTTATCCATATTCCGATTCAATTCCGAATGTAATAGGAAATTATAAGGGTATCGAATCTCATGTTAATTCAGGTTTTTTATCTACGGGATATGCCAACGCTGGTTGGTTGGGTGTATTAATATATGGGTTTTCAGTAATGGTTATGGTTCCTTTATTAGCGACCATTAGAATGGATTCTAGGGAGGGACAAATAGCCTTTGCACCAATGTTCATGCCATTATTGTCAATCATAATATCATCTGATCTTGTAGTAAGCTTGTTATCACATGGTTTATTATTTGGTCTTGTCGTATCATTACTTTATTACACGAAAAATAGGAAATTTAATTGAATTTAATTACTAAGTGTAGAATACTTTTAAGGCGTAACTTACCTAAGTATGTTTTAGTTTATATTAGAAGTAGGCGGAACAACTATAAAAGATTGTTGGATGTTCCAATTTCAGGCGAAGGTCTTGAAAATGGTACCTGTTTTGTATCTTTTAATGGTAGGCGTTATTATGGCTACGAATCAAATACTGTTGAGTCTCTGTATTATACCTCTAATAAACAATCAATAAAAAAAATAAACCCTTACGTGACCAAAAATAATATTGGTACGGTTTTAAATTTTGCAAAACGGTTTTATTTTCCTTTACATTTTCCAACTGAATTGAATAAGGTTAGTTATCCTAATAAACTTGATGGAGATATCTTTGAGGTTGGGGCGTTTCTGGGCCTTCATGCGGCTCATTTGGCACATAAGTATACTAACAATAATATATTTGCGTTTGAAGCTTCCAGTGAAAATGCAAATATTGCAGGTAAAACCTTAGGGCAATATCCCAATGCTGAATTATGTAATTTGGCGGTAAGTTCAACTGCTGGTAAATTTTATTTTAGTAGGGAAACACAACAACTTGGCTCTTTAATTACAGATTCATTCGGTGTTAATGGTTCAGGAGAGTATGTTGAGTGTGTCAAGCTAGATGATTTTTGCTTGTTAAGAAATATTAATAAAGTAGCAATAATTAGAATACAAGTGAACGGGTTCGAGCGCGAGGTCATTAATGGTGCATGGAATGTTATTGTTAATAATTTACCAATACTCATAATAACATCAAAATATATAGAAAGACATGAAACCAGAGAGTTACTAGGTACTCTTGAAGCATTGGGCTACGCTTACCAAAAATTTGGTGGCACTTATGTTTTTAAAATTAGAAGGACTTGTTAATATGTCTTCTAGAACTAATCCTCCACTAATTATTCACATTGGTTACTCAAAATGTATGTCATCATGGCTTCAATCTTTATTTTCAATTGTTCCTGAAGTTTCATATGCATATAAAACTAATTATTTTGCACTTGAAGATTCTAATTTTGATAAAGGTCAAGAATGGTATTTAAATCAATTCCAAGGAGATGGAGATATTTTAATCGAGAGTGATGAACATTTATTACTCCCTATTACAGATTATAGAGAATGTTTTAGTAAAGCATCTATTAGTGATTTTGAGAAGGTGTTACGAAATATTTGTTTATACCCTGGCTCAGTGAAAATTATTGTTGCATATCGTAATACTGATGAATTGATTGTTTCTCGTTATATACAATACATTAGAAGTGGTGGTTCTATAAATATTAAAGAGTTCATAAATAGATTTTTTTCTAATGGAAAGTGGAAAGAATATTTTGATTATAGAATATATTCTCTAAGATCAATGTTGGTTAATTTTTTAGGTGACGATGCTATATTTTTGTTAAATATGGATGATTTTAGGAAAGACCGTGCCGGTTCTATTGATAGATTATCTAAATTTATAAGTTGTGATTTGTCAGATTGGGCTGACCTTGTTCCAAAAGTTAACGTATCGCCATCGTATTATTGTATTATTTTACAAAGATTAATAAATGTTTTATTTGTTAAGACTAAAAAATGTAAGAACAGACGTCCCGTTTCAAGAATAGGCTATTATCCTTGGAAAGCTACTATGAAACTTCTTGAAAGAATTGACAAGCTTATTTTTTCATCCAAGCGGCATGATAAATTTTTATCGTATTCTGAAAGGTCTATTTTACAAAGTATCAATGAGGGATTTGATAATTGAATATTTTCCGTAGAATCTATTGGCGTTTTGTAAATGACTTTTTTGTAGGATCCCGACTTCATAAATATGAATTCTTTTTGAGAAGCGCCAAGCGAAGCGGATTTGAATTTGTAACAATGACAGAATTGATTGACTCTTTTGTTCGATGTGAGGCATTGCCCGATAAGTTTATTTTTTTAAGGCATGATCTTGATAGTGATGTTGCTACAATGATGAAAATGATAAAAATTGAGCAGGCGCTTGAAATTAAATCTACAACTTTTTTTCGTTTATCTACATTAGACACTAAAACCATTAATTTAGTTAAATCTGTTGGTTCTGAAATTGGTTATCATTATGAGGAATTGTCTGATTATTGTTTAAGAAATGGAATTGTTAGTAAGCTTACCGCAAAAGATGCACTTCCCTTAGTGCGAAAAATTTTTATAGAAAATTTAAAATACATTAAGAATATGTATAGTATTTCCATTTGTTCCTTTGCTGCTCATGGTGACTTTATTAACCGTAAAATAGATGTCCCCAATACAGAAGTATTAGATGATGTAGAATTTAGAAATACTAATGATATATTTTTAGAAGCTTATGATCGAAAGTTAATTGATATTTTTGATATTTATATCACTGATAAATGTCTTCCTGTTGAGTTTTCTCCTATTAACATTCAGCAAGCGATAAATTGCTATGATAAAATATATTTTGTCACTCACCCGCGACAGTGGAATACTTCCCTATCTTGTAATGTCAATGAATATATAATTCGAATTTTCCATTCTCTACTGTGGAAATTCAATAAAATTTTCAGCAAAAAATATTAAAAAAAAGGGTTTATTTTTGAATATTTGTATTGTTCATTACGCGGAGCCTATATTTAGTGATCCTGATGCGACAAATAATAGGTACATTGAACTAGGACGAGCCTTTATTAATTTGGGACATAATGTTTTTCGCATTGCGCCTAGTTTCGCTCATCGGGTTAAGCAACAAAGACCCAAGGATCAGCCTTTAGAATCTATGGAGTATGGGGATGTGCTATTAGTTCCCACTGTAAGCTATAAAAGAAATAGAAGTTTCAATCGATTGGTTTTCCTATCACAATTCGTTCGAGGGTCTATAGATATTTTGTGTGATATAAAACCTGATATTGTTGTTTGTGCTATTCCTGTTGCTGGTATAGCAAGTGGTTTAAAGTCTAGATTAGAAGCTATGCCTTTCATAGTTATCGATTATAGAGATGAGTGGCCAGAAACTCAGTTAGTTACTGCAAAAGGCTTCAGTTATCTATTTTTTGCAACTATGTCGAGTTTTTTTAGAAAAAAAATCATTAATGATATTAAAGTTTCTGATTTTATTGTAGCTTTATCATCTAATTATTTATCTAATGCTTTAAGTTATAGTCGCCCACATACTTCTGGTAAGGTGTTGCCACTAGGTGCTCCCAATTTGAATAGCCTTGGGTCTTCTGATTCTAGTGATAGATATGGCTATATTTTTTTAGGTACATTGCATGATGTTTTTGATTTTGATTTATTATTTCGATTTTGGGATAAATTAAACCAGCTGCACCCCCAACATTGTTCTGATAACCCGCTATATATCATTGGCGATGGTCCTCATTATAAAAAGATAGTATCTCTTGCTAATAAGAGTACTAATGTATTTATTTTGGGTAGAGTTAATCAACCAGAGGCTTATAGTAAATTACTTCATGCTAAATTTGGACTTCTATTTTATAAAGCTGGTATTTTTAAGACAATCCCAAATAAATTTTTTGAATATTGCTCTGCTGCTCTTCCTATTATCTCCAATGTTGATGGAGATGCCGCTGACCTACTTTTAAAATATCAATGTGGCGTGACTTTTAGATCTAGTGATCCAATAGAAATGGTTGTTTCTAATGTTATCAATACTATTGACGATAAAGAATATGAATCAATGCAAGCTGGTGCATTAACGCTTGCAAAAGAATATGATCGTAGCTTTCTTGCGAGACAATTTAGTGAGCTTGTGCTAAATAACTATCATGCGTTACATAATATATAAAAGACTATTAGATATTACTATTTCTATATTGGCATTGGTTGTTTTTTCCCCAATCCTTTTGGTTGTATTTATTATGATAACTTTATCAGGAGGCTCTGCAATTTTTAAACAGACTAGAATTGGTCTAAATAACGCTCCTTTTACTATTTATAAGTTTAGAACAATGGTACTAAGGAGCCCTGATGATATTGATCAGTATTTAGAGCCTATTGTAAAAAGACGTGGTGACAATAGAGTTACTTTTATAGGGGGATTTTTACGAGCTACTAGTATCGATGAGTTACCTCAGTTATTTAATGTTCTAAAAGGTGATATGAGTATTGTTGGTCCTAGGCCAATATTGCCAGAGCAATTAACTGTTGTTCCACCCAGATTTACAATTCGAGGAAGTCTAAGACCTGGAATTACAGGACAAGCTCAATTGAATGGTAGAAGGTCTCTGTCATGGTTTCAACAGCTGTACCAAGATGAACTTTATGTGCATAAATTGTCTTTTCTTAATGATTTAAAGATTATTTTAAAAACCCTTTTTGTTCCATTTACGGCTAAAAATATAGATGGTGAAAATACTGTAAACTGGCGTGAATATAAAGATTATTTAGGTGATGCTCATCCTTCTGATGATGATATTAAGAAGTTTCTTTGAATATGCAATTTTTATATATTACTAATAATGTTCGTGAAGCTCTTATTGCTGAAAATTGCGGTATCGAAACTATTTTTGTTGACCTAGAGTTTTTGGGCAAGACTGAAAGACAAAACTCTGTAGATGCGCATTTCGGAGGTCATAAACTTGAAGATGTTGAACGTTTGAAATCCGTTTTATCAGATTCTCAGTTATTAGTTAGAATTAACCCGCTAAATGATGGAAGTTATAATGAAATAGATGAATGTATTCGTGCTGGAGCAGATAGGATTATGTTACCAATGTTTGGGTCTACTCTGGAGGTTAAGGATTTCTTAGGCATTATTGATGGAAGGGTGCCCGTTTGTCTTTTAGCTGAAACTGGGGGCGCTGTTTTAAATTTATATGATTGGGTGAATTTGTTACGTCCAGGTATAGATGAAGTACATTTTGGATTGAATGACCTCAAAATTGATTTTTCTAGGCGTCACATATTTGAGTTAGTTACAGGTAGGTTTTTTGACACATTGGCTCAAACCTTGAATAAATTTGATGTCGCATGGGGTTTTGGTGGAATTGGAATACTAGGTGGTGGTGAAATAAAACCAGAACTCATACTTTCAGAGCATCGTCGTTTAGGTTCCAGTCGTGTCATATTGTCTAGAGCATTTCGTCGTATCCTCACTCCAGTCTCTAAGAGCAGTGAAGAGGTTATGTGTAGAGAAATCTACCGTTTAAGGGAATTTTACAAAAGTACTTCTTTATTATCAGATACCCAATTACTGAGTAATTTGAATAGAATGCGTATGGATTTGAATTCATTTCTTTATGTCGATCGGTAAAGTATGTTTCGTAATCCTGAAATTATAAAAATCGCCTTAGCCTTCTCCACGACGAATTCAAGTTTTTGGTTCCCTAGGCTTAAATCTTTGCTGAATGAGCTTGATACCTCTTTAAAAGTAAAGTTTTGCGGAGATGTTCAGTCACTAGATAGTTTTTCACCGGACATTATTATAGCTCATGAAACAGATTTTCTTATCGAATATGTGGGTAAGAGTCCAACCACATTGCGTTGGATTCAGTTAATGAGTGCTGGTGCTGATAAGTTAATATCGGTCCTTTTGATGAAAGCCCCACATGTGACATTGACTAACATGAAAGGATTGCATGCTAGAGCAATGGGTGAGTATTGTTTGGCAACAATACTATCGATTAAGAAAAGTATTACTTTTTATGTCAAAAGCCAAATAAGGTCATCTTGGGTTAGAAATAGATCTGCATTGCTAGAAGGTCAAAGTGCTTTGGTAGTTGGCGCAGGATCAATCGGTTGTGGAGTAGGAGAGATCCTGGATAAATTTGGTTTAATTGTAGATTGTGTGGCTACTTCTATTAAAGACAGAGATTTTTTTAGAGATACATATTTTCTTTCTGATTTGCAAAAGATAGTTGGTAATTATGACTATATAATATGTGCTTTGCCATTGACGCGGAGTACATATAAGCTCTTTGACAAGGGTATTTTTGATTGTTTTTCTAGTGACTCAATTTTTATAAATATTTCACGCGGGTCGATAGTTGATCAGAATGATTTGATAGATTCTCTTGTAAATAACCGTATAGCGTTTGCGGTGCTTGATGTTTTCGAGCGAGAACCACTTGATGTTAATGACCCTTTGTGGAAGGTTGATAATCTTCTCATTACTCCACATGTTGCGGGCTACTTTGAAGGTGGGGCAATAGAAGGAGAGTCTATCGTTCGAGAAAATATTTGTGCTTTTTTAAAGGGTAGAGATTTGCGTTCGATAATTGATTTAGAAAAAGGTTACTAAAGCTAGTTAATTAGTTAAATTTCATTTCATGACCCAATTGATTGGAACTGCAGAGCTTGATTTTTGCTTTCTGATTTTGGGTGAAATTACCCGTAACAAAAAATCAAGATATATCGTCATTTTGTTGCTTTTTAGGCTCATATAGGGGATAAATTTTCCATTTTCCTTGCAACTATATTAATTTAATGGCTCTTTGGATTCGATAAATGCTCTTATAGATTCCCAATAAGTGAATCTGCTTAGGCACGATAATTTTTAATATGGCGCAATTCGTTTAAATCGCGCCAAAGTGAACACAAAACTTCGAACCTGATGGCAGGGGGAGGCATAGTCGTCAATCCCTTACCTTGCTGTAAGCGCCCTTAAACCGACCTACCTTCCCTTTTTACGCCCCTCACGATTTTTC
>CAYFOK010000026.1:0-12775 GCA_964344685.1 uncultured Candidatus Scalindua sp. | reverse complement strand
CAAAGAGGTCTAGGCCCGGACATATCGCCAGGCACTCCCCACTGGAAGAGTGGCATTGAAATATATCTAAACAGTTGTGCTCATTATTTAAGATTTCTTCTTCTGAATAACCTGCAATCTTCTCACAGGCAGGATTAAACAAGACGATCTTTCTATCTTTATCAAAAATAAACACACCATCATCCAGGTGTCGCAGTGCGATTTCCTCTAGATTTTTTATCCTGTCAATAACACTATTCATAATAGTCTTTAATATACTAAAAATAACTACTAAACAAGAAAATTATAATCTTCCCGGATGTTCGGAATATGGAATGAATGATCCAATGATTGAGAGAAATATAGTCTTTCTGGATGTTAATTATCTAAGAGGATTATTTTTACCCATTAGCAAAAGGAATCATTATGAGAAAAGACCGAATTTTAGAAACTCTCTGTTCATACGTGCAATGTTTGTTATGGAAATCTCTTTAGGACACTCCGCCTCACACTCTTTTTCATTAGCACAACTCCCAAACCCCATTTTATCCATTTTATCTACCATTTCAAGAGCACGTTTCTTCGCCTCAGGATGCCCCTGAGGCAACAGAGCTAGTTGAGAAATCTTACTACCAGTAAAGAGCATAGCAGATGCATTAGGACATGCTCCTGCACAGGCACCACACCCGATGCATTCCGCCGCATCCATCGCCTTTTCCGCTATATCCTGAGGAATAGGAATTGCGTTTCCATCCGGAGCACCACCTGTGTTAACCGATATATATCCACCAGCTTGAATAATCTTATCAAAAGCGCTTCTATCCACTACAAGATCCTTAACAACCTTAAAAGCCCTAGAGCGCCACGGCTCAATCACCACTGTATCTCCGTCCGAAAAGTGACGCATATGTAACTGACAAAGGGTTGTACCCTTTTCAGGTCCGTGGGCCCGACCGTTTACCATGGCACCACATGCTCCACAAATACCTTCCCGGCAATCATGATCAAAAGCAATAGGGTCATTTCCTGAAAGTGTTATTTCCTCGTTAACTACATCAAGCATTTCAAGAAAAGACATGTCTTTAGATATATTCTCTGCCTTGAATAATTCAAATCTACCCTTTGAATCCTGAGTTTTCTGACGCCAGACTTTTAATTTGATATTGATACATTTTTCTCCGTATGGCTGTTTCATTTATAGCTCCTTTGTGTCAGCTCGACATTCTCAAAGATCAGTGGTTCTTTGTAGAATTTAGGTTTACGATTATCGCCCCGATATTCCCAGGCAGAAACATGGCAAAAATGTTCGTCATCACGCAGTGCCTCGTGTTCGTCTGTCTGATAGTCCTCATTAAAGTGTCCCCCACAGGATTCCTGCCTGTCCAGTGCATCTATAACCATTAGCTCACCAAATTCCAGAAAATCTGCCACCCTCCAGGCTCTTTCAAGACTCTGGTTGAAATCCTTTTCAGAACCTGTCACCAATACATTTTCCCAGTACTCTGCACGGAGATCTTTAATAAGTTTTTTTGCCTTCTTAAGCTTATTATTATTTCTTGACATGCCACAATATTCCCAAAGAATGCTCCCAAGTTCACGATGGAAACTATCCACTGTTCTCTTCCCCCCTATAGAAATGATCTTCTTAATGCGTGCTTCAGCTTTAAGTGAAGAAATATTGAATTCTTCATGATCTTCATCTGTTTTCTCCAGAGAAGACTCTGCAAAATAACTACCTATTGTATAGGGTATAATGAAATATCCATCTGCAAGGCCCTGCATTAAAGCGCTTGCCCCAAGACGGTTAGACCCATGATCTGAGAAATTAGCCTCTCCCAGTACAAAAAGTCCGGGTATAGTACTCATCAGGTTATAATCCACCCAAAGCCCTCCCATTGTATAATGGACAGCAGGGTATATCTTCATTGGTGTATCATATGGGTTATCTGCCGTTATCTTTTCATACATTTCAAACAGGTTGCCGTATTTCATGTTAATAACATCATGACCATATTTGTTTATAGCATCCTTGAAATCAAGATACACAGCAAGATTCGTATCCCCTACGCCTTTGCCAATATCACATTGAAACTTCGCATTCCTCGATGCCACATCCCGTGGCACCAGATTCCCAAAACCAGGATACTTCTCCTCAAGATAATAATCTCTCTCAGATTCCAGAATCTGTCCCGGCAGTCTATTATCTCCAGGAGTTTTAGGCACCCACACCCGTCCGTCATTTCTAAGGCTTTCACTCATCAGCGTCAATTTTGACTGATATGTACCTTTAACCGGGATACATGTAGGATGGATCTGAGTAAAACACGGATTTGCAAAAAAAGCACCTTTTTTGTATGATGCAAAGGCTGCTGAAACATTTGATGCCATTGAATTTGTTGACAGGTAGAAGACGTTTCCGTATCCCCCGGTTGCAAGCACTACAGCATCAGCTGAATACTTTTCAAGTTCTCCAGAAACAAGATTTCTAGCAATGATACCTCTTGCTTTTCCATCTATTAACACAAGATCAAGCATATCTCTTCTTGAAAAAAGAGTGATCTTTCCAGCCGCTATCTGACGTGATAGTGCTCCATACGCACCCAGTAGAAGTTGCTGACCAGTTTGACCTCGTGCATAAAAAGTCCTTGATACCTGTGCACCGCCAAAACTTCTGTTTGCAAGCTGACCACCATACTCTCTTGCAAAAGGAACCCCCTGAGCTACACACTGATCAATAATATTATTGCTGACCTGTGCCAGACGGTAGACATTTGCCTCTCTTGATCTGAAATCACCACCTTTAATGGTATCATAAAACAGGCGCCATATGCTGTCTCCGTCATTCTGGTAATTCTTGGCTGCATTTATTCCACCTTGAGCAGCAATACTGTGTGCACGACGCGGACTATCCTGGATACAGAATATTTTCACTTCATATCCCAGCTCCGCAAGAGTAGCAGATGCTGATGCGCCAGCAAGGCCTGTACCGACTACAATAATTTTAAATTTCTTCTTGTTTGCAGGGTTTACAAGTTTTAGCTTAAACCTGTGCCTATCCCACTTTTCGGAAAGCGGACCATCCGGTATTTTTGAATCAAGTTTCATTTTCTCATTTTGCTATGAAATAAAATTTACAAAAACTGGAATAGAACCAAATCCAATTCCCACAAAAAAGCTGAATGCGGAGCTTATCACACGTATAACAGGCATACACTCCAAATTATTAATCCCCATGGTCTGAAACAAGCTCCAGAATCCATGATCAACATGAGTAGCAACAACAGCCATGCTTATAATGTAAAAAATAGTATAGCCGGGATTTGAGAACGTTTCTAATACAATCTGGTATATGGATCTATCTGCTTTTTCTATGAAGTGAAAATCGATAAGATGGAAAATAATAAAAACGAGAATGATAAGGCCTGTATATGGCATTGTGCTAGAACCAACTGTTCTACCTCCGGCATTTCTCTTTTTTTTATATCTTACAGGCCTCGCAATAAAATTCTGGAAAGTGAGATAAGCCCCTATTGAAATATGGACTACACCTAGAAAAAGAAGACCAATTTCAGCAAGAATTAAGAGAGGACCCAAAGCATGAAGACGTTCTGCATATGAGTTAAATGCATCATTTCCCGCATATATTATCAGGTTTCCCGCCAGATGGCTGGCCAGGAAGACGCAAAAGCCGAGTCCGGTAACAGCCATAATCAGCTTTTTTCCAATTGAAGAGCTCAGCGTGTGTATAATCCGGTTTGAATTCCACTGCATATCAAAACACTAAAATTGTGTAAAAAATAATACCGGTACCACATAATAATTGTTCAAATAAACCTGCACACGATTATAGCATCCACACGTAACACATAAGCAACGGTTATTCTCTTTATAAAAAATTCTTCAAAAGAAGTTACTTTTTAACTCGTCTATAAAATTCTACTGGTCAGCATGGAGGAAGTTAATTTATTGCAACAAAAAAGCCCACCAATAAGGTGGGCTTTCAAAATGCATCTTTTTTATATGAAAAAAACTTTTATAATGGATTATTTAATCTATACTCAACAAACCGACATTTCTATTAAAATTGTGATGACTGTATGGATCACTATGACATGTCTGGCATCTTAATTTAGGCTTACCCTCTCTCATACGTGTCGCAAACAGGTTACCATGCATAGATTTAGCCCCCAAATCTAGCTGTGCGTGAGATGGCCCACCAATATGACAGTTTTCACACACCTTTGCTTCTGACGCCTCTGACCGTGAGAATAGATGCTTAGGATGACAACCTTCACAACTTCCCCCGGCACCTTCATCCCAAGGCTGATTTAAGCCAAGCATGTGACACTTCTTACAGTCATCTCTCATCGTTACATCCTTAGTACTTGCAATTTCTGCTACTATACGCCCATTGAAATGTTTGCTTTTAGCAAAATCATTGTACATCGACTCATGGCATTCTCCGCACTTGTTTGGTAATACTCTTCCACCTCTAGCAATAATCACCCCATGGTCGTCTCCATGGCACGCAATACATGAAATACCACTTTTTGAGTGTGGGCTTGCAGTCCATTCTTTCACAACATCGGGAGTAGCGTGTCGGTGACAGGCATAACAGGCATCTTCAGCATATGTTCCAATCGGAGGAATCTTTTGCTCAGCATATTCCTTATACACATCTGCACTCCAGCTTGGATGAACAACACCTATATGACAGTCCGTACAGAAGAAATCTTTGAGGCTACCATCTTCCCCTACCCTCTTTGATTGTGCAACATACTTTAAATGGTTTTTATCCTTCGTAAACTCTTCATGATCAGTATGGCATCTCTTACAGTTGCCATTTACTATAGGAATGCTGTCTTCGGCAATTTCTATAAAAAGGCCTGAATTTTCACTGGTAAGGTAAGTTTTTCTGGAATGTTCAAATGAATCGTGCGCACCGTCACTCAACTTAGCATGCAGGAACCCCTTCAATCCGGGACCAATATGACAGGTATGGCAAGCATGTACATGTTCATTGTGATGCTTCGAACTCATAAATGAATCATAATGTACGTCCATCTCATGACAACTACCACAAAATTCACTAGATTCAGCATAATGCCAGAACTTCCTGCCTCCAACAATGGCGACAGCAATCAATATAATCAAAAGAACGCCTATTAATTTCTTCCGCTTATTTATCTGCTCAAATACCGATTTTATGGTATTTACAACTTTCTCCATTGAACATTCACAACCCATTGAGTCCCCCTTAATCTGTTAGCAGTAGATGACTTGCTACTGTACTGAACTTATATAATATGAATATTTCGAGGATATTACCAAAAAAAAGTCGTAAGATCAAGACCTTTTTAACATAAATCAAGTCAAATCTATTTGACATTGATTTAGCAAATTTTTGGTAGTATAATGTATTTTTTATATAAATATCGATTAATAAAATATTATTTAGAATACATTTTTTTTACTTTTAGACTTATTTTGATCTTAAGGAGGCAGTAATTGAAGAGGATTCTTTTTTCCATAATTGTTTTAACATTTTATGTATCAAGCCTATACGCACAAACACCTGAAAAACCGCCTGAAAAGACCCAGGAAGTTAAAAATCAGGAAGAAAAAGTTGAAAAAAAACAGGATACCCCAATATCGTTAGATAAAGATGTTGTGGAAAAGATTGATAAATATATTCAAACAGCTAATTCTTTGCGTGAAATCCAAAATGATTATATTGGGGCATTGGATTTTTATAATAAAGCTTTAGAACTGGACCCGACCAGGCCTTCTCTTCACTGGTATATAGCAGGTGTATACTGGAAGCTTGATAACCATAAAAAATCACTGGAACATTTGGAAACATGCAGGAAATTGATGCCGCAAGTTCCGGAAGAGTTGAATGAAGTAGACGATTTCATAGGTAAGCTTATGGAATACCTGAATGTAGAGGAAAAAAGGAAGATAGCTAAAAAAAGAGTAAACGATAGAAGAGAAATAATGGAGGCGTCTTTAAAATCTAACAGTGACAAATGGGAGGAAATGGCACTCGTTCCGGCTGGTGAATTTATTATGGGCAGCAGCGAGGAAGACTTTATTCCTGAAGAGATGCCTCAACATGGAGTAATTCTTGATGCTTATTATATTGACAAATACGAGGTGACAAATGCCAAATATTGGGAATTCCTGGACTATATAATGAAGACCGGCGACCACAGTAAGTGTTCTCCTTCAGAACCAATTAACAAAAACCATCTTCCCGGCAATACTTTCAGAGGCTATGAATATAAATATTATAATTATCCCGATTATCCTGTCACCAGAATAGATTGGTACGATGCTTATGCCTACGCCGCGTGGAGAGGAAAACGTCTGCCTACCGAAGCAGAATGGGAGAAAGCGGCAAGAGGTACAGACGCAAGAAGATTCCCATGGGGCAATGTTTGGGAAATCAAATTTTGCAATGTCGGAACTGAAGGTGATTTGCCGGTTACAGTAGGAAGCTTCGAAGAAGGAAACAGCGTTTACGACTGCTATGACATGACTGGAAGTGTCTCTGAGTGGTGTAATGACTGGTATCATCCTGAATATTACTATGATAGCCCTAAAAAAAATCCTAAAGGGCCTTTAAAAGGTACTGGCAAAAGAATTATCAAGGGAGGTTCCATGTTTGCCCAAAACGTCTACAAGCTGCGATGTGCGGTAAGAATGTTTGGGGAACCAAGTGAAAGAAACAAAAGCGTTGGTTTCAGATGTGCAAAGGACGCAGACTAAACATCTCCGCAATCTGCCAAATATTTTTCGATGTTTGGCAGATTGCGGTTAACACTATCTCAGTTATTAATCTATCTTCCAAATCAATATTATCCCGTTATTTGCACCTGACGCCAGCAGTTTCCCGTCAGGGCTGAATGCTAACGACCTGAGTGCGTCCCAGTGACCCTCCAGTGATTTCAGCAGTTTACCAGTCTTTACATCCCAGAACATAACCAGTTCATCTCCCCATGAACATGTTGCAATGAGCCTGTCATCCGGATGAAATATTGACGATGTAACACCCCAGTTATGACCATTTAAATCCCATATTTTCTTTCCTGTTGCAAGATCCCAGACTAAAACAGTATCTCGGCCGGCAGAGACAATAAATCTTGAGTCGGAACTTACGTCCATAGCATTGACACGCATTCCATGCCCAATCAACTCTTTTAACATTTTCCCAGTCTTTACATCCCAGACCATTACACTTCTATCATATGCAGATGAGACCAGAAGTGTACTTCCATTGGCAAAGTCTAATCCGCTTATCTCCTCTCCCTGCCCTGTCAAGGTCTTCATTTCTTTCCATGTATCAGTATCCCAGAGTTTTATCTCTTCCCAGGAACTTGAAGCAAGGATCTTTGAATCATGACTGAAAACTACGGAATACACACTATCAGTATGTCCTTTAAGTGTTTTAATTTCCTTACCGGTCGAAATATCCCATATCTTCACATCACCCTCGTGAGCACCTGACGCAAGAATCTTACTATCTTGACTGAAAGCTACAGAGTTAACTTCCTCCTTGTGACCTTTTAACGTCCATTCTTCCTTTCCCTTAGCAACATTCCATACCTTTACCGTTCTATCCCACGCGGCAGACGCCAGATATTTGCCATCAGGACTGAATGTCATTACATTGATATCTCTCCCATGCCCTGACAGTACTCCCTTTTCATCCCCTGTCTCTGTATCCAGAAACAGAATATTATGGTCAAAAGGGCTTGCCGAAGCAAGTATTGTTGAATTGTGAGTAAAAGCTACAGATTTGGTCCCACGACTATGGCCCTTTACAGACCAAACCTCTTTACCTGTAGCTACATCCCATATTTTAGTCGTACCATCAGCACCACCTGAGCCCAACAACCTTCCGTCATGGCTGAATTTTACTGAATTTACATTCCATGTATGACCAACCAATCTTTCAATCTCTTTTCCAGTTGTAACATCCCATATCCTTGCTGTATTATCGCCTGAACCGGATGCAATTAATTTACCATCAGGGCTATAATCAATCTGGTAAACCATATATGCATGCCCCCTCAAAGTCTTTATTTCCGTCCATGATTCAACATCCCAGATTTTAATATCGTTATCAGTCGAACCGGAGGCTAATTGCTTACCATCAGGACTGAAGGCAAGAGTGTTTACATTTTTGGTGTGCCCGCTTAATGACTTTATTTCCGTCCATGTATTGACATCCCAGATGGTAATATTGTTGTCATAAGTACCCGCAGAAGCAAGCAACTTGTTATCGGGGCTGAAAGCAACAGAGGCAACCGTTTGACTGCTTGTTAATAGAACCTTTAACTCTTTCCCGGAAGGTATATCCCAAATCCTGACAGTCCCATCCAGAGAGCCTGAGGCTAAGAGCTTGGATTCCGGGTCAAAAGTTATTGATTGCACAGCGCCTTTGTGACCAAACAAAAAGCATACAGAATTATGTGTACCGGCATCAATTATCATTACTCCCACTTTCGTGGCAACGGCAATATATTTGTCGTCAGGTGAGTAAGCAATTTTAAATGCCCAGGAAACCCCCATCTGCCCGACGGCCTTATCTTGAATATCCCATTTAAGGCTAGTGTTATCAGCAAAGCAATTCTTATTGATTAGAGAAAAGAACAAAACCGCAAGCAAAGCAGTTACACAAAAATATCTATTCCTTAAATACATGTAAATTATAACCTCCCTCAAAAACGTAAAATGTATTTCTAAAAGATTATAACGATCAATACTTTTTTTGCAAGCGATTCAATAACATAATGAAACTGCATTATAAGCCTTGTAAACCTTTTAAATACTGCTGGGATGCGATACTCTACTTACTTATACAAGTTTATTTACTTTTACTATTGCAATAAAATATGCTCTAAATATAATTGAAGTTTTGATTTTTTTTATATTTATATCTGTTTTATACACTGTCACTTGAATAGTTAATCTAGATATTTTCAATTTATTAAGCACAGTCATAAAATAGTATAGTAAAAGATTTAAGAGGAAAATAGATGGAAACAATAGGCAAAAGAGGAAAACACATAATAAATACCTTGCTAATGATACTAACAATTGCCCTTTCATTATACTACACAAAGTACGGTATGTGTTCTGAGGAATTTATTGATAATACTGGTGCTCCTGATGAAATGGAAGCGCCTATGCCCCTTATGGACGATTATGCAGAAATTGAAGCAAAGATCCGTGAAATGAGTGATGATTTGTCTTACAAGAATAGACAGGTGGCTAGAGAGGCGGAGGGTAATGTGAAAAACCCAGGTGCTATAAAGGGAACAGTCAGAGTGGAAACCGTACACTCAGATATGCCGGAGAGACATTCAGAAGATACAATTGTTTATCTGGAATATGTACCCGGTATCTTCCAACCTTCAGAGAAAAGACATTCTATTATGACGGGACATCTTGCATTTACCAAGAAAAACGGGTTACCTGCTGAGCCACCTATTATGGACCAATGGAACGTCGAGTTTATCCCACACGTCCTGCCGATTCTAAAAGGATCAACTGTTGACTTTCCCAATACTGACAGTGTCCGCCATAATGTTTATTCTCCTGATCCTATTCCCGGTACACACAGAATGCTGAGTCTGGGAACTTATGATCCGGATGTTATTAAAATAATACGTCTGGATAAAACAGGAGAGATAGCACTCAGATGTAATGTACACAAAGAAATGTCTGCGTTCATTGTTGTCTTAGACAACCCTTACTTTACATTAACTGACAAAACAGGTGAATTTACACTTGATAACGTCCCTCCCGGAGACTATACACTTAAAACATGGCATGAAAAATATAAACCTGTTTCCCAGCAAGTAACAGTTAAGCCGGATCAAACGGTGAAGGTTGTACTTCCTACCATTTCAGAAAAACGGGAAGCAATTGAAAAAAGAAGGTAGTTCGTCCCAGCATAATAATTCTACTGAGACATTTCTGTCTTCTCTTTTTTCTTTAATGCTTCTGCTGCTTTAAAGGCTTCGGCTTCTATTTTCTGTCTTTGAAATTCGTCATCCCTTTCAGCCGCTCCAAGAAGTTTTGCGTCAAATTCCAAAAGGCTTGGAGAACCACCGGCAGTCTTCCTTACCATCCTGAATTTTTCGTATTCATCACGGGCTTCAGCATCTCTACCTAACTCCTCCATAGCTGCAGCCTTATTATAATAAGCATCTGCGAAGCCTCTATCTATCTGAATTGTTTTATCATACTCTTCTATAGCCTCGTTATACAATTCCTGTTTATGGTAAATAGTACCAAGGTTAAAGTGTGCATTTGCATAATTCGGATCCACATCTATCACCTTCTTGTTCTCTTCTATAGCTTTATCGTAATCATTTTGACTTGCATAAACCACGCCCAGATAATAGTGAGCATCTGCCTTATTAGGGTCTATTTCCAAGGCCTTCCTTAGACTATCAATTGCGTCATCCATCATGCCCTTAAGATAATATACCAACCCAAGATTACAATACGTATTATCATTACCAGGATTTAATTCGTCAGCCCTTTTCAGCTCTTTCAATGCCTTATCATATTCATCTATAGCAATGTAAGCAATACCCAGATTGTAATGAGACTTTTCAAATCCGGGCTTAAGTTCGATAGATTTTTCATAGGATGCTATGGCCTTCTCAAGCAGATTAAGGTCCTGATAGGCAACACCCAGATAATAATGAGCACTATAATTATAAGGATCGTATTCCAGTACCTTATTATACTGCTCAAAAGCAAGGTCCATATTCTTCAACTGTTGGTAATAAATGCCCAGATTTATTCGGGCTTTAGAATCTTTGGGATCCATCCTGATCGCATTTGTAAATATCGTAAGCTTATCATCCGGAACACCAATTTTTGTATATACCTCTGACAACTTCTTATGGGCATCAAGATAATCCGGACGCAATTCAATCGCCTTTCTATACTCCCTGGCAGCCTCTTCCAGCATATCTTTTTTGAAATAAAGTTCACCCAGTTTATAATAAATCTCGACTGCACCTGAATCCAGCTCTATAGCCTTCTTATACTCCTCAACAGCTTGACCAGGCTTTCCTTCCAGGACATATTTATCCCCAAGGTCAATATGATTTTGAGCATTATCACAGCTTATTGCAAAACCTATCACAATAAAAACAAATAGATAATTGTATCTTTTTAGAAATTTAAAAATCATCTACAATCAGCTCCTTCCAATAAGCCGCTCTTTCGAGAAGGCTTCAGTTTTGGACTCATAACGAGTATATAATCACTTTCCTCTCTCTCCAGAGGATTACAGAAAAACTTCCTGAATCAATTTCAAAGTTAATCATCATATTCTAATAACCAGTCTTTGAAACTTGGGATCATATATCTCTTAACTCTCTCTTTATCCTCGATACCCCGCAACGCAAGTGCTGCCGCTTCTGAACCGGTCTTTGCCTTTACGATCTTACTATAGGCAATATAATCATTATATGCTTGAGGCGTATTACCTTTTGACGCGTATATCTGACCTCTATTGTAATAAGCATCCTGATAGTTTTTATCTATCTCCAATGTCAAATCATATTCGGCAATTGCCCGGTCTAACTTCCCCTGTTTATGAAAAACTACTGCTATATTAAATTGAGAATTAATATGCTTCGGATCTATATCTAACGCCTTCTTATTCATCTTTAAAGCCTCATCATAATTCTCCTGAAAGGCGTAAACAATGCCTTTCTGATAATAAGCCTCTACTATTTCCGGATCAATTTCTATCGCCTTGTCATAAAATGCTATTGCCTCATCAAATTTCTTTTCCTGAAGTTTTAGCATACCATAATCAACATAGACTTTGGCATATTTAGGATTAAGATCCAAAGTTTTCTTATATTCACTCATGGCATTTTCAAGATTATTTATCTTGAGGTATGAGACTGCAAGGTTATAATGCGCATCATCATATTCTGGATTCATTTCAATAGATTTTAAATAAAGAGGTATTGATTTGTCAGAATAAAGCCCCATATCTTGATATGCGACCGCCAGGTTGTAATATGTGAAAGGGTTATCCGGATCCAACTTCAGGGCTTCTTCATATTCTTCAATTGCTTTTCTGGTTTGGTCCCATTTATGATAGAAAACACCCAGATCTAAACGGGCCATTGGATCTTCAGGATCCTGCTCAACAGGCTTATACTTCCTTCCAAATGCGTCATCAGGAGAGCCTATTTCAATAAAGGTTTCTGATAGTCTTTGATAAGCATCTACATAGTTAGAATCCAGCTCAATTGCCTTTCTATAATGAACGGCTGCATCTTCAAGCATCTGTTTTTTTACAGAAACATTACCCAACCCAAAATGTGCTCTGGCAAGACTTGGATTCTTTTCAATAGCTTTCTTAAATTCTACTGAAGCCTCTTCAACTTTTCCCTGTTCCAATAATGCTTCCCCGACTTCAACATGGTTTATCCGTTCTCCACAACCTGCAAAAACCGTAAAAACAGATAATAGTATTAAAATACCTGGATACTTGATTTTATTATTAGTTATAATAGACATACAATCCCTACCTGAAAAGATTAAAAAAAAAGATCTTTTAAAACCATATATAATAATATACACAAAAAATAGACAAAAAGTTAAATAAATATTATTATAAAAAAACCCACCTTAATGGTGGGTTTTTTTATAATAACTCCACTAAAAAAAAGGGAGCCAGGCAAAAACCCAGCTCCCCTTTAACATACTTCTACTTCTTATCTATCACATCAAATTAATGCTTCTG
>CAYFOK010000025.1:0-13865 GCA_964344685.1 uncultured Candidatus Scalindua sp. | reverse complement strand
GTCCATCATATCAATATTACTACTGAAGTGTCAGATTAAATATAAACTATCTCACCTGATTACAGAGCATATACATCTGTCCCTGTTTTCAGTAAATGTTAAGAACACAACGACCCTGAACTGTAAAATCATTCATAATGTGTCCACATTCGAATAACCTTTACTGTTTTACTGCGTTTAAAAACTTGATATACAAGCCTGTGCTTAATGTTTATGCGGCGAGAATAAGCACCTTCTAAATCTCCTACTAATTTCTTATAGGGTGGGTTCTTGTGAAATGGGTCTTTCTTCAATACATCAAGAATAGATTCAGTTTTTGCACGTAAATTTGCAGCCGAAAGATTCTTTGCATCCTTTTGTGCTTGCTTAGTATAAACAAGTTTCCAGTTTACCACTCTACTTTTCGGCTACATTCTTTTAAAGGAGTCTTAAGCCCTTTTTTGATAGACTCCCTCATTTTTGGAATAGAGAGTAAATAGAGTGTTTCCTTGATTGCACTCCAATCCTCTTCCGAAATTAAAACAGCATTATTTCTTTTACCGGTAATTTGAATAGGCTCATGCGATACCGCCACTTTGTCTAATAACTTATAAAGCTCTGCTCTCGCCTTGCTTGCTGTAAGAGTTGTCATTTTTGTTTGTCTCCTTTGATCTTTAAGCGTACTGTATAACGTACGGAATATCAAGGTAAAAATCTCGTAATAAATAGGGGCATTGGCATTCAGCAGCATTCGGGGTCGGGCCAAGATAACCTGTTAAATTGTTTATGTTTCCTCCCGATAATACATGTTTCAGGCCTTAAATGCTCTTCTTCGGTGTCAAAAAGAGCATTATAATAAAAATATGGTTCTTAGAGTTCAGTAGATGATTAGAATGAAACTTCGTTGATACTGAATATGGCGCTTAACATGGAGATGACAACTATGCCGATTGCGCACCCCATTATTAGAATTAAAGCGGGCTCTACCAGTGATATAAGTCTCTTAATTCGCTGCTCTATGTCTGTGTCCATTGTATCAGATACTTTCACGAGCATCTCATCCAATTTACCTGTCTCCTCACCAACCTTAAGCAGGTGCTGGGCCATTCCGGGAAAAAATGCCTTTTCCCCTAACGGTGCGGTAAAACCCTTACCGGCCTTTACTTCAGGCTTAACTGACTCTATTTTATCGGAAAGGTAAACATTCGACATTACTCCCTTTGAAATATCAATTGACTTTAACAGAGAGACCCCGTTTTCAAGTAATGTGCCTAACGTCCGGGCAAAGCGTGATATTTCGATTCTCCAGATAATATCACCAAGGACAGGTATACCAAGTTTTTTTTTGTCAAAGCCAGCCTGTATACCGGGCTTTTTCTTTAGTGACTTGCAAAGATAATAACCTCCCGTCAAGGCAATGAGCATGATCCATCCATAGTTCGTAAGGGCATCACAGAGTTTGATCAGTATCTGTGTAGAAAACGGAAGTGCAATACCGACTTCATCGAAAATTTTTGTAAATCTGGGCATTACTATCAGTACCAGCGCGGCTACCGACAGGAGCCCTGATAAAACAAGAAACAGCGGATAGATGAGTGATGATGTTATTTCTGACTTGATCCTCTGGATTCTCTCCATAAAAGAACCCAGTCGTTCCAGGACTTTAGGAAGTACTCCACTCTCCTCGCCGGCACGAACCATATTGACGTATACACCGGTAAAAACGTCCGGAAACATCGACAGTGCATCGGCGAGTGATTTACCACCTTTTACTTCTTCAAGAATATCCAGTATCAGCGCTTTGAACTTTATATTATCCTGAGCATCAGAAAGTATTCTCAGGCTTTTGTCAAGAGAAACTCCACTGTCTAGCAGTATGCTCAGCTCCTGGGTAAAAAAGACAGTAGCCTTTTTGACAGAACGATTTGAGAAAAGCTTGCCTGTTTTTTTAGCACCTATCTCTTCAACTTTCAGGACAATATGACCGGCTCTTTTCAGGTAATCTAATAACTCTTCCTTGCTTACGGAAGTTCTTTTACCTTCCAGAATACCACTGCCCCTGGTCATAACACGATATTTAAATGTACTCATTTTGCCTCACTTATTAATATCTTCAGCTATAGACCTTACAAGCGGCATGATATATACAGACTTCTGATACCTGAAATAATTACAAGGGAGGAAACTTGACAACCATCTCCTCACCATGCCAGTCGAGTCTTAGCTTATCAGATTCTATACTTGTAACCGTATATCCCTCAAATCCGTCTCCCTCCTCAACATGCAAAGTTTTCTCCTTACTATGATCAGACATAGGAATATATACCAGGGCTTTTTTAATGTCTCCTGCAATTACTATTCCATGCAGTACAATCTCAGCCTGCTCTTCTGCAAAAGTCTTCTGTTTTGGTTTTTCTTTAATAGGTAGATCGATAAAAACAGGTACTTGAGCTTTCACAGTTTTCTGTCCCTCTTCAGAAGAACTAATGATATTAGATTCTATATTAGAGAATAACCTGTCAGCATCTGGCATTTCAACCGCACCGGTTAACTGTTCATCTTCAAACGACGGTATTGTAAGATATTCAGGCTCCTTATACACAAGATTAAGCGAAGATTCATCAGGTATATCTGCGAGTGCTACTTTTTCATCTATCTTAGGGCTGATTTCTGTACACTCTTCTGTTTGTGATTCATCAATAACCTCAAATTTATAATCTAATTTTGACAGACTCCCTTGTTTTCTTATCCCGGCACTATCACCCTCTTTAAAGTCCTTTAATCCTGAATAAAGCGTAACAATTATCTCCTCTCCATGCCAATCAAGCCTTATCTGGTCTTTTTCAATACTTGTAACCTTATATCCTTCTAATTCATCTCCCTCTTCGACATACATTGTTGTCTTTTTACTCACACCCTTTAACGGGTTATTAATCAAAGCTCTTTTCATATCTCCGGCTATCACAACCCCATGTAGAATAATTTTTTTCGGTTTTTCTGCCAGCGCCCTCTTCTTTGCAAGATCCTTTTTTGCCTGGTTTTTATTTTTCAACTCAGATGCTTTTGGGATTACAGCCTTCACAACCCACTCTTTTCTCTGATGTGAAAACATATTTTTCTCGTTAATAACACTAAATGATTCATTATCCGTCACACCCTCTTCTTTAGAATCTACGTCTGTTGACTCGGGATCAGAAGGGTCTGCGTCTATATCTATTTCTATTTCCTGAGTTTCAATCATTTCTGACAGATCCGGCTCCGTAATTACAGGTATCATGTAATAGGCTAAGACACTGGCTACTGTCAGCATTATAACAAGTCCTAAGAGGCACAAATTTGTGATATGCAATATACACCTGGTACCGTGCAAACTGTCTGTAGATGAATGTGCATCCGGTTTGTTACGTTGGAAAATGGTTTTTAGTTTATATATTTTTTGTAACATTGTATTTGTATAGATTACACAAATCAATTAAAGAAGAATAGGTAAATTTATACTGTCTGAAACATCTAAATCAACAACATTATCATGTTTTTATAAGGTTTTTTCTATCTTGAGCAGCAACCTTTTTTCCTGATTCTTTGGTCTCAAGCTTTGCAATAGCGAAAAGTTTAATTATTGCAGACACGCCTTTAGTTGTAGAAAATCCTGTGCTTTTAATCTTAAGATCATCTACAAATATCATTTTTTGATTATTATATTCAATATTATAAAGAAATTTTTGTAGTTTCATTATTCGATCTATCTCTTTTATCTCAACCCTGGCATAGACAAGAAGCAGTTGGGGCTCCTCATTTAAGATTTCTACATTTTGTGCAGAGCTTCTTGAGATTATTAGGCCACTCTTCCTTGCAACACCTTTGACATAGTCCTGTAGTTGTGCCTGAGCAAGGTCTTCTGTTTTAGATTGTATAAATTTCGTTTCGAGAGAGCTGTAGGTGTTTTTTAATCTGATTAACTGCTTCTCATATAGCTCCTTCCTGCTGATCACTTTATTGTATTTTATAAATAGCTCCTTCTTTAATGACAATTCATCATTCAGGCTTCCGGAAGAATTATTAAAAGGATTAAATGACAGTTTATCGCATATAATTACAATCAGTAAAACAATTGCAATGGATAAGAAGATGAGTGTACGTTTGTTGAGCTGTTTAAGCGACTGTCTTATCTTCACTTTATACCCCCTTTAATCTTAAACTTTTCCTTACCTTTCTTATCCTTAACAACAGAAGAGGTAAAGCTTACACCGTCAAAGCGAGGTGAGTATTCCAGTAGTTTCAAAACGTTTGCACCTGAAACTCCGACGCCTTCAATCTCAAATCCATCCTTTTTTATTAGCAACTGTCTAACCCATGTATCATCCGGTACAGCCTTTGTAAGCTCAGCGATCAGGTCAATCCGACGTGAATGTTTCTGGATAAGCCCATTTATTTTCTCATTAATTTCTAAAGTATTATCTATCTCATCTTTCAATCCGTTCGATATGAGTACAGCGGGATGCATCTCTTTAAGTTTTGTATCAATAGCCTGCAAACTCTGTTGCTTTTTATCCCTGAAAATTCCAGGCAGTATAAAAATAAAAGCAAGCAGCAGAACTGACAGCATTCCCATAACCGCAGGCATCTGAATATTTCTTTTCGGTTTTACATTCAATATATTAAATTTATTAAGATACTCTGAGAGTCCGTTAAGTGCAACACCTAGCGATTCCCTGCCTGGCTGCCAGCATTCAACATTTGTATCAGCCTTACAACACAAATCATCTATTTCATCCTGTTCACAGTCCAAAAAGTTAATATTACCAGTTGAGAACTCATCTATCTTGCTCCTTAATGAATCTCTGTTTCTTGCCAGTGACGTGCTTACAAGTGTTTTATCTATGTATAAATTACATGTATATCTATCATTACATTTTTCAACAACTATTGCTCTATTATATTTAATAAATGGAATGTATGAAAGAGGTGAGATAACTACACGTTCCGGTTTAAGGCTTGTAGATTCAAGTCTTAAAATAATATCGTCCAGTTCTTCCTTTTTTACAGCAAAGATAAATACCTTTTCTCCATAATCGGAGGAATTGGATGGGAGGATGTCGTAGTATACTTCATCTTCAGGGAATAGAATAAAGCTATCCAACTGATAAGAAAGAGACTCTTTCAGATCCTTGATATTTGAGCCGGGCAACTCTATCTCTCTTACAATGGTCCGCTCCCTAGGCCATGACAAGATAATATTCTCTGTCTGAGAACCATGAGTATCTTGTATTAATTGGAGTTCTAGAGGTTCCTTTAACAGAAAATCTTCGATTACTATATTTTCAGATCTGGATTTCAGGAATTTCTGGGATGCTTTGGAAATAATCAGATCGTTTCCATGGATTGATAATCCGATGCTTTTTGGAAATAACATCTGTATCAACTACCTCCATTGCTCGAATGACTAATCAATTTTGCCGATTCTACTGACAGTCTTAGTATAAAACAATTTAATTTAGATCATATTTAGCCAGGCCAGACAAAAGATCAACGTAAACCGTTGCTTTTCTCTCATTACGACCAATAAATCCAACCTTCGGACCTGAACCTCTTCCATTATTATAGAATATAAACTTTCTTGCCTGTTTATTATCTATCAATGTAGGGTCAAGTACAATGTCAGGCGGTAATGTAAATAACTGATCATCACTTCTTTGGAAAATATTCTCTTTATAATCAATAGAAACTGATATATTTTTATTCTCTAAAATTGCCTCAAGATGTGTGTTCCTCAGGTAAGATACTATTTCAGAGATACCGTTTCTGAATCTGGCTGAGTCAATGCCCGTTGTAATTCTGGGGACAGAGATAACAGCACCAACAGTAATTATTGCAAGGACAATTAGTAATTCTATCAGAGTGAAGCCCCTGGAATCACTTTTGTTATTTATCATTATTTTTCTATCTTTTTAAAGGATAAATACCCTTTATTCGTCCATATCCCTCCAAAGATAAGATCAGTAGAGTGGATCTCCGCCCATCCATCCTTTAATGCAGTATCCAACTCTTCTGAAAGAGTAAGAGTTTTCATCTCTTTAGCTTCCAATCTCACTACAACAGGTTCAATATATCTTTCACTGTTTTCATAAAACTGTATTTTAACATAATTTAATTCTTCAGTGGGATTAATAATGCTCAGCTGCATATCACCTGAAAAATATGGAAGTATATAGTGAATCAGGTTTCTTATGGCTACGTCGATTTGAGACGAGACCACTCCATCGGTAACTGTTACAGTACTATTACCCTGCTGTTTACCGAGTATGTAAAAACTTAAATACCCTGACTCATCTGAAACTGATTTACTGATATTTGTGGATGCTATCTGACTGTCATCCGGAAAAATCTGAACCTTACGCCCTTCAATCGGGTTTCCATCTTCATCAAGTATCAACACATTTACAGAGACAGTGTCAGATATATCAAGCATAGTACTCATTGGAGAGACGACTATCTGATCTCCTCCGGTAGCAGCTGAAGTATTACTTTCATCAGTAGCCAGGGATACATTACATAAGGTTATTGCCAGTAAAAGCAAAGAATATATAGTATATCTCATCGATACATAAGGTTTATAATTTCAGTGTTTGTATAGATAAATAATATCACCCTTGATGTTTAAGTCAAGATAAACTTGTAAGCTGATATCTAAGCTGTCAGCACATCCTTTGGTGATAATACAACCTAATAAGTAGTAATTACAACGTGATTCAAAGGTTATTATTCAGGATAGGCAGCATATATTTTGTACCCACTATCATCTTTCCCCACAATCAATTTATAATCATATCCATGATATACTCCTGACTCGCTTGAAGGTTTCTGCATACCGGTAGATTCACTGGAAAAAGCGCTTATCGTAATGTAGTCTGAATCTTTAAAAGTAAGATAATGTTTTATATCTTCAAAATTGTCACCAATCACACCAAGCCCCCAGAAAAGCTGCTTTAATTCTTCCTGATCACTAATACTACCGTTCTCTTCAATATAAAAAGATAATTCATCAGCAATATCTTCAGACAGACCAGGGATAGAACTGAGTATTTCCTTCGGTGCAATATTTACATTAACACTGATGTCTTTGTTGCCATAAACAGTAACAAAGTCCCTTATTCTTTCAAATATCTCCGGTGTGACCCCTTTCACCAGAGTCATCTCTTCAATAGAGTAAAATGAAGCATCTTTTGCTTTATAAGGATCGGGCAATGACCCATAATATCCGTCTTCAGCCCCATTGACATGTGTCAGGTCATCAGTGTCCAGCCAATCCAGTATAGAATCAGCGATAGTGTCAGCATCGGAAATATCGACATCTCTCTTTTCAAGAAGGTTTACTAAAAATTCTCTATTAGTATCATTTAAGGCATTCACATTAATTTTTCCGTTTTCTGAAGAGATATATACATCACAATCTCTATTTCCTATAGTTACTGAATATGGGCTTTTGCTCGGATTCCACTTAACATTATCATTGTATTTGCCACTTTCTTGTAAGTCACTATTTTCATTATCAGTTTTTGTTCCATCCGGTGCATCCCCTGCTATTGGAGGAGTTCCCGGGGTCACGAACCCCAGTGATCCCTTAGTATTAGTACTGCCAATAGCATCAGTAGTAGATAGACTACCGACAAGTGACATTTTAGCAAGAGCATATAGAGATGCACCTCTGGCAGCGTATGAATCTCTCAGCCTTTCTGCATTAATAGATTTAAGCGAGATTGCCATATTTGTATCTTTAGAAAAACTCAGTGCAACCAGGCTGAGGATAGCGATTGCCCACAATACAAAGATCAATACATAACCATTACAGGAGCTATCAATTCCTGGCTTTGGCCATCCTTTGTTAATATAATTTTTACTGCTTTTGGTAAACTGTTTACTGACCATTCATCCTCCCACTTGGAAACAGATTCTCCAGGATCGGCATCTTCATCTGTGTTTTTCAATAATCCGAGATAATGAAACGATATTTCATCATAACCACTTACAATCTCCACTACATTACTGTCACTAAACATTAAGGTATACTGGTCTTTAAATTTGTCAAGATTTTCACCAGGAACAAACCGCTTCTCTTTGTAACCCAGCCTGATACCTTCACTACTCTCTTCAATATAATAATTTACCATCATCAATCCTAACCCATAACTTCTTTCAAGGGAAATCGGAGTGAGAAAAACTATACTTTCTGAATCACCATTGAAAATAGTCTCTTCATTAATTAATTCATGCCTCATTGATGCTGCCTGTTGCTGGAAAAAGTATAGTGCTTTGTCGTCTCTATATTTTTCTTCAAGCCACTTACTCCCCCGCTCCATTTGGAAGAAGCCAGTCCTTACAGCAAAGGAGACTAGTAGTATTAATACAGTACCAATAGAAACGGCAATTATCAGTTCTAATAATGTAAATGCGCTGATACTTGATTGTTTTTTCCCCTCTTCAGGAAAAGATACAATTATATCTGCTTTGTCTGGCTGATTAGCACTTAAAGCGCCTACCCATACAACAGGTAACAGGTAATTCAGCATGTTCATCGAAGACCTACACTCGAAATGTCAACGCCGTCAACAGTTACAGTATAGAAATATACATCTCTCTTGTATCCATTGAAGCCTTCGGCACTCTCTTCATTCAATTGCCAGTTAATATTCTTCTCCTCAATTTTGCCTTTTACTTTGTTCTCATTAATATCTGGATTAAAACCACCATCTATCAACCCCAGAAATGACTCTTCAGACTTTGTCACTGCAATATTCAGTCTCTCATCATAATCATTTATCTTTCCTCTGAGCATAGCAGAATTACCCAAAAGTCTTACAAATATTGTTATCGACACCCCTACAATAACAAGCGCGACTATGATTTCTATGATAGTAAAACCACGGTAGTTCTGTTTCTGCCTAACCATACTATTCCACTTTCTGATATATAAGTAATGTTTTTATATCTTGTCTTTAATGATAAACTCTTTTGTACTGAATGATTTATCTTGGTCTTTTCTGCATATTTGCTATTTGATCTAATTTATTCCTGAATTCCTTGGTTAATCTGTCAGCATCATCATCACTATTAATAATATAGGGCGTTAGCAGAATCATCAATTCTGTTTTGGTCTTACTTAAGTCTGTTGATTTAAAAACATTCCCGATATAGGGTATGCTGCTAAGGTATGGAAGTTTTTTTTCAGTCAACTCGTCTTTTATATCAATAATCCCACCCAGGTAAATTGCATGCCCGCTCTTTACAACCAGTGATGTCTCCGTTTTTCTGATAGTAAATGCAGGTGTGTCAGGAACAGAAACAGATGTCGTCCTAACCTCACTTATTTCCTGCGTAATATCCAGTGTGATCATATTATTCTCACCGATTCTTGGAGTCACCGTCAGTATTTTACCTATATCGCGATACTGAACTTGTGATGTTGAAATACCAGAGCCAGTTGTTGAGCCGGTACTTATAGGTTCAGACGAGCCAACCTGAATACTTGCCGTCTGTTCATCACGAACAAGTAAGTGTGGAGTAGAAAGTATATCGGTCTCTCCCTCAGAAGCAATTAAATTGAAGATCGTATCTATATCCCTGTTAAACGTAAACGCACGGATTCCATCACTTAAAGTCCCTGTATCACCAGAAGTAATACCAGAAGGCAAAAGCGATGTTCTCGCCCCCTTCGGTTTACCGCTTCCGCTTGCTCCACCATACCTGAAAAAAACCTCAACTCCCAGGTCAAGAGCATCAGTTAACGTCACTTCCGCAACAATGGCCTCTATTAGTACTTGTTGTGGAGTCGAATCGATCGTCTCTATTATAGTCTTGATGTTTTGATAATCTGATGGTAGTGCCTTCACTATAATAGAGTTTGTATTCTTGTCTGCAATGATCTTCATGGGTTCAGTACCCGCCTTCAGGCCCTTTTCAGGCGGAGTGATCTTCTCCTTAAACATTTCTGTCAAAACAGTTACAGTTGTTTCAGCCTGCTCATGTTGCATCTTATAAATATACATTTTCGGCTTGTTCACCCCTATGTGAATGTCTATATTTGAAATCCATGCATCAACCGAATCCAGAAGCTCAGGAATAGAAGTGGCTACCATTATCTTATTTGTATCTTGAAATGGGATAAAAGATATGTCCATTTTAGGAGCTTTAGTATTTGCGCCAAGTGTTTGTGCTACCAGCTCCAAATCCTTGGCCAGAGTAACAGTATCTGCGTACTTTATTTCATAAAATTTCAGCGCCTTACCTGCAAAGAACGGAACATCATATGTTTCAACAACCTTTAACAATCTGCCCATATTTGTAACATTATCTGATATAACTATTGCGTGTGTATCGTTCGGTGCAATAACAAAACCTGCCTTGGTTAATAGTCCCCTCAATGTCGGTATGATTGCCTGAGGTGCCACATGCTGTAATGGTACTAACTGAGTAATTACTTCCCTCCCACCAGGTTTCACATTGCTGCCTAACTGAACGATCCTCGCCTCACTCCTGGCTTCCTGTATGGGCAGCACCTGGAATATATTACCATCATTTACTACAGCAAATCCATTTATGTTTAAAGTTGCCTGGACTATATTCATTAGCTCATTATTATAAAATTTTCCTTCTGTTCTGAGCGTAATCACACCTGTGACTCTCTTATCAATGGTATAGTTTAACCCCATAATATCCCCGAGTATAACTTTCAAGACCTCTTTTATGTCCGCATTTTGAAAGTTAAAGGTTATATCAATCTTTTTACCTTCCGGTAATTTTTCATCGATAGTTTCAGTTTCTACTTTCTTTTGAGGATAACTAATCTCATCGGGCACACTTTTCTCTTCCACCTTCATATCGATTTTTGTTGGTGGAGATATCTCCCATTCCCATAGCCTATTTGCAGAATCATCATCCTTCTGTTTTTTTTCAGTAGCATTTTTCTTGTTCTTTTCAGTAATTGTCTTGCAGCCTACTGACATCATCAGCATTAATGAAAGAAAGATTAACAGGATATCTCTAGTCATAAAATTATTTCAAAAAAAATTGCAATTTTTAATTGTAATAAAACATCAGGCAACATGCTTTCAGAAACCGAGATCTATTATATACTTATCTTACTTTATAATAATAGTTTACAAAAAAATGATATAGTATTGCCATTAATAAATCAAGGTATAAATCAGTGTTTAAAGCCAATTCATACCTTCCCGGATGGTTTGAAGTTTTATTGATGCAAATTAATATATATTATATTATTGAGCATATTAATCAAAACTCAATCTGGCATAACCCAGTATTTAATATGTATACAATACTTGTATCGTGGGTGAGGATTATGAGAGTGCATGTAGATTTCTAACAAGATTTCTTTTTAAAATGGAGTGTATACTGGGAAGGCAGAATGCACTATTCCTACTCACATAAATACTTACTCAATAGTTCTATAGTCTCTTTATCGTGCAGCTTGTCCTTGCCATATCCTGGTACTGCTCCCATTTCAACAGCTTTATCCATCTGATCCTTGAAGTTAGTAATCATCATCAATGGCACCTTGAAGCGTTCATACTGTTTTATTGATTTAATCAACCCCAGACCGCTCTCCTGATCAAACGCCCCTATCCTGTTAATAATGACTAAATCATAATCCTGCTTATCCATGCATTCAATTGTATTTTTTAATAGTTTCTCCCTTGTTACCTTTGCAGAAAAGTTATTCTCTATTAAGGAAGTGATCTGCGGGTGATCAAGATCGCAATGACCAACTATTAATACTTTTTTCATATAGTCTCCTCCTCATTTTAAAAGCTGTTGTTTTGCTTTCCATGTTATATATAGTCTATTGATTTAATGTATCTGACTTAGATCTGAATGTCAATACATCAACTTCTCTAATATGCCTTTTGGAAAGTTTAAACTGTAAATATTACCTATTTATTGATAATATATTCTCACCCTATTTTATATAATATATTTAAATAAAGGCAGTACAAGTGGGACAACAGGATAAACCTCAGAAAAATGAAAATCAAACTGGTAAACAGCCATCAATTGACTTTATCAGGACAATTATTATTGAAGACAACCAGACAGGAAAGTGGAACGGTGAAGTAATCACAAGATTTCCACCAGAACCGAACGGCTTTCTGCATATTGGACATGCCAAATCATTCTGCCTGAATTTTGGTATTGCTGCTGAAAATGAGGGTGGACGCTGCCACCTGAGGTTTGATGACACTAATCCTGTTATGGAAGAAGCCAGATATGTTGAATCAATTAAGGAGGACGTACGCTGGATTGGTTGGGATTGGGGAGACCATTTATATTATGCTTCTGACTATTTTGAACGAATGTATGATTATGCTGTTCAATTAATTAATAAAGGCCTTGCTTACGTCTGTGACCTTAATGCTGAAGAGATGAGAGGTTATCGTGGAACCCTGACTGCACCAGGCAAGGACAGCCCATACCGTGATCGAAGTATTGAAGAAAATCTGGATCTTTTCAAACGTATGAAAGATGGTGAATTTAAAGAAGGTTCAAGAGTGCTACGTGCAAAAATTGATATGTCATCTCCCAATTTAAATATGCGTGACCCTGTTATGTATAGAATATTACACGCAGAACATCATCGTACAGGAAGTAAATGGCATACTTATCCAACATATGATTGGGCTCATGGCCTTGAAGATTCTATTGAGGGCATTACTCACTCCATCTGCACATTGGAATTTGAAAATCACAGGCCGCTCTATGACTGGTATCTTGACAAGCTGGAAGTTCATCACCCGCAACAGATTGAGTTTGCACGATTGGAGCTTACATATACCGTCATGAGCAAGCGCAAGCTCCTGCAGTTGGTCGATGAGAATCACGTTAATGGATGGGACGATCCCCGCCTGCCAACTATCAGTGGAATGCGCAGACGTGGATACAGCCCGGATTCAATTCGTAATTTCTGCAGACGTATTGGAGTAAACAAGTTTAATAGTACAATAGACATTGCGTTACTGGAGCATTGCGTTCGTGAGGACCTTAATAAAACGTCAAAACGTGTTATGGGAGTATTAAATCCATTAAAAGTAGTTATAGATAATTATCCTGAAGAGCTGATAGAGTGGATGGATGCAGTAAATAATCCCGAAGACGCTGATGCCGGCACCAGGAAAGTCCCGTTTTCAAAGGTGCTTTACATAGAACAGGATGACTTTATGGAAGATCCTCCCAAAAAGTTTTTTAGGCTGGCACCGGGCAGAGAGGTCAGACTTCGCTATGCTTATTTTGTGACCTGCACAGATGTAGTCAAGGATGATAATGATGAAATAATTGAATTGCACTGCAGTTATGATCCTGATACTCGTGGCGGAAACTCACCTGACGGACGTAAGGTTAAGTCTACTATTCACTGGGTATCAGCCTCTCACGCTTTAAGCTCGGAGGTCAGGCTCTATGACCACTTATTTACCAGAGAACATCCTGAAGAGGTGGAAGAGGGAGAAGATTTCAAGTCAAATCTGAACCCAAAATCACTTGAGGTACTTTCAGACTGTATGGTGGAACCAAGCCTTGCAGACACTAAACCGCTTGACCGAGTGCAGTTTGAAAGACTTGGTTATTTCTGCATAGATGCTGATACCACAGAGGAAAAAATTGTATTTAACAGAACAGTAACGCTGCGTGACACCTGGGCAAAAGTACAGAAGAAAGGGGGGAAAAAATAAAATATTTAACCGGTGCGTTTCTCTATCCGCCAAGGCTGATCAGGTGTGGAAATGTACTCTTCGTGATTCAAATGTTAATTTGAGATAGTTTATATTTAATCTGACAGTAGTACTGGTTCTGTCTGTAATGTTTTGTCTAGGATTTTT
>CAYFOK010000024.1:0-17599 GCA_964344685.1 uncultured Candidatus Scalindua sp. | reverse complement strand
GACGCTGATGCCAGTGCTACGAACGAGCTTCAGACGATGAGCCAGACAGGCGATAGCGTAACACTCTCCAATGGAGGCGGTACAATAAGTGTAGCAGACGGCGATGCCAGTGCTACAAACGAGCTTAATACAGCTGCCTCATTAGATGCCCTTACCAACTCGCTGAAGATTACAGATGCGGGCGGAACCCTTTCAGTAGACATGAGCAGTCTTGTGGGGACAGATGACCAGAATCTAACAGGGGCCAGCTTGACCGGTACAACATTGAGTATAGGTATTGAGAGTGGTACAGGTACAACTGTAGACCTTGCCGGACTTCAGGATGGAACGGGTACAGATGACCAGAACCTTGGAGCTGCCAGCCTGACCGGTACAACATTGAGTATAGGTATTGAGAATGGAACCGGTACTTCTGTAGACCTTGCTGGCATAGATACACAATTAGATGAGGCTACTGTTGATGCATTTGTAGCAAATAATGGTTATCTATCTCGTGAGACTGACCCTGAGGTGGGCTCAAATACACTAAATTATGTTCCAAGATGGAATGGAAGCAACCTGAGCACTGGCAGCATATATGATACAGGTAGTGGTAATATCGGCGTTGGTGCAGCTAGTGACACTACTTATGCTATCAATGTTGCTGGTAGCAGTTATGGTGTATTTGGTTCAGGTACCACAATTGGTTTATACGGTGAAGCTACCAGTGGTTCTGGTAACAGATATGGTTTATATGGTTATAGCGGTCATACTGGTGTATTTGGTAATGGTACCACTTACGGTCTACATGGTACTGGAGGTACTGCTGTATATGGTAACGGAACCAGTAATGGTGTTCGCGGGTATAGTTATAATGGTAAAGGTGTATATGGTGAGACCAGTTTAGGGTATGCTGGTTATTTTGTCGGCAAAAGCTACTTTGGCGGAGGGATCACTATTGCGGATGGTACACAGGGGTCAGGCAAGGTCTTGACCTCTAATGCATCAGGTCAGGCTACATGGCAAACCCCGGCTCCAGATGCAGACCCATCTTCTACTAATGAGTTAAACACTAGCTTCTCATTAAGCGGTACTACATTGAGCCTAACAGATGCTGGTGGTACAAAGACTGCAAATCTCAGTAGTTTAGTTGACGATGCTGATGCAAGTATATCCAATGAGCTTAATACCGATTTTACATTCAGCGGTACTACATTGAGTATTGCAGATGCTGGAGGCACAAAGTCAGTGGATCTCAGCAGTTTGTCAGACGGAGCTAGTGGCGCTGCCGGAGGTGATCTTTCAGGGACCTATCCAAGTCCTACTGTAAGCAGGATACAGGGTAGGACAGTTGCAACTACTGCTCCTACTTCTGGTCAAGTCTTGAAGTGGAATGGTACACAGTGGGCACCATCTGTAGATGCTACTGGCGGCATTTCCTCTGAGAGCGATCCCCAGGTAGATGATGCAATGTCACCTGACTCTGTCCCACACTGGAGTGGGGTCGCCCTAAAAGAAGGTTCGATATATGATAATGGCAGTAAAGTAGGTATTGGTACGACGAGTCCTGATGAAGAGTTAGTAGTAGGAACTCCATTGGGTAGTGGTTGGGCACTTCCTGCGATAACAGTTGGGGGTACAACTGGAGGGGCTGTGGAATGTGGTAACAGTACATACAGACTTTCAATCGAGTCTTCAGGTACTTTTAGTAGAGCGAGGATTATTAGTTCTGACGTTGGTGGTTTTGGTCAGGGAGATATTGAAGTCAAATGCGGCAAAATGGGCATTGGACTGAATCCTTCTTACAAGTTACATGTTGAAGGCGCAGCTACTGGTGCCAATAATCCGGTACTCTATGCAAATAATACTGCTACTGGATCAAATGATGGGCCAGCAATATGGGGGAAGATGACTGGAACAAACGATGCTTGGGGTATAGGTGTTAAGGGAGAAGGAAAATATCGTGGTGTCCAAGCAGCGGGTATTGGTGGTGCTTCAGGTACTACTTATGGTGTTTATGCAACTGCCAGTGCGGGGTCAAGTGGCACCCGTTACGGAGTTTTTTCATCCGGCTCAGCCGCTGGATCATCTACTAGTTATGGTGTTTATGCAAGTGCCACTGGTTCTGGTACCGGCTCCCGTTACGGAGTTTATGCAAGCGCCAGTGGAACAAGTGGGACTAGATATGCAGGCTTTTTTTCCGGTAATGTTCATGTGACTGGTACTCTTAGTAAAGGTGGAGGTTCTTTCAAGATTGATCATCCACTGGATCCTGAGAATAAGTATCTCTCTCACTCTTTTGTAGAAAGTCCGGATATGAAAAACATTTATGATGGTGTGGTTGTATTAGATAATTCAGGAGAGGCATGGGTAGAACTGCCGGAATGGTTTGAAGTCTTAAACCGTGATTTTCGCTATCAGTTGACCTGCATCGGAGATTTTGCTCAAGTATTTATATCAGAAGAGATTTCCGACAACAGGTTTCAGATTGCTGGTGGTAGAAAAGGGTTGAAAGTGTCCTGGCAGGTTACTGGTATTCGCCAGGACCCTTGGGCAGAGCAAAATCGAATACCAGTAGAAGAGGATAAAGCTGCTGACGAGGTAGGTCTTTACCTGCACCATGATTGTTATAATCAGCCAATAGAAAAGTGTATTGAATATGTAAAACACCAGAAGAAAGAGAAAAAAGAGAAAAAAGAAAGGTCATAAAATATTTAGCTGCACAAATGTAAATAGTGGTAGGGATATAATTTTTGAAGTGTGTAAAACCCAGACGGCCGTCAGTGGTCTCACTTTAAAGGGCCACCTTCAGAATGACAGAAAGTAAAGGAGGTTTAAAATCCTCAATTCCTTAATACTTAAATTTTTTTTCTGTGTTAATTCGTGGTTAAATTTCTTTATGTATTCATTTATACTCTGTTATGTAATATCCAAATGTATCCTGATATAGAGTTTTCACATTTCAAGCGTAATCAGGTAGTGAATCTGAGTCAAAAAGTACTTGCTTAAATCCCTTCTGAGTTTATAATTTACGCCTACTTAGCCATTTTCATATTGCTCTGACAATTTAATCTGGATGTCTAATATGAGAAAATAGTTACCACACCTCTTACATAATATCATTTGTTGAAAGAAGTCATTATGCCAAATTATTTCACGAGTTTCCTTAGATATAAGAATATATATGTGTTATCTGTTTTTTTGTTTCTGTTATTTATTGTAATATCAGGATGCAGCTCTAATAACGTTCCTCACGAACAGGAAGTGTCTGATAACACTACTCACGAACAGGACGTGGAAGCAATAAGCGGGATAGCCTTCCTGATTATAGAATCAAATTATGGTTATCCTGAAAATAGAGACGTTATTAAAGAAGGAATTGAGTACAGTAGATATTGGCTTTCAAAACAGACTCCTGTGAAAAAGAAAAAACTGGAGGAGCTTAGCTATATACTATCATCCCTAATCATTAACCTCAATATAGAGTGTTTGGAAAGAATGACGAACCAATCTGAGAATATAGAAGGCAAACTAGATAATGAAAAAAGGAGTGAACTTGAAGGCCTGATAAATAAAGAAGAGGGGTTTGCTGCCGAATGGCAAAAACATAAGAGTGAATTTAATAAAGAGGTGTTTAAAAGAATTGGTGAGTTTCATGAAAAGTTAGAAACAACAGAACAGAAAGAACAGATGATATTAAAGAATAGAGAAGTATATACGCAAAGCTTACCTGCTATGCGACGTAGTATGGAGGCGCGCATAAGAGAAATGTTTTAATTTCCTCCAAAAGACCAATAGCAAATCATCTAATAACTGACCGAGTAGTTAGAGGACGGATACGGTTTAGACAGATTAAACTGTTTTTCTTTATCCAACCCTGGCTCAATTCCTGTCCCCGCCAGAATAGCCCTTGTCGGGCTGGCAAACGGCTTACCGGGCGGGCAATCTTGAGGCACTTTTAACTTCTGTCGCTATATAAGAGCAGCTTTGTGATTTATCAATTTCACGTCACTTACACCAAGGCCGTATTTGGCAGCCGTTTCAATATGCTTCGGTAGGTTTGGACGGTTGAAAAGTGAGCGCAGCTCTTTTTCTTTTCTCTTTTTCTCAATAATATTCATACCTATCGTGTCAAGGGCTACAGGGTCTTTGCTTAATATGATTCTGTTATTGTTCCATGTGTATCTTCTTTCCGGCATTGGCCCTCCTTCGTAAAGGCCAACTATCCCGTTGCAGATGTGAAGTTTTATCTTGTCCTTTATTACCGGTATTGAATTTATGGCAGCGATAAAGGGGTCACATGCATTATCGTGGAAGTTGTCGGGATGGCTGATAACACCGTGAGAAATGTTTTTGAGCGCAATGCTTACTCCTGCCAGGCCATGGTCTTTCAGCAAACCCAGGTTTATCAGTGAATCAACTTCCCCCGTCAGTATCTTGCTTATCTTAACGGCACCATAGCCGCTGTCGTATTCTCTGTGTGAGCTGCCATGATCAAGGGCCTCCTTACCTCCACCTCCATCAGTGGTATATGTTCTTACACCTTTAAAAGATCTGTTTATCTTGAAACCTGATGACAGGAAGAAATGCTGATATTGGTCCCATATGATGATATTGTTCTCTTTTACACCAATGCCTTTTAACGCGTCTACGATAGCCCAGCAAATCTGATAATTGCCTACGAGGATATCAGCGCCAAGACCATTTATCTTTATGCCTATCCTTTCATCTTCGTGAAAGAGTGATTTCCATGCCTCTTTAGGGTTGCCTGTTCCTGTAAGCAGAGTTATGCCGGAGTCCATCATATGCTTAACCAGTGAAATATCCGGAGTCATTCCCTTAACTATTCCTGTCCTGCTTTTAATGTCGATGACAAGGGACTGCAGGTTAGTTGTGCTGTTAGGTTTTAAATCAGTTTTTATTTCACCGGGCAGGGGGTCAAGAGGTAATGGTAGCTGAGACAGAAACATTCCACCCAGCAAAGTATTGACACATGTGTCTTTAATAAACTCTCTACGGGTTTTATCTTTGCTCATAATAATCCCTCCTCAAACAGGTAATAGATTATCAGCATATAATCGGATATTCCAGGATCTCTGTTTAATCTAACATCATTGCATTTTAGCATTCTCATGGTATACAATCAATTGTAGAATCACAGAGTTTTATATGCCATATTTTATAGTGGCAAATAAGCTTGTGTAAGGTTATATTGCCGTTTTAACCCTGATATATGGAACAATACTTTGTTATATTAAGTTATATTAAATAATGGCTTAGTTAATAAAATAATTACCTCTGAACACATAGTTAGCTCACCAAACACATTGAGCTGAATTAAGGGGGATATCTAAAATGAACGACACACCAGATTCATCAAAAACAGGAGAAAATGTCTTTACTACAAGATGGGCAGTTATCTCTATCCTGATTGGTATCTTTATAGCAGGTTTAATTATCGGCCTGCTCTTAAGAAGCGGTGGAGGCCCAGTTGAGAAGGCGTCAACGGCCTATGCTCCTGCCAGTAAAATCCTTTTCTGGACTTGCAGCATGCATCCGCAGATCAAGCAGGAAGAGTCAGGTCGTTGTCCAATATGCGATATGGATCTTATACCTATGAGGGAGGAAGCGGGTGGAGGTGGAAAAGCGAGTTTAAAGCTTGGAGAAAGAGCCCGCCACCTTGCATCAATTCGAACAGCCCCTGTTGAGTATAGGGAATTGACAAAGTCTGTTTATACTGTGGGAAAGATAGATTATAACGAGAGCCGTGTTGCACATGTCACCGCATGGGTTTCCGGACGTATCGAGAAACTTTATGTTGATTTTACCGGGACTATAGTGAAGAAGGGTGAGCACCTGGTCAATATGTATAGTCCTGATCTTTTGTCTACTCAAAAGGAATACCTGCTGGCATATAGTGGAATTGAACAGCATAGCAAGAGTGATATACCGGAGGTTATTTCGTCATCAAGGTCCCTTCTTGAAAACACTAAACAGAGGCTATTGTTGTGGGGCATAACTGAGGAGCAGATTGAGGAGCTTGAAAGGACACAGGCGCCGCAAAACAGTTTAACTATCTTTGCGCCTATTGGCGGTACAATTATTCAAAAAAATGCCGTTGAAGGGATGTATTTCAAGACAGGAGACAGGCTATTTACCATAGTAGATCTGAGTCGTGTCTGGTTGTATCTTGACATTTACGAATATGATCTTCCCTGGGTCAGGTATGGACAGGAGATTGAAGTAGTAACGGAATCTTATCCGGGAGAAGTTTTTCACGGGAATGTTGTCTTTATAGATCCGTTTTTGAATGAGACAACGAGGGCTGTCAAGGTTCGCATCAATATGGATAATCATGAGGGAAAGCTTAAACCCGGTATGTACGTTAATGCCAGGCTTAAGGCTAAGCTTGGGAGTAAGGGAGTTGTTATTGATAAAAAAATTATGGGAAAGTATATGTGTCCCATGCATCCGGATGTTATTTCGGACAAAGAGGAAAATTGTCCTGAGTGTGGGATGAAACTCGAACTCATTGGTGGGAGAAGGGGTATATTTGCTCCCGGTTTAATTCAATCACATTATGCCTGTCCTATGAATTGCGAAGGTTCTGCTTCGGATAAGCCAGGAAATTGTTCCAGGTGTAAGATGATCCTCGTTGAAAATAAGGATGAGAAGCTTCAAGGCAAAGACAAGGTATATGTCTGTTCTGAACATATTGAGGTACAAACCGGGATTCCCGGTATCTGCCCGTCATGTCAGAAGAATCTCAAAGAGAGAGATGGAGGAGAAGCAGGTGTACTTGCAATCCCACATAGTGCAGTGCTTATTACGGGAAAGCGTAATATTGTTTATGTAGAAAAAGAAGAGGGGCACTATGTGCTGAGAGAGGTAGTTCTTGGCCCAAAGGCTGATGAGTATTATCCTGTAGTTGAAGGTTTGAAGGAGGGAGAGAATGTTGTAACAGAAGGAAATTTTCTTATCGATTCACAAATGCAATTACTGGGAAAACCAAGCCTGATGTTTCAGGAAGGCTCTGTTTTTGAGAAACCAACTGCAGAGAAGAATATTGAACAGATTGACGAAGACAGGCATTCTATGGCATTCATAATTAATGAACCAGCACTGATGCAGTTAACAGATAATATACTTGACAATTATTATGGTATTGCGATGAGTCTTGCGAACGATTCTACAGAGGGTGTTGATGAAAGTCTGACGTTGCTCATCAATAATTCTAAAAAAATTGAAGTTATGGAATTAGGTATACCGGAAAGTTCAATTGAAAGGTTATCTGGGATTAGCAGGGAGCTTAAAGATGAGGCAACTAAGATGAAGGGAGTAGGACTTGAAGAAGCACGGAAGAAATTTAAGCACTTGAGTCTGTCCGTAATTAACTACTTCAAAGAACTTCGTGGAAATATTAAAGATGTTGAAAAGGTTTATGTTTACTATTGCCCTATGGCAGATGCCTCATGGTTGCAAAAAGAGGTAGGAACTCACAATCCTTATTTTGGGTCTAGTATGCTGAAGTGCGGTTCCATTAAAGAAGAATTGCCATAGAGGATATTAGACAGGGGAGAGTGGTACCGGCAAACAAATCTACCCATTTCTTTACATTAAGGTACATTTGAAAAAATATCATGATAAACAGGCTGATAAAATTTTGTCTGGAGAATACGTTTATTGTCATTGCTATAATTTTATTGGTTATAGGGACAGGTTATTACAGTATCAAAAATGTGCCGGTAGACGCTATTCCGGATATAAGCGAAAATCAGTCAATTGTATTCACCGATTGGCCCGGTCGCGATCCACAGACTGTGGAAGACCAGGTCACCTATCCATTAACCACCAGCCTTGAGGGAGTTCCAGGCGTCAAGACAATCCGCTCATACTCTGGTTTTGGCTTCTCAGTAATTTACGTCATATTCAAAGAAGATGTAGAATTTTACTGGGCACGTTCAAGGGTGCTGGAACGTCTCAATGTCGCACAAAAATGGTTACCGAATGGGGTAGTACCCGTACTGGGACCTGACGCAACCGCACTGGGGCAAATCTTCTGGTATACCGTAGAAAACGGCTTCTATTGTCCCGGGCACAGTGGTGGTGTCTTTGTATGCCCTGATGATTTTACGATAGCCTTAGATAAGGCTGGAGATTGTCCTGAGCATAATCACAAACTTGTACTTAAACGGGTATTCAGTGAGGGTGGGATCTGTCCACTGGGAGATGCAGGTTTAGTAAAGTCCAGCTACAATCTGGGCGAGTTGCGTTCGCTGCAGGACTGGTATGTAAGGTACCAGTTGAATGCTGTTGACGGCGTGTCTGAAGTGGCATCAGTAGGTGGCTTCGTAAAACAGTACCAGATAGACGTGGACCCCGACAAAATGAGAGCTCACAGGGTAAAGTTATCTGACATTTATGATGCCGTACGAAGATCAAACGTAGATGTCGGTGCAAAAGTCATTGAGAATTATGGGATGGAATACATCATCCGTGGTATCGGTTTTATAAAGACGATTGAAGACGTAGAAAAAATTGTAGTTAAGTCTACAGAAGGAACTCCGCTTTATATAAAGAATGTGGCAACAGTGACATACGGGCCTGATTTCAGACGTGGTGCCCTGGATAAGGAAGGGGCAGAGGTGACGGGTGCTGTTGCAACTATGAGATACGGAGATAATCCTTTACGAGTTATTAATAATGTGAAGGAGAAGATAAGGAAGATTGAACTGGGCCTACCGGAAGGTGTACATATTGTTCCTTTCTATGACAGGACACAGCTTATTCATGAAACAATTGGTACTTTAAAGAAAGCACTTACAGAAGAAATTATTATCACAATAGTCATTATATCGATTTTCCTTCTCCATATTAGAAGTTCCCTTGTCGTTGCCATGACCCTGCCACTGGCCGTACTTTTAGCATTCATAGCAATGTATAGATTTGGTGTTGATTCAAATATTATGTCTCTCTCAGGTATAGCCATTGCAATTGGTACATTGGTGGATATGGGCATAATAATGACTGAAAACATATACCGTCATCTCACAGAATCTGATGGTTCAAGGGCAAGAATAGAGGTTATCTATGAAGCAAGCAGAGAGGTGGCAGGTGCCATTATAACGGCTGTCGCGACAACAATAATCTCTTTTATCCCTGTATTCTTTATGGAGAGTCAGGAGGGTAAGCTTTTTAAACCATTGGCGTACACAAAGACGTTTGCCCTGTTTGCTTCGGTTGTCGTTGCTGTTACGATCGTGCCGGTGCTCTGTAACCTGTTTTTAAAAGAAGTAAACTGGCGAAGGAGAACTTCAATAATACTTGGCAGTTCCTCTGGTATATGCTTGATATTTTTAATTCGTTACCTGATATTTGGTAGATACGAAACTATCGGCTCGCCTGCTGCATGGGTCTATTCAATAATTGGAGGCTTGATTATAGGCTGTCTCATTTATGTAATGAGTAAGGAGCGCCTCAAGCCAATGGTACAAAACTTTATATCCAGAGGTATTTATGCAGTTTACGAACCCACGCTTAGATGGATACTTGCCCACAAAGTTATTTTCCTGATTATTCCCGCAATTATAATTTTTAGTGGATTTTCACTATGGCTGGGTTTTGGCCGGATGGCTTATCCAGTTGAAAAATCTTTAAGCTACGTCAGGCTGGATCTAAATAAACTAGGCCCATGGGCTGCGCTTAAACACAAATTTCCCGGTATTGGGCGTGAGTTTATGCCGGCATTGGATGAGGGGTCTTTATTGTATATGCCTTCATTTTTGCCTGCTGCTGGTTTGACAGAGGTGATGGACGGTATGAAGAAACAGGACTTGTTAATGAAACAGATACCGGAAGTGGATATGGTTGTAGGTAAGATGGGAAGGGCTGATACAGCACTTGATCCTGCCCCAACCTCAATGATTGAGACAATCGTAAACCTGAAGCCAAAGGATCAATGGAGAAAAGTGGCAATAGGACGATGGTATTCAAACTGGTATATTCCACAGTGGACAAAAAGTGTTCTGGGCCTGATATGGCCTGAGGATAGGACTATCACGAAGAATGAGATACTTGAGGAATTACGTGAAGCTACTAATATGCCCGGTGTCGCACCCACGTGGCTTCAGCCGATACAGACACGGGTAATTATGCTGCAGTCTGGTTTGCGCGCAATGATGGGTGCAAAGATTTATGGCGATGATCTGAAGGAGATTGAACGTGTAGGCTTACAATTAGAATCGATAATAAAGCAGGTACCGGGTGCGGTTGATGTGACAGCTGATCGTATAGTGGGAAAACCATACATTGAGTATAAGATAGACCGTGAAGCGATTGCGAGGTACGGAGTGGACTTAAAAGATGTTCAGGATGTCATAGAGGTAGCCATTGGCGGTAAGAATATTACCTGGACAGTTGAGGGTCGTGAGAGATACCCTGTAAGAGCCAGATATATGAGGGAGATCAGAGACGATTTTGATATGCTGCCCCGGATACTTGTCCCTACTCCCGCCGGAGCACAAATCCCCATTGCACAGGTATGCGATATTGAATACACAACAGGTCCCTCCATGATTAAGAGTGAAGATACTCTCCTGGTTGGATATGTCACCTTTAATACCAGAGAGCGGGATGAGGTAAGTGTAGTTGAAGATGCTGATAAACTCGTAAAGGCAAAGATAGCATCAGGAGAGTTAAGTTTGCCGAAAGGGTATTATATAAAATGGGCAGGCCAATTTGAGAACCAGGTAAGGGCTAACAGGCGTTTGGCTGTTTTGCTGCCTATATGTCTTTTTGTGAACTTTTTTATTCTATACATACAATTTAGGTCTGTACTGACAACACTGTTCATTTATTTTGCAATTCCTGTATCGCTGGCGGGAGGATTTATTCTGCTCAATATAGTTGGATACAACCTGAGTGTGGCTGTATGGGTTGGATTCATAGCACTGTTTGGTATTGCAGTGGATGATGGCGTTGTCATAGCAACGTATCTGGGCCAGACATTTAAGAAACAAAAGATAAAGTCTATTCAAGATGCCAGAGAGGCAACTGTACAGGCAGGCCTTAAACGTATCCGTCCCTGCCTGATGACTTCCGCCACTACTATACTTGCCTTGATGCCTATTCTCCTGTCTACCGGTCGGGGTTCAGATGTAATGAAACCAATGGCAATACCTATCGTCGGAGGAATGGCTGTAGTGCTGATTGCAATATTTATCGTTCCCTGCTGTTATTGCGGACTTATAGAACTGAAGCTGAAGTGGGGTATCAAGGACCCTCGATTTGAAGAAAATGCCACTGCTTGACCAGGTACTGTGTTTCTAATGTAAAAAAAAGTAGTTGGAACTGATTCCTGCACCCATTCCAGAATGCATATTCGTTCAGTGCTTTTTCCTATTTAACTACATTTTTGAAGTTGATATTTAAGTTTTGAAATAATTACTAATTATTCATAAAAATACTATTGTATATGTTTTAAGGATGGTTTATTATTTCTTAATACAAGTTATTTATCCGGGAAATAGACGTAAATTTAAAAAGTATTATTGAAATAGAAAAATGAATATAGATGAGAGAGATATTGCAAAAGGGTCATTACCTGTTATCCTGCATGGATTTCATCTCAATAGTATTTCATATCTAAGTGAACTTATTGACTATAGAATGTATGCTGAAGTCTGGAGTAATAGGAAAAGTAAAGCCCATGCACAAAGAAGAGAAATTGGACATGCAGGATATTTGCAGACACTGGAATTTGGAGAGCGGAAAAAGAAGAGAAAGAGTGATAAAATCAGATTTGACTACTTTGTAGTTGCCGATTCACTAAATTACAAGGTGACAAAAGATATATACGGAGAATCAATACCTTACTTACAAGTTGGAGGAGTACAAGCTAATACTATCTTTAACGATATAATTAAAACAAAAACCAGTTTGTTCAAAAATCAATCTGTACGTCCCATCGGTGATTTTCATTTACAAGGTTACATGCCTGAAAAGCAGGAATTAGAATTGGAGAAACTGGGTTTACAACAGGATGGAAATAGTAATAAATTCTATTTCGAGATCTCTACAAACTCAAAAGGTATCTCAAATCAGTTTCAAAAAATGATACTGGTACAGATACTGGGCAGAGATGATATTTTTCAGAAGATGCTGCTTCTGTACAAAGTTGGCCGTAAAAATATCAGATGCTTGTTTGAAAATCCTGGTTATGTAACAAAAAACATTGGTGTGTCAAGTGCTATCCCAAGGTTGTGTGTTGCCTGGCCATTTCAGGAGACATTAGTCTTTGATTTTGCAGGGACTCCTGAAGAGTATGGTGAAGTGTGCTTACTTGGAACATTAACTGAGACAAAGGAGAGGGTAGCTAACGAACCGGAAACCCCGACTGATGATACAAGATGGCTTGACGGGCCTCAAATAGACAGCTATGCTTGAATAATCGTCAGAGAGAGCGTAGAGACGGTTAAGAGTGTTCTCATACTTTCTCCCGGGTTAATGGCAGTATTGTTTGCGAGATTATATATCTATTGTTTGCTATACAGCGATAGATAAAATAGAATAGTAGACTGATTATCGGTATTTTAAAAAAGATTGCCAACCCTCTGAAATATTTTAAACTGCTTAGTATCTCAGGTATCGACTTGTCACCCACCAGGATACGTCCATAAGGTGTTATAAGGTGTAAGGCCTCCATACAAGCTTCCTCTCCTATGTCCGGAAATCGACTCTTGCGTTCTTTAGATTGGCATGCGATGAATTCAAACGCGTCTGTATCTATTGCGTGTGATTTAATCCAGTTCATGCATCCGCAGCATAAACTGCACTGCGCATCATATATTAGTACCGTAGACTTCACCTGTTTTAATACATTTAAAAAAAAGATTACTAGATAACATATTAAACTTATTCAGTGGCATGTTGAATGATATTGTATAACTAATTTAATTTCAAACAATTCTTCCAGTAGTAAGTAGACAAATTATTTATTAAGAAACTGTTATGAAACAAAAGGTAAGGTTAGCTGTTTCCTGCACCCCGGATGGTGGCGAGATGGAGCTTTATCAGCATGATCGTGATTTCTTTATCAAGATAAACGGTCAGGATTTGATGAGCAGCCGACAGCATGAATCAGAACTGGAGCTCGCGCGGTTGGGTTGTGCACATCTGGTTGATAATAGGACACCAAGCATACTCATCGCTGGCCTGGGTTTGGGCTATACTTTGCGACAAGTACTGGATATGCTCAGTCCCCATGCAAAAGTGGTGGTAGGAGAGCTGTTGAGTGCTGTTGTAGAATGGAATCTTGAATTTCTCGGGGAGCTTAACGGTCAGGCGCTGAAGGATGAACGAGTTGATCTTAAGACGGGAGATGTTGTCGGGCTTATCTCACGATCCAGAAATAAATTCGATGCAATCCTGCTGGATATCGATAATGGCCCCAGCGCAATTACCAATTCCGCAAACCGCCATTTATACTGTTATGAAGGTATTATGGCCTGTCGCCATGCGCTGCGTGGACAGGGATGTCTGGCGGTGTGGTCGCCTGAGCCGAGTAAAAAATTCGAGCGCCTGCTGGTCGGTGGCTGTGGTTTTCATGTGCGGCGTTACCGGGTTCCCGCATACAAGGGGAGTAAATCGCAGTCACATTTTGTTTGGGTCGCTTCGGAGAATGAGACTATACTGCCGCCCGGTGGCGGCGAGCCTCACCTGTCACTCAAAAACAGGTTGAATGTCAGTAGCAGGCGACACTAGTCGTGGGTTGGTATGTGGGCGCATCTGAGTTCAATCTTTCCTGCTTCTTTAAGTATTGGTGCCTTAATTCCCGGCAGATTCAAATTTAAGTTGTTTCAGGATTGTTGGGAGGTATTTGAGAAGATATTCTACATCTTCTCTGGTATTTGGCAGGCCAAAGCTGAATCTGATGATTCCATAGCGGTCGGTGTCGACACCAAGTGCCTTAATAGTATACGATGCATCTACACTGCCGGCACTGCAGGCGGAACCGGATGAAACATATACTCCAATCTGGTTCAGGCTAAGTAGCAGGGAGCCGCTGTCAATACCCGGGAAGCCAATATTCAAATTGTTAGCTGTTCTGTGTTCCAGTGAACCGTTTACGATAATCCCAGGTTCAATTTTTCGTAGCCCTTCCAAAAAGCAGTCCCTTAATTCCAGTAAGCGCCTGTTTTCCTTTTCCATTTCAGAGCAGGCCAGTTTGGCTGCAAGCCCAAAGGCCAAAATAGACCCGATGTTTTCAGTTCCCGCCCGTAATCCATACTCCTGTTCCCCACCATGAATAAGCGGAACAATAGAAACCCCTTTACTGACGTATAAAGCACCAACGCCTTTTGGTGCATAAATCTTGTGACCGGACAATGTCAACAGAGAGATTCCCATTTTCCCTGGAAGAAGTTTAATCCTTCCAAAGCCCTGAATGCCATCTACCATAAGTGGAACAGCGGCAGCTTGACAAACTTCTCCTATTTCACTGATTGGGTTAATGGTACCGATCTCATTGTTTACAGCCATGATGGAGACTAGAATAGTATTATCTCTTAAATTGTCCTTTACTGATTGTGCTGTAACTCGACCATCTTTTGAAACGTTCAGATATGTTACTTCGAAACCCAGATCCTCCAGATATTCCAAGGCCTTCAATACAGAAGGGTGTTCCACTTTACTGCTGATAATGTGCCCTTTCTCAGCATAATGCTTAAAGGCGATCCCCTTGATAGCTGCGTTGTTGGCCTCTGATCCCGAACCGGTAAAAACAATTTCTTCCGGATTCACTTTCAGGCATTCTGAAACCTGTAGACGTGATTTTCTGATGATGTCGTAAGATATCTTGCCAGGATATGTACTGCTGCTCGGGTTCCCAAAACCGGAAGTGCCACTGTAGTAATTTGTAAGGCTCTTTTTTACTTCATCGCGGATAAAACTAGTGGCATTATGATCGAAATAAACCTCTCTGTGGTTTTCAACATGAACATTAGCCATAGGTTTGCATAAATCACGTCCCGTTTGGATTGGTATACCTACCCAGGTGTAAACGGAATCAAGGCCGTGCGGAAATAACTGTTCAATTTCTTCTTTAGTTGCCCCTGTGTTCTTCTTAATATTCTGATATAATGGTCCGACCCTGTTCTTTTCATAGTAATCGTATGCATATTTCAGAATATCCATGTGACTGTCCGTCAAAGTTGTTCCAGATATTTTTGACATACGATTTATGAGTGTTTTTGTCAGGTTATTCATTGTAAAAATGTAAAAAAAAGAGCCGTTTATATTGTATTTATAAAAGGCTCTTAAATGCTTCAGAAAATTTTATTATGTGATTACCTGTCCGTAGTACTATGCAACACCGGGATAGAGATGAAATGGGAAGCCAGACTTAGAATCCTCCATTCCCTTTACTATTTCCTTGAAGATTATATAAGGCATCCCGATACCCATTTTATCCGCTTCAAATTCTGCTATAAGTCTTGCACCAAGACAATAGGGAGCGATGTTGATTTTTCTGGTTAGATAAGGCCTAACAATCAGGTCAGAGTTTACTACTCTCAATCCACCCATACTTGCAGTTACCCGTTCTCCTGTATTGAACTGGTAGGCCTGGATAATCCTGGTTAGCTCGGCTGAGGTAACGCTTAATACTAAGACATCCGGAATTATGTCAATTTCATCAAAATCCCTGGAAAAGAGAAATACTGCTTTCGTTGTAGGCGGCTGAATGGCTATCATGTCTTTCATCGCCTTCTTTGCAGTTTCAACGTTTTTAAACCTACCTACGTCCTCTTTGCCGAAGAGTGCGTAGTTCATGCGTCCTGAATCTTTGCATGCATAGACAATACCATCAGTAAAGTCCTTAGGAGATGGTGGTTTGAAATCGTCGCCCAACCCTGACTGGTCACGCATAATATCCGTATATACCCGAGAATCGCCAAGTGGTTCCGCCTGGTCCTTATCTACAAGGCCAAATGTTATAGCCGCAGCGACACAGCCAATGTTGTCGTAGGTTAAAAGGGCTGCATCACCCAGGGATGCCTGCTTTGTAGCCTGGCAGCTTGTTAGTGATACAGTTGGCTTATTCTGTTTTACGGGTTCAGGAATTTCATCATCATCTTTATAGAACTTGACAGCTGTCATGGGAATTTCCAGGTCCTCAACTCCCATAGCATCTATTAACCTGGTATAGAGTTGATTGATTGTTGTCATTTTCCCCTCCCTGTAAATAGTGACAGATATATTTTTTCTGTTCTGAAATTTTAAAAATTTATTGTTGTTCTATTATATCCCCAACTTAAATTTTAGAGATCTCAAGGTATTCCGCATAAGCATGGTAATTGTCATAGGACCAACTCCACCGGGAACAGGTGTAATACTGCCTGCTATCTCTTTCGCTTTATCAAAATCAACATCACCCTGTAATACGGCTACCATTTTACTCGGATCCTTTTTGCTGGGCTTTTCGCCTACCCTGTTAACACCAACGTCAATTACGCATGCACCCGGCTTGATCCATTCCGGTTTTACCAGACCGGGAACACCTGCGGCAACTATCAATATGTCCGCACGTTTGCAGTGTTCGTCCATGTTTTTTGTTCCTGTATGAACAATTGTTACCGTGGAATTAGCACCTTTTCCCTTTTGAAGCATCATGTTGGCAATCGGTTTTCCTACAATATTTGAGCGGCCTACTACAACTACTTCAGCTCCACTCGTCTCAACGCCTGCCCGTACTATCATTTCCTGAATGCCTGCAGGTGTGCAGGGTGGGAACTTAAGCTCGCTTCCTCCTATCATAAGGCGGCCAACATTTACCGGGTGGAAGCCGTCAACGTCCTTATCGGGGTCGATGGCATTTAAGACCTTTTTTTCATCTATATGGTCCGGGAGAGGGAGCTGTACAAGAATGCCGTTAATAGTATCATCATTATTATATTTTTCAATAAGAGCCAGAAGATTCTCTTCTGAAATATCAACCGGTTGAGAATCCTGTACCTCTTTAAATCCAACTCTATGAGCAGTTTTGATTTTCAGGGTTACATAAGACATCGATGCGGGGTTTTCACCAATAAGGATAGTTACCAGCCCGGGTACGATCCCGTGTTTTTCTTTTATTTCTGCGACTTCAGCAGTAATTTCTTCCAGTATCTGTTCTCGAATTTCGGTGCCTTTAATTAGCTTTGCAGTCATTTTTTAAATTCTCCTTAAATTTAGTACATATATATTAATTGTACAATTTTGTGTGAAATAATATTTTCTGGCCTCCAGCACTCAGCCCCAAAGGGCACAAGATGTGGATGAAGCAGGGGGTATAAATTCTAATAAACTTAATATTATAATATTATTATACTGATTCTTCAAATATAACCAGAGACTTAAAATGATAGTAAAACAGTCAGCAAAAAACAACTTATTTCCTTAATACTTACTCGCAATTTTCTTGTCATTCAATGCAATTGGGTTGTGCAGGTGGAAGCATGGGTGCAAACCTGTGGTCAGTTTCTAAAGCAGCAATTTTCAATTAAAAAAGGGGAGCCAGGCAAAAACCCGGCTCCCCTTTAACATACTTCTACTTCTTATCTATCACATCAAATTAATGCTTCTG
>CAYFOK010000023.1:0-19707 GCA_964344685.1 uncultured Candidatus Scalindua sp. | reverse complement strand
CTTGTGGCAAAAGTGTGACGAAGACAATGAAAGGTAAAATCCTTAATCTCCGCTTTCTCTAATGCCTGGGCAAATGCCCTTATCAGGTTACGCTTGCAAATCTTTGTACCTGACTGACTGATAAACACAAGATCATTCTTAAGGCTTCTCACCTTACCTTCATGTTTTTTCATAAGGACATTCAGAGCTATGCTATTCAGAGGAAGAGTGTTTGGCTTATTATTCTTAGTCTTTCGGATAAGAATAGTTTTACGGAGCAGGTTTACACGGCTCCACTCAATGGATAACAATTCATCCTGACGTAAACCTGTATTGAGTGCAAAGACTATTATCTCACGTAACCAGTCAGGACTATTCTCAAGAAGCTTCTTCTCTTCATCTTCTGTAAGCCACCTGTCAACTTCATTGTTTTCACGCTCCTTCTGTACTCTGGAAACAGGATTGTCCTTAAGCCACTCCCACTCTTTTACTGCCAGATTGAAAGACTTTGACAGCATATAAAGCTCACGATTTACTGTTGAGGGGCTTGCTCCGTTATCTCTGCGATACAATTTATATTTTGCTACAATCTTAGGCGTTATAGACATCAACCCCGGATTGCCAAAAAATCTGTTAAGATTTTTTAAATAATATTTGTACGCTTCTTGAGTATTTAAAGAAACTGTGGGAGCATACTCTTTCATAAACCTGTCCATCATATCTTTGAAGGTTTTGTATTGCCCTGTCCATTTCTCATAATACTTTCCCTCAACAATCTCAGTCCTGATCTTAGCCTCTATAGCTTTTGCAAGCTTTTTGTCAGAGGTTTCAAGACTTCTTTGAACCTTCCTGCCATTATGACTAATACACGTCCACCAGATATCGCTTCGTTTAAACATTTACATCTCCTTTCCCGAAGCCTGATTGTATCTGTATGTCGCTATCGGCAGTATTATATAGCATTACCATGAAGGTCTCCAATGATTTTATTGACTGTCACCTCACATTGATTAGAGGAACGCTTGAACGAATCCATTATCTTATCTATATCATGAAGATCAAAAAGAACACGTCTCCCTATCTTGACCGAAGGAATCCGTCCAGTGGCAGCCCATTCGTACAATGTCTTTACTGGTAAAGATGTGTACCTAGATAATGTTTTTATATCCACATATCTTTCTCTGTTTACCTCGTATTTGTACTTTGATTCGATTTTCATTTTTGTTAGTTAAAGTGTTACATCAACTTTGATGATACTGTCTACGTTACCAACAATGAAAGCTAAATCACTGGGAATTATATCATTGGGTATTTCTGGACTGAACTCTGCCAGAATTATTCTTGGTTTTTTAGAAGAGATCATCTCATTTATCAAGTTAGTATGTTGAGCCAACACTAAATATGACCAAACATGAGTCATTGCACCATTGAGACTGAATACAGATAAAACAGATGGAGACCCAATCTCTTTGGAATTATCACTAATAAGTTTGGGAATAAAAACAATATAACCAACAGTTTTATTGGAACGAGAAACTTTACTCTTTTTGCTTATTTTTTCCAAGCTGAGTTGATCATAAACATTCGCTTTACATGCTATATGAGCATCTATTCTGAGATTAAATTTTATTGCCCGATAAGGCCCATCGTACTTTATATCTTTGGACAATATAATGCGCTGCCTGTTACAATAAAGAAAGAATCTCTCCATGTTTTTTAATATCGTCTTTTCTAATAATGAACCGCTTTTAAATAGACATTTTTTATCAGTTCCTTTGTCATCATTAAGTGCCGGGCGGGTTGTATGCAGAATAATATCGTTGTTTGATAGATTAGGCAGTGGCGAGGAAAGCAGATCACTTTTGTTCATTTTTGGAAAGAAAATATCTGAAGGTATATTGTACAATATGCTTCCAAAATCATATTTCCCTTTAATTAGCTCTGATAAAAACAGGCAAGCAGTGCTATCTCTCAACATATGAAACGAATCTTTAATTTTTGGAGATTGATTACGGAATTTACGAGTTAATATATCAACTGGTGGTGATTGTGCCCACCAATAGTATTTTCCTGATTTACTCTTATTTGTGGATGTATTCTTCATAATTCCTCCAGTTATCGTTTGTATTAAATAACTCAAAACACATAGTAGCATATTAATGATATGTGGTTAATAAAAACACAAAAAACATTATATGTTGTTAATTACTTATCCCCCCGTAAATGTCAATAACAAAATGAGCGTTTTGATATTAAGCATTCTATCGCATCAGTTTAGTTTGCATAAAAAATGCTATACAGCTATGTGATTGAAAAGAATACACTTGAAACAATTCAGATATACTATAAAATCCACCACTATACAGAAACGATAAATGAAATTGCTAGCTGTCATTAGCCAAAACAACAAAATGACATAATAACATTAAGAATGAAAAGAATATATTTAGACGTTTGCACTTTATGCCGTCCATTTGATAATCAATCTATGATGCGAATACGTCTTGAAACCGATGCATACTACCTAATCTTAAAAAGTATTCAGGAGATAACTTTTGAGATTATTGTATCTCCTGTACATTTCAAGGAGATTGAAGCTATAGAGGATGTATATGAGCGTATAGAATTAACCGTTTTGTTAAATAGATACGGCAAGAAACCATCATTCCAATTGAATGAAATTAAAAAAAGAACTGAATATCTGCATTCCTTAAATTTTGGAATTGCTGATGCAGCCCATTTAGCATTTGCTGAATCATCATCAGATTATTTTATTACCTGCGACGATAAATTGTTAAAGAAAATTCGCAAATTAAATGATATTAATATCGAAGCAGTTAATCCGGTAAACTTTTGCACAAAGGAGAACTTGAGGTGAAACAAGGTCAATATATAAATGAAGAAAAATTACTAAAACAAGGAGTCGATATTTTAATGGAAAAATTAGGACCAATTGAGACCAGCAGGTTTTTATCGATTCCACCCCAGAAGCGGATAGAATCTGTGAAGAGGCATCAAAAGTGGCAATCCGAACTTGATAAAAATAAATTTTTAAATGACTTATTTGGAAGTAAGTAGTTTTCTCTAACTATTTGTAGCTAAATAAAAAATTTATTTGTGAATACAAAGTTATGGATATAAATAATATTGAAAACCAGGTTGTTACTAGAAAACGTGTAACTGATCATGGCGAAGTCTTTACAGCAAAACGAGAAGTAAATGCCATGCTTGATCTGGTTAAACAGGAAACAGAAAGAATAGAATCCCGATTTCTGGAACCTGCTTGTGGTGTTGGTAATTTTTTGACTGAAATATTGGAAAGAAAGCTCCGTGTGGTTGAAGGCCGTTACAAAAGAAATCAATTAGAGTTTGAAAGATATTCAATTTTAGCAGTATCCAGTGTTTATGGAATTGATATTTTGGAAGATAATGTTATTGAGTGCCGTAATCGACTTTTCAATATTTTTAATAAAAAATATACGAGTCTTTACAAAGATAAATCAAAAGAAGAGTGTAGAAGGTCTATAAAATATATTCTTGATAAAAATATTACATGGGGTGATGCACTTACATTAAAAACAGTTGATGAAAATCCATCAGCGATTATTTTTTCTGAATGGTCTCCCGTAAATGGCAATATGATAAAAAGACGAGATTTTGCTTTTCATGCTTTGCTTTCTCATGGAGCATTAAGAGATCAACCGCTTTTTTCCGACGTAGGTGAGAATGTTTTTATTCCTGATCCCGTAAAAGAGTATTCCTTAATCCATTTTTTAAGGATTACAGATGCTGAACAGCAGTAATTATAATCCCGATGTCTTGACTTGTCTCGCAAACCTGAGTAGTGATGAAATTTTTACACCACCTCAAATGGTCAACGATATCCTTGATTTATTGCCGCAAGAGATATGGAGTGATAAGAACGTAACTTTTCTTGACCCAATGTCCAAATCTGGTGTATTTTTAAGAGAGATCGCAAAACGACTCATGTCTGAGCTTGAAAACAAAATTCCTGACAAACAGAAAAGAGTGAACCATATTTTTAAAAACCAACTCTATGGAATTGCCATAACAGAAATGACATCATTGCTTTCCAGACGGTCTGTTTACTGTTCTAAAACAGCAGATGGTAAATATTCTGTTTGCAATTCATTCGATGGTAAACAGGGAAATATCATTTTTAATAGAATTGAACATACTTGGATAAACGGAAACTGTCAGTTTTGTGGTGCTAACCAAGAAAACTTTGAAAGAGGAAAAGAGCTCGAAACTCATGCATATCAATTTATCCATACAGAGCAACCGGAGGAGATATTTAATATGAAATTTGATGTTATTGTAGGTAATCCGCCATATCAGTTAAGTGATGGTGGCTTTGGAAGAAGTGCTTCACCTATCTATCAGAAATTTGTTCAACAGGCAAAAAAGCTGAATCCTCGCTTCCTAACAATGATTATTCCATCACGCTGGTTCGGTGGAGGAAAAGGACTGAACGATTTTCGCAATGAGATGCTTAACGATGATCGTATCCGCAAGATCGTAGATTTTGAAGACTCATCGGAGGTCTTTCCTGGTGTAAGTGTAGCGGGCGGAATATGCTACTTTCTATGGGAAAGAGACTACAAAGGACAGTGTGAAATAGTGAATATGCATAACGGCTATGAGGCTATCTCCACAAGACGTCTTAATGAATTCAATATATTCATCAGGCATAGTCAGGCAGTACCAATCATCAGAAAAGTACTTGCGAGACAAGAGAAAAGAATGCATGAGCAAGTTTCTGCCTATAAGCCTTTCGGGCTAAGAACCTATGTAAAGCCACAAAAGACAGGCGATATCATTTTGCATTGGCAAAAAGGTGAAGGTCCTTACAAGAGGAAAGATATCACCGTTGGGGTTGATATGATTGATAAGTGGAAAGTTATCTCATCTCGTTCTGGACATGAACATGCTGGTAATCCAGGCAATGACGGTACGCGTCGAGTTCTCGCAAAGACTGTGATATTGCCCCCTGGGACTATCTGTACAGAAACTTACTTGGTTATAGGTAGCTATTCGACTGAAGAACAAGCCAGAAATTTGTTAACATACATGAAAACAAGATTTTTTCGCTTTCTCATGTCATTATTCATGTACTCCCACGGCATTACAAAAGACACATATGCGTTTATTCCTATCCTTGACATGACCAAGCGCTGGACGGATGAGAAACTCTACAAACGCTACGGACTAACCGATGACGAAATCGTGTTTATCGAATCCAAAATCCGACCTATGGAACCAAACAATGAGTAACAAGTTTTTCCCACAACGACCGGAAACAAAACCGACGATCTATGCCTATGAGGATACAAATCCTCAATACAAGGGTTTGCTCAAAGTCGGCTATACTACAGTGAATGTAATAGATCGCGTGTCTCAGCAATATCCCACCAAAAGACCTGGAAAACCGCCATTCAGAATTGTTTTAGAAAAATCCGCCATGCGCAATGACGGCACAGCCTTTACCGATCATGAGGTGCATCAGGCATTGAAAGATAATGGTGTTAAGAATCCAGAAGGTGAGTGGTTCAGATGTTCTGTGGAGCAGGTCAAGGCAGCAGTGATTGCAGTAAGAAGAGGTGAGAAGATCGAGGAGGTTCGCACACTGGATTTCAAAATGAGGCCTGAGCAGAAAAATGCAGTAGAAAAGACAGCGGCTTATTTCAAACGTTCAATTCTGGAAAATCCTGACAAAACTTCACATTTTCTCTGGAACGCTAAGATGCGTTTTGGAAAGACATTTGCCGCTTATCAGCTCGCCAAGAAGATGAATTGGAATAAGGTACTGGTACTTACATTCAAGCCTGCTGTACAGAGCGCATGGGAAGAGGATTTGAAACGCCATGTTGATTTTACGGATTGGCAATTTATTTCACGTAACGGTATGACATATGAAGAAGCGGACAAGACTAATCCTTTTGTCTGTTTCGGTTCGTTTCAGGATTATCTTGGAAAAAATAAAAGTACCGGTGGTATCAAGACAAAAAATGAATGGGTTCATGCAACCAACTGGGATTGTGTGATCTTAGATGAATACCATTGGGGAGCGTGGCGGGAGAACGCCAAAGACCTTTTTGAAGCGGAAGATAAAAAGGAAATTCAGTTTGCCGAAGGTGAAGGTCTGGATTATTTTGATGAAGAGATTATGCCAATCACAACCGCTACTTATCTCTACCTGTCTGGTACACCCTTTCGAGCTATTGCGTCTGGTGAGTTTATCGAAGAACAGATTTTCAACTGGACTTATTCCGATGAACAGGCCGCTAAGCAAAAATGGAAAGGAAAAGACAACCCCTATGCCTGCTTACCCCGCATGGTACTTATGACCTATCAGTTGCCGGATGCAATCCGTGAAATAGCTATGCAGGGGGAATTCGATGAGTTTGACCTGAATGTTTTCTTCTCCGCTGAGGGTAAGGGAGAAAATGCGAGATTTAAATATGAGGATGAAGTACAGAAATGGCTGGATTTGATACGTGGTGCCTTTCAGGCAACTACAATAGATAATCTTAAGATGGGAGCCAAGAAACCGCTCATGCCATTTTCGTATACACCACTGTTGAATGTATTGAACCATACTTTCTGGTTCTTGCCGAGTGTTGCATCATGTTATGCAATGCGCAAGTTGTTGGGAAAAAGACATAACAAATTCTACCGGGATTATCAGGTTATCGTTGCAGCGGGAACCGCAGCCGGGATCGGTGTCGAGGCTTTGCCGCCTGTAAAAGATGCGATGGACGACCCTTTACAAACTAAGACGATTACACTTTCGTGCGGAAAACTGACTACAGGAGTGACCGTAAGGCCTTGGACAGGAATATTCATGCTGCGCAATTCTTCCAGCCCAGAGACCTATTTTCAAGCTGCTTTCCGAGTGCAGTCTCCCTGGGTAGTTTTGAATCCTGATAATACATCACCAAACAAAGAAGAGATAATTAAGCAAGAATGTTATGTTTTTGATTTTGCTCCTGACCGAGCATTACGACAAATTGCTGATTATAGCTGTCGATTGAACGTAGACGAATCAAATCCAGAAAAAAAAGTAGCAGAATTTATCAATTTTCTTCCTGTCCTTGCTTACGATGGAAGTTCAATGAGAAGAATCGATGCTGCTGGAATCCTGGATATAGCAACGAGTGGTACAACAGCAACGCTTCTTGCAAGACGTTGGGAAAGCGCATTGCTCGTCAATGTTGATAATTATACTTTGCAGAGGTTGATGAGTAATAAAGACGCCATGAATGCTTTGATGAGTATAGAAGGTTTTAGGAATCTTAATAAGGATATTGAGACTATAATTAATAAATCAGAATCTATTAAAAAAACAAAAAAAGAAGCTAATGATAGAGATTTGAGTAATAAAGAAAAGAGAGAGCTCTCAGAAGAAGAAAAAGAATATAAGAGTCTAAGGAAAAAAATACAGGAGAAACTCATCAAATTCGCAACTCGAATTCCCGTGTTTATGTATTTAACAGATTATAGAGAAAGAAGTCTTAAAGACGTAATTACTCAATTGGAGCCTGGACTTTTTAAAAAAGTTACCGGTCTATCTGTGAAGGATTTTGAATTACTTGTCAGCCTCGGCGTGTTTAATAGTGCATTAATGAACGATGCTGTCTATAAATTTAAAAGATACGAAGATGCAAGCCTTATTTACACTGGTATAAACAAACATGAAGGTGAAGATGTTGGTCTTTATGATACAGTTATAAGTCCAGAGGATTATCGAGACACTTTTGAGAATGTGGTAGAGCAGAAATCAGAGTATAAGTAATTTAGCAGTTAAATATATTTCTTTAATATAATCTTAATATTTGCCACTGTTGCTGATGTTATTATCGCAATTTTTTGTATTGTAATCACTGCTATTACATCTTAAGGCTTAACAAAATAATGATTAAAGCACATTAAAAATTGGAGTCTTGTCTTGATTGGTAAATAAGAAAGCTTGATCAACTATAGAAAATTATTAACTCAGTTGATTGGTGGCAAATGGATTTATTAGGTAGATGACAATAAATAAGATCACTATTGAAAACATCAAAGGAATTTCATCTCGAACTTTTGAGTTGAATATTACTCCTGATCGTCCTAGTCTATTAGTGGCACCTAATGGGTTTGGAAAAAGTTCATTAGCTGCTGCATTTTTAAGCTTACAATCAAATAAGTTGTCAGTTCACGATGATCATAGTCATAAGAACAACACAAGCATTAATTCTAAACTCATCGTTCAATTTACTGACGGTAGCGGTGCAACTCACACAATTGAAGCGAATGGAACAAGTAACACTATTGCTGATCACTTTGATTGTTTTGTAATAAATAACCAAACTAAAGCTAAAGGAATTAGGAGAAGTTTTGGTGGAAGAACCGCTATCAGTGCTTCGATTTCAGTAGAACCAGTAATACTAATAGACACAATTCCAAATCAAGAAAATTTTGATTACTCTTATCGTTCTCAGCAGCAAAAATTTGGTCAAAACGGAAAAGTCTTACCCAATATTAGCAACTACTTTGAAAACAATAAATTCATATGTAAACTAAGCCGCCACTATAAGACACTAGATCGTATATCACAGGTCAAATCAAAAAAAACTATTGATCAAGTTATAGATGCAATAAACGCTGAGAATGGAACCAAGGAGGTTCTAAGGCAATGGCTGAGGAATAATAAAATCAATGAGTTAGAAGCTATAGCACCTTTAAATCGAATTGCTGAAATAATTTTAGTATCAAATCTTGGGGTTAATTCATCAGATATTGCCTATTTGGCTGCCATACAAATATCAAACTTATACTTTAGCAATAAAACTAAATTCAAAAATGCTTGTAAATACGGTAACTATAAAATTGAGAAAGACGAATATGTTGAAATACTGAGTGCGTTTAACACTTCTTGGTGCCAAATTGCTCCAAAAGAAGAAGGCCGGAAACTGATAGTTAAGTTCCCTAAGGTCCACCATATATCAAATGGCCAAAGAGATGTCATTACTTTTGTTGCTCTACTTTATAGAGCACAAAGAAAACTGAAACAGCAGAATAGTATACTCATTATCGATGAAATTTTTGACTACTTAGATGATGCGAACTTAGTGGCAGTACAATATTACATCACAAAAATGATCAAAAAATATAAGGAAAATGGCAGGAGATTATACTCCTTGATTCTTACGCATTTAAATCCCTACTACTTCAAGAATTTTGCGTTTAGCAAACAAAAAATATACTACCTAGATAAGAAAGATATTGTCCCAAATAGCTCAATGGTAAAGCTTTTAAGAAATAGAAATGAAGAAACAATAAAAGATGATGTTTCAAAGTATTTACTTCATTACCACTCAGAACAAATCAATAAACGAGTGGAGTTCAAAGCACTTAGGTTAAAAGAAACATGGGGTGAAGGAAACAACTTTGACGTTTTTATTAATCAGGAAATTAAAAAGTATCTTAACAATCAGAATGATTTCGATCCGCTAGCCATCTGTTGTGCAGTAAGAAAGAAAATAGAAAAAATCGCTTTTAGTCAGATTCTATCAGATGAACAGAAACAAAAGTTTTTAAACATTTCTAAAACTAGAGAGAAGTTATCATTTGCCGAGAGCATAGGAGCTGCAATACCTGAATATTTCTACCTCTTAGGTGTGGTTTATAACAATGTAATGCATTGGAGAGAAGGGCAAGATAACATTTCACCAATTGCGGCAAAACTTGAAAATATAACTATAAAGGGCCTGATTGTCGAAATATTTTCGGAATAATAATGGTCAAAATACATAATTAATAAATTAACTTGACGCTTGTCAGAGCGGATTTTTTAAAGGGTTCGTCACTGTCGTAAAATTATTAATAATAAATGATAAAAGATATTCCAATTCCTTCAGACTTTTATAATCACGGTATAAATCTATTAAATGTTTGCTGGGACAGTGTAATTAGCTTGTTAACAGACTTAGATAACGCAAGAAATTTCGATAGTTATGTTAACAATAAGCTCGATAAATATTTTTTAGCAGCAAAACCAACTCTTATTTCATCAATTTCCATAGCACAGCAAGGAATTGAGATTTGTTTAAAAGGAAAGATTTCTGAAATTAGTCCTTTTTTATTAATTCATGGTAATCCTCGTGATTGGCCAAAAAATCCTGAAAAAGGTGATTTGTATTTTGCTGATTTCAGGACAATTGATGCACATGACCTAATAAAAGCGTATAATACCTTCTCAAAAGATCAACTCCCCCAAGAATTTATAAATGGTTTTAATAAGCTTAGAAAAAAAAGAAATACAATTGTTCATACGGTCGACAAGAGAATAAACATTCATATAGTTGATATTTTTTTAGAAATATTGAATGCTTTTTACTATCTTTTCCCGAATAAGAATTGGATTAAAACACGTAGAGTAAGGTGGCCTGGTTTGTCAAGACCATTTTATGCTATTTTTTAGATGCATTGCTTAATAAATAATATGAGACAAAAAGTGTAACGGAAGGAGTCCGTAGGACGACTGGAGTTACACTTTTTGCAAATCCACAAACTTTCCTTCCCGGTCTATTTTCCTTTACATCTTCCATAATGTACCTCAACAGGAGTTCTGTATCCTAATGATTGATGATATCTGCGATTGTTATAAAACAAGAAATAACTACTTAAACCCTCACGGGCATCCTTATATACCTGATAGTTTTTTATATACACCTCCTCATACTTTACACTCCTCCAAAGCCTTTCTGTAAAAATATTGTCAAAGACCCTGCCTCGACCATCCATACTGATCTCTATCCCACTGCTTAAGAGAATACCGGTAAAATCCTTACTGGTGAACTGTGATCCCTGGTCACTGTTAAATACCTTAGGACAGCCTTTTTCTAAGGCATCATTCAATGCTTCTGTACAAAAGCTGACATCAAGGGAGTTACTTAACCGCCAGGATAAAACATAACGGCTGAACCAATCAATTATAGCAACAAGATATAAAAACCCCTGTCTAAGCCGAATATATGTAATATCTGTACCCCACACCTGATCCGGTGAATCAATCTTTATATCAACCAGCAAATACGGATATACCTTATGTTCCGGGTGTTTCTTACTTGTTTTTACCTTGGGATAAATTGCCCGTAATCCCATTTGACGCATGAATCTCTGAACTCTTTCTCTGCCTATTTCAAAACCTTCACGCCTTAGTGCCTCCAGTATCTTTCGACTTCCGTAAAACGGACATTCGGTAAAAATCTCATCTATACGGTGCATTATCCATACAGACTCTTCAGATACTTTTAACGGCTCATAATAGTAGTTTGATCTATGCAGATCCAAAAGCTCACACTGTCTGCGAATACTTAAGTCACCATGCCATGGCTCTATTAAACATCTTCTCTCCTCAATGCTCAAACAATGCAGACTTTTTTTTAAGCCATTCATTTTCTACCTTCAGTTGGCCGATCTGCCTATACAGCTCATCAATTAACTTACCATTTTCCTTGTTGGCCTTTTCCTGTTTCCCCTTAAAGGCTTCTTTTACTCCTCCCAATGCACGTTTTCTCCAATTTGCTAATTGTGTCCTGTGTACTTCATATTCTGATGACAACTCTGCTATAGTCTTTTCTTCTTTAATTGCTTCCAATGCTGCTTTTGCTTTAAAGTCAGCACTAAAACTCTTTCTCATTTTTCGAACCTCCTTTTTGACATTATAACATCAAAAATGCATCTTAACTACTGGTCCGAAAATCCCAGTCCATTATAGAGAGTATTTAGAAAAGTCACCAGGAATTCATCTTTATGATAATGATAACTATGTAGATATACAGATAATTTGGGAATTCTCATTGGTCACAGAAATGCTAAAGCCAGCATCTATGAAAAAGTATTTTGATTTTAACAAGAAACAACGAAAGTACATATGTCCAGTTTGTTATAACACACTTGGTGACAGTCGTGATGATATATTTATAAGAACTGCCCTGCTAAAACCAAATAATCAAAAGTCAGAAAATCTTTATTGTTTTATTTGTGATAATAATATGCATGTAGTACGTCATATTTGTGAAAATGAAGATTGCGATTCCAATGTCATTTCGGAAGAATATGGAATATGTGTTACATGTGGAGACGGATAATGACTAGCCCTAAAATAAGCGAGGTTTTCTTACTAACACATCGCCACTGCCAACTATAATTTTTCGATCTTTATTTCATCACGTACATTTTTTTTGTCTGCTTTAACAACCTTTACTTTCTTTAATCCTTTAGGAGTCTTCACAATATAATGACCGTCAATAATTCCAACGATTCTATACATGTTATTATAGTTATTCTTAACTAAAACTTTAGGTTTAACAACATCCTCCAAAACATCAGATTTAACTTCTTCTTTTCGATATACATGATTGTTATTCATATTATGAAAGATTTCCATAAAACCGAATCGAAAGATCAATCCCGCACATACAATTAAACCAACAAATATTAAACGGAATACTTTTAATTTTTTCACCTTCACCAATGATCATTGAACGGTACATCCCAAAGACCTTTTGATCTTGTTTTATTCTTTTTGTCTTAAAACATTCATCACCAGAATAAAACTTGTAGGTAAAACACTTTCCAATAGAATTAGAACGCCGTACAGCCTTTATTACATACTCTGCAAGCTGTTGTAACTCTTTCGCAAGGCAGCGAGTGTCTTGAGTAATTAAGTAAATGTCGACACCTAAGTGTCTGTGCATTTGAAAGAAAAGAAACACATTAACATCATAAAACTTACGATGAAAATAATTTCCTGCCTGCGCTTCGTCTATAATGTAAACAACATTAGAGTTCATGCAAAAAGTCTCCTGGTATTTATTATTAAAAAATGTAGAAAGTCCACCGGCATCAGTAATAAACTTATCAAGATCTTCACCAAGTTTCATATTCTTGATATTTGTATATACTCTCACATCAACATTTTTTTCTTTAGGAACCCAAGAGTCTAATTCATCAGACCAGGTGTAATAAGATTTTAATACATGGTTAACCGCATAGTATGTCTTACCGGAACCTATTTTCCCTTGAATTAATCGTATAGCCATTTTATATTTTCCTCACAAATTTAAGTCTCTGATTTTCGAAGTCCTTTTCATTAAAGAGTATTTCTACAGATAAGAGCAGTATCAACTCAGTTTTAGTTTTGTTGATATCCTCAGACCTGAACATTTTGCCAAGATAAGGCATATCACCAAGAAACGGTATTTTTCTGACTTTCTTATTTGTTGAAATCTCCATTAAACCGCCTACATAAATTTTCTGTCCATCATTAATCAATGTAGTCATTTCAAGTGAGTTTTTAGTAAACGATGGTGAGTCAATCAAAGGATTTTGAACAGTTTGTATAATGTCGCTGATCTCTTGAGATAAATACAATTTCACAACATTGTTTTCTTCAACATCTACTTTGACGTTAAGTATTACACCAACATCTCTATACTCTATATTTTCAGACCTTAAACCATTTTCTGATACAGAAGTACCTTTTCGAATAGGTTCAGACCGACCAATTTTAATTACAGAGGTTTGACCGTCCTGGACTAATACATGAGGCTTGGAAAGTATCTCTACTTTACTTTCAGAATTTAGAATAGTAATGAAAGAATTAACGTCTCTATGAAAAGTAAAAGCCTTGAGACCTTTACCGGCAAGGCCAGAGGTTAAGGACGTTATTCCCTCTGTTAATAAAGATACTTGACCGCCTCTATTATTGTTCGTATTAAAGAAGTACTCGACACCATATTGAAGAGCATCATTTAACGTTACTTCCATAATTGTAAATTCAACCAGTACCTGTTTAGGACGTTTATCAAAGGTTTTAATGACATCTTTGACTTTTTGATAATCGTCTATACTGGCTTTGATGATTAATACATTGATACTTTTGTTTTCAGTAATAGCAATTGCCGGGAATACATCATTCAATAAAGATTTTAGATTTTCAGAGCTTTCGTATTGCAGGTGATAGAGATAAACATTTTTTGAGTCGTCCGGTGAAGATTGTATATTAAGATCATTTAGGTTTTCATTGTTGTGTATCCCATAGAGTGCACCGTTTTTTATGAGCTGATAGTTTTTTGTATTGAGAACAGTGCGAACCATTTTCAGGATTTCATCTCTTTTAAATTTTCCTTTTATCTCGATATCTACTGAACCGATTAGATCATCGACAATAATGTAATTTTCTTTGATAATTCCCATTAAGAGACTGACAACGTCTTTAAGTTCAACCTGATCAAATTGCATGTCAACATCAATTGCACCTTTTTCAAATTCCTTTGCCTTACCCTCTTTGACTTTCCATTGCCAGTTTTCAACATTTTTCGTTTTAGCCGTATTTGTAAAAAGTTTTTTTTCTGGTTTATTGTCTAAAAGAGTGCATCCTGGAGCAAAAAAACATATTACAAATACTAAGACACATATTTTTCTCAGCATTATTGAGATTTCCTTTTTAATATTGAAATTTCTGGAAGTAAAAAAAATCACGCCAAAAAAAACATTTGTCATGCTTTTATATACTTCCAGAAACCTTTAGTTTAAAAGCATAGATAAAAAAACGTAAAAGAAAAGGAAAGGGTGATTTTCCTTTTCGTTTTTTACTAAAAGATCAGAGATGTTCAATTAATTCTTTTGATGATCGTTATAGCTGACCCGGCCTTTCAATAAGTCATTCTTTAGTAATTCTATTCACTTTATAATCTCACAAATAGTCTTAATTGCAATTTCTAGACTCAAACAACTTTGCAACCCAAACTTTTTTCTTTATTTTCTTACCATACTTAATAACAGCATTTGCAATAGCTTTAATATCTTTATAATCTTCAAGATATAGTATATATTCCTTACAATCTCGATCTAATTGACCGCTATTACTTTTTAATGACAATAGCCTTTTTCCAGAACTATCAACAGTAACAATACCTATACAATTTTTGAATTTTAATTCCATTTTAGTCCTTTATAACCTCACAAAAGGTATCATCCGTATAGCCATTCTAAAAGCAACCGCAGACATGATCAGCGAGAACCCTTCAACAATCTTAAGATGTATCGCAAACCATGCCGTAATGCCGGTAAAATTGATTAAATAGCTATTGACTCCATACGTGCCGTCAATAGCGGTTAAAGTGCTCATAACTCCCTCAATGAGCATGTAGATAAGACGGCTAAAAAGTACCGGAACAATGGTAATAACTAATGTCCAGATGAATAACTTCATAGCCGTGAATCTTACAACGCTATATCCAACCCAACTACCAAAGGCAGAAAGTAACCAGCTTATTAATGCAGGCATTCCTTACACTCCTTTTAAACTCCCATTGCTATAAATACAGCCCTTATGGCCATTAAACCCAATACAAAAGAACCAAACAGATCAACCATCCAATCTAATGAACAGAAATCAATAGTCATGGATTTTCCAAACAGTGTCATGGGAAGTGAACACGTAGCACCCGTGACGTTGATCTGGCTTCCTGTGGCCAGTAGTACCAGAGGATTAGAGGCAAGATATCCAGTTATTAAGCCCGTCCAGTCTGTTTCTCCAACCTCAGAGACATCACCCGGAAGGCTTGCGTCATAGGTAGAACTATCCGCAGTCCCAATAGAACCGGAGACAGAGCCAACAGGAATTGAACCAGTACTGTCAAGACCTGATATATCATCTATGCCGTCTTGATTATTGTCTGTAAAATTTGCAGGAGGTTGTGAAACCGGAGTTCCTGTACCACACACACCACCATAATCAATACCAGTTTCGTCTTGATTCATAATGCCGTCAAAGCAAGTTTCAGCAGGAGGACAAACAAGACCAAAGTTAAATTCACAAACACCACCGCAATCAATACCTGTTTCGTCCTGATTCTGGATGCCATCAAAACAATTTGGTAATAAAGGTACATCCTCTTCAAACTCGTACATTTCAACGTCTATATCTAATGGTGCGCCAGTATTATCAAAACCGATATTACCACTATACTTTTTACCAAGACCGCCGACAACATCTTCATTAGTGAATTCGTCAGCGTTCATCATTTCCAAAAAATCTTGACCATTACAAGGAGTATTAACACGCCTATATTGCATTGTGTCAGCAGACCCCGGATATTGCGATGATGCCTTTACACGATAAACGACAAAACAATCACTTGAACCAATGCAACTATTAGCAATACTTTGTGTCATGCCTTGACCAAACATATTTGAAACTGTAATCCACGACCAACCCCACTGGATGCCCTCGGCTTCAAGTTTATCTATCATCCATTGAGTAACAGGATACATAGTGACCGCGCCCTCTGTCCATGTACGGAATTCGGACAATACAGGAGGTTCCCACCAGGTAGAAGGATTAACCGAGTCAGTTACATCTTGAATTTGAATTTCACCCGTTTGTGAATTGATACTTGCGATCTCTTTAGGTTTTGACGAACCATCATCATCCGTAAACCAGATAACAGCACCAACAACCAGCGCAGGAATAACGTTAAGAGCAACCCAAACAGCTAGAGGAATTGCGCTTTCCGCTTCCTGTTTATTTGATTGAACCCAAAAAGCGTAAAAAAGAATTGATATAGTTAAAGCAAAAACGATAATAATTTTTTTAATTTTCATGAATAAGTAATAGTGTGAATGACTTTTTTAACTACCCAAATAACTGCTAATAGTCCCACAATAGTGGAAGCAAATATAAAAATTTTAGATGTGTCGATGCTTACCATTGAATAATCCATTTATAAAACCTCATTTCATGTTTAAAAAATGCAGGCCAGCCCCTAGAAAGCCAACCTACACCCGGCAAGAGACCTCTACGAACGGTTTGCCAGTTTGATAACCTTTTTTACTGCCCATATACCAGCAATAGCGGTAACTATTACACCTGCCAAAACAAGCACCTGAGCGGTATCAATGGTTAATGTACTAAAATCCACGACTATCACCCCCTTTCATGTTATAAAACCCGAAATCTAAACGGCATACTTAACACAAACGTAAGCCAGCAGAGAACCACAAACCACACCGGCCAAGCCCATAAGAAAATTCTCTGACCACACACCCTGCAAGGATACGGAAGAAAGAAAAACTTGTATTGAATTTAAGGGAGCCCTGATAGACATCTGACCAGAACACAGGAAACTTACAGGTTCCATTCCTGACGACATTACAATTGTTCCAGTAACACCATCAGACGTGACCTGGATAATACCGTCATAATTATTGGAACTGATAACAACGTCAGACATATCACCACAATCGTAATTTGTAATAGCCAAGATCAGCTCCTTGTCATTATGTTAAAAAGCCAGCCGACCATCATAGAGAGAACACCAAAGGACAGCACCAAAGTAAAAAAATAATCAAACATGATATTTCCGGTAACATTTACCGGAAGAATGTCCCATACTCCGCCCCAATCACCAAAAGCACCGATAACAAACATCATTCACACCCCAGACATTTAATGACAAAAGTAAAATATTTATTTACCAAGTAGATTGAAACCAAAGAATAGGTAATACCAAATACCAAAATAAGCAAAACTTGATAGAGAGCGAAAATATCTTTAATTTTGTACATTTTAGTAATATCCTTCTTATTCATTCAGTTATTGACTTCATAAAACTTTTTAAAATGAGAAAAAGGAGAGGGAGGCCGGAGGAATAGCTCCATGTGCCAGAGGGTTAGCCTCCCTCTTAAAAATAAATTACTTCTGTTTACCGTTGTCCAACATGATATTTTGTGCATCCATACGTATTTCATTACCTGAAGGAAATAACTTGTTGTAATGAATTTCAACAGAATCACCTAATTTCAAGAGCTGCTCACCTTTTACCCTGTCAGCAGGGATGAAAACTCTATACGTGTCTTGTAGCTCTTTACACATCACCTTCATTCCAACCCCTTTCTCACCAGCACTTATACCACTTACGACCATTCCTTTAAAAATCGTTCCAGTAAAATTCATATACACCACCTTTCATAAAACTAAAAATATAACTGGATCAGGTAGTAACCAAATCCACATTTAAAAAAGCCTCTTGAGATTTACGAATTATCATTTCATTAGATACTATTTCAATTAATCCAATTCTCACGGCTTCAAGAGCATATTTAACTAATCCACTATTAACACCAGACTTTTGAAAACTCATATGAACGACTTCTTCTATAGTTCCTAATGTCTCATATTGTTCTTTCTCTTCCGGTGTAAGTTCTTCCATTTCTTCACTATCCTTATCATCCATCTTCTTTCGTCCAAAACAGTTTCCAAACTTTGAAACCATTCTTTTTCCCTTCATATCAACGATAATCTCTTTTAGCCTTTCATCATCAATATCAAGACCAAATTTCATGGAGTACTTTGAGATTTCTTTTCCGTACCCTTCAGTTACCGGCCTGATATCTGAAATTGTGCCAAGGCCAACTTTCATGAGCACATGCTCAAGGTCTTTTTTTAGTGGGTCTAGGAAATAACCATTGTCTCTAAGCTGCATATTCTCAACCTTACGATCAACAGCCAGATCAACGAGCATATGAGAATGTACATGCCAGCCAGTTCCCTCGTTATACGTAACCTCTATGTGTTCAACTCCTCCCCGGATATACTTTTTCCACCATGTCTTTTCTCGCTTTAAGAGTCTCATTGATGCCTTGTAACATTGGAAAGCATTTTTCAAACTTGATCTATTCCGATCATTTGCAGTAACGGTTAATAAGTGAGGATTTATCATATCTTTACCAAGTTCTTCCACCTTGCGAGAAAGAATCGAAGCACGATATGCATTACACACCGGACAAACCCTGTCTTTACATCGAATTTGCGGTTGATACAAAACATTGGATGGGTCTCCCTTTTTAACTTTCACAAAAATAGTATTTCCACATATACCCATCCTTTTACCTCTGGATTCCTGGCCAACTCCCTTGATAAGACCTTCAATGCGAAAAAGAGCGTTAAGCCTCCAGCTATTTTTAACGGTTACAAAGCTGGTTTTTTTCTTATTCTTCACTGCACATTTACACATAATTTCACCTCCAAAATGGTCATAAAAACGACTAAAAACAGCCAAATTATAAATTCTGTTATTTCAACGACTTAAAAAATCAGGTGCCAATTGTTTCTTAGTATCAAGTCTATAGGGCTTCTCACATAAACACGTCGAATAAAAACCAAAAAAAAACCAGTGTTTGCGTGCGCTTGGTGGGCGTACTCAACACTGGTTTTTTTTGTTGATATATCTAAATTATTAACTAATATGAACGTACTATTATTCTTTTTCATGGTTGATTGGGAATAATGATCTGGAAGGCATAAGTTGCAGCTTATGTCTTCCTTTTTTTATGCAAAAATAAAATTAAAAAAAATTTGAAAAAACTATTATTAAGACGGTATCTCCTTTTTCTCTTAACCTCAAAATTCTCCATCGTCTTTTCCACTGTAGTAGGATTGTAGTAGAAACGTAGTAGATTCCATCGTAATCACCAAGACAGCACAGGACTCAACAGGAAAAGAATAAAGTTATAAATCATTGTCAGTTATTGTGATAGCGACATAACCGACACTAAATCAGGCAGTTATGAAAATTGTAAAAAATGGCGTGCCCTCGTTCGACAAACAAGGGGTCACTGGTTCGAGTCCAGTATCGCCCATATTCTCGTACA
>CAYFOK010000022.1:0-43720 GCA_964344685.1 uncultured Candidatus Scalindua sp. | reverse complement strand
AAAACATTACAGACAGAACCAGTACTACTGTCAGATTAAATACTATCTACTACACCTGAGCCAGGCCACTGCCATCGCATAGAGGTGAATTTGACATAAGTTTTCGTAAAGATGTTTTCAATTCATCACGCCGTGTGTGATCCTTTGCCAATGTTACAGCCTTCGCTATATATTCTTCAGGTGTTGAGGTAATTAACTCATTCAGGCCGACTGCATTAAGTATACTTGCACCTTGACGTTCAATGTATCTCTCTCCTGCCAGTGTCACAACAGGTACTCCCATCCATAAAGCATCCGCCGTAGTTACCCCTCCCGTACGGGGGAAAGTATCAAGGGCTATATCTATCTTATTATAATCAGCCATATATGAGGGAGTATTTGGTAATAAAATCAACAGTTCTCTGTTAATCCCATGCTGAGCAAATTTATCCAGTACTCTCTCCTGCATAAATGGATCAGTTAATTGCCGCGCCTTTAAAATCAACCTGCTGTTTGTTACTTCTTTTAGAAGTTGACTCCAGCACTCGACAACCTCTTCGCTTAACTTTGATAAATTATTGAAGCTTCCAAAAGTGATAAGATTGTTTTCCTGAGCAGCTGGTATAATCTCTGGAGAATCTACCGGCGGCTGATAACAGATCCAGCATCTTTTCAGCCGGATAATCTCTTCTACAGCCAGTTCAGCTGTATCCTCTGGATGCATTATCGTGTCAGTGATCCAGTAGTCCATCGATTTTAGACCGCTGGTGTTGCAATACCCTATATAAGTCGCCTGTATCGGGGCAGGTTTATACGTGAAGATTGTTAAACGGTTTTTTGCCGTGTGGCCTGCAAGATCTATAAGGATATCAATTCTATCGTCATAAATCTTACGAGCAACCTCTTTGTCACTCATTCCTAAAGTAGAGTACCAAACGTCTGAAGCCTTTTTAAGGCGTTCCGTTACCTCGTCAGGTTTGTTGACATCAGAATAGCAGTAGACTTCTACACGGTTCCTGTCATGGTTTTTCAAAATTGGCTCGAAAAAGAAGCTTAAGGCGTGCTTCCGAAAGTCAGGTGATACGTAGCCAATCCTCAGGCGCTTATTGGTATCTGCAGGTATTGTATGAGAAAAAATATCTGAATTATGTCTCTCGCCATGGATAGTATTCCAGTTTAGATGCTCTTCAAGTATTTGTTCCGGAGAACATAAAACGTTGTAACTCAGCAGATACAATAAATTACTGAAAGCTTTAAGGTAATCAGGTTTGTACTTAAGGGCCTGCCTGCAGCTTTCAACAGCCGGTTTGAAATCTCCAATTGCCTCTTGAATACCGCCAAGATTGTCCCATGCTTCCGCATAATCTGGTTTCAGTCTCAGTGCGTGTAGGTAGTGATCAATTGCATCTTTGAACCGGTTCTGTTCGAACTTGGCGCTGCCCAGGTTGTTCAGTGCCTCTGCATAATCCGGTTTAATCTGTATAGCTCTATTATAGCTCTCAATAGCCTCTTCAACCTGGCCTTTCTCCTTCAAAACATTTCCCAGGTTGTTGCACACTTCTGCACAATCAGGTTTGAGTTTGAGGGCTCTGTTTAATATTTCGATAGCACTATCAGTGTCGCCATGCTTGCTCAAGATATTACCCAGATTGTTTAGAGCCTCGAAATAATCCGGTTTGAGTTTGAGAGTTTGCCTGTAAGCCTGAATCGCATCCTCCCACTCGCCTAAAGCGCTGAGGACAACACCCAGATTGTAGTAATAATCAGGGTTTTCAGGATTATTCAATACCGCTTTGTTAATGAGATCAGCAGCTTTAACATTATTGCCTGTCTGGTGAGCAATCAGGCCTGATAAATTCAGTGCATCAGGATGATCAGGGTTCTCTTTGAGAATCTGAAGATATAATGATTCTGCTTTCTGAAGTTGGCCTGATTGATGATACTTGAGTGCCTCATGGAGTGTCTTACTATTTTTAATCATAATCACATTAGATGTTGAAGGAAAAGAACGGTATAACGTGTACTATTGGAGGGAACAAATCATAAATAGTAAGAACCTCCTTAAGTTCATTTCGGTTTTTCCAGAAGATGAGGATGTTTTTCCTTTACCTGTTGCATAAGATCAGTATTTAACTTTGACTTATACAACGTATTAGCTCCTGAAAGCTGCTCGATAGTTAGATTATCAGCATCTCTCAGATCTGTACTTATCAAGTGAGCGTTATTCAGATTGACATTGCTGAGATTTGTCTTATTCAGCTTTGTTTTGCTCAGGTCAGCATCACTCAGATCTGCACCGGTCAGGTTCGCTCCGGTCAGCCTGGTTTTATACAGGCAGGCATTAATCAGTTTAACACTGCCAAGTTCGGCCTTACTCAAATTGGCTTTAGTCAGGTCTGCTTCACTCATGTCGGCACCGGTCAGGTTAGCTCCATGCAGCAGGAAGGTACCTCTCAGGTTGGCATTTTTGAGGTTAGTGCTTTTCAGTATTATGCCCCATAAGTTGGCACTGCTCAAGTCCGTATCGCTCATATTTGCTTTACTCAGATTTACCTGACTCAGTTTTACACCACTTAGTTTTGCCTTGCTCACATCAGCACAATTTCCATCTGTACCATTAGTGCTTAGCCAGATCTTATGATCGTCATGAATTTTACGCAGATCAGCTATACTAATTTTACGTTTCATCGTATAATCTCTCCTTATGAGATATTAATTTGTGGTAAAGCGATATACAGTTTTTTTAGGTAAATTACAACAAAAGTTATTGGGGTATAGTAGTTAGGTTGGGATGTTAAATCAAGAGGAAAAGTGAGTTGAGGGGGTGGCACTGTTTGATCATTCTCTGTTTCTCATTATAAGATCGACGAGTATACACTCGTTCAGGTGTTTGTAGTCAAACGGTTTTGTTATGTACTCGTCGGCACCATGTTCAAGAGCTTCTTCACAAATTGCTCTGTCTATTAAAGCAGATACCATTATAATGCCTATGTTTTTGTCAAACTGCCTTACCCGTTTCAAGACTTCTATTCCACCTATTCCTTCCATTAAAACATCAAGGAGCATAATATCAGGTTTCAGGTTCCTTACTTTTTCCACTGCATCCTCTCCGCTGTGTGACACAAATACATCGTGATCCATGTCTTCCAGGTAACTCTTAAGCAGAAAACATAAATTGGTATTATCGTCTACAATTAATATTTTGCTCATTGTTTTCAATTCCAACTGAATAATATTCGTGATGGTCAATCCATGGGGCTGTCATGTTGCCAGTCTATTCTCCGGGCAGTCAATTGGGATCTGCATAGACATCCCGGCTAACAACACTCTTAAAATTGATAACATTGTCGGGGATATCATTCCCGGGAACATTCTTAGACTGTAGATATATGTGCAAAAGCTCAATGGTTTCCTCCAGCTGGCTTTTCGCCTCCATGTCCTTGCTCTGTAATACACATATTGCCTTTTCAATATACTGCTGATCTATATTATTCATTTCCATCTAAGATACAAACCTTATGCCAAAGAATCCGATAAGTTAGAAGTCACGTACTATCGGTGAGAGGCAGATATTCTTTAATCCTGACCGGACTTGACAAGTGATGTTATACATATACCATTGCACTCTTTAGGATTACGCATGTTAATTAGTAAGCGGAACATATGGAAACGCTCCTTGCAGGGATGTTGTAATTTCTTCCCGGTTGGTTTCTATACCCGACGTAATCATTGATTGTAGTTGTGACAAGGCACACATTTGTGACAGCACAATTTTGTAACCATGTCACAATATCAGTTTTGTCAACAGCTCTTTAAGTCATGATAAATTCTATTCAAAAATGTTAGTCAGCCTCTTTCTTGACACGTTATTACAAAAGTGATAGTATCAGCCAGCTTAACAGGGAATATGGGTTTAATCTTATGAATGAAGAGATAGCAGGGGTATTACTTGAGAAAAATGCGGTTATATTAAACGTAAAAGAGCCGTTTACATTTGTCTCCGGTATCAGAAGCCCTATTTATTGCGATAACAGGCAGATGATTGCATATCCTGAAGAGAGAGGGCAGATTGTTGATGCTTTTATCAAAGAGACTCAGGATTATGATTTCGATATAGTTGCCGGGACATCAACTGCCGGGATTCCATGGGCATCCTGGATAAGTGACAAATTAAATAAACCAATGGCCTATATCAGGGGTACAAAAAAAGGACATGGTTCCGGTAACCAGATCGAAGGTGCTGAAGTAGACGGTAAAAAGGTGCTTGTTGTTGAAGACCTTATCAGTACAGGAGGAAGCAGTTTCAGTGCAGTTGAAGCGGTTCGATATAAGGGAGGAAGCTGTGTGGCCGTCGTTGCAATATTTACCTATGACTTTGATAGTGCCAGAAAGATATTTAAAGATGGGGGGTGTAAACTGTTGACTATTACTAATTTCTCTGCTCTCGTAAATATCGCAAGAAAAAATGGTAATTTAACTGATAAGGAACTCACTCATGTGCTGGCTTGGAACAAAGATCCCCAGAATTGGGGCCCAAAACATGGGTTCCCAAATGCGGATAAAGGGTGATATATGAGCTATGTCGATGATTTAAGGGAAAGGGCAGAGAATGTAAAGAGTATTGTCTGTATGGGTATAGACCCGATTATTGATAAGATTCCGTTTAAGGGAGATCTGCGCCAGGTTATTGAGGATTTTTATCTTAATATACTGAAGGAGATGGATAAACGGAATTTGTACCCTGCCGTAATTAAGCCTAATATTGCATATTTTGAACAATATGGTTTCGACGGATTGAATGCTTTAATGACGATCATTTCCCAATATAAATCATCTGGCATCCCGGTACTGTTGGATGCAAAACGTGGCGATATAGGAAAAACATCAGTAGCCTATGCAAAGTCTGTATTTGAATTCTGGGATTCGGGAGCAGTGACCATTGCCCCATATATGGGTACCGATTCTGTAGAGCCGTTTATTGAATGGTGTGGAGAAGGAAAAGGTGTATATATTTTGTGCAGGACTTCAAACAGGGGTGCTGCTGATCTACAGGATCTTAAAGTCGATGGTGTTCCGGTGTATATGAAGCTTGCAGAGAATATCCTGCAGTGGCACAAGCCCGGTGTTGGTGCTGTTGTCGGAGCAACTTATCTCAAAGAGCTGGAGGAGATCAGCAGGTTCTTTGTTGAATCAAAGAAAGAGGTTCCGCTATTAATACCGGGGGCAGGTTCACAGGGGGGTAGTGCCGGAGAGGTTGTTGACGTTTTGAAAAAGACAAAGAATGATATTCTTATTCACAGAGTAAACAGTTCCAGTGGGATCAACTATGCGTATATCGAGAAGAATACATCCGATTATGCAAAAGCGGCAGTTGATGCCATTGAGTCTTTGAATAATGAAATAGGGCTTTGTGAGTAGATCTAACTCTATCCGGTGTAAATATCAGCTGGTGCGTATGGGATGTACTCTACAGGGTCTGCTGTTAAGTATCAATGGTATTGATCAGCAAAGTGCGGTATCCTATATTACTGCTACCGGCTTATCACGTTTATGATCTACGATACAGAAGAAGCCGAAAGGCTCTTCTCCCTCATTACGCAGTTGATGTTTTTCAAGAGGAGAGATATAGGTAATATCGTGTACAGAGATATTGACAGATGAATCACCTTTTATCAGAACTCCTTTGCCGCGGACCCCGATGATTACGTGTTCGTGTACGTGTTTTTCCAGGCTGGAATAGCCTCCAGGCATAATCTCAAAATATCGCAGATCAAAAGAGGTTTTTTCGCCGGATTTCCCGATAAGCTCCTGTCGATTAATACCGCGGAAATCAAAATTATTATCAGTTTTATACTCTTCTACACAACTACCTGACCACTTAAAGTCTTCAAATTTCATAATTGGCTGGTGCATAATCGATTCAGTTTCTGAAGGGATCTCACAGGAAGATGCTAATGGCTCTTCCGGTAAGCAGACCTTTTCATTATAGATGGATCTGATCATTTCCATAAAGACTTCAGTTGAATGGGATAGGTCAGTAGAGTACTGCATCAGAGACCCTCCAATCAGAAAAACAGTATCAATGCCATACATCTCACTGATTTCAGAGATCCGGTCCATATGAATACCTCCGGCAGGACAGGGAAAAGAGCGCTTCCAGAAACCATTGTCGCAGCGAAGAGAGTTGCTTATTGCAAGACAGTCATTTTCAGTAAAATGAAACCTGCCGCCGGCGTGCGGGAAAACTGAAAGATCGGCACCCAACATTCGAAAAAGGGTACCCAGGAACACGGAAGGATCTATGCCGTGAGTGGGGTCATGGAAATGAGTTCCGGTAAGGGCAGGATGGGCCATTATGATTAAGTTGTATTTGGCGGAAATATATCTGACAGTGTCAGGGCCTACAAGCATAGGGGCAATAAGAATACCTCTTATGCTCTCTTTAAGAACATGGTGAACCTGTTCTTCAATCTCTTCAAATCTACCAGAAACCATCGGAAAATAGAGAGTTTTACGTTCTCTGCCGGCATTTACGTTATCCACAGCCTCATGACACCTGCTAACCCTCTCCTTAAAAGGGTGGAATTTCTGGTTAGAAATTCCATGATCATCTTTAATTAAATCAATACCGCCTTTTGCAAGCAAGCCTGCTTTTTTTGATAATTCATTTATCGAAAGGCCCATTGGTTTGAGTGCTGAGCATGCAAGGGCACGTCCATATACTCCGAGCAATTTTCTGATACCTTCTACTCCATAGTTAGGACCATGAAAAACATTAAAGAATGACTCAGCAAAAGTAATATCAGAAATCTTGATATTATTTTTTAAAGAGATATTTCCGAAAAGAACATTAAAAAATTGTGGAATACTTAATTCAGTTATATCTGTACGGTAGCTTATGGCTACTATGTATTGGTTTGGTGTATTCCCGTTTGGCTGAATACTTTCAACAATCCCGATTATACCGTCATCAAAATGCTTCTCCGGGATACAATTCTCGGGTACTTCTACTGTTTGTTCAAGGGTTATATCTGAAGCGTGTTCTTCAATGCTTCTCTCATCATTAACAGTAATAGTATATTGAACGGTAAATCTTTCGTTTTCAGTATCAGAATGTTTCATAACAGTATGATTTTGTATCTGTTACGTCACAGCTACTTTATATCATTATAAGTAGTATTTCAAACTGATTCTGGTAAATATGGAAAGGCTTAAAGCTTTTTGGATGAGTGATTTTTTAAGAATAAGAAATTCCGAATAATGGATTCCGGTAAGCTGACAAGAGGGGCAATAACTAACGTTTTTCTACTTGAAATTAATAGTCAGGAAACTATTATAGAAATTTACTGTCATTCGGTAAGCTATTTGCTCAAATATGTAGTTAAAGTGAAGAAATTTTGCTAGTTAGGATTCTCAATTTGTTTTGACTTGAATAAATAATTTCTAGTATATATTTATAAAGTTTTTTATAATAGTAGTTTATGGCTCTTATGGTTATTCGGGTTCTCTGTACGCCTATTAATTTTTTGGAATAGAATTTTATGTAAATTACGGTTGCAACCAGGTTGATAGCGAAATAATTGCGAATATTGCCATTATGATATCGAAATTTATTCATAGGCTGTTTACATGATGTAAAGTATGATTAGACAAGCAAAGGTGTAGATGTATAATAACAGAATATCTTAAATGGAGATTAATCTAACAGAGGGTATAAAATGGATGTTACAAAAATATTTGGGACGAATGTTTTTAATGATGAAGTAATGAGAAAGTGGTTGCCTAAGGATACTTATAAGGCACTCAAGAAGACAATTGAGAATGAAGAGTATTTGCCTGCAGAGGTAGCAGATGTCGTTGCAAATGCTATGAAGGATTGGGCTATTGAAAAAGGGGCAACGCATTATACCCACTGGTTTCAACCACTGACAGGGAGTACGGCAGAAAAACACGATTCATTTATTTCACCGACATCACAGGGCGGAGTAGTTATGGAGTTTTCCGGTAAGCAGCTTGTTAAGGGCGAACCTGATGCATCAAGTTTTCCAAGCGGAGGGCTAAGGGCTACTTTTGAAGCACGTGGATATACTGCATGGGACTGTACATCACCAGCATTCCTTAAGGAGGATGCTGCGGGAGACGTTACACTCTGTATTCCAACCGCATTTTGTTCTTATACCAGTGAAGCATTAGATAAAAAAACACCGTTGCTACGTTCTATGTCTGCGGTCTCACAGCAGGCACTTCGAGTTTTGCGTGCATTGGGTAATAAAAATGTTAAGAAGGTTACTGCAAACATTGGTGCTGAACAGGAGTACTTTCTCGTAGACAAAAAATTCTTTGAGCAAAGATTAGATTTGATTGTTGCAGGCAGAACTATTTTCGGTGCACCTGCGCCAAAAGGACAGGAAATGGAAGACCACTATTTCGGGCAGATTAAGGACCGTGTAGCCGATTTCATGAAGGATCTGGATAAAGAGTTGTGGAAATTGGGGATTGCTGCTACAACAAAACATAACGAAGTCGCTCCGTCACAATTTGAAATGGCACCAATCTTTACAACTGCAAACATTGCAGCGGACCACAATCAGCTCGTTATGGAAACATTACAGAAGATTGCTATCAGGCGTGATCTTGTCTGTCTTTTACACGAAAAGCCCTATGCAGGGGTTAATGGCTCAGGAAAGCATACAAACTGGTCATTAAGTACTGATGAAGGAGAGAATCTGCTTGAGCCGGGAAGCACACCGCATGCAAATGCGCAATTTTTGCTTTTTATCTGTGCTCTGATTTCGTGTGTTGACATCCACGCAGATATATTACGAAGGTCTGCGGCAAACTCAGGTAATGATCATCGCCTTGGTGGGAATGAAGCGCCTCCGGCAATAATCTCAATTTTTATGGGTGAAGAATTGACAGAAATTCTGGAATCCATTGCAAAGGGGAAGAAGGCAAAGTCAAAGGCATTTACTACACTTAAGGTGGGCGTTGACACGTTGCCGGCGCTTCCAAAGGATAATGCCGACCGGAATCGTACATCACCGTTCGCATTTACCGGCAACAAATTTGAGTTTCGTATGGTTCCCTCATCTGCTTCAATTTCGAGGCCTTGTATTGTTTTGAATACCATTGTCGCTGAAGCACTTGATAAGATTGCAACCAGACTTGAGAAGGCAAAGAATGTTCATGAAGAGACTGCATCTATCATAAGAGATACGATGAAAGAGCATGGACGAATAATCTTCAACGGTAATAACTATTCAAAGGAATGGGAAAAAGAGGCAGAGAGGCGAGGCTTGCCGAATATCGATTCTACCGTGAAAGCGCTGAAAACATTTCCGGGTAAGAAATCTGTTGGGATTTTCCAAAAATATAAAGTGCTTTCAAAAGAAGAGGTACGTGCACGTTATGAAATTTATCTCGGGCAGTATTCAAAGCAGATTAATATTGAAGCCAATACTGCCCTGGATATGGTGAAAAGCTTATATATCCCGGCTATTGTACATTATACAAGTGAGCTTGCTGAAGTGATTGCAAAGCTTGAAGCAGTGAGTTATCCTGCGGATGTCCAGCGAGATCTGCTGTCAAGAGTCTCATCTCATTTGAAATCGGCATATCGTAATACCCGAAAACTGGAATCAGCTCGGGAGAAGGCACTCAAGATTGCTGACAGTTTAAAACGTGCTGAGGCATTTCGTGATAAGGTTCATTCCACTATTACGGATTTGCGTGAAGATATCGATGCGCTGGAATTCTTAATCCCTCGAAAATTATGGCCTGTCCCAACGTATGGTGATCTTCTATATAAATTATAAGTTTTTGTAACCTGCCACATATATTTAGATTTGTTAACAAGCCTTCATCCACATTTGATACATAAGTGATATTGGTAGATAGATTTTATTTATTTTCTCCTCTCTTTATTTACAGTGCTTGTACAATAATTCATATTGATTCTGGTGCCTGCTTCAACAATTTGTAATAATTTATTCTTGATAAGTTGCCGATATCTGGTATTTTTTTGTTGGAGGATTTGGAATTATTTGTTTTAATTCAAATCTAGCCTGAATAAAATGAAAGGTATTCTATAAGGTACTGGCTCATGTCAATAAAGTCCAGATTACTCTTATTTGCACTCTGCATTTCACTGATACCCATTTCCATAATTACAACCTTATACTATTTCAATGCCAGGAGTGTTATTGAACGGCAGACACTTGAATGGTTGACAGCTGTTGCAGAATCAAAAAAAGTTCACACAGAGTCATTTCTGAACGCAAAAAAAGGGCGGGCTGTTGATTTCAGTTCTGATGGCTACATTAGAGACAGCCTGGAAAAAATTTCCAAAGGAAATGGACAAGGAAGTGAGGCCTCTAACCTGAACAGACACCTTAAGGTAAATAAAAAATCATTGGACCCTCATATAACATCAATAGCCGTCCTTGATATTAATGGTATGGTTGTAGCATCTACAACAGATGGCTGGGTCGGAAATGACATGTCCGAAGAGGATATATTTAAGAGCTGTTTAGGTAAAGAATATGGAGAGGCTTATTCCGGTAAGTTATTTAACTCTCCTTATCTAAATACGGACTGCGTCTTCATAAGTTCCCCTTTAACCAGTAAGCATGATTATAAGACAATCGGAGTTATTATTAATGCCTATGATATTGCTATCCTGGATGAAATTACGACCCGGCGTTCAGGGATGGGAGAGACTGGAGAGGCGCTGTTGGGTATGAAGAATAAAAATAGTGTCGTATTCTTAACAACTCTGAAACATGCTCCTGGCATGCCGCTAAGAATGTCTGTTCCTTTAAGCTCTACCGGAGCGGAGCCTATGAGATTGGCTTTGAAAGGACAAAACGGGACAATTACAGCTCATGATTACAGGGGAAAAGATGTAGTGGCGTCTTATCAATACATACCCGGGATGGATTGGGGACTGGTGACCAAAATAGACGAGACAGAGGTGTTTTCTCCCATTACGCGTTTAAGAAAATTCACTATCTTTATGGGAACTATTAGCACTATAGTTGTTATTGTAATTGTTGTCAGCATGTCAAGGAGAGTTACAAGGCCGTTACAGAAACTGGTAGAAGGTACTCAGATGGTAGCGAGTGGAGATCTTGATTTTAACATACAACTAAGATCAAAGGATGAAATTGGTCAGCTTGCTGCGTCTTTTAATGATATGACTTCCCAATTAGGAAAAACCAGGGAAGAGTTGGATAATTATGCACATAACCTGGAGGAGATGGTAGAAAACAAAACACAAGAAATTAAACAGATGCTTGATGAGCTCAAATATAAGAATAAGGAGATGGAACAGATTATCTATGTAGCTTCACACGATCTACGCTCTCCACTTTTAAATATTCATGGTTTCAGTAAGGAATTAGAAGAATCTATGGAACAGATACGTAATATTTTAAATGATAATGATATTACGGATGAGATAAGAGAGAAATTTGCGGATCCGCTTGAACATGATATTCCGGATGCACTTAGATTCATTCTTAAAAGCTCATCAAAAATGGACAGATTGCTGTCAGGGCTTTTACGGATATCTCGCCTGGGTCGTAAAGCCATAAACATCAAACAACTTGATATGAACAAACTTATAACAGATGTTATAGCGGCGTGTGAGTATCAGATTAAGAGTTCAAATGTCAAGCTTGAATGCGGTGAACTTCCATCGTGCAGGGGTGATGAAGTGCAGATCAACCAGGTATTTTCCAATCTTATAGACAATGCTGTTAAATATCTTGATAGTTCCAGGGAGGGTATTCTCAAGGTCTCTGGAAGAAAAGAAGGTGGACATATTATATATTGTATTAAGGATAATGGGATAGGAATTGAAGAAGGTCATGAGGAGAATATATTTGAGATATTTCACCGCCTTCATCCCACTTCCAACGATGTAGAGGGTGAGGGGTTGGGGCTGTCTATTGTTCGCCGGATACTGGATCGGCACGGAGGAAATATATGGGTAGAGTCTGAACTAGGGAAGGGTAGTAAATTCTTTGTATCTCTTCCTGAATAGACAGTATAACTAACAGAGATGATAGAGGATTACGGTATTGTAGTCCTCCCTGTCAAAAATGGACGGGCGGGTCTAAACAGAGGGACGTTTTGTTGTTTCCTCTCTCCTGTAGTACGATGGCAACGTCATTAATTCAGTGACAATTATGAGTTATAACAGGTTTTTTGTTCTTGAGAATATTTTCACGAATTGTATATTACTTATAATAAACAAACATAAAGTTTGATATCGATATTGGATTTGTATTAATAAATTTTATTCCTGGCAGTATTGAGGAGTGTTATATGGAAAACATAAAGGAAGATAGAAGAAAAGATAGCCAACAGGAAGTACATTTGATTATTGCAGAAGATGATGAAGGGCACGCTGAGCTTATCAGGAAGAACCTGAAGCGTGCGGGATTTACGAATCAGATTCTTCATTTGAAGGACGGACAGGAAGTGCTGGACTTCTTGTTTATGAGGGGTGAAGAGCCTCACAGAATTAAAGGGAGATCCTATTTATTACTGCTGGATATTCGTATGCCTAAAGTAGATGGAGTTGAGGTCCTGCGTCAAATCAAGGAAGATTCTGCCCTCTCTAAAATACCGGTGATTATGGTTACTACCACAGATGACCCAAAGGAAGTTGATCGCTGCCACGAACTGGGTTGCAGCATCTACATTACCAAGCCTGTAGATTACGAGCATTTTATTGATGCTATTAAGAAGTTGGGATTATTCATTACGGTAATAAAGCTGCCCACAATAAATGGGACATAATTATAAAATGAAAGAAAATGATCATAATGATAGTGTAACGGGATGGCCGGATGCATCATCAAGAATACTTGTTGTAGAGGATGATGAAGGTTTGTCTCGCCTGATTGAGAAGAGCCTGATAAAGATAGGTGCTAATGTGGATGTTGTCAATAATGGAACAGAGGCTATTGCTAGAATTGTTGCTGATCCTCCTTTAGTTACTTTATTAGATTACAAGCTGCCGGACATGTCAGCGAGAGAGATAGTCGAAATCCTTAAAAACCGAAAAATTGACTTTCCGTTTATTGTGATGACTGGGCATGGAGATGAAAATCTGGCAGTGGAGATGATGAAGGCCGGTGCCAGAGATTATATAGTGAAGAGGGGGGAGTTCTTTGAACTATTACCTTCTATTATTAAGTGGGTATTTAGAGAATTGCAGAGTGAGGAAAAATTAGCTCGTGCAAACAATGCACTGCGGGAGTCGGAAAAAAAGTACAGAACTATTGTAGACAATGCACTCGTCGGTATATACAGAACAAACATCGGGGGTGACATTCTATATGCAAACAAGGCAATGACTGATATGTTTGGACATGAGTCGTTAGAGGAAATGATGTCAAAGAGCTTTTGGCAGATATTTAAAAATAGAGTAGTCAGGAAATCATTGATTAACAGTCTTAAAGAGTCAGGTAGTGTTGATGAATTTGAGTGTGAATGTGTTACAAAAAATGGAGAAGACATTGATGTGCTGCTGACAGCAACTATGTACGATAATATAATTTCCGGGATAATGGTAAACATTACAGCTCGCAAAAAGATGGAGAAACTGTTGATTCAGTCTGAGAAGTTAAGAGCTATGGGTGTAATGGCGGCTGGGATAGCACATGATTTTAATAACGTGCTTGCAATTATCAACGGTTACTCTGAGTTATTAGCACATAGTAGTGATGGTAATGAGGAAATGATTAAGGGGCTTAAGGCTATCACCAGGGCAGTAGATGATGGTGCAGAAACTGTGCGCAGGTTGAGTGAGTTTACCAGGCGTGAAACGAGTATGTCAAAATATATCTCGGTAAATCTGGTAGATTTAATAACGCAATCAATTGATTTTGCAAAACCAAAATGGAAGGATGTTGCTCATGCCGGCGGCAAAACTTATGAAATGGATGTTGAAGGTCTGTCACCTGTACAAAATGTATTGGGAAATCCTGCGGAATTGAGAGAGATTATTATAAACATTATAAATAATGCCATTGATGCAATGCCTGATGGTGGGTGTATTACATTCCGGACATGGGAGAGTGGTGATTCTGTATTCATGAATATTGCTGACAGGGGTTGTGGTATGTCCAAAGAGGTTCAGGAGAAGATTTTTGATCCGTTTTATACAACCAAAGGTATTGAAGGAAGCGGGCTGGGTATGAGTGTATCATATGGTATTATTGTAAAACATGGTGGTAAAATAGAAGTAACAAGCAAGATTGGTAAGGGAACTGTTTTTACTATAGAATTGCCTGTAGCCACTAAAAAAGTACTTCCTGATTCATCTCAGGAGCCGGCAATTAATATAAAACACAATAAATATCGAATTCTGGTAGCTGATGATGTGAAGGAGATAAGTGGAATACTCCATATGTTTTTAACCCGGCAGGGTTATAACGTCGATAAGGTGGACAGTGGCGCTGAGGCTGTTAAGCAATTACAAAAGGAGTGTTACGATCTGATTATCTGTGATCTAGGCATGCCGGAAGTCTCTGGTTGGGACGTGATAAGGGCTGTGGAGTCACTTGATAAGAGACCAAAAATCGGTTTGATTACAGGGTGGGCGGACATGCTGGATTCACTAAAGAAAGATGATATGGGTGTCGATTTTGTTATCAGCAAGCCCATAAAATATCAGAAATTATCAACCATTGTAAAAGAAGTACTTTTGGATGAATCACAGGATGCAGTTGACAACTCCAGGTTCATACCTTGAGAGCCTGCACAATTTTCATTTACGAAAAGAAAAAGAAATTTCGTATTGTTAATCTCCTTACTTTTGTTAGGAGTCCAGGTGCGGATTGAGGGATATGGAGATGTTGCGGGTCAAAGGCTGTGAGTTAGGGGAATATGAATCGTCAGTTATCGATTACCAATTAAACATTGAATTTGACCACCATATCTTTAGACACTTTAGATCACTTCTAACTTTAATTCACTTAAACTTAATCTGTTTACTACACAATTTCTGAAAAACAGTTGATTTTTCAGGATAAATATGATAATCATTATTCTTATAAATAATAACACATCATATACTTACAAAAACAACGGGGGATTAGCTCAGTTGGGAGAGCGTTTGAATGGCATTCAAAAGGTCAGGGGTTCGAATCCCCTATCCTCCACCATTATATAAGGACTTATGACAAGTAGTAGGGTGGCAGGGTAAAAAACTGTGACCAAATTGTGACCAAAAATTTTTAAGAAAGGGCATAGTAGGCAATCTACTGTGCCCTTTTTTTATTCACTTTTCATACTTACCCTCATGTATTCATGTCTCTATCTTTTTCAGTTGATTTAATAGGCACATGTACTGTTTTGACCAAAATTAGTAAATTAGTCGCTTGTTTCAGTGCCTCTTTATCAGAAATATCTTTTCCGAATTCCTTCTTATAAATAGCCTTATACTTTTCCAAAGCTTCTTTAGAAATTCTCATTTGATAGACATACTCCCTATTAAATAGTAAAGTTTATATACACATGTACCTAGAAAAACAGATAATAATTATGTCAAAAGAGAAAAAAACTAAAAAAATAACATTGGGTAATGTTTTTGCGTGGATTTTTGGAGTTTTATTTGGAATAAATGGATTGTATTTTACATTTAGTGGACATTGGAAAGCAGGAGTACCTTTAATTTTAGCTTCTTCAATTTTAATTCCTTACATTAATAATTTTATAGAAAATAAATCAAAGTTTGAGTTATCAAGAGGATTAAAAATAACTCTCATTGTAATTTTATTTATAATATATGCTGTAAATTACAACTCTGATAAATCTCTTAGTTATGATGCCGGATTAAAACCAACCGAATATATTCAACAAGAGAATATACAACCAATTGAGACACAAAAGCAAGAACCAATAAAAGTAAGTAAGGAAGATGAAAAACCTAAAGAACCAGCAAAACCTCAAGTAGAAATAATAAGCCATAATGATTATGTTAAGTCCAGCTATTTACATATAGTTGGCGAAGTCAAAAATAATGGAAATGCGGAAGCAAGGTATGTAAAAATAACTGCTAAATTTTATAAAGATGGTAAGTTTATTGACAGAGACTATACGTATGTGGATGATACTCACATAGGTGCAGGACAATCAAATACTTTTGAGCTTTCATGGGAAGTAAAGGATTTTGATGAGTACGAGTTATTAGTTAGTTAAGAAATTGATATTATAATTCTCATAGTGACGCTGTGACCTTTGCTTGAAGTATAATTAGTCATTCCTTTTATAAAAACCACACCCTATCCCATATATAAATTCATTAAAAACATTAAATGGCAGATGGCATGTGTTAAAGCATGCCTAAAAAGAGAAGAATGTATTTGGTTAGTTATCCCACTTATTTTCTTTGGATTCGCCTGACTCATATTCAATATTCATCTAAAAACACCTCAAATTCCACTTCTTCTGTATATTGATATATTGTATCCATCGAATTTATCCCAAAACCCAAAAATTTATCCCAAATCTCAAAAAGATGTAAATATATCGTCGTAAAGTTTAAATAGTTGTTTGATTATTAAAATTAGATTGTAGTGGGGGCATAAAATTAAAGGGAGAAATAAAGCTTTAATCATTTCAGTTGTATTTGTGTTAGCTGTAGTTTCATATGTTTTTGCTTCAGAAAATCAACCTCCTGTTTTTGTTTCCATCTTTGGAGGAAGTCTGCCTTCAAATTCTAGTAATCCATATAACAATAACGAAGTCCATACTTTTATCTTGTCTAAAGGATTAGCAAGCATAAATGTTCCATATTCAGTCAATCTGAATTATACAAAACAATATTTATCATATATGAATAATTTCTCTGATGTTAATTTTCAGTCTATTAATGCAGTCAGCACTGTTATGAGTTCACGGAATGTAAACGACAAAATTAGAGGATATAAAATATCAGATAAAAATTATGCAATACATCTTCTAGGTTGCGACTCTAGTGATATTTCATGTGCTTTTCGAATAAATGGAGTTCCAACAAGAAAATTAAGACCTGGAGATATATTTCCATTAAATGATGGCAATATTCTGAAGATAAATTCTATAGTTTTGGATTATTGCAATAATCAGCGATTTTGTGACGTTATTTACGATGCATATGATCTGATAAATTATTCAATTGTTAAAGAGGGATTAAATGAATGAGAAAAAAGGCATATGGATTGGCATCATACTTATTTTAATTATTATTACAATTGTAATATATCAATTATATCTAGTAAAAGAAGTTCCTCCTGAGAAATACTGCGAAATGGATACTGATTGTGTACCTAACAAATGCTGCCATCCTACAGAGCTTATTAATATGAAATATGCTCCAGTATGTGATGAAGATAATTTTTGTTCTATTGCAATAGAGGATGTTACTAAAATGGATACAAAAAGCTGGAAACCCTTATGTCAACGAGGCATTTGTGAGGTGCAATATGAATAGCAACAAAATATCACAAACGATTAACAAAAAGATAATTTATTTCTCTCTAATATATACTTTTATTTTTCTAATTATTGAAGAAGTTATTTTGTATTTTTTATCCGAACCTATTGTGAATATTCAAAATTTTATAGAAATATTAAAAACTATACTTATTAGCACTCCAATATTTTTTATCTGGTTTTATGTATCATCAGGTACTCAAATACTATTAATTGGTTATATTTTAAAACTTCTTTATAGAAATGATATGAATTTGCTTTTAACTCATATGTCATTAAAGAAAAATAAAACCAGAATACTAGTGATATTATTTTCAATCATATGGATATTTTTGAATTATATGTTATGGGAATCTTTATCTACTGGACTTAAATTAGGATAAAATGAAAAAATGTTAATTACAAGTAAACAGCAAAAAAAGAAAGTGTATGTAATATTTTTAGATCTAATTATAAGCACAATTATTTTCGGTTTTTTAATATTTCTGTTGAGCTTATTACCTCATGACAAAATTTTGGGTAATTTGTACAGTTTTAGTAGGATTAAATCTTATCTTTTTTTATTTATAATCTCAATTATTTTAGTTGACATGAGCAATCTTCAGTTTAAGCACAAAGCCGATTTTACTTTATTTTCTAGGATAGTTTTTACATTAACATTACCTTTGATCCCTTTGTTAATACTTATATTTAATAAACCAGCTTCTTTTTTGGGTTATTTAATATTCTACTTGGGAACATTATTTTTAATAAAAATTATATTTTTTATAAGTCCAAAATATGAATCAAAAAATCCTGGAATTTTACTTTTTATTTTTCTGCCTGTTTATTTATGTATGGCTTTCTTTTTTGTTAAGTCAGGAATTTTCTTAATTGCATATATTCCAATCTATATCTCTGTTATTTTATCATCGCTATTAACTTATTTTATCACTAAGTTATTATTGAAACGGGAAGAATGGATAACAATAAGGTAATAAAAACACTAAAAAATGCGAAAAATTTTAGAGTATTATTATTTTTGACACTTCTTTTATTATTAATATGTTTTGTTAATGCCGAAGCTTACAATGTAGATAATTACGAAAGAATGCCTTACAAGAATCAAAAAAGTATTAATGAAAATTGGCTTAGTTATGTTAATTCTGAATATTCGCCGAGTGAAGGAAGCTGGAATATTCCAAATGAAAATGAGGATAATTTCTCTCAGAAATGTATCAGTTATGCCTCTAGTACTATATTGGATTATTTTATATTAATTTCAGGGGGAATACTGGGTCAATATCAAAATTTTGTAAATAATCGAACAGAGAATGGAACAAATCCTAGAAATATTGAGGAAATGTACCGCTATAAGTCGTCATCAGATTGGCTAGGCTATCCAACTATATCCACGGATCAATTGACAAAAGAACCCATTACAGCATGGTTAAATGGATTTGCTAAAACTATAACAAATCCATCATCAAATTTTATGCATATAGATGATACTAATTTGGACAATTACAATAATTATTCCATAAATCAAGACTCATATTCACATTTATCTGGATACAAACCTATTATCAACACCTATATGCTAGGTTATACAGGTAAGACAAGGTTGAAAAATATAATAAAACAATACGGACCAATACTTGCTTGGCAAACTGGTTCTGGTACATATTACTTTTTAAGTTGGTTTGATTTTGGTGTACATGCCAATGTTGTTGTTGGTTATAACGATACAGGTTCAGACATATTGTTTACCATTCATGAATCAGTCACTGGAGATAACTCTGATCTTATTACAGGGAGCAGTCTTGAAGACTATGTTAAATTTATTGCATTTTATGACCCTCAATGGCCAACTTATCACCATGATTACAGAAGAACAGGCTTCACAACTCTAAGAGGTGATATGACATCCTCAAATCAAGTAAGAAAAACTGAATGGACTTTAGATACGAGTGGAGCACCATCTGCTATAGACCATCCATCTATTGCTGACTTGGATGGTAACGGCAAACAGGAAGTGGTAATTACAACATCTAAATACTCTGCACCAAAAAATGGGACTGTATATTCTATTGAAAGAGGTTGGTCTTCATTTAGTGAAAAATGGAATACAAATATTGGCAATCCAATTCCAGCGGCACCATCACTTGCTGACTTAGACGAAGATGGAATTAAAGATGTAGTTTTTGGTTTAAGAAATATGACATTGTTTGTATTAGATGGCGATGATGGAACTTTATTATGGACTAATACAACGCAATGTAAGTATAGCGCTTATGTTGATGATACTGTTTGCTCAGATTTGGGCAATACTGCTATCTATGATATAGACTTAGATGGAGACAAAGAAGTCATCTTTACTGATGCAGTAACTACAAACACAATCTATGACTGGCCAGGTGAATTATATATATTAGATAAAAATGGTAATTATGTAGATTCAGTAACAGTTGGAAATGGTGGAGCATGGGGTGCACCTGCAATTGCAAATGTTGATAGTGATGATTATCCAGAGATATTTATACCGACATTTTATGGAATAAAAGCATATGATTTTGATGGTTCTTCCTTATCTTTAAAATGGTCTAATGATGATGGAAAAATAGAGGGTGCTCCAGTCTTATTTGATGTAGATAGAGATAATGAGTATGAAATTATTTATTCTACTTCAACAAAAACTTGTCCAGCAGCTAAAACTTGCATGAATTTCACTTATATACTGGATGCAGAAACAGGCAATCAGGAAAGGAGCATTTCAATAGATGCAATATCAAGGGTTGCTCCAGCTGTAGCTAATATAATTGATGATAGTGATATAGAACTTGTTTTGCAAGTTCAAGATACTGCTTCGTCAACTACTGGACAAATACTTTGTTATGTTGCCAATGACGGAAATGTCTGTGCAGGGTCTTGGCCATATACAGGGGGTGGAAGTTTAGAAACATTTACTCAAGCACCTATTATTGCAGATATTGATAATGATGGTGAATATAATATTATATTTGGAGCAAAAGATAACAAAACATATTTTCTTAAACAAGATGGTACCTTATTGTTTAGTTACGAATTTGATGGACAATTAGGAAGCTCACCTGCAATAGGTGATATTGATAATGATGGGATGGGAGAAATAGCTGTCAGACATGAAGGTTCAAATATTTTATCAGAGTTAAGTGGTTTAAATCATCAACCATTGTTAAACAACATCAGTAACATATCAATCACTCTTCAGCAATTAATCTATGTAAACGAATCAGGAGAAATATGGGCAACTGATGAAGATAATGACACATTAACTTTTTACTACGGTGCACCTTTTAACGAAACTGGATATTGGCAAACAACAGCAAATAATACTGGGAATTACTCTGTTTTGATAGAAGTTTCAGATGGAAATTTAAGTGACTGGCAATATATAAATGTTGAAGTTAATAATACTAACAGAAATTTATATGCCAATATTAAAACTTTAAATGAAACCTATTATGCAAATGAATTTGTGAATATAACAGATCCTCCGGAAGACTCATTAGGGCCATTAAAAATCGCAAATAATTTTTTCACAAGAGACAGTGCATGGGAAATATTAAAACAAGATTACATCTCCAAGTACATTTCCTTTAATTTTATATATTTAAATGATAGTTATTATAGGGTTGATTGGAAATGGAATAACAAATATGTAAAAGATGTATTGATGCAATGCAGTCATACAAAAATAGTAAATAAAGATCAATGTGTAAATAATCTATCAAAAATTCATTTTGCTCCATCTATGAACCATACTGAAATTGAAAACTTAAAATATAAACTGGGTATTGATACTTCTGTTAATAATTTTACTAACAAATATTTTTCAAACAAAAAATTTTACAAGATTGGATTAGATGTCGAAAATGCAAAGCAAAATGCAATGCCTGCTGATATCACGAAAGGAAACGCAGCTATAATCGGAACCTTAAATCCATTTTTGAATGATGAAGGTTTTATTTTGATAAACATGGAAGACGGTTTCTATGGTAGTGATGGTTTAACTATTAAATTTGGATTAAACACAACCATAGCAGAATTTAACAATAGTAAATCCATAGAAAATCTTACTTTTTCAGGTGAAGAGAATCTTACAAGGTATATAAGGTTAAATAGGTACACAAAGGTATACAATACGCAGATAAATTTAAGTGGTTTTGAAAGAGAACCCGAAGGAACATATGTAACAGAATATTTGATAGGTAGTAGTGGTAATGGAGATGCATTAGGAATAGATAACAATGGTACTCATCTTTTCGTAACTGATGGAGACGATTCTTTAATATATATTTATGAAATTAACGGGACGTTTACAGGAACAACTATTAATTTATCACTTCAGGGATTTAATCAGAGTAGAAACCCTTATGGGATCGCTGTTAACAATACATTTGCTTGGGTGGTGAAAGAATATAGTAATGATCCAACAGTGTATAAATATTTTCTTAATGGGACATATGGTGATGAGAATTACAGTGTTTCAGATGATATGAGTGCACCAGAGAGTATTACTCAAAACAATTCTTTTTTTTGGATTACAGATTATCCTTTGATGACTGTAGATATCTATCACATGAATGGTACTCATTCAGGAGAAACCTTCAGTATATCAAACATTGGACACGCTAACCCTGATAGAGGGATTACTAATGATAATTCCAATATTTGGATAAGCGATAGACATACTGATAAAGTGTATAAATACTACATGAATGGAAGTGATACAAGTTTCAATTTTAGTATTGCTAGTGAAACCGATAATTCCCGTGATATAACGGTTGACGGATCATTTCTTTATGTTACTGATGCAAATATTAATAGAATATTTAAATATTGGAAATCAGTTTATCCTAGTAATCCATACATAGAAGTTGGCAATGCTGATTCTAATTTTGAATGGTATTATGCAGATAAATTCAATCAAATCAATAGTCAAATGTATGGATTTGCTTCTGAATTAAATGCTGCTTTAAATTCAGGGGCTTGTGATTGCTCCGAATGTTTATTAGACGGAGATAACTGTACTATTCCTGTATTGTTTCATTCAGATACAGCTGGAAAGATAGAATATTCAGACATTGTCATAGAATATGGCGAAGATAATGAATCTAAAGTGCGTAATGATGGAATAACAAATGTTTCAGTATATTTATTAATGAAAATACAATTTTTTAATGGTAGCGAATGGTTGGATGAAGAAATTATTAAAGATGATTCCTCTCCGAGAGTAATTGAACAAGGCGTTAGCAATCAATTAAAGCTTGATGCAATATGGAATCCAAACGCTTGGAATGTTTCTTCATCTTCATATGGGTTGGGAACATATAGAGCTTACGTTGCAGTGACTGATGAAAACAACGTGGTTTTAGTAAATGAAGATGGTTCAGAAATTGTTGCAACATATAATTTTACTTATGGTGCACCTGATATAGTAATAACATCTTTTCAATCAGTCTTTTCCAATGAGTCATTAGAAATATTTGAATTTAAAATTAAAAACAATGGAACATCTAACCTATCTCTTATTAACTGGACAATTGATTTTGGAGATGGTAATAGTGCAGAAAGTATCTATACATTTAATTTAACAGTGGATGAACAAATATTTGTTTATGTTGCTCACAATTATTCTGTTTTATCTCAAGGTTATGACGTTACTGTTAGTACTTATGTTGATAATATAAATGATTCTAAAAAAATAAGAGCTGGCCTAAATGATTTACAAATCAGCTCCTTTAAAGAACTACACTCTTTTGGCAGAGAAAAAATTTGGGAATTTGTAATTAAAAATAATGCAAATAGTACTTTAAGTGATATTAACTGGAACATTACAGGAACAGACGCAGATATTTCATCAATATATTCTTTTAATCTAACCAGCAACGAAACAATAATGGTTTATGTGCATGAAAATCTATCTAATTTTGCAAATTATACAATTACAGCAAAAGCATTTACAGACACACAATCAGATACAGAAACTTTAGACACAAGAGGCAAAGAGCTTGAAGTTTCTAATTTCAAAACATTATATACAAATGGTCTTGTCAAAGTATATGAATTCTTAATAACAAATACATTTACTTCTGCAATTAATAATATTAATTGGAGTCTAAATACAGGTGAAGAGTCAATCGATGCTATTTACTTATTTAATCTAAGTTCATCTGAAAATATTAGAGTATTAGTAGAAAACCAATACTCTGCTTCATCAAATTACACAATTAATGCTTCAGCCAAATCATCGTCGTATGATGATTATGAGAATAAAACAATAATATGGTAGGGTGATACACATGAAAAAAAGCTTTTTAATAATGATTGTATTTGCAGTTTTAGTAGCAGCAGGACTTGCATATGCTGTGCAAATTACAGCTGATATAACAGCTGAAAACATACAAGATTGTAAGACAGTGTACTGGGATGAAGTACAAACTATTTATGGAAATTGTACGTATAGTTATAATGAAACAGTGTGCAGTGATCCACCAGCTAATACAAGCTGTACAACAACAGAAAAAAGCTATGATTATCAATGCAAGACAGGAACACAGACAGTTCAAAAAAGCAAACAAGTATGCAATGATAAAGAGCTGCAATTTAGCATAGATAAGCAAACAACAATTGAAGATTATAAAATCAATTATGGTGACTGGGGGAAATGCTCATATTCAAAAGAGAATAACAATCTAGTTGTTATCTGCGATTCTAAATTTGATGGAAATAATGACGGCATTTGCCAGTCTGGTGAATCATGTGTCAAATTTGAAGTAAATAAAAATTCAATAACACGTTCTATGAAAAATTCTCAGGAAACATTTACAACAGAGGATGAGACATTCTTTTTGACAAAACTTGATTACGAGGTGATGTCAAAATGAAAAGGATAATAATAACTTTGATGTTGATCGTAGTGTTGAGTAGTTTTGCAAGTGCTGGAACTATTTTGAGTGAAGATTTTGAAGAGGACAATGTATCTGATAGATGGACTTCAGCAACTGGCTCTAGAACCACCAGTGATGTGCAGGATGGAAGCTGGGCTTATTGTTTGTCTACAGGTCAAGCTTTAAAAAATGATTCATTGAATTTTCCATCAGGAATTGCACATGTTCAATATTACATTAATTTAACTGTAAATACTGGTGAATATGCAAATCCTTCTACTTGGTATTTTAGAGGTAGTGGGAGTGATCGAACTGTGCATGAAGGGAAGTCTGCTGGCAATCTAATTGAGCATTATGCCAGTGGATCTACTTGGACAGATGTTCCCAACTCCGATTTTAGAGGGCAGTGGACTAAAGTTGACATAATTTACCATGAGTCTAACGGTACGGTTGAGTATATTATTAATGACGCAGGCGAGTATAGTAATCCTGGTACTTCAACAGGAGCAGTAGACAGCCTTTGGTTTAATACACAAGGTTCAAGTACAACATATTGTTTAGATTCAATTCAAATATGCGACAATGAATGTGATTCTGTGTCGGCTTCACCACCAACTATCCTAACATACGATTGTACTTCTTGTACCACTGATGGAACTCCAACATTACAGCCGTTTACGACAGAAGACACCACACCAACATTTAATATTACAACTGACAAAGACGCATTATGTGCAATCGGAACAGTAAATCAAAACTATACTGATTTGATAAATTCAAATTCAGAAAGAAACTGTACAAGTGGTGGAGGGTCAAAATCTTTGATATGCACACTGCCTGTCTCAGATGGAATTAGAGTCAATGAAACAGATCATGTCTATATTGGTTGTCAAGCTGTATCAGATGGACTTGAAAATATATCAAGCACATCAGGAAGTATGCAGATGGATATTACAACATCTCAGACAGGTGTTATTGGTGGGCTTGCAATAGAGTCAGGAATTAATGCAAGTGCCATCTTTCCAGATGCAATAGTCTATACAGACCAACAGGTATATATTAGAGATTTAGATAACAATCAGACTCTTGCAACATACGAAAGAGTTGCAACATGGAACCTAAAAGTATGGGTGTTTAATTTCATCAAGTCTACTGAAACAGCTATACAGAACTTATTTAATGTGACACCTAGCATATATACAGCAGAGTATGACAATACAATGACATACAGGGATATTAATAATAGTGTCAGAGATTTGATTAATGATACGTACAGTTAGTTGAAGAATTGATAATTAAATAAGCAGTGAGCGAAATAGTGTGTTAGAACTTTTTTATCTATCAACACTCCCAACAAAGCTAGCTCACTGCTTGTTTTTTAAATTAATACAACTACAAAAATACATATTCTAATCTACTCTACCCGTAATTATTTGCTATTATCAACACAATGATTAATATTATTAGAATATATTTGATATTTACTATATAAAAGCTAGAATAATAGCCGGAAAGGAGAAGTATAGGGGCAATATCCCTAAGCTTCTCCTTTTTTTTTGGATTTTACAATATAAATGGATGAATTTATATTATTAACAATATTCTCAATGCCTTATATAAGTAAATAGGTATATAATCCAAATAATGGAAATCGACAAAATGAACCAAGAAAACAATTCAACAACCAATAATGGAGTGAGAGCTGAAGATGATTTTATGAATTTTGTTGAAGTTAAACTTCAAGAAGAAATTTCAACAAAACTAAAAGGAAAGTTTCTTTTAATAAAATATAGACATGATAAAAATCGAGAGGAAGAATTTCTTGACCATATCTTAAATACCATACCAAATTATGCGTTAAGTACAGAGGAAAGAGCAAAATGTAGTGTAGGTGCCATACGTGAGTTATGGAAAACAGCAGTAAAAAGATTTGTGAAAAATTCCAAGACAGGAGAGTTTGGGGAAATAATTCTTTTTCATCTTCTGGAACTTTTAGAAAATGCTGTACAAGTTGTTAACAAGATGACACTGAAGACTAGTGGGAATATGCATTATCATGGTGCTGATGCGATTCATTTTGGTATTGATGGAGAATTAAGGATATTGTTTTTAGGTGAATCTAAAACAGAGCAAAAGATATTTTCTGGTGTATTAAAATCAGCATTAGATAGCATAAATGAATATTCAAAAGATAAAGAACTTAATGATATTAATTTAGCATCAGGATACATGTCTGATGAAATTCCAGACGAACTAAAAAAAGAAATTAAAAGTTATTTAGACCCAGCCACAAGTGATTTAAGCAATTTTACACAAACACATGCTGTTCTAATTATGTTTGATGATGAGACACTTAAAGAATTAGAGCAAAAGCATTCAGGTGCTGAATTACTCAATAAAGTAATAGATAAATATAATGATGATATCAAAGACTATATTAAACAAATTGAAGAAAAGGTTGATAGTTATGAAGACTTAAAGAACAAGCAATTCTTGTTCTATGTAATCCCATGCAAAGATATTAAAAAATTAAGGCAGAAATTCTTTGAAGAAATAAATAATGGCTGATAAAAACCTATATGATGAAATATCAGAAGAAATTATTCAAAGGGATAGTTTCAAACGAACATATGAACAATTGTTGAAGTCTCAATATATAGGTACGAAGAAAGAAAGTAATCTTGCTATTGGCGAGATTAAATTTCTATTGGAATCATCTTCTGTATTTGCATTCTCCAGCTCAGACAAACTTAAACAGATGGCATATAAAATTGCCACCATCCTAGCAGAAGGATATTCGCAAGAATACGACCTGATAAATCAAATCGCCCAATACATAATAATTAACATTGGACAAATACCTGTAATCCACAAGAATGTTTCAGATGGGAGTAAAGATTACTTTTCTACCTATGAGGAATCAGAAATCCCCTTCAATCCTTTTGCTTACAAAAACATAATATTAAAGCAAGCAACAAACAGTATACCAGTTGAATTTGACAAGAAGAAAGTATTAGTGACTGATTTCCAGGCTAAAAGCTTTTACGATCTCTTAGCTGGAAAATCAATAAGTTTGTCAGCACCAACTTCAGCAGGGAAATCATTTATATTAAAATCATACTTATCAACGAGGTTTAAAGAAGAAAAGAAATTCAATGTAATCTATATTGTTCCTACAAGAGCACTGATTAATCAAGTACAAAAAGATTTTAAGGCTGCATTTAGGAGCTTTGGTGTAGAAGAGGTAATGATATCTTCATCGTCATCGAGTTATAACAAAGAGACTGCTTCATTAAAGAATATGTTTATATTTACGCAGGAAAGATTTCACAATCTTTTATTTGATTCTGATTTTGAAGAAAATTTGAATGTATTAATTATCGATGAAGCGCAGAAAATATCTGATGCAGAAAGAGGCATACTTCTAGAAGAAGTTATTGAAGAGGCTATTATTAGAAATGAAAACTTACAAAAAGTGTTTTTATCTCCTTTCTCAAAGAATCCTGAAAAGTTTGCACAAATATTTCATTTAGAGGATTTGGAACAAGAAAAGACAAAACTTTCTCCTGTATCTCAAAATATCTTAAGATTGGATATTAAAAACAAGAATTACAATCTTCAACTATCTACAATAGAATTTGAGAATCTTGTAGAGATAGAATCTGGAACTGTAGATGACCACGAAGATGTTCCTGAATCTAAAGACTGGCAATTACTGTGGGCTGCAAAGAAATTTAAATCTAATCACAATATCATTTATTGCAATAGTACTGCTAGATGCGTAGATAATGCTATCGAATTTAGCTCGTTCTTGCCAGACCATGATGATGAAGAATTAAATGAGATTATTTCATACTTAAAGGAAAATGTACATAGTGACTATTACCTCATTAAATGTTTGGAAAAGGGAGTTGCTTACCATTATGGCAAAATGCCATCCCAGATTAGAATCCTTGTTGAAAGCCTTTTTATAAACAAAAAAATAAAGTATATCTTTTGTACAAGCACGTTATTAGAAGGTGTTAATCTGCCAGCACAAAATATATTTATAGCCAAGCCTGGAAGAAAGGGTAGTACAACTCCAATGAATCGCCTAAACTTCTGGAATCTGGCAGGAAGAGCAGGTCGATTATTGAAAGATTATTATGGCAATGTCTATTGTATAAATATAGATGAATGGCCTGATTACCAGCCTGACCCAAATGATGTAGAACATGAAATAGAAAGCGTTCTAGAAACTTTAGTTTTTAATAATGACAAAGAAATTTATCAATATTTGAAGGATTTGTATATCAAACTAAAGGGAAGTGATAGATCAATTGAGCAAGTAATCACAAAATTCATTATTCATGAACTGAAATATGGTAATACAGAGTTTATATCAAATTTATTAAAAAGAAACTCTGAATTTGAAGTAGATAAGCTAGAGCTAATAAGAAGTGAAATTGAAAAAGTTGCAAGTTTAATTCAAATCCCGTCTGAGGTACTACAAAAGAATTCTGCGATTGATCCAAGAAAGCAACAAGAATTACTTGAGATATTCAGAAAAGAACAACCAGTAATCCCAACACATCCGACTAGCGGTGATTCGTATCATAACGTTGAGAAAATATATCAATTTATTGATCAGTTTTTCTTAGGGATGAAAAAGGAAAGTAAAAGACACAGATATTTTACATATTTAACTTTTAAGTGGATTAATGATACTAATATTTCAGAATTGATTAACTCTAATATTGAATACCTAAAGAAAGACTCTATCCCCACAGTTAAAATGATAAATAAGACTATAGAGGCTTTGTTTGTTAATATAAATGATGTAATAATGTTTAAGTATCAGAAATACTTGAAATGCTATATAGATATCCTTCTACATTACTACGAAGAATCAGGTTACGATCCTAGTAAGATAAGTGATCAATTCCCTATGTACCTGGAATTTGGTTCTTTTAAGCCTAATATCATAATACTACAGTCGATTGGAATATCGAGATCAGCAGCAATCTCGATTAATTCATTGACAAAGGAAAGCTTTTCTGATGAAGCAGATTGTATAATATGGTTGAAAAAGAATGTTGGAATAATAAAAGAAAAATATTCACCGCTTATATATGATGAGGTTAGGAGTGTTGTGTGATGTGGATGCCTATGCTTCTAGAGTAGAATTTGCTTAAAAATCCACCTCTAGTAAATCACCATTTGCCCTAAGCCAATTCCTTGCTTCTGAAAACCTTGGAAGTTGTGTTTTTACAATATTCCAAAACCTAGAAGTATGATTTGATTCTAGCAAATGGGCTAATTCATGAACAATTACATATTCTGAGACTGATATAGGAGCTTTAATTAGTCTCCAATTAAAGTTTAAATTATTCTTAGGCGTACATGAACCCCATCTGTATTGTAGCTCTGAAATATTAATATTATTAAATTCCACTCCCAAATTATTTGCAAAATACATTGCTTTTGGAATAATCTTTTGCTTAGCTTTTTGCATATACCATATTTTGAATAACTCATAAGCTTTGGCTTGATGCTTTCTAGATATCATAAATTTGTTATTAAAAATTATGCTGTCTAATTCATCTGTTACAATATCTAACTTATAGTTCCTACCTAAATACAGTATTGAAGAGCCAGATACAAACTCTTTCTTTCTTTTTGCATTGTATTTTTGTGGATGATTTAATTTTGTATAAATCCAGTGTTTTTTTCTCTCAATAAAATCCTCAATCTTTTTATTGCTTGTCTTCTTTGGCACACGGACTACAACACTTTTGTCACGTTCAACTGAAATGCCTAGAGTTTTTCTATCTGAATATTTTATTGAATAATTCAATTCCATTTTATTCTGCATATAATATTGTATCGTTATTTGATTCAGCTACTTCCATAATCCTGCTTACAATGCTATTTCTTTTGTTGTATCGTTAGGTGAATATTTAAAGTGAACATTCAAGAGTAAAGCATCACCATTTTCTACGAGAACAATCATTTGTTCACCTCCCATAAGCTCCGAATGACTCATGACAAAGTTTTTACCCTTTACTTTAAAAAATCTTGATTTTGAAATATTTTCTTCACTTGTATATTTAGAAAAATAAAATTTTTCAATAGGCATGTTGGTTTTCACTATATTGATTTCAGGATTTTGAGAAGGAGTAGTAAATTCAAAACCTAAACCATGTGAAGACGAAATACTCACTTTCATATTATATGACCTTTGTAAATATTTAGGATACGTCTTGAGTTTATCTGATGATATTGAATTTCTAATTTGAGCTAAAGATAATTGTAATCTTAAAAAAAAATCTCTTATAGCTTGGTCTTCTACTATATTATTTTTATTGGTTTTAGATATTTCTCCCTGAATAAATGTATTATAAGTATTTTTGTCCCCTGCTATAAAATCTCCATTAATATTTTGAGTTATCTCAGTGGATGGTGATTTTGTAAAATGAAGTAATATCATTACCAAAAATGCAATACCACCTATCCAAGAACTTATATAACCTGCTTTGCTAGGAAGAGTCCATTTTTGCCACTGAGATTTCGAAGGAAATATTGACATAAAATATGTTTTTAAACGACCAAATTAAATAGCTTAACACACTCAAAATTTTAAACAATAAATTAAATAAATTGTATTACTCAAAGTGCTTTTTTAGATTCTTCCTTAACTTGTGCAATACATAAAAGTGAATGAAATACTCTATCTGCCATTGTATCAGTAAAAGTATTTGCAGGAGATATGCCATGACAAACGTCATTTCTAAGGTTCCAACCACGTTGATCAGTATAAAGTACGCGAAAATATAAAGTAGTATCTTGACCAAAGCAATTTTCTACAATTTCATCTCTTAATAATTCATCGAATATTTTTAGTTGTAATCCCCCCTGTCTATTTTTTTTTAGCACCGCTCCGTTTGACAGTTCAATAAGGCGTCTTATTGCAGCTTCCAATTGTGGTATAAGCAAATGAATACAAGTAATATAATTGCTCTTACAATAAGCTTTAAGTCCAGATTTAATAATTTCTTTCTTTTTTGCATCAAATAGAGGTGATTTGAAAACAATTTCTGTTAATTTTTCATAGTCTAATTTGTGCTTTTTTAAAAACTCATCTAAGACTACTCTAAGGAACGGTGCGGAAAATACTATATTTTGACTAATCTGATGAACAACATTTCCTTCTAAATCATCTTCTAATGAACCTATTGTTGCTACTGGACGTCCATTATGATCATGTAATGTTGTTTTAAACATAAAGGTTAGCGGATTTCTTTTGGCAAGATCAGATAATTGATTTTCTACTTTTTCACGTCTAGGAATATAATTAGATACAATAAGCTGAATAACTTCTTCTGTATTTCCATTGGTCATATCAGAAACATATGCATCTATTTCCTCCTTTGTTATATTCATTGATTGGGAAACTTCTTTCATATTATCTTTAACACTTGGCCCTATTTTGCCTATTTGTTTTGAAACCTCTTCAGCTTCTTTATTCATATTAAAGTTTAAATAAACAGTATGCATATGCTGTAACCAGAAAAAAGCCAAGGTAGAATCAACATTGGTGCAAGCTCTTTTAAAAACACTTCCAAGAGAATTTATAATACGATTCATATCTTCTGTTTTGCCATTACGTCTATAATAGCGTGCTAATCGAGTTGCGGCAGAATCACATTTCCATGGATCATCTACTTTTACAGAAAGTCTACAAAAACGCTCTTCCAAATTTTTAATTATAAGGTCTTTTTCCACTGTGGTTATATTTGCCTTTTCATTTTCAACTATTAAGTCAAATGAAAAGCCCCAAAGACCTGGTTTGGAATCTTCAGCTATATGATCTTCATACTCCATTATTGTTTTTTTTGTTTTCTCAATCAGGGAGTTGTCATTTAAAGAAATGGCGACAGAAATTGCTCTCTCTAGTTTTGTAATAACATTAGTCTCAGATTGGTGTAAATTTGACTTGGCAATATTAAGTATATTTTCAATATAAATTCTAGCAATTTCATGGTTAGCATTGCTTCCTGTCACTTTCTTGGAAAATTCCCATACTAAGCCGGCATATCTGGTTTTCATTATGGGATTTTTCGACTCTATTGCTCGATTTTCCCAATATTTGATCATGTTTGGCGTAATATCTTTTGTGTTTGGAGATTCTATGGTTGAGCCATCTTCATTTTTCCACACTGCTAAAGGACCAAAATACGATTCCTTACCTTGCTCACTTTCTTTAGTGTATTCACTAAAACCAAAAGCCATAGCCTCTGCAGTCAATTCAGCAGTAGGTGTTACATCTTCACCTTTTTTTATGTCATTAATTTTCGTTCTTATGTCAGCCTCTGTTATCTTTTCTTGATTTTCGTCAAGCTCTTTTAAGACCTTTTTCAGTATGTCATTTAGTTCTGTATCTTCCATCGTTTTGTCGTTCATTATTCTTTATATATTCTTATATGCTTGGAATTAATAGTGAATTATTGACCGTCTATAAAACCACACATATCAATTAACTTTGCTTTAGTGTATTTTATGTCGGTTTCTTTAGCTGTCAGAAAATTAAAAGTATGAATTTTATAAGAATCAAAGATTGTTTTGTTATCCTCGTAAAACTCTTTTATTTTCAATAAAGATTTTTTATTAAGTGAATATACTTTAAAGCTTTTCTTAAAATATTTATCAAAAGCTGGAATATTGGCAAAAACTCCTAACATAATTTTAGTTACTAATGTATCAGTTGGATTATTCTCTTTTCCTAATGCCTCAGCAATCTGCTTTTTACAATCTAAGAGAAAGTCAATGTTTTTATCTGAATAATTATCTACATCAATTTCCCAAAGATTTCTATTCATTTTAGAGATTGCAACTATCAACTCATTGTAATTTCTTAGACTTTTTTCTAAAAGAAAAGATGAACCTCTCATCATTCCCCAACTAGCGAGATAAAAACCTAATTGCAAACAACTAAATTGCAAGTTGTTTGCATTTGCTAAATCCTTAAGCTTATTTTTCCTATAGAATGAATAGAAATAATTATAACAATAATCAAAAGAAGCATATCTCTCATTGGGTGCTCTTCCTTTGTTCTTGCCCCTGCCATTCAAAAATACATTAATTGATTTATTTATGTTCATAAATTAACACAATTGTTATGAGAATATAAATATGTCGATAAGCAATTCAGAATTCTTTATTACTATTGATTTCTGAGACTATAAACTACTTTCTCTTTCAGAATTAATCAAGTGCAAACTATAAATACTACCCACGACACTACTCTTTCATAGATAAATAGCATCGGAGGCAAACACAGAATGGCAAAACCAAAAAACCAAACAAAACAGACCCAAAAACAAGAAACCACCCAACTAACCCAGCTAGAACAAGAAATTAAACAAAACCATGTATTAGGAAAAGCAGAATCAACACAATCAAAAAACAGATTTGAAGAACGACAACCGACACTAAGCAAAAACATAACGCTAAGCAAAGACAAGAAATGGCTAATCATACGAACAATAAGAACAGACATTGTACACGTCAATTACATGGAAAAGATTTTAGGGGCAGGTGATATGCAATGAGCACTCCCAACCTTGAACTTAGATGCAAAAAAGCAATATTGAAAATGGCAGACGATGTTAAAGACATTAACCATAAGCTAACACACTTTTTAGAAAACTACAGAGATGACTTTTACAAATCAGGGTACAAGACAAATCATCAAGAACAGTACTAAAACTCTACTGGAACACCACTTTAACACCACCATGATTTGAAGTATTTATCGAGTGCAAATAATTTAAACCTTTTTTCTTATATTTTCTCAGTGGCAAATATAAATAAACTACTGAAAAGAATGCTCAACAATTTAGAAGAAGAAAAAAGGAATATCGACCAATTCTATCTTAGCTCAAAAATTACAATCACAGAATTATATAAAGCCGAAGCATACATAGTGCAAATAAGAGCTATTATTAGAAAGCTCAAAATCCTGTTAAAAACCCACGAAAAACTCACAAGAGAGTCGCCATCACTGATAAAAAATACAAAACAATATGCAAAGCTGATTAATGAAATCTCGACTGAGGTTGCATATTTAAAGGCAACAAATGAATCTATGGAAGACAATCTCAACCAGATAAACAAATCAGAATATATTCAGTATAGAATCAGTGGAAGAATTATAGCTTTAAAGAAACAGATGAACAGGATGGTCAAAAAGACTGCCAGGATTCTTTCGCCTTAATAGTTACCATAGTATTGTGTTATGCCAGATAGAAGATGTGTCGCTTTATGGCTTTGTGTATAAATTCCTTTCTGTGTAAAAAGCCAGTTAATCCTATTCTACCTTTATTTCCATATCATATTCATCTACATCTATATTCTCTGTTGCAAATTCAAGAATTTTGTCAAGAACTTCTTGGCTAAATTCTATATTTTGTTTTGACTTTATGTCTATTATTATTTTTTTGTTCATATTACTAATTTTGAAATTAGAAGCTTATATACTTTTTGGTAACCTATATAATCTAACCTCTTTACTTTGATAATATGCTTACTAAAGAATTAATTGAAAAAAGAATTTTATGCTGTTTTAAATTCTTCTCTCAACTTTTGTATATCTACAGCAAGGACTTTCATAAAATTTTTTTCCATTTTCTGCATTTGCTCTTTTTGTTCCTGCATTTCTTTCTGCATATTCTCTACTCGTAAACTATACAACTTTTCCCTCTCTTTTGACTTTTCCAATTCAAGTTGAATTTTTGATAAGTTATTGTCGTATATTTTCTTTTTAGGTTTGTGTCGGTCTAGAGCTAAAAAGTTGACATATTTATCTATTTCTGTACTTGAGGGTTTATGTCCTAATCTTGCGTTTACTTCATCACAAGTCCATCCTTTCTTCAATAAGTCACAAGCCATAGAACTACGTAAATCCTTCCAAGTTACTTTCTGGCCATTAGGCTGACATTTGGAATTAATTAAATTAACTGCTCTACTAAAAAGCTTTTTAGCATTTCTATATTCAAATTTAAATAGTAAATCATCATCTTTCAAATCTTTTAAAACAATGTCTAAAAACTCTACAGTTTCCTTAAAATTAGTTATTTCACTTCTTGCTCGTCTTGTTCTCTTCAATGTTTCTTTTCTAAGATTAACTCTGTATTCTGCAATATTTGTATCTGGTTCTATCTGCCTTAGAAAATCTCCCTTCCTTAATTGAAGTAAAGCATTAATATTTTCCCCAATATCAAAAGCCAACCAACATAAAGCCTTATGATTATTATTACCAATTACGTTTACTATTTTTCTAAACTCCTCTTCATCAATAAACCGAACTTCATCAGGACTCTTATTTTTGTGAAACTCCATAACGTTCCTAACCATCTGAGCTTTGCCTAACATCTCAAAAGGCGTACTTCTAAAAATCTTTGAATAAAAACTCTTCCTATCTTTGTAAGGCACACCATTTTTATTTAGAATCTTACCATCTTCAAAATCATCATAGAACTTCTTAAAATCTTTTTCAGTAATATCTTTCCATGGCTTATTATTAAACCAATCATTAACAGTTACAAACTTTGTTAAATAGTAATAAAGTGTTTTGTAACATGATTCATCTAGTGATCTAAGGCCATTGCTACGTTTTAACTTATATTCTTGTTTCTCTAAAAACTCAGCAAAAAAATCTCTATTAAATTTACAGATAGAATTATCATTTTTTATATACTTTAAACGAGTTCGGTATCTTGCTTCATGTGTAGAAATTTCTCTTGCCATAGTATCTCTCGTCGAGCCAACATTTAAGACTTTATAATTAAACATTAACTCCCGTCTAAAAGATATAGAGACATACTACTATATAAATGTTTCCCCTTAGGGGTACCAATGAGTAGTATGACCCCGCGGGAACTTGACCAAAAAAGTACCCATTAGGGGATTACATCAACTCCCTCTCGTCTTAATAGCTCTTATAAACTAGTATTTATATTTTAATAATTGGTCTTATAGCATGATTTATTGGATAATCTTGTTTTATATATTTCATTTTTGGAACTGATAACATCATAGAACAACTTCTGCTTATCCTGTGAAAGATAATGCAAGTTTGCTTTCACAAACTCATCTATAGTTTGAAAACCTGCTTCTTTAATTTTTCTCAATAATTTATCTTCTCCCATCTTAAAATAAAAACCCCCTATCAAGAAGTAGCAACTTTTTTCTTTAAATAATTTACACTGAACTTAAACTTAATGATTCAGAAGCAAACAAAATATTTCTGAAAATGCTGTTTATCCCTAATCTCTATTATTTATCCCATTTTCTTATTTTTTATCCCAAACATTAATTTTTTATCCACAAAGGTAAGTAAAGATTGTAAATGCTCGACAATTTCTTTTATATCTAGTGTAAAACTTATCAACGTCAATAATTTTATAAATTATAAAAAAGATGGTGAACTTGCAGCTTTATTCGTGGGTAGTAAGAGGAAGACAAAGAATTGCAATAATAAAAGCAATGAGTAAATCTCAAACAGTAACACAAATATGCAAGATTAGTAAGCAATTCAATGGAAAGATAAGCCTGAATAATTGCAGTGATGCCTTAAGATGTTTTGCAAGACTGGGATTGGCAAAATGTCTTAACAATGAAGTAAAAGTAGGAAGGCTATACGAGCTTACTGAAGTTGGAGAAGAAATCAGGACAGAATTGTTAAAGGAATGAATGAAGTATAATTGATAGTTTTTCAATATAGCAGGCAGGGTCTCTTCGTGCACTTGCACTACGACCTCAAAATCTATGTTTTTCGGCACAACCAAACACGCCTCAATGTATACTTGAGACGGTTTTCACTTCGCTCCCCTTTGCGTTTGTTCAGGAAGTCTAGGCTTTGCTCTTACTAGACTCACTTTGCAAATATTGTATATGAACATGCTTAACTTCTTCTAAGAATCAGTAAAGCATAACCCTATACTTCTTTAACAAAGTAACCTGACAATCCGCAGGCTCACTTGTGACTGCCTGAATTGATCGCTTCACGTACTTCTTTTAAGTAATTCTATACGATATACTTGTTATTAATATTTATATCATTATCTATTAAACCTATATTTTTTATCTCCATTTCCAAATATTTCCTTTTTATATAGTTGGAATAGCATAAAGATTCCAAATCCTTCTTCCTGATGTTCATGGTCAGTATTTGTTGTAATTTATCTTTTAAATTTTATTTATCAACAAATCTGAGCCATTCACTCAATCAGAAGTCTTTGCTCGGGGTTGGGAACACCGTCATCTCAATTTTAAATCTTTCCCTTTCCTCTGTGGAAAGGTCGGAAAATGATACATTTTCCTAAAGCTTTAAAAAGAGATTCCTTACGTTCCCTTCCGCCCGAGTCTTTCTGCTATTCCAAAAATCTACGCTAAGAAGTTCTTATTAGAAAATGTATAAGAACTTCTTAACACTTAAGATTAGGAAGTTCGTGGTAAAACAAATGAAAAAACAAATAAAAGAAGCAAATTGTAAAGAGTATCTTGTAGTTAGGAATGGAAAGTTTTTCATTGAAATGTTAGACGTAAAAGGAAATTTACATACACTACCAGTTACTTTTAATTTTAAAGATTCAAACAAATACCTAGAAGACAAACTACATAGAAATTTCAACACAAAATCAGGAAAATTTCCTTTAAGAAGGTTTACTCAGAAAGAACAAATTGCAATACAAAACTCTGATATGCATAAATGTCCTGGTACCAATTCAAGAGACCCAGCATTACAAAAAATGTTAGATTGTATGATTGAAAATACATTTATCTTAGAACTAAGTGCATTAAAGGATAGAGAGATATTTGAAAAGAATTCAAAAGGCTCAGTTTACTTTATGGAAGGTTCTTGGATTTTTAATGGGGCAGTAGATGCCTTTAGGGCATAATCGGGGGTAAACCCCTCTGGCACCTACGGTGCCGTATCCTGTGCGGATTCGCTCATCGCTCACCGCACTTCCGAGCGATGGAACTTCGTCCCCTCGCTCGGGGTTGGTTAACACAACAATTAATTGGTTCCTAACATGGTTCCCAGGGTGATTCCTTAAGGAATCACTTAATCAATCTTATATCTTTATATTATATACATTTAGGAGTTGCTTACGCTTCCTAATATATATCTTAAATTGCCTAAAGAATAAAAAATTAATGGCCTCTAAAGATTAAATAGAAAAGAGATTATGTATTATAAATATAGTTGTTTTTTGTAAAAATATTCTATATAAGATTAGAAAAATATATAAACTGCATAATACTTAAAAATAAGTTAAAAGATACACTTTTAAGCTGTTTTCAAAGACAGGAGATTAAGAATAGCAGTAAATTACAGTAATACTTATAAGGATTGGTTAATATTTAAAATAACATAAAATTACTGAGAGATTTGAATGCAACTATTAGATGAATTATTAACAGTTTTGCAAAAAGATAAAAGGTTAGTAGCTGATGATAAGCTACTCAAAAATAGGATTGTTGAATTAGCTCTAAAATTAGATAAAGATTTGATTAAGCTACTATTAAGCAATAAGAAGATCAAAAAGCATTTCTTTATTGAGCTTGATAAAATACTGGTTTTTGACAAAGAAACATTCATGAAATTTATCGATAATAAGGAGTTCTTGCCAGATTCGTATACTGCATTCAAGAATAAAATTGGTTTAAGTTCTGATAGAAAATATCTCTCAAGAAGCAAAGAAGTTGTTTTATCCTGGCCTTATAAAGACTGTATTTTAGAGGGAGGACAAGAAACAGAAGATGAACAAAGGAATGAGGTTTTTCATAATGAAATTCTTGCTCCTGATGAAATTGACAGGTTATTAGAACCAAAAGTTTTTACTAATTTTAAAAGGATTAATGCAAAAGGGAATCATAACATTTCAGAGATTAAGCCGACAGACAACATAATTATAAAAGGGAATAATCTATTGGTTCTTCATTCTTTGGAAAAGAGATTTGCTGGGAAAGTTAAGCTTATATATATTGACCCGCCGTATAACACAGGTTCAGACAGTTTTAGTTACAATGATAATTTTAATCATTCTACTTGGCTTACTTTTATGAAAAATAGATTAGAGATTGCTAAAAAATTATTAAAAGATGATGGGGCTATATTTGTTCAAGTTGACCATCATGAGCTAGGATATTTAAACGTTCTGATGGACGAAGTTTTTGATGTTAAGAATAAAGTTCAAATTATATCTGTAAAAGTAGCATCCCCATCAGGATTTAAAGCTGTTAATCCAGGTCCGATTGATGTAACTGAATATATATTATTTTATACAAAGAATAAACCAGCATTCGATTTTAAAAGAAATTATGTTCCTGCACAATACCATCATAACTATAATTTGTTTTTGGAAGGCAAAGAAAAAAATATTTCAAAATGGAAATTTATGCCACTTAAGGAAAAGGTTCTCAAAATCAATGGTTTTAAATCTGAAAAAGAAGCTAAAGAAAAGTTGGGCAAAATGTATAAATCTGTATTGAATAGTATGGTTGCAGAATTTGCATTTAATCATGCCAATGAAGTTGTAAGTATTCGGGACTTACATAAACCCACTGATAAAGTAAAAAAACTACAAAAAGAATCAAGAGATAATGGCGGAACCATAAAGATATACGAGAAAGCAGATGGTACAAATATGTATTTGTATAAAGGTGGAGCACTTGCTTTTTATTCTAGTAAAATTAAGGAGTTGGATGGAAAGCCCCAAGTTATTGAGCTGTTATCTGATTTCTGGGATCATATTTCATGGGCAGGTATTGCAAAAGAGGGAGACGTTAGATTAAAAAATGGAAAGAAACCAGAAAAACTTATTAAGCAAATTCTAGAGATTGCAACTAATGAAGGTGACATTGTGTTAGATTATCACTTAGGTAGTGGTACAACATGTTCAACTGCTCATAAAATGAGTCGACAATACATTGGTATAGAACAATTGGATTATGGTGAGGATGATTCTGTTGTGAGATTGAAGAATGTAATAGGCAAAGAGAAGTCAAAGGGCAAATTAAATTCAACTATTGAAGATTTTGACAATTCTGGAATTTCTAAAGCAGTAAATTGGAAAGGTGGTGGTGATTTTATTTATTGTGAGATAAAAGAACTAAATGAAGAATTCATTAAGAAAATCAGGAATGCAAAAGATACAAAAGAGCTTTTGAAGATATGGAAAGAAATGAAAAAACAGTCTTTCTTGAGTTATATAATGGATATAAAGGAATTTGATACAAATACAGAAAATTTTAAGGAGCTCTCATTAGAGAATCAGAAGAAATTCTTAATTGAATGTTTAGATAAAAATAATCTATACGTTAATTACAGCGAAATAGAGGATAAGCAGTATAGTGTAAGCAAGGAAGATATTGAACTTAATAGAAATTTTTATGGTGGGCTTTAAATGACTACACTAAAGCAAGATTACGATACTCTCTCAAAGATGGGAATGTTGAATAAAGACATTCCTGATTACATTAAAGACAATTTAAATCCTGATTTTGAATTAAGAGAGTATCAAAAAGAAGCAATAGCAAGATTTATTCATTACTTAGAGCAGAATCCAAATAGAATAAAACCATCTCAGCTATTGTTTCACATGGCAACAGGGAGTGGTAAAACACTTTTAATGGCTGCTAATATTCTATATTTGTATGATAAAGGACATAGGGATTTCTTATTTTTCGTTAATAGTACAAATATAATGAAAAAAACCAGAGATAATTTCCTTAATCCTTTTTCTACAAAATATCAATTCAATGAAAAGATTAAATTTGAGGATAAAGAAGTTAAAATAAATGAAGTTAATAATTTCGAGGCAACAAACAATGATGACATTAATATCATGTTTACAACAATACAAGGTTTGCATAGCTTGATGACAACTCATAAAGAAAACTGTTTGACTTATGAAGACTTTAAAGACAAAAGAATAGTAATCATATCAGATGAGGCCCATCATATTAATGCATGGACAAAAAATAATTTAGGAAAAGAAGAGTCCATAGCTAAAACAACATGGGAGCATACAGTAAATAATATATTTAGTTCTAATACTGAAAACATGATGCTTGAATACACGGCAACTGTTGATTTAGATAATCGTGCAATTAAAGAAAAATACCAAAATAAAATAATATATGAATATACACTTAAACAATTTAGACAAGATGGTTTCTCAAAGGAAGTAAAAGTATTACAGGCAGACTTATCAAATATTGAAAGGGTGCTTCAAGCAATACTATTAAGTCAATACAGAAGAAAAGTTGCACAAAAAAACAAGCTAAATCTAAAGCCAGTTATTCTCTTAAAATCAAAAGCAATAAAGGACTCTGAAATATTTGAAGAAGAATTTTATGAAAAATTGGGAGATTTATCAGTAAAAGATATTCGAAAAATAAAATTACAGTCAAAAGGTAGCATACTTGAAGGGGCTTTCAATTATTTTGAAAGGGAGAATATAACTTTTGGCAATCTTATTACAGAATTAAAAGAAGAATTTTCAGAAGAAAAGTGTTTATTAATGGATTCTGAGAATATAGATGAAAAAAAACAACTTTTGATTAATTCTTTGGAAGATTCAAGTAATGAAATTAGATTAATATTTGCAGTAAACATGTTAAACGAGGGGTGGGATGTTCTTAATTTATTTGATATTGTAAGATTATATGATACTAGAGATGCTGACGGAAATAGACCAGGAAGAACAACAATCGCAGAAGCTCAACTTATTGGTAGAGGTGCGAGATATTTTCCATTTAAATTGAGAAATGATGATGATAGATTTAAGAGGAAATTTGACCAAGAGCCTGAGGGCGATTTGAAAATAATAGAAGAACTATATTATCATAGTTCTCAAAATCCTAGGTACATTCAAGAATTAACTATTGCACTTAGAAATACAGGTATTTTGCCACCACAAGAGCCAAAAACAATACACCTAAAAGTTAAGGATAATATAAAAGATACAAATTTCTGGAAAAGAGGTTTTATATTTATTAATAAAAAAGAAGAAGCCGACCGTTCAAAATTGAAAGACATAAATGATATAGATGTATCTAAAGTATATAAACACAGTTTAAGAACTGGTTTTACACAAGATAAAACAATTTTTTTAGAAGAATCAAAGCCAGAACAAGATAAGATTACAAAAGTATTTGAGTTACAATCTTTTAATGAAGCAATAATAAGAAAGGCAGTTGTAAAGCTTGATTTTTATAAATTTAGTAATTTAAAGAAATATTTTCCGAGATTAAATTCAATCAAAGAGTTTATTGAATCGTTGAAGCAATTAAAAGTTGAAATAAGAAGTTCTAATGAAAGGTTAAATAATCTTGTTCCTGATGATAAGCTTGAGATATGCTTAGATATATTAAATGAATTAGAGGTTCAGATAAAGGCAGGCTATACAGAGTTTAAAGGCACAAAATTGTTTGTGCAAAATAAAATAAAGAATATTGTAAAAGACAAAACGCTTAATGTTAATGTTGGAGACAATTCTGACCAAGAGTTTGGAATTGCCATGAGCAACCCAAAACATGATAATTTAAGGCTCAATCTTTCTGATAAAGATTGGTATGTTTATAATGAAAATTATGGTACTTCAGAAGAAAAACATTTTATTCAGTTTATTAATGGAACAATAGACAAACTAGAAAAAAAATATTCAGAGGTTTATCTTTTAAGAAATGCTAATTTATTTAAAATTTATAGATTCTCAGATGGAAGGCCGACAGAGCCAGACTTTGTATTATTTCTAAAAGAAAATGAAAGTAAGCAATTCATTCAATATCAAGTGTTTATTGAACCAAAAGGAAATCATCTTTTGAAAACAGATGAATGGAAAGAAGATTTCTTGAAAAATATTGAATCGAACTATGAATTGCAGATATTGGCAGAAAATAAGAATTTTAAATTGATTGGATTGCCATTCTATAACGAAGATTCAAAAGCAATATTCATCGACGAATTTAATGAGAAACTAGTATTGAATTAGATACCTACAAAATAAAATGGATTAGCCATTAATCCTTCTCTGCTTTATGTGGTTTCCAGCCATCATTTACAAGAGCTGCTATTACTTTATATGCAACATATCCCTTACCGTAATATTTGCTTGTATGAAATGCATATTCGTCAACTAACTGATCATAAATTGGCTGAAGGTTTTTGGGAAGTGAATTCCTAGCATTTATATATTTTGGACTATTTGGGTTAACATTTGTTACCATAAGATTTATTTGTAGTAGATAGTATTTAATCTGACAGTAGTACTGGTTCTGTCTGTAATGTT
>CAYFOK010000021.1:0-53385 GCA_964344685.1 uncultured Candidatus Scalindua sp. | reverse complement strand
GTCCATCATATCAATATTACTACTGAAGTGTCAGATTAAATATAAACTATCTCAATTTAATCAGCTTAACATATGCTTCGTACCACATATGGATGTGTTCTACTCCATCCTTTAATACTTCATTAGTAACAGGTTGTTTCTTTGCCATTCTTGACATTCGCCTATATGTTAAGAAACGAGTGTACTAATAATCACGCAAGGGATAGTGTATGGCTACCTGACAACAAGATTCACAAGTTTCTTTGGGACTACTATAGTCTTTACTATTTTCCTGCCATCGAGATTCTCATTTGTCTTTTTATCTTCCATCACGAGTGATTTCAATTCGTCTTCACTTATTTCTGACGGTACAACCAGTTTGCTCCTGACTTTTCCATTGATCTGGATCACCATCTCTACCTGATCGGCGGCAATGGCACTCTCGTCATACGTTGGCCAGGCTTCTGAGAATATGCTGGGGTTATGTCCGAGTATCTCCCAGAGCTCTTCACAAATGTGAGGGACGAATGGGGCCAGGACCTTTACAGTAGATTCAAGAGAGAGTCTCAGGACGTTAAAATCATTGGTAACTGTTTCTTCGTTAAAATCTTTATCTTTGAATTCAGTGCTGAAATCCACGACCATATTTAGAAGTTCCATTACAGAAGCTATTGCGGTGTTAAAGCTCCAGGATTTTTCGATATCTTCGGTCACTTTTTTTATCGTTATATTGATGTGCCGGTAAAGTTCTTTTGTTTTGCCTGAGAACAGGTTGTGTTTGATCTCAGAAGCAGGAACACTTTCAAAATGTTCTTCAAATGACATAATGGTGTTCCATAACCGATTCAGGAAACGGTATGAACCGATGACTCCTCTATCATTCCATTCGGCATCCCGCTGGGGCGGAGCGATAAACAGAGTATAGAGCCTCTGTGTATCAGTGCCGTATTTTTCAGTGAGCATGTCAGGATTGACAACGTTGCCCTTAGACTTTGACATTTTGGCCCCATCTTTGATAATCATTCCCTGAGTAAAAAGATTTTTAAAGGGTTCATTGAAGCCTATAAGCTTCAGGTCATAAAATACCTTCGTTATGAACCGTGAATAGAGAAGGTGTAAGATTGCGTGTTCGATGCCACCGATATATTGGTCGACAGGGAGCCATTTATTGGCATGTGACGAGTCAAATGCCTGAGTATTATCCTTAGAGGAGATATACCTGAGAAAATACCAACTGGAATCAACGAATGTATCCATCGTATCTGTCTCCCGTTTTGCGCTGCCTCCACATTCAGGGCATGTTGCGTTAACGAATTCGTCCACGTCGTCAAGTGGGCTGCGTCCATGCGGCTTAAATTCTACATGATCAGGTAGAAGTACCGGGAGGTCTTTTTCCGGTACTGGTACAGCACCGCAGCTCTTGCAGTAGATAATTGGTATAGGAGCACCCCAGTATCGCTGCCTTGAGATTAACCAGTCTCTCAGCCTGTAGTTTATGTTTCTTTCTCCCATTTTTTCTTCTTCAAAGAAGTTAATAATTTTCGGGATAGCTTCTCTGTTTGACATTCCGTTAAACCGATCGGAATTTACCTGTACCCCATCTTCAACATATGCCTCAGTCATCTCTTCCGGATTCAGTGAGACATCACTGCCAGCAGGTTGAATAACAACCTTAATTGGCAAATTGTATTTCTTTGCAAATTCAAAGTCTCTCTGATCATGAGCGGGTACGGCCATGACTGCTCCAGTCCCATACTCCATCAATGCATAATTAGAGACCCATAATGGAACTCTTTCATTATTAACGGGATTGATAACATATCTGCCGGTAAAAATTCCCTCCTTTTCTGTCCCTTCAGATGTTCTTTCAATAGTGCTCTGTCCTCTTACCCTGTCTATAAAGTCTGATACAGATTGCTCGTGTTCTGTGTTCTCGATTAATTTTTTTATTACAGGGTGTTCTGGGGCCAGAGACATAAACGTAACGCCGTAGATTGTGTCCGGTCTTGTGGTGAAACATGGGATCAACTCGTCAGAACCTTCTAATTTAAAATCAATTTTAGCGCCTTCGCTTCTGCCAATCCAGTTTGCCTGCATTGTCTTTACTCTTTCCGGCCATCCATCGAGTGCTTCAAGGTCATCCAGCAGCCTCTGTGCAAAATCACTGATCCTGAAAAACCACTGCTCCAGATCCCTCTGCTTGACCCTTGTATCACATCTTTCACACAGGTCATCAACAACCTGTTCATTTGCCAGTACGGTTGCACAGGAAGGGCACCAGTTTACAGCAGCCTTTTTTTTGTATGCAAGATTCTGTTCATACAGCTTGAGGAATATCCATTGTGTCCATTTATAATATTCAGGTTCACAGGATGTAACTTCCCGTTCCCAATCGTAACCTACACCCCACCTTTCAAGCTGAATTTTCATCTTTTTGATGTTGTTTTTTGTATGGATAGAGGGGTGAATGCTGTTTGCGATTGCGGCATTTTCAGCCGGCAGGCCAAAGGCGTCCCATCCAATTGGTGAGAGCACCCTGAAACCTTTCATGATTTTATAGCGTGTGACAACATCTCCTATAATATAATTTCTGCCGTGTCCTACGTGAAGCGTGCCGGATGGATATGGGAACATAACGAGGCAGTAAAACTTATTTTTGTCACACTCCTCATCTACCCTGAACAGGCCGCTTCCTTCCCAGAAATCCTGCCATTTTTTCTCTATTTCAATAAAGTTGTACTCTTTATTACTCATAATTTAATGTATATGGCGTTAAATGTTGATAATACTTCGACTTTGCTCAGTGTGACTTCATCCCGGGCGGAGTCAAAGATATGATCTAGTTACTTTTGTTACTCCTGGTGATAAAAGGCATATTTACGATCTTGGCAGGAAAATCAGTTCCCCTAATTCTTATGCTGATCTTACTCTTATGTTCTGCGATATGTTTCAGAACATAGCCAATACCTATGCCTATTCGCAGGCTGGGACTGAACGTGCCGCTTGTTACCTTACCGATAACATTGTTTTTGTGGACTATTTCGTTATCAGTTCTGGGAATTCCCTTATCAAGCATCTTGAATGCGATAAGCTTACGCTTAGATCCAGACTTAATTGATCTTGCTAATGCATTTTTTCCGATAAAATCCGGTTTGTCAAATTTTACTGTCCAGCCTATGCCTGCTTCCATAGGTGTTGTAAAATCATCAATCTCGTTACCAAAGAGAATGTAACCGGCCTCTAATCTTAAAGTATCTCTTGCTCCAATGCCTGCGGGTTTCAGGGCCAACTCTTTTCCTTTTTTAAGCAATAGATTCCATAAATCCACGCAATGCGAATTGTCGACAAATATCTCAAATCCATCTTCCCCGGTGTAACCGGTTCTTGATATGGTTGGTTTCATCTCATTTTCTGTTAACTCTGTAAAATGGAAACGTTCGAGTGAGGCGCATTTATCACCGAAAACAAGCCGCATTATCTCTTCGGACTTTGGCCCTTGAACTGCCAGAAGAGAAATTTGATCACTTACATCATTGATGTTTGTATCTTCTATTTTGTGTTTGTTTATCCACTTAAGGTCTCTTTTTGTAGTGGCACAATTTACTACGAACATGTATTTTTCAGGATTATATTTATAAACTATGATATCATCGATAGTACCGCCTTCCTCATCGCACATAGGAGAGTACACTGCTTTGCCGTCCGGCAGGTTACTTACATCATTGGTTATAATATTTTGAACTAACTCAGTTGCACCTTTACCGTCTATTACGAATTCTCCCATATGTGAAATATCAAAAAGACCGGCGCTGTTTCTTACACTTTTGTGTTCACTTATTATGCTGTCATATTGTAACGGCATTTTATAACTATAGTAATCCACAATCTTGGCACCGAGCTCTATATGTTCATCGTATAGTGGTGTTTTCTTGATATTATCGTCCAACGGCATAACCTCTTTTCAACGGAAAAAGCAAGAATTATCTTGTAATGTTAAGGACGTATTAATATATTAAACTTCAAGGTAAATATCAAAGAGAATAATTGTAAATAAGAATGAAATTAACACAAGATGATAAGATAAAAAGGCTCTTTACCGCCGGTGGAGTATTGGTTTTAGTCTGCATAGTCTGTCTATTTGTTACCATACGGTCAGTTGATAGATACAGGAACAAGGTTGCAGAGACAATCTTACTGGAGCAGAGGCTGGAAGATCTTGAACAGGATATTAAAAAGCTGGATTTCAAAGCTAACGAACTTGAAGCATTAAGATATGACCTTAGTGTTGAGAAGGGGCAGGTAAGTGAAGATTATGCCACTATTAAAGAGAAATACACATCCCTTGGAAAGACTATAACAGCACTGGAAAATGATGTTAGTGGGCTGCAGAGAATGATAAAATTTGTTGAGGACAGTACATCCGATCCTGTGATAGGAGATATAGATAGTAGTGCTGAAGATGCAGAATTGATAGAGCTGAGAAATCAGAATGATGAGTTGTTAAAAAAGCTTGCCGCAAAGACCAGAGAGAAAATGATACTCAAGATTGCGTTAGAGTCGCAGGCAAATAGATTGGGCCTTTCAGAAAATTACGATCCGGAACTCAAGAAAATATTTGAGAAACTGGTGATCAGTCTGCAGTAGAGATTTTTCCATCCATTTTACTGATATTTATTATTAATATCAGGATACTTTTTATAATTTCTTTATCAATATTTGTATTTGTGATAAGTATACATAGGGCTTGCCAATTAAATGAATAAAGTTAAGGCTGTATTTTTAGATCGTGATGGTACGATAAACTATGAGAAGAACTATGTTCACAAGATTGAGGATTTTGAATTAATACCAGGTACACTTGAAGCCCTTAGACTACTTAAAGACCGCAATATAAAAATATACATAATTACAAATCAAGCCGGTATTGCTAGAGGCTATTTTACAGAAGAACAATTTCATGAACTAACGCGGTACATGCTTAGCTGCTTTGATAAAATTGAGTGTAAAATTGAGAAGGTTCTGTACTGCCCTCACCATCCTGACGGCACAGTGCCTGAATATACACGAAAATGTCAATGTAGAAAACCCGGTACCAAATTAATAGAGGAGGTTATGGAGAAAGAGAAGTTTACGGCAGATGAAATAGCCATTGTTGGGGATAGAGATAGTGATATAGATGCCGGGCTCAAATTGGGTTTAACTACATATTTGGTATTGACCGGATATGGCAGAGAACATCAGAATGATACTAAAGCGGACTATGTCAAACCTGATATGTTGAGTGCTGTTAAACATCTGTTGGAAAAGAATGGAGTTATAGAAAATTAGTGCATACTGTTTTACCATTGAGTTAACGTACAAAAGATGCGCTTTTGTTAAGTATACACAATGATAGTAAACAGCCCTGGCAAACCAGGCCATATCATGAATTCCATTGCACATTAATGCCCGACACACTTATGCGCCATGTCACACAGTTAAGACTGGATGCACATCCCAGCAGAACACACAAGCACAACAAAAAAGAATTCAAAATCTGCATAAGTGACTTACAAATAGTATGTTAAGAATTAATAGCATTTGTACCACTCATTGCAGGATGTTAAGAGGTCTTTGGCATAGCACTTGTTTAATCCTATTATCTTGACGCATCCATCAGAACAGATACCAGGTATAAAATACCCCGGTTTTCTGCATGTTTTTACCATGTTGATAATTTCGTTATATATGTAATAATCAGCTAATTTGAACCACCGATTATAGAAAGGAGTTCCTTATTTATGAAGCTTGTTGAATGGATTATAAAGCTGTTGGAAGGGAACAACATGAATAAAACCAACAAAATTCTGTATGGCTTGGATGATCTTGATCAGGAACAACTTAATCAACTACAGGAGATCATTGACAACTGGACAGAGAAAGCCTTGAAAAAACGTAGAGAAATGCGCAAGCACGTTGATAAGTTAAAGCCTGTCCAAACATTAACCAGTAACTCATAAATCATAACTCACAATTCTTCAGTATTTGTCACTTTTTTTCTATGACAGTTCCTGCCAGGCGTGTTATCTGACGGGTGTGTCAAATTCCCTCTTTTTTCCTCTTGATTTCTGTCACTCCTTGAACATAATGAGCATTAAAATTGTTAGAATCCCTTATGTCAGGCAAAACAGAAACTTATTTTGAAAAAAATGAAAAATCTTTTTTCTCCCATATTCTTACTAATCGTAATCTTCGTCGTTATTTCCAGTTGTGCTGAGAAGACAGAAATACCTGAAATATCAGTAATACCAGAGGAACCTGTTATACAAAAGAAACAGATTGTGCCAGAAATACCTGTACAATACAGAAACGACAATGAAGATTTTAAACAATCCTTGATTCTGCTAAATAAGGTTAGAGATCTATCAAACCCACCGGGAAGTGAAAATCAAATCAGCTTTCAATTGTCAAAAGAGAGGGAAGAAGAAATAATTTCAAGTGCCAGGGAAGGTATAAGATTAGGAAAGCTTGTCAGTGATGAATACCTGGATAATATATACCCTGGACTTAAAGATATGTTTAGAAATAAGATGCTTAAAGGTTCTGAAATATTTTATGATGGGTTTATGATAAGTTTGAACAATAGAGATGCTGGTATTCATCCTGAAGGTGAGCAGAAACAGATACGGGGTGTTCAGCTTCAAATTGAATGGATGGACTGGTTTAAAAAGAATGTAAAATCATTCGGTTATAAGGTTTTTGAAGATTAATTTTTCTGTATTTTAAGGCAAAGAGCCTATGCTGAGGCGTCAGGGCCGCAGGGTATAAAATAGAGACACTCTTTATATACAATTGGTAAAATCTGTTAAGGAAAAGGATATTTTCCTTTATGAGGCAATATATTTTTTTAATATTTATTTTTTCATTTCTGTTATTCTCTCTAACATCTGGCTGTACTCCCTCTCATTCCAGAAAAACTCATAAAAATAGTAACATAGCTGGAGTATCGGTCGATGACCAGAATGCTTCTGTAGAGATACGAGAAAAACTTGATGAAAATGGAGACGTAATAAAAAGAAATTTTAATCATCCATTTTACTTTACGGAGGCAGGACTTGCAGATATCCTATCGTCCGTTTATTACAAAGGGGGTGATAATATTACAGGCAAACAAGAACGAATGGTGTTTAGGGAGGAAGAAATACAAAGTCTCATACCCCCAATAATAAATGCTTTCTCAATGGCTAACGATTCTCAAGATATTTTAGTTTTTTCCAGTCCCCATAAGGACATTCTTGCTAATACTCGAAATTATTTCAGTATGTTTATGACAGACAAAGAACTTAACATTGTTTTTAGTATAATCAAGAGTAAAAAGAGCTGGCTTACTGACGGAAGAGCAATCCAAATGAACACCTACTCCAGGGACAGCAATAAGTACATATTCAGAGATCCTCTTGAAGTAAAGAGAGGCTTCCGCTGGAGACTTGTACCCATGGAAGGGCAGAGACTTGCAAGCGGTCGTCGAAACTGGCTTATTATTGACTTCACATATTACGGAGATAGTAATTTGTTTGGCAGGGTCGGCAGTGATAATTCAATTAAAGCAGGCAGCAGTGTAGGGTTATTGAAAGAGGATTGAAAGTTGATAAAGGGGTAGATAAACCAGCAACCCCCTGGCCTGTAAACAGAAACTAATAACTCTTCAATCAGCCTATATCCCTTATAATTTTTACCTTTATGCCATTTGCTCCTTCGCGAGAGATCTTCTTTTTCCGCTTGATTTTGATAATTACTAAAGTATTATATTTCTATCAGTTTCACCGTGAGTAGGTATGTGTGAATTAACTGCTTGTTATTATTTCTTCTATAAACTTTTGAGGATTTCCTTCTATGAGTTTTGGAGACTATTTGATCGAGAAAGGCAAAATAAACAGGGAAGATTTGGATGTTGCACTTAAACTTAGAACGGAAACAGGTATAAGGTTAGGGGTCCTGGCTATGGATGATGGCCTTTTGACTGAGCAGCAATTAAACGCTATACTGGACCACCAGAGAGAAGTTGCGGAGGCCGGTCTATTTGGAGAGATAGCAATTAATATGAAATTCTTAAGCAAGCAGCAGGTTGATGAACTTTTAGAAAAGCAGAAGGAATATGAGAAGATGGTGAAAAAGGTATTAGTACTTTCCGGAGCCTTCAGTGATAACGAAAAGGAAGAAGAGCTAAAACTGTTTTACAAGATGGTGGTAAGCAGGGATGATTTGGATGTGGCACATAAGTATAAAGCTGAAAAAACCCTGAAATTAGGAGCCCTGGCTATAAAAGATTCTCTTCTGTCTGTGCAGCAGTTAAACATTATTCTGGAACGCCAGAGAGAAGTTGCGGAGGCCGGTCTATTTGGAGAGATAGCAATTAATATGAAATTTTTAAGTAAAGAACAGGTTAATGAACTTCTAAAAAAGCAAAGGGAATATGATAAGATAATAGGCCAGATATTAGTACTGTCTGGAGTTCTAAGCAAAAGCGAAAAGGATGCAGAGTTAAAACTATTTTACAAAAGATCAGCAAAGAGCAATTAAGTTCTTTGTTGAACATAAAAGGGACGGACACTATTCTTAATTAGTGTCTGTCCCTTTTATCATTTAAGAGGTAATCCCAACAAAGCATAATGGATAGAATAAAAACAGTCGCTTTTTCAGCATTTCTAAGTTTGTTATTTTCATATTCACTCAATGCAGGAGAGGAAAACTATTATGAAGATACAGACGCAAATAAACATTTGGAAACATCTGTTGCTCCTGAAACAAGATTCAGGTCAACTCCAAGAGAGAATTTTACTGGAAAGTTAGCATTGGATATGCTTGCTGATAAAGGTTTTTATGATGCAGATTGGAATAGCTCAGGATCCGGATTCCCCAATGACCTACAATTTCAGAATGACGATAATGTTGTTCTTGATCATGCAAGCGGACTCATGTGGCAGCAGTCTGGAACAGTTAAAGATATCTCCTATGATGATGCAAAGGAGTATGTAACAGAGTTAAATAGTGAGCAATTTGCCGGATACAGCGACTGGCGTTTACCTACCCTGGAGGAGGCAATGTCGTTGGTAGAACCGGCTGAAACAAGTAGTGGTATGTATATAGATCAGGTATTTGATAAAACGCAAAGATGGATATGGACTTCAGACACGAACGAATTTTCTCTCGGTTGGCTTGTCAATTTCCTCGTTGGTAAATGCTACACCTACCCCAATGACTACTTCGACTTTACCAGCGGCGGATATGTCAGGGCAGTTCGTTGAGATGAATAAGGGTTGCCGGTTAATCTTAATTTGCAGCTCCTAAATCGTCATTAGTCATTTGTCGCTGGTGCTTGAGCGGAAAAGTTTAAAGTGAACTAAAGTTTGCCCGCCAGGCAAGCCGTTCGGACGGGAAGTGCCTAAAGTAATGGTGTTCAAAGAGTTGATATTGAGCTTTGACATTATTCTTTCGTAAAACCTTGAATTCCTGAATTCCTCAATTTTTCAATCCCTTAATTCGTTAGTTTGTATCCGTGTATATCTGTGGCTGATTATTTCTTTTTCCCCTTTAAGTACTTCGCGCCTTTGCGGTGAATCTCTTTTTCCACTTGAATTAACTATTTAACGTAACTATTATAATAAGCAGTTATAAAATATGCTGTGGCTTTTTTCATTCCAGAGGTTGTAATCAATTCAAACAATAAAACTTAAGCCCGTGTGGCTCAATGGTAGAGCACGTCACTCGTAATGATGAGATTGTGGGTTCGATTCCCATCGCGGGCTTAAAAATAGAAGTAACTTTTCACCGCAAAGACGCTCCCCGGACAGAAGGCGCCGAGGACAAGAAGAACGCAAAGGAAAACTATATTTTAGGTTAAAAACAAAAGACAAATACCGAATTTAGCCACGGATATTCACGGATAAAAACAGATTTCAGAAAAAAAGTGAAAAAAACAATGGCAAAAAAATTGGACGCAGATAAAAGACAGATATGAAAGAAACAGAATAATCACATGAAGTCACGAAGCATACAAAGGAAAATACGATTTTTTTGTTTTATTATTAATTTAATTTTCTTAGTGATCTCAGTGTCTTTGTGTGAGAACTAGTAGTGAAATATTAAATGAAATTTAAGAGTTGCAACATCCTGTTGATCAATCCATGGATACATGATTTTACTGCCTTTGATCTCTGGGCTAAACCCCTCGGCCTCCTTTATGTCGGCTCAACCCTGCAGCATTACGGTTACAAAGTACACTTGATAGATTGTCTTCACAACGATGGAAATATACTTAAAGAGAGACGGTACGGAAAGAAATCTTTTTACTCAGAGCCGATAGAGAAACCTTTAATCTTCCATAACATTCCAAGAACGTTTAAACGTTACGGCATACCCAGGGATGAATTCAGGCGCAGGTTGAAAGATGTTCCGGCACCATTCATGATATGTATAACATCTCATATGACTTACTGGTATCCGGGGGTCTTTGAAGTGATTGAAATCATCAAGACTATTTTTCCCTCTGTACCGGTTGTACTTGGAGGTATTTATGCCACTCTATGCCATGAGCATGCCATAAAAAAATCCGGTGCAGATTATGTTATTGGAGGGGGAGGTGAAATTGAGGTGTTAAAACTGGCAGACACGCTCAGCGGCAACAATCGAAATTATGGTGATGTCAGAGAGTGGGTAGAAGATGAAATGGTCCCGGCTTACAACCTTTACCCTGAACTGGATTCAGTGAGTGTTATTACTTCTAGGGGTTGTCCCTACCGCTGTAGTTATTGTGCCTCGTTTCTTTTAGGGTCGAGGTTTACTTTGAGGTACCCGGAACATGTTGCTGCAGAGCTGGAAAGTTATGTTAAGGGGTGGGGAGTAAAAGATATTGCATTCTTTGACGATGCTTTACTGGTAGATCCGCAGAGGCATATAATCCCTATACTGGAATTGTTAGTCGAAAAAGAAGTATGTACACGATTGCACACACCCAACGGTGTTCACCCGAAATACATAGATCAAAAGCTGGCTCGATTATTCAGGGTGTCAGGTTTCAGAACTATCAGGTTAGGTTTTGAGGGTACATCAACAGCAGTACAGAAGGCATCAAAAAATAAGGTGAGTTGCAATGAACTTGAAACAGCCCTGCATCATCTTCGTGAAGCGGAATACGATCCAGATTTAGATAATGTTCACAATGACTCTAACTGGGATATCGGTATATATCTCCTTATCGGTATGCCGGGGCAGACGGTTGATGATGTGGTGGAGGCTATTGAGTATATTAATAGATTGGGGGCAAAGATAAAACTGGCAGAGTACTCTCCGGTACCAGGAACAGAAGAGTTCCAGGACGCTTCCCGGCTGTATCCACTGGTGGCTGATGAACCTTTGAGTCACAATAAAAGTACCTTTGCTACCGTGGGAATGGGTGTGGACTATGGTACTTTTGATGAGGTTAAGGCTATGGCAAAACGACTGAATGCGGGATTAGGCGACTAATCTGTACAAGCCAGAATCAAACAGGAGTTAATAAATTACAAATCTCAAATAACAAAATCCAAATAAATTGCAAATTACAATGTCCAGTTGACCAAAATCAGTTTTATTGGAATTTGTTTGTTATTTGCCTGACTATCGTCAAGGCAGTGAATTTGTTATTTGGTGCTTATCAGGCATCTTCAAATACTCTATTTATGAAATATTCTGTCAAAATTGGTTAAAATATTTTTATTAAGTAAGAGATTCTAACCTACTCCATGAGTTATCATAAGTAGTTTCTGTTTGATGTCTTTCTGTTTTTATGTATTATATCTTTTGGGTGAGCTGAAGTTAAAAAATAGAAAATTTTAACTGCAACTTTAGCTCACTTCCCGTCCGAACGGCTTGCCGGGCGGCAAACTTTTGGCACTTTTAACTTTTTTTCATTGTGGAGTGAGGAATGACTAAAATATATGTATTTCCGGGCCAGGGGTCACAATCTCCCGGAATGGGAGGAGAGTTGTTTGATCAATTTCCTGAATTGGTGAATCAGGCCGACGAGGTGTTGGGGTGTTCTATCAAGAGCCTCTGTCTGGACGATCCGGAAGAGAGGCTTAATCAGACGGATTATACACAACCGGCACTGTATATAGTGAATGCGCTTACCTATTTGAGTAAAACAGAAGAGACAGGCCTTCGTCCTGATTTCGTTGCCGGGCATAGTCTCGGAGAATATAATGCTCTTTTTGCTGCCGGCGTGTTCGATCTTATTACAGGTCTGAAAATAGTACAAAAAAGAGGACAGACTATGGTTAAGGTGACCGGTGGAGGTATGGCGGCAGTTATCGGTATGCAGCCGGAAAAGATTCAACAGGTCTTAAAAGATGCCTCTTTTGAAACAATCGATATTGCAAATCTTAATTCTCCTAAACAGACGGTAATTTCCGGACGAAAAGAGGAAATTGACGCTGTTAAGTCTGTTTTTGAAGAGGCAGGTGTTAGATTATTCATTCCATTAAAAGTAAGTGGCGCATTTCATTCCCGCTATATGCAGGATGCCCAGAATGAGTTTGCCGGTTTCCTGAAACAATTTGAATTTCAGCCTGCAAAAATTCCTGTAATTTCCAACTATACGGCAGCGCCTTATCAGGATAATGAGACCGTGAACAACATGGTTCAGCAGATAAGCAATCCGGTACGCTGGGTAGAATCTATTCAATATCTCAAGCAGCAGCCTGAACCGGAATTTGAAGAGGTAGGTCCGGGTAATGTGTTAACCAAATTAATCAAGCAGATTACATAAAAGTGCCTGAAGTGAACTAAAGTATGAAGTAACTAAAGCTAGAACACAAATTATTAATTGTATTTTAGGAATTAGGGAATTGAGGTATTCACCGCAAAGACGCAAAGGTACTACTTAAAATAAAAGCAAAGAAAAGGGATTTAGGTACGAATTTCACGAATTGGCTAAGGTTAAAACAATTGTCGATTGGTGATCAATGGGGATTAGTTTAATATGGAAAAGATGGTAATTGAGGGTGGTTATCCTTTAAACGGAAAGGTCAGGGTTAATGGTGCTAAGAATGCTGCACTGCCTATCATGGCTTCATGCCTTCTGTTGAAAGGTACGACGAAGTTAAAGGGTATACCCGAACTTACAGATGTAACAACCCTTTGCAGGATCCTTAATGAGCTCGGTGTGGATACTGAGAAATGTCCGGATGGTTCTCTTGACATTACTGTCAGGGATGAGAAGAATATAATAGCTCCATACGATCTTGTCAGGACGATGAGGGCATCAATTTGCGTTCTGGGACCTTTGCTCGGCAAACGGGGGATGGCGCAAGTCTCTATTCCTGGCGGGTGTTCAATTGGCTCCAGGCCCATAGATATTCATATTAAGGGCATCGAATCGCTTGGTGCAGGGGTGGAATCAAGGGATGGATATATAATTGCAACAGGGAAAAAGCTGAAAGGGAGTGAGGTCTATCTTGGAGGGCCGTATGGATCAACGGTTCTGGGTACCTGTAATATTATCATGGCCGCGGTGCTTGCAGAGGGAAGGACCATAATAGAGAATGCTGCGTGTGAACCTGAAGTGCAGGACCTTGCAAATTTTTTAAATAAAGCAGGGGCTAATATAAGTGCAATCGGTGAAAGTAACCTTATTATTGACGGCGTTGATGAATTGAACGGAGTTGAATATGAGATAATACCCGACAGAATCGAAGCCGGGACTATTATGATTGCAGGAGCAATAACCGGAGGGAGTATAAAATTAAAGAATGATGCATCATGTTATCTGGCTTCTGTTATTGATAAATTACGGGAAGCGGGTGTTGATATCAGGGTGCCTGATCCCGGTATGGGTACTTCCGGTCATGCAGGGAGTGGGGAGTGCATGGTTAAAAGCGACGGGAATATCAGGCCGGTAAACATTACTACATTACCGTATCCCGGCATGCCTACCGATATGCAGGCGCAATTTACCGCACTGCTGAGTATAGCAAACGGGACGAGCATCATAACAGAAAGGGTATTTCCGCATAGATTCATGCATGTTGCAGAGCTCAACAGAATGGGTGCAAACATCAGAAATGACGATTCTATAGCAATTATTAAAGGCGTAGAGTCGCTTTCCGGGACAACTGTGATGGCATCTGATCTAAGAGCAAGTGCATCTCTTATAGTTGCGGGGCTGGCGGCTAAAGGTGTTACAGAGATCAGACGGCTTTATCATATTGATAGAGGATATGAGAGGCTGGAAGACAGGCTGACAAATCTGGGCGCAAAGATCTGGCGGGAAAAGGAGTAAAAGGTGTAAAATGTCGTATTTTCCTACCTCTAAAGGCACATTCTAAAATAATTTACGTTGAATATTTCCCCAATTTATATTAATATTATAGACTTTTGTAGTCAGGCTGCTTAATCTGACAATGTACATATTGAAATGTGTTGTTTGACCGCAGCCGGAACCAGTCAGCATATATGAGTATATAAACAGCTCGGTATGTCTGTGTTGCAGGTGTAACTGTTGTGATTGCAATACGTTACATGGTTTTTTGTGCTGCAGTAAGACATATCGAAAAGAATTACTGAAAAGGCGTAAAAATGTTTGAATCAATTACCGGAAATTTCGAAACAATATTTAATAAAATGCGCGGCAGGGGCAAGCTGAGCGAACAAAACATTCAAGATGGTTTGCGTGAAGTAAGGGTTGCTCTTCTCGAAGCTGATACAAACTATAAGGTTGTAAAAGATTTTATAAAAAAGGTTACTGAAAAGGCAGTAGGAGAGGCAGTCCTTAAAAGCGTTACACCTGGCCAGCAGATTGTAAAAATAGTGCAGACTGAGATGGCAAATCTGATGGGCCCGGGTGATTCTACCATAAAGTATGTAGACGGCGGCACTACGGTCATCATGCTTGCAGGATTGCAGGGAAGTGGAAAAACTACAACTGCTGGTAAGCTGGCAAATATGATTTTGTCAAAAGGAAAAAGTCCGTTACTTGTGGCCGCTGATATTCAGAGACCGGCTGCTATTGAGCAGTTGAAGGTAATCGGGAAGCAGCTTAATATTCCAGTGTATTCTGAAAAGGGATCTAATCCCCTTAAGATATGCAAGTGGGCGTTAAAGCGCGCATTTCTTGATAAACATAATGTTGTCATCCTGGATACTGCTGGCAGATTGCATGTTGATGAAGAGTTAATGCTGGAGTTGAATCAGATTAAGAGTCAGGTAAAACCAACACAGATCTTCTTTGTGTGTGATTCGATGACCGGTCAGGATGCTGTTAACAGTGCAAAAGAGTTCCATTCGCAACTGAATTTTGATGGTGTAATTTTAACAAAGCTAGACGGTGATACGAGGGGCGGTGCCGCATTATCAATTAAAGCCGTTACCGGCAAGCCTATAAAATTTGTCGGAGTTGGCGAGAAGCTTGATAAACTTGAAGAGTTCCACCCTGATCGAATGGCCTCCAGAATTCTGGGCATGGGTGATGTTGTCTCTCTCGTTGAAAAAGCTCAGTTGGCTATTGATGAGAAAGAGGCTGAAAAATTAGAAAAGAAGATTAAAGAGAATACTTTGACCCTTGACGACTTTCTCAGCCAGTTACAGCAGGTAAGGAAGATGGGGCCAATGAAGGATATACTCGGCATGATTCCCGGAATGGGCAAGAAGATGAAGGGGATGGACGTTGATGAGAATCAATTGAAGAGAGTTGAGGCAATTATTCGTTCAATGACACTTGAGGAACGAATGAATCCGGAGAAAATTGAAGGCAGCAGGAGGCAGAGAATATCTCGCGGGAGTGGAACAAATTCACAGGATGTAAGCCAGTTACTGAAGCAGTTCAAGCAGATGAAGAAAATGTTCAGGTCTCTTGGTGACATAGATCCAAAAAGCTTTCAGGGTGAAGGGGGGATGCCGACTGATGCTATAAAGCTTCCCCGTAAGATCAGGAGTAAACGGAAGAAGGTAAAAAGAAAAAAGAAATGATTATCAGGTATGGTCAGGTTAGATTTATCAAAATGTAAATAGGATAAGGAGAATATTTGTATGGTAAGATTAAGGTTAAAGAGAATGGGACGAAGAAACAGGGCATTTTTCAGGCTTTGTGCGTTTGATGCAAGGGAAGAGCGGGACGGAAGAAGTATCGAACAGTTAGGTACTTATGACCCGATGGAAAAGGACGAAGAGAAAAAGGTAGTATTAAAAAGGGAGAGGATCGAATACTGGCTTAGCGTAGGCGCTCAACCAACTGAGACGGTAGCCAGCATTCTCAAAAAGAACAATATAGGGATTAAATCATAAAAAACATAATTTTAAGTCCTGGAATCCTCACGAAAGTGAGGTGGCCTTGCTCTCGCAAGGAGTCCAGAAATTCATACATATAAACTATGCGAATAGATATCTTGACCTTGTTTCCTGAGATGTTTCAGAATGTGCTGGGAGAGAGTATGCTGAAAATTGCCAGCGAAAAGGAGCTTGTGAATTTTCATCTGCACAATATCAGGAATTACTCCAATGACAAACACAGGTGTGTTGATGATAAACCGTACGGAGGGGGTGCCGGTATGGTTATGAAGCCTGAGCCGGTATTTAATGCGGTTGAAGCTGTGGAGCTTCTTGAGGATGAGGCATCTACAAAAATTCTGCTGACCCCTCAGGGAGAAACGTTTAATCAGGGAATTGCTGATAATTTATCGAAAAAGGCTCGTTTAATGATAATTTGCGGACGCTACGAGGGATTTGATGAAAGAATACGATCGGGAATAGACGCTATGGAAATTTCCATAGGAGATTATGTCCTCACGGGCGGAGAAATACCGGCGATGGTTGTGATCGACTCGGTTGCAAGGCTCGTCCCCGGAGTTCTGGGAGGAGATAATTCATTGCAGGATGAATCGTTTGCGGATAGAATGCTGGAATATCCACAGTATACAAGGCCTGCAGAGTTCAGGGGAATGAAGGTCCCTGAGATTCTTAAGTCCGGTCATCATTCAAAGATCGAAGAGTGGAGAACGGAAAATGCCATTTTGAGAACGCAGGAGAGAAGACCTGATTTGTTGAAAAAAACAAAATAACATAGATAATACTTTACGTAAAGGAGTTTTAATAATGAACATTGTATCGGAAATTGAAAAAGAGAATATGAAAGAGGAAGCGCCGCAATTCAGGGTTGGTGACCTGGTTGACGTACACGTTAAGACTGTAGAAGGTGAGAAGGAGCGAATTCAGATCTTCAACGGTACTGTTATTTCTAAAAAGGGAAGCGGCAACAGGGTAACATTTACCGTGAGAAGGGTAGTGCAGGGAGAGGGTGTTGAACGTGTATTTCCTGTACACTCTCCAAATATAGTAAATGTAGTGGTGAAAAAGAGTCACAAAATAAGACGAGCGAAATTATATTACCTGCGTGACAGGAAAGGAAAGAGCGCAAGGTTGAAAGAGATCCGCAGGAGAGTAAAGAAAACAGATATTATTGATGAGAAAACCGTCCCTGTAGTGGTTGCTGAGGAACCTGTTCAAACTGTAGAGGCTTCAGGGGCTCCGGCAGAAACGAAAAAAACCAAGAAGACGGCAAAGGCAAAAAAGGCCGCAAAAGCACCGAAAGCCGAAAAGGCTCCAAAGTCAAAGGCAAAAAAGAAGGATGAAGAATCATCACCTGAATCCTGATGAGCTTTGCAGAAAGGGCGAAGCCCTGGCCGGGAAGCTCTTAAGAAAAAGAGGATGCAAGATACTGAAACGTAACTTTGTCAGCAGGTTCGGTGAAATCGATATTGTAGCGTATGATAAGGGCACTATAAGTTTCGTTGAGGTGAAGACCCGCCAGTCAGAGAACTACGGCCAGCCGGAACTGGCGGTAACGAAAGAGAAGAGAAAAAGGATCATTCGGGCCGCATTAAATTACCTGGTGACAAACGGTATAGAAAACATAGATTATCGTTTTGATGTTGTTTCTGTTTTGTTCAAAGAGAACAGTGCGAAACCGGATATCGAATTTTTAGAAAGTGCTTTTACGGCTGATGGCGTTGTGAAGTAACATTTCTGCCTCTTTTACAAATCTCACTCCTCTTCGTTTTCCTGTGTGGCTTCGGTTTTAATTTACTCTTAAATTAATTAATTGTAGTAATTTTATATGATATGATAATTGATACACATGCCCATCTTGATTTCCCGGATTTCAAAGATGATATTGATGATGTAATTGAACGTGCGGGAGAGGCTGGGGTTGAATACATAATTAACGTCGGGACTAGTGTCGGCACAAGCGTAAAGTCTCTTAAGCTGGCAAAGAAATATGAGAATATCTATGCAAGTGTAGGCATACATCCTAACTCGGCATCGAATGTGTCCGCAGATGACTGGTCCCGGCTGGAGGAGCTGGCCGGGCAGAGTAAGGTTGTTGCTGTTGGAGAGACAGGGCTTGACTACTACCGTGATCGTAGTGAAAAGGTGGATCAGAAACGTCTGTTCCGTCAGCATTTGGAATTGGCACTGAAGCATAACCTGCCGGTTATAATTCATAACAGAGAGGCGAGTGGTGACTGTCTGGAGATTGTTCGTGAATATAGCGGCAGGATAAATGGTGTAATCCACTGCTTTGCAGGTAGTGGGGATGATGCAAAGGAGTTTCTGGGACTGGGGTTTCATATTTCATTTGCCGGTCCAATAACTTATCCAAAAGCTGAAAATTTAAGAGAGGCATTAAAAGCCGTTCCTATTGAAAAATTGCTTCTGGAAACAGATTGTCCATTTCTGGCGCCACAACCTAAACGAGGTAAGCGAAACGAGCCTTCTTATCTTCAATACACCATCCCTGTTCTTGCCGAACTGTACAAACTGTCGGTTGAAGATATTAAAAGAATCACATCTCTCAGCGCAAGGAATCTGTTTGGTATTGCACAAAGTGAAGCTAAACCGGAGATTGCATATGTTATAAGAAACTCCCTCTATCTGAATATAACCAGCCGCTGTCCTAACAGATGTGTATTCTGTTCCAGGGAGACGGCTCCATACGTAAAGGGGCACTACCTTGGGTCAGATAATGAGCCAACGGTTGAAGAGTTGAAAGTGGCTATTGGAGATCCGTCAGCTTATGATGAAGTGGTATTCTGCGGTTTTGGTGAGTCCACAGAACGCCTTGATGTATTGAAGGAGATCGCAGGATATTTGAAAGAAAAGGGTTCCAAAGTGAGGCTTGATACAAATGGCCTGGGAGACCTGATTAACGGCAGGCCTATCTGTAAAGAGCTTGAAGGCCTGATAGACACCATCTGTATCAGCCTGAATACAAGTGTTGAGGAGGAGTATCAGAAACTGTGTCGTTCAGAATATGACTGCCAGGCATATCCGGCCCTGATATCTTTTATAAAACAGGCGAGAGACTACATACCTGACGTAATGATCTCCATCGTAGGTATGCCTGGGATTGACGTTGAGGCGTGCAGGAAGATAGCTGAAGAGCTGGGAGTGCGTTTCAGGGTGAGGGAGTATAATAATGTCGGGTAATATACATTCACCGCAAAGACGCAAAGAGCGCAGAGAAAAACTGAGGGTAAAGAGAAAAGACACGAATTTCTAATTTCAAACTTTAGATCACTTTTAACTTTAGGCACTTGTAAATCTACTCCACCCCGTACCATTCCTTTACAGCGGTGTATAGATCGTCCCTGGTCTTTGCGGCTATCAAGTCTGCCTGTACCTTCTTGCGCTCCGGATGATGTTTGCTGTACCCAACAGCGAATTTACGGAAATATCTTACACTTTTTAACATCGGGCGGGATTCCGCTATCATCTCGTAGTGTCTCAGGTACACCTCTCCCAGCTCTGTCAGGTCAGGTTTTTCCGGCTTTGGCCTGCCTTCCCATAATGCACGTGTTTCGTTGAATATCCATGGGTTTCCGATAGCACCTCTTGCTACGATCACTCCGTCAATTCCGTTGCTCTTTAACCTGTTGACAATAGTTTCCGCATCCATCAGGTCTCCGCTTCCGATTATAGCGGCCCGGGGAAACCGTTGTTTTGCCTCTGATATTATCTCCCAGTCACCCTTGTCACGATACAGTTCTTTGACGGACCTGCCGTGGATGACTAACGCATCGATCCCTTCCTCAACAGCTCCCTCACATATCTGCCAGAACTTATCCATAGATTCCTGACTCTTGTCAAATCCTGAACGAAGTTTGACGGTGAGAGGGCATGAAACTGCATTTCTGGCCAGCCGGATGATCTTAATCGCGGTCACCGGGTCTTTCAGCAGGTATCCGCCGGATTGTCGTCTGAGTACTTTAGGGGCCGGGCAGGCAAAATTCAGGTCGATCAGGCTAAATCCGACGTTTGCAAATGCAGCGGCAGCTTCAGCCATTATTTCAGGATCTTCACCTAGTATCTGCGCACCAACCGTGCCTTCATCATCCCTGGGTTTAAAAAACAGCCTGTTGAAGGCCTTCTTATGGAGAGCAATTTTGGCGAGTATGACACCGGTATAAGAGAGCGGTGCACCATATTGATGAGCCAGTACACGCATAGCCCTGTCGGTGTATCCGCTCAAAGGTGCCTGATAAAACGGTACATCAAGGTTTATATTTCCTAATTTTAACATTGTCCGGTCCGGCACTGGATTATGAGATTAATAAAATTTCCATTCTAAAATAAATATGGTTATGATGCAATACCACAGTGCGATTATAGTGCCTCTTGTGCAAGGTAATTCGTATGCAGGATGGAACCCGTAACAAAGTTGTTGACTTGCTTTATGATTGGGTGTGTCTGGAATGTTGTGCGATAAAAGATTAATTATTAATAAAATTGAATAACCGTATTGTATATTAAGTGGTTGAGGGGGCTGATAAGTTTTCCACTCCAGTAAAGTAATTATGGGAAAGCTAATAGAAGATAAATCTCTGAGGGATAAACCTTTTGTATTCAAGGACAGGAAGGAAGCAGGAACGCTGCTTTCCAAAAGTATCTCTCGGTACAAGGGAACAGGGGACATTGTGCTTGCTATCCCTTCCGGTGGAGTTCCTGTTGCTGTAGAGATAGCAAAGGCTCTTACGCTTTCGCTGGACGTAGTCATAGTAAGGAAGATTCAGATCCCTTTTAATCCGGAGGCCGGTTTTGGAGCTGTTGAACCTGATGGCAAGGCGATCTTTAACGAAGAACTGCTCAGGAGGCTTGATCTCTCAGAGGAGGAGGTTGAAAGGCAGGTTAACAAAACAAAAGATATTGTCAAACTGAGGAATGATTTATTCAGAAAAGGACAGAGCTTTCCCTCAATAAAAAACAGGACGGTGATAATAGTGGACGATGGATTGGCATCCGGTTTCACCATGCTTGCTGCCATAGATTTCGTTAAGGGACAGGCGCCACAGAAGATTGTCGTTGCCGTCCCGACAGGTTCAGATAAAACAGTTGATACTATATTAACTCATGTAGATGAACTTTTTTGCTTGAATGTAAGAAGTGGATATTCATTTGCCGTTGCCGAAGCATATGAGGATTGGTATGACCTTGAAGATAAGGAGGTGGTTTTTATCTTGAACAGTTTTTATGCCGTAGAGGAGTGATGTACAGGCTGATAACTCAGGTGATGTTTCCCGTTATTCAATGCTTGTAACCAAGTTTACGTAAGAGTGCCTTTCTGCGCCTGATATCCTTTTCATCTTCTACGCCTTTTGGTACAAAGCCGTCTATTACTCCCATTATTCCACGGCCAAGTTCTGTCTCAGCAATAACTACCTCTAACGGATTTGCGGTTGCACAACAAATAGAGCAAACCTCCTGGCAGTTCTTAATGGCATTTAACACGTTTATCGGAAAGGCATTCTTCATTATAACTACGAATGTATGTCCAGCTGCTAAAGAAGATGCATTTTTAACAGCAGCTTCTATCATTTCCTTGTCATTGCCTTCCTTTCTCACCAGACGGTCACAAGATGCCTCACAAAAGGCAATGCCAAACCTGGCATCAGGTACCGTTCCCACCATGACTTCGTATAGATCCTCTACTGTCTTAATAAAATGTGTCTGACCAATTATTATATTGGATCCTTCAGGTACTTCCATCTTAACATTTTCAAATTTCATTTGTTTGATATATCACAATTTTTACCTGCTGACAAGCAGCAAGTACACATGTTGTCACCTGTTTAACGTAACAGTTAATTACTTTTATATTCAGTTTCTCTGTCTATCCTTCTTGCGAGCTCGCTGGTGTATTGTCTGCCGAGTGACTCGGCATGTTTCTTTATCCAATCCGTAAGCCTCGTTTTGCCGGTTGGAGGTGAATAAACATAGAGAAGATTTGCTGTTAATCCTTCAATCTCCTCACGCGTTATAAGGATATCATTGACCAATCTGCCGATTATACTTCCTGCAGTGCAGGCTAAAGAGGGGGGTACAGACAGAACCGGTCTTTTCTTGCGGATAATCTTACCAATTGTCTGGACAAGTTCTCTGTATGTGAATGTCTCAGGGCCGACCGCATCAATAATGTAGTTTTCTTCTTTCTCTCCATGTTCAACTGCTAATTCAGCAAGATCATCAACATAGATTGGTTGAAGGCGGTATTGTCCGTCTCCAAACACTGTAAATACCGGTAGTTTTCGAAGTGCCCATGCGATGTTATTAATGAGGATGTCCTCTTTTCCAAAAAGTACTGTTGGGCGAAGAATAGAGTATGAAAGGCCAGTATCAATAAGGGCCCGCTCCAATTTTGCCTTTCTTCTGAAATATTCCAGGTGAGAATCTTCCGATGGATTTGTTATACTGATATGGATTATCTTCCTTACTTTCGCTTCCTTTGCCGAGTTGAACAACGTAATGGAATTCCTGAATGCTTCGGCCAGGGTAAATAGTTTGTAATTGAATCTGACCCAATATGTGTTGTATAGAACATTTACGCCTTTCAGCGACTGCATCAGTTTTTCGGGATCATTAAAATTGAACGGATATGCCCGCACCTTGTTTCCAAAAGGATTGTTTCGATGCATTGAATTTGTCAGGGTGATTACCTTCTCTCCTTTTTTAAGTAATCGTTTCGTTATGTATTTCCCGGAATAACCATAAGCGCCGGTAACTGCATGTATTTCTTGTTTAGACATATGTTTACCTCAACATGATAAACTTCAGGTTCTTCCTTTCAGAGGCCTTTGCCTTTTTGATTCATGGTGTCTCTGCTGGAGGGGGAAACGCCTGGCCTGGTCTTCTATTAAGCTTCTCAACGTTCATTCTCGACCAGTCAACTTCCCCTTCAATGACAGTCCCGACGGGTTTTCGAGAGGTAAACTCTTCGTAGTTTTTGTAAAAGACCCTCTCAAGAATCTCTTCCGGAAGTTCAAGTCCCTTGAGTTGCCTTCTTTTACTTTTCCTGTCCTTTACAAAAGAACAGGTGTATTCATCCAGCGTCAGCATATCGACATAGCATTGCATATGCTCGTAAAGCCAGTTCTCAGTTTTGAACCCGGCGGAAGTGATTACATTGTCAGTGGCAAATAAAATCCTGTCTGAATGATCTCTGAACAGATCCTGATATTTTCTCACGTCTCTAGAGAAGCGTTTAAGCCCGGCAGCCTGATAATCTTCGAAACCAAAGCTGGTATCAGTCCAGAGATTTGGATATGTTTCCAGGAATGTCCTCAGGCGTGAAGTCATGATTGAGGAGAGCATATAGTGCGGGACGTTTACTTTCATATCAGGGAAAGCATCGAGAACGGCTATCAGTTCCTGTGCAAACCCGGGTTTTGTCGGTCCGGGATTGACGTGGAAGCATATCGGTATGAAGTTTTTTTCGCAGTACTCATAAATTGGAAGCATTGTCGGATCGTCAAGAGCAATTGGATGGAAAAAGTATGTACCGGGCTGCAGCGTAGAGGGGTAACCGTGTCCCGTATAGAGTTTCAGGCCGGTTGCTCCTCTTTTTATATAGTTCTTTAGCTTGTCTAGTTTGTCACTGTCAAGCGGATTGATAGTTGGCCACGCCTCGAAACGGCCTCTATATTTTTCCACTATTTTCAGCAGTTGATTGTTGTTCCAGTCATATCGGGTAAAACCGGACTTTTCGTTCATCGTCATCGTAAACCATGAGCTTCCTACCAGAATAACCTTATCTATTCCGATACGATCCATTACAGCAACAGTCTTTTCAGCCTGTTTCAGGGACTGTATGTGTTCGTGGCAATCAATAATTCTATATTTACGGATAACATCCGGCTCTTCAGAGGCAACAACAGCAGTAAAAATAGAAAAAACGACGTAAATAACCAGGGTTTTCATTACTGGTGAGAGAATTGTAAATATGCAGTTTTTTTTCATAATTCGTAAGTAAAGATGTCAGTTATGCTGCAGCATTTAGTAAATGGTGTCTGGCTCCTGTCCCGTGCCCTGTAAGCGTCTCAGGCTATTTAGTGTTTGAAAGAAATTATACGTCTAGGCCGGTTTTACCTGGTTTTAATGCTATTTGGTCAGCTCTTGGTTAAAATAAGGCTTTCATTCTAAAATAAATCTGATTTTGATGCAATGGGGGATTCAAATACTGTTGTTCAAAACTGGAAACAGAAAAGATTTCCCGGTGTGTGTAATTATTAAACAGTCGGCTCGCCGTTTATAACAGAAAAAGTAGATAATTTTACCTATACATATAAAGTGTAAACCACGTAACTCTTTGATATATAAATAGATACATGGTTAGTGTAGAAAAGTCTGGCATGCTTGACATTACGTTCGTTTTTGGCATGACAATAGCTATAAATAAAATCTTATACTTTTTTAGTATAAGGAAAATGTTGTTTGATAGTAAGTGTTTGGTATTCAGCGCTTTACAGCCTGTGTTGACCGTTTTGAAATGAATTAGAGCCGCGTGGCTTCCAATTAACGGGTCGATGCTACAGCTCAAAGAAACAGGTAGAAAACATGTATAATTTGTACCTGTATGGAAATAATAAAGGGAAACGTGGGTATGTAACAATTGACGGCAAACGAATAAGTATTGGTGCCGGAGTTTATGAGATTTCAGGTTATTCGGCACATGCGGATAAATATAATCTTATTCGATGGGTAAAGAGGATTCGAAAGAAACCTTCAAAAATATTTCTTGTACACGGTGAATTAGGAGCAAAAAAATCTTTGAAGAAGGAACTAAGTGAAATAGGAGCAGATGTAGTAATTGCCGGGAGAAAGAGATATCTTATAGATGTATGAAAAAAATAACATCTATTAGGTTCAAACAAGTTTGAAGTGTCTTGATTAAACTGTTTTAATGATCTATTCTCTCTGTATGTGTAATATACTAAAGGACTTTCGTATAATAGCTTAAGCTTTTTCAGCCTATTTTTTCATTGACAAAATCCATAAATTGAGATAGTTTGTAGTTTTGATTATTGATTAAATTATATTAGGGGGGGAGCATAGTTTGGATCCTGTAGCGAAGAATTTTATACGCATGAGTGTAATTTATTTTGCCATTGCCGCTGTTATTGGCGTTCATTATTTTTTTGAAGAAGCATTTAACCACCAGTTGTTTCAAGCCCATGTCCATTTAATGTTATTGGGTTGGATGTCTATGATGATTTACGGGGTAGGATATCATATTCTGCCCAGGTTTAATGGAAACCCTGTAGCGTTTCCAAAACTAGCCATTGTTCACTTTTGGGTAGCGAATATTGGTTTAGTTGGATTTGTAAGTTCTTGGGGAATTGATAGATATGGATATACTAAGGTACCTGGAAAGATATTTGCAGTAATGAACGCAGTAGGGATTTTTATGTTTGTTACTAATATTCTAGTCAGCATCAGGAAACCAAAGGAAGATTAATTTAAAATTTTGAGGTAAAAATTATGAGTGATGATCCCATTGTAATTACTAAAAAATCAACTATTGGCGAGATTTTTTCGAAGTATCCTGAAACTGAGCCGGTTTTTCAAAAGTATTTTGGTTCAGGCTGCTTTACTTGCCCGGGTTCAAAAACGGAAGATATAGCTTTTGGGGCGATGATGCATAATATTGAACCTGAGAAAATCATTGACGAGTTGAATGAGGCTATTAAAAAGGGGGCCGAGGGGGGAGAGTAAAGCTATTACAGAGATTATGTCTATTCTTATCAATTCAGTCACCCTTTGTACTATAAGACACTTAATTTGAATTTTTCTTTAAATAAATATTATTAAATAGAAGGAGTAATTTGTAATGTCAGATTTAATGGAAAGAGTAGAGAAGGCATTAGACTCAATTAGACCTGCTTTAATGGCAGACGGCGGTAATGTTGAGCTTGTTGCCGTAGAAGACGGAATAGTAAAGGTCAGATTGCAGGGAGCATGCGGAACTTGCCCCAGCGCACTGATGACACTTAAACAGGGTATAGAGGTGAGGGTGAAGGAAGAAGTCCCTGAAATAAGTGAGGTTGAGGCTGTTTAATTTTTTTTAGGAGTTATTTCTCATGAGTTTAGTTCTAGGGCCTGTACATCATTGGATGTTCAAGAAGATTAAGACTACTGAGGCTAGAGAGGCTTTTATCGTAGATGCACTTAAGGGCAAATATGGTCAGGAGGCTGATGATATTCTAGATGCTGTTTACGAGAAGCATCCATTATCTGATGAGAATGCGTCGCTTGAAGAGATCCTTGGCAATGCACCAATTCATCAGGGCATACAAAATCTGATAATCAATGCCGAAACACGTGAGGCTTCTGTGATTGCTGCTTTTTGTGAGAAGTATGGTGAAGAGGCAAAAGAGTTAGTTGTACAGGCTGCTCACGACCATGGAGTTGAGTGTGGCAAAAGAGCTGTCGAGGAAAGAGGGAGTAGTGACGAATGTACCGCATCAAAGGCATTTGAGCTTATACAAAGTTATCTGTGCGATGGGATGCCATGTGACAGGGGAGCTCAAGTGCAGAGTGAAGAGGATAATCGTACCACGTGGGACCATACTGAGTGCGTTCATGAACAGTATTGGAAGGACGCGGGTGCATCATTTGAGACTATGTGCGATATGCTGAATTCATGGATCTCTGGTTTCGGAGAAGGAACCAATCCAAAGATAAAGTATACCAGGGAGAAGGCAATTGCTGACGGTGACTCAATGTGTTTGAGTGTTTTTGAAATAACATAATAAACTCCAAATCAAAATACAATTTCTTCTGATATATGTTTCATTAAAAAAGCTTGCGTTATGAATAACGGCAAGCTTTTTTTGTTTACATTAATAATTTATGAAATTGGATTCCTTTTGTTGGAAACTTATCATTAAATTTGATCATACTTTGTAATTCGCTATATCCAAAGTACTTATGGAACGGAAGTTTGAAAGATACACACGCCAAATCCTTCACCAGCACATAGGAGAAGGGCGACAAAAATTATTGATGAACAGCACTGCTCTTGTGATAGGCTGTGGGGCGCTGGGTACTGTTTCATCGAGTTATCTCGTACGAGCAGGTATTGGCCGGCTCAGGATTGTTGACAGAGATTATATTGAAGAGCATAACTTGCAAAGGCAAATACTTTTTGATGAAAAGGATATTTCAGAGAACCTTCCTAAGGCGATAGCGGCGGAAAGGAAACTTCAGAGGATTAATAGCAAGGTCGAAATTGAAGGGGTTGTTACTGATATTAATTATTCTAATATCGCTGAATTAGCAGAAGGTATTGATATTATTATTGATGGTACTGATAATTTCGAAACAAGATTTTTAATTAATGATTTCTGTGTACAAAAAAGTATTCCGTGGGTATATGGCGCCTGTATAGGGAGCAGGGGAGTCGTAATGAGTATTAAATACCCTGAGACACCCTGCCTGCGGTGTGTATTTGAAACAATGCCTCAAATCGGCTCATTTCCAACATGTGATACTGCAGGCATTTTAGGTCCGATTGCCGGGATAATAGCTTCATTTCAGGTAACTGAGGCAATCAAGATCTTGATTAAGGATTATGCTTCGATTAATAAAAGTCTTCTTGAAATTGATGTGTGGGAATCAAAATTCAGGCAGATTGATATTTCGGAATTGAATGAGATGAACAATTGCCCGACATGCAAATTAAATAATTATGAATTTCTGGAAGCTGAGGCAGGAGTTATGACCACTTTTCTATGTGGTAAGAATGCCATTCAGGTGATGCCTCGAAATATTGGTAACATAGACATGCGCCAATTAGAACAAAGGCTGAGATCTATAGCAGATGTAAGTTGTAATGCTTTTATGTTAAGATTTAATGTCGATGATTATGCGTTTACGGTATTCCCTGATGGAAGAGCTATAATTGCAGGTACTGCAGATGCAAGCATTGCAAAAGGGTTGTACTCGAAATATCTTGGTATGTAATCTCTGGAATTGTTTGTAAATCATTTATTGTACATTGCAATTAAAGCATATCTGATATCGTATAGAGATCAATAAACAAATTTTTAAGCAAAGTTAGTAATTAATTAAGGAACTATGATATATCTTGATAATGCTGCTACTACTTTTCCAAAACCGGAATGTGTTTACGAAGCAATGGATAAATTCCTGAGAGAGAAGTGTGCGAATCCGGGACGTGCCGGGCATCGCATGTCGGTAGAGGCGGAGCAGGAGATTGAGAAAGCACGAGTTACTGTAGCAAGGTTTATCGGTATAAAAGATCCTTCCAGAATGATATTCACTTATAATGCCACAGATGCACTAAATATGGGCATTAAAGGCTTGTTGTGTAAAGGTGATCACGTAATAACGAGCAGGCTTGAGCATAACTCTGTTGCAAGGCCACTTAAAGGGTTGGAAAGTAGAGGTGTGATTACCGTGACTCGGGTAGGGAACTCTGATGATGGGTTTATTAACCCGGACGACATAAAGAGTAACATAAGGCCGAATACTAAATTGATAGTCTGCACTCACGCTTCCAATGTTTTGGGAACTATTCAGCCGATCAGTGAGATAGGGGAGATGGCCCGTGAAAATGATCTTATTTTCATGGTTGATGCGGCACAGACTATGGGTATATGCCGTATAGATGTCGAGGAACAATATGTAGACATGCTTGCGTTTACAGGGCACAAGGGCCCTTTTGGTCCGCCTGGCAGTGGTGGATTATATGTTGGTAATAGAGTGTCGCTTAGGGCATGGCGAGAAGGGGGGACTGGTTTCGAACCTGAATCACTTTCTCAGCCTGATTCATTGCCATATAAATTGGAAAGTGGTACCTCTAATTCAGTTGGAATAGTTGGGCTGAAAACCGGTATAGAGTATTGTGTTAATGAAGGTATAGACAAGATAAAAGAACATGAATGCCATCTTACATTAAGGTTGATAAAAGCATTGGATACAGACGATAGATTTGAGATATATGGAAGCCTGGACGGAAAAAGAAAAGTTGGAATTGTATCTATAAATATAAAAGGATTAAAGCCCGGTGAGGTTGGTGCTATTTTAGATAACACATTTAACATAGCAGTACGGTCCGGTATGCATTGTGCTCCTTACATACACCGTGAAATTGGTACATTTCCGGAAGGGATGGTAAGGATAAGCCCCGGTTATTTTAATACTATTGAAGAGATTGATGAAACTATTATTAGATTGAAAGAAATTGCAGACAGTGTGTAAAAGTGATTTGAGATTTACGACATTTCATTTTGCCACCTTTCTTAAGCAAATATTATAGTGTAAAATACTCCTAAATTACGCATGCTTACTTAATGAGGTGCAGTATACAAGTGAGCTATAGTTGTCAACAAACAAAGAATATATAGCGCAGATTGGCACAGACTATCTGTTCCTGACCGTCCATGCTGTTCAGGTGTGGAGGATCTTTTCATCCTGTATTCTTCTTTGTCAATGCATTCTTCAATCTACAATATACAACGCTTTTTTTATTTCCCGAATGCATAGACCTTCCAGTCAGAACTTCCTATATATACTGTTCCGTGTGAGTCGATAGATGGTGATGAAAGAATTGGAAACCGTGATACACTTTGTTTTTTATTTAACGTACCATCCGGGTTTATGGCATATAGTATACCATTCCATGATCCTACAAAAATCATTCCATCAGCACTTATCGTGGCTGATGAAGTTATAGTATCACCTGTGTTGTAAGTCCACTTCAATGTACCATTGGAATTAATTGCGTACAGATTACCATCTTTCGCTCCAATATAGATTGTGCCATCATCACTGATGGCAGGAGTAGCATCAATCCTTGAACCTATATTATATTTCCAAATCAATTTGCCTTTGCTGTTAGAGTCTAATGCATAAAGAATACCATTATGTGCTCCGATATATACAACGCCGTTACTGCCAATTGATGGAGAAGAGTCGATCTTGGCCTGAGTCATGAAACTCCATTTGATCCTTCCTTCTGAACTAATTGCATATATCCTACCGTCCTGTGAGCCTATATAAATTAGGCCGTCATCACCTATAGCTGGTGATGAGGAAAGAATATTGGCAGCTGTGCTGTATGCCCACTTCAATGTACCATTGGAATTAATTGCATATAGCTTCCCATTCCATGCTCCAACATATATAGTTCCGTCGCTACCAATAGCTGGAGAAGAATATACATCAGAACCGACAAAATAGACCCATTTGATTTTGCCATCCGGTGTAAGAGCAAAAAGTTTTTTGTTTTTGCCGCCAACATATATGGTTCCATCGGTACCAACGGCAGGTGTACTGTAGAGTTCATCACCAGTTCGATAATGCCACTTTTCAGTTCCGTCTGTATTGAATGCAAAGATATTTCCGTCCGTGCTGGATACGTATATCGTGTTGTCAGGACCAACTATTGGTGAAGACCAGATCTCACTACCTGTTATAGTTTTCCATTTTAACGTATCTATATGAACGTCCTGAAAAATGCTACGTCCGGTATGCTTAAGGTCATGCATAAACATGGGATGATCTTTTTCGCTTACTTGTGCTGATATTGTATTAATTCCTATACCAAGTGATATGAGAAAAGCTGCAATAGTGGTTTTTTTTAAAAACCGTAAAATATATATTTTTGTAATGATGGAATTCATACTGGTCCCTTTCATGTTTACCTATACAATTGTTGCACTTGATAAAAAACTAATACAACATTTTATTAACGACAACCTGTTGGTTCCAATAATTCTGGGAGTATGTCAGAACTATTGAAACTCTGTCTTGAACTACTCAGAGATGCAGAAAAAAGATGTTTTTAAATGTTCATTCTCAAAATATTAAAGTGTCGCATACTGTAGTCTGCATGATCAGTATTAAATTATGAATTTGACATAGTTTACAGGTCAGGAATAATAAGTATCTGGCCTTCTCTCAGCAGACTCTTATCTTCTATTCTGTCTTCATTTGCCTCATAGATTTTGATCCATACTCCGGGATCATCATAGTATTTTTCTGCAATACGATATAGAGTATCTCCAGCTTCCACAGTATGCGTGTTTGCATTAGAAAAATCTCTACTATCCAACTCACCGCTAACGGCTGTGACTGTAGCTTCATCAGTCTCTTTTAGGCCTGTGACATCAGGTATTAATAGCTCCTGTCCTACATATAGAGCATTTGGGTCCGGCATATTTTCTCTGTTTGCTTCAAAGATCTTGTGCCATTTGTTTCCATCCCCATAGTGCTTGCTTGCTATCTTAAAGAGAGTATCATTAGATTGTACTTTATAATGAATGTCCTCAGGGGCTTTATATGATGGTTCTTGTGGCTCCTCTTCCTGAATAACAGTATCTTTTGTAGATGGCGTTTCCTTTGCAACTTCGATCTCATCTATTGTTACCGGTTGTTCAGTGATTTCAGACTCTTCTACAATCTCTTCCGCGACACCTTCCCACTTGGCTTCCATAGAGGAATCGTCTTGAAGAGGCTCAACATTAACTGTCTCTGGCGTAGCCACAGGTTCTGCTGGTTTTATGGGCTCTGCCGGCATAACAGGTTCTTCGCTTACTACTGTTTTGTCTGTTGCATATTCTACTGCGTGAGCCTCTTTCGATTCGACGTTCTTCGACTCTTTGAAAAATCCGTTAATATCAATCTCATCAGTTTCAGGTTTCTGTCTTTCTCCTTCAGACAGAACCAACTCCGGCAGCACCGCCTTATTGTCAGAAGTTCTTGTACTAAGAAACACACCTATAATTACGAGTATTACAATACCGAGTATTATTCCGATTTGCGTATCTCTTCTCATGGTTTCCTTTCTATCTGAAAGAGGTTAATTATGCCTGGAAGATTTAAATTTTTTCTTTTTGGAGCCTTTATGCTTTTTCGAACCTTTCTGCTTTTTTGGTCTATGCGTTTCCATTGGCGCTGACGGTGCCTTAGGCGCTGACGGTACCGGTGCTGTAGATGGAGCGGCTGATGCAGCTGCTGTGCCTGGAGACTTACGCAAGAGCCTGTAAACAATCCATATCGGGAAAATGATGATAATCCCAATAACCCTGAAAACCTTTTTAACAATGTTCCAGTCAAGAAGAATCGGGCTGGCAATAAAGATAGAAGAGTAAGTACCAACAACTACTCCGACCATCATAACAAAAGCAAACCCGTGTATTGCAGCACCTCCAACGAAGAACAGGGCGGCTACTACACCAAATGTTGTTAACGATGTAAGGATTGTCCTATTCAGATTCTGGTTGATACTACTGTTAATCAAATCTGTTGTTATGATTTTGTTCTTTCCTGCCAGGTTTTCTCTTATACGGTCAAACAGTACAATCGTGTCATTCAAGGAGTATCCTATCAGCGTCAAAAATGCGGCTATCATCGGTAAATTAATTTTTACATCACCAAATATATTTCCATAATGATCCGCTACTGCGACTGCCCCTACGGTAATCAACACATCATGTACAAGAGTTATAACTGCAGATACGCCGAATTTGAGTTCTCCAAACCGGAACCATATATAAATGATAATTGCAATACATGCAAAAAAGAGAGCAAGAGCTGCTCTACTCTTCATTTCACCTGCAACGGTTGAACCGATACTTACAACCCTTTTAAATGGATCAGGTTTAGATATTTCCGCATCACTACCTTCTGTGGAAATTCTGTCTTTAAATGTCGCAAATAAATCTTCACGTATCTTTTCCTGTATTTTTGCTGCATTCAACGGATTCATGCTGATCATATATTCATTAGAAGTTATATCCATACCGGCTATTTCACCAGCTTGATTTCTTAACGCCTTCGAAGCTTCAAATCTCTTTCGTAAAGATTCTTCGTCTATGTTATTTTTTAATTCAATTTGAATTGATGAATTGTCAACTAACATTATTGGCGGTACTCTTAAGGAGCTGGCTGCAAGCTTAATAGTTTCCAGTACATCTCTAGATCCAGCAATCTGCAATTTCCTCAAAGCTGATCCTCTTCTTGCACTCTCTCTTCCTGATACGGCGATATCTTTATAACCGGCTTTCATAAGAGTGAATTCCAGAATTTTAGGATCCACAGCCTTTTTCAGGTCTATTTCCATGGTAGATATAGATCTGAATTGTGCGCTTCTGGCATCATTTGTAATGTTTGGCAGTTCATCTTTTATGTCACTGTAGAGTGGGTTTATCGATCGTATTTCAATAAGATCAGCAAACAAGTCAGTTACGTTGTTTATCGTCTCTGCTCCAGATTTCTCCTGTGTCAATCCTCTAATTTTTATTGAATATTTCTTGCCACTTTTTCCTACAGGATACAGGGATAGAATATCATCACTTCCATAACCGGCCTCAGTAATGTAATTCTGTATTGTAAATTCGTCAACAGGATCGTTCAGTGTTAAATGATAGTTTGCAGGTTCACTAAATTTAATGTTTTTAAACAATTTTTTATCAACTACGTTCTGTATGTCGTCAGCCACCTTTTGTACAGATTTATCCTCATTTAAGCTCTTGATCCTGATTCCAAATTCCGTTGAATCTTTTGAAGCTGCAGTCGCATCTTTACTTGCCCATATATTCTGGACTTCAGCATTAGGGTATCCAACAGCTTCCAATTTCCCTCGAATATCTCCGACAGGTGTCGGTTTATTCAATTTTAATTGAATAAGTGTTCCACCGGTAAAATCTATATCATAATTGTCTTTGCCCCTTATTACAAAAACTGAAATACCTGTTACAATCAGAACAAGTGAGGCAATCATGGCTACACGACGATAATAGACAAAAGACGTTTTCGGACTTTTGAAAAACTGCATCATCGAAAATTTGCTCATGATGCCTGTACCAAGAAATATCTCAAATATTACCCTGGTAACAAATACGGCCGTAAACATATTGATCAGAAGGCCGGCAATTAAAACTATTGCAAAACCCTTTACCGGGCCTGTTCCTACTGCATATAAAATAAGGGCTGTAATTAATGTAGTTAAATTAGAATCAACAATTGTTGTAAAAGCTCTTTCATATCCATTTTTGACGGCAAGTATTATTGTCTTGCCTTTCATTTTCTCTTCTCTGATTCGCTCAAAGATCAAGACATTTGCATCAACTGCCATCCCGATCATCAAAACCAGTCCGGCAATACCTGGAAGCGTAAGAGTTGCATTCAATATGGCCAGAGTTCCTACAACAAAAAATATGTTGAGGATGAAGGTAGCAGTTGCTACTCCTCCCGCGCCGAAGTAATATACGCACATAAAGATTATGATAAATATCCCGCCAATTATACCTGCTAAGAGACCACTTTTGATGGAGTCTTTTCCAAGGCTGGGGCCTACAGTGGTTTCCATCTCAAGTTCAAGGTCTGCAGGAAGGCTTCCTGCGCGCATAACGGCAATTAGATCATTAACTTCTTCCTGCGTGAAGTTGCCCTCTATAATTCCTTTGCCTGGAATTCTATCGCGTATTATCGGAGCGGAGTAAAGAGTTCCGTCCAGAATTATCGCCAGTGGTTTTCCTATGTTACGCTCTGTTAATCTGCCGAATTTTGATCTGCCTGCCTGGTCGAATTCAAATCCTATAACGGGACTTATATCTTTGCGATCCGGAAAGACTCTGGTAAGGTGTTCTCCTGTAATTTCAATTTTATTTCGTACCAGGAACCAATCATTCGTATCAGCTTCTTCTCCTTTTTGTTTTCTAATCCAATGCTTGTAAAAACCCGGTACTGCTTTACCATTTTTTGCATCACTGACTTCACTTCCATCAGGAGGGGCTGCCAGTCTGAATTCAAGTTTCCCAAGTCTGGTTATTCGTTTCTTAAGGCTCTCAATATCACTCTTAGTTGCACCCGGAACCTGTATGAGAATCCTTCTCATGCCCTGTTGCTGTAGCCTGTATTCTAAAACGCCCTGAGGATCTATCCTTTTTTCCAGTAATGCTATAATTTCATCTGTCAATCCAGGACGCTGTTCAGATTCATCGACTTTAATTTTATAAAGAAGTTCAGAACCTCCTTTTAAATCGAGGCCAAGTTTTATTTGCCCTTTTGCTATGTAATCAACTTTCTTGTGGACAACGCTTTCGCCTTTATCATTCGTTTCTCTCTTTACTATTGTTTCTTTCTTTATCGGACTTTTAAACAAGAAACCAAAGAATGAGTCATCTATTATAGTACGGTCAACAATTTTGCCGCTAATTTCTGTAATATTTTCCGACTTAAACGGCTTATCTGCAACCGGATATAACGCCATTATAGCAATAGCAATAAGTATTACGATCAGTGGTATCTTCCATTTCAAATTCTTTGGCATCTAAATTATCTCCTTAGCTCTTATAATCATATGTTATATTCATGCTTCGTCCTGCTCACCTTTCGGTACGCTGACAGAAGTTATTGCGCTTTTATCAATTTTTATTTTTACATCTTTTTCATTGTCTACTCTAACTACAACATCACTTTCCTTTACTGCTACTACAACTCCATGCACACCTCCTACGGTTACAATTTTATCCTGTTTTCTCACATTTGATATCATTTCCTGTCTTTTTTTCTCTTTCTGTTTTTGAGGTCTGATGATCAGGAAATACATAACCGCAAACATTATAATCATAAGTGGCAAAAACTGCATCATTGGATTACCTTGATTTGCCATTAAAAATTCCATATAAGATTCTCCTTAATAATGTGATGATTCAAATTTAAAAGTTCTATTGTTGAGAAAGAATTTGGGATTTAAAGTTACTGAAATTGCCTTCAATTATCGATTGTCTGGCTCTTTCCATTAAATTTTCATAAAAACATATATTGTGCGATGACATAAGGCTCAGACCGAGTATTTCATTAGCAGTAAGTAAGTGCCTAATATAAGCTCTTGAAAAATTTTTGCAAGTATAACAATTACAATTTTTATCAATAGGCCTTTCGTCAGCCTTATAACAGCTATTACGTATCTTTAGTTTACCTTCTGTAGTGAAAGCACAACCATTTCTGCCGTTTCTAGTCGGTATCACACAATCGAACAGATCAATACCGTGTTCAATCCCATCGAGAATATCTAGCGGAAATCCAACACCCATCAGATATCGAGGTCTGTCTTCAGGCAAGCGTGGTACGGTATATTCCAGTACCTCATTCATCAGCTGGTTTCCTTCACCTACGCTCAAACCTCCTATCGCATAACCGCTAAACTCCATTTCTACCAATCTATCTGCACATTCTATACGAATATCCTTAAAAACACTTCCTTGTACTATTGCAAACAGTGCTTGATCCTCACGGTTATGAGCATTAAGGCATCTATTTGCCCATTTTAACGTTCTGTACATTGATTGCTTAACCCTGTCCATTTCACATGGGTAGGGCAGACACTCATCAAAAGCCATTATAATATCAGCTCCTAATGAATGTTGTATATTCATTACTATTTCGGGATCCAGAAATTTTTTAGATCCGTCTATCGGAGATTGAAACTCGACACCATCGTCCGTTACTTTCGTTAAACTTGCAAGGGAGAATACTTGATAGCCTCCGCTATCTGTAATTATTGCACCGTCCCAATTCATAAATTTGTGCAACCCGCCAAGTTTTCTTACAACATCCGCACCAGGTCTCAGATATAAATGATAAGCGTTGCAAAGTAATGCAGACGCCTTTGTCTCTTTCAGCTGAAAAGGTGTTAAGGCCTTTACTGTCGCCTGCGTTCCAACCGGCATAAAAGCAGGTGTTGGAATTATACCATGTTTAGTGGTTATTTCACCACATCTTGCTTTCGTTTTATTGTCCTTGGCTAAAAGCCTGAAATGCAAAAAAACCTCCAATATACTATTATTATTCTCAATAAATTTTAACTAAATCTATTTCAGGATAATAATGTCTCAGAATGTCATACCATTTAAACCCTGATTTCGCCATGCCTTGAGTACCATACTGACATAAACCAACGCCGTGTCCCCAACCGCTGCCTTCAAAAATAAGTGAACTTCCGTTGTTTTTGATGTTAAATGAAGTGCTACGCAGTTTGTTCGGCCCAATTATAAGTCTGAAATCGTTTGCATTAACTCTTTTCGTTCCTCCTGCATGTTCTATCTTTATCGTAGAACAGTGACCGCCCGGTCCTATTTTTTCTGCAGTTATATTACGTATTTTCTTTACTTTAGATTTGGTAAAATTCAGTCTGTTTTGAATCTCGTATTTTTTTAACCTTTTTTTCCAGTGAAAAAACTTAGATTTATTACAATATCCACAATCAACACCGCTTAAAGGTGGTATACTCTTGAGATTAAAAACCAGATTTATATCTTCCGTATGGCCACCACATGTACTGTGGAAATACCCCGGGAAAAGCTTCCAATCATATACCATGACAGTACCTCTGGATTTATCTACTATCTCCTTTGTTTTTATCTGGTTCAAGTATGAACCTTTATATGCAAGGTCTAGTTTGTTAATGTGATAAAGAGCATCACTATTAATCTTTCTCTTATAAATTGCATAGGTTCGTGCGGCAATTACCTGTGCCTGCAATGCATCGTCACTCCACATAGTCGGCATTTCCCCTTCAATGACTCCGGGCAAATATTCTTCTATACCGATTTCCTCTAATATAGAGAACTTGTCATTACTATTTGGAACTAATATAAGTTTACCACAATACTTTGATTTGTTTAATTTTACAAAACCATGATTAGTAAATATGCTTACATTTCCGTCGGCTCTCACAAAAGTAGTTGGAGCGTTATGTGAGTAATCAGACGTTAACGGTCTTGTTTTAAAGTCACCTGATTTTAAATATATGACAGACTTTGTTAAATTATCTCTATTAGCCAGCAGTTTATCGCTCTTGAAATCTGAAATTGAATAAGGCTGATTAATTTCAATCTGAATTTCTTTTATGTTTTTATGTAAAAGTATACGAATATTCGGCGGATTCTCTAAGTAATTGTCATATTTGTATACAGCTTCGGTATTATTGTTAGTTTTAAAACATGAAACAAGCAAAGCGATTAAGAAACAGACAAAAATCAAGCAGCCAAAGGCATATCTAATTTTTGAATTAATCATGGACAATTTAGCTGTTCCTCTTTTTATATGTTACTACTTGCCATATTCTCTTTTAGTTTCCAGCCTTCATATAAGTTTCGCGTAGTATCTTTATATCGCTCAAATTCACTGAAAATACAGCCACAATACGATTGTCTATATAGCATTTTCTTTTTTGCCATACTCTGACTGCACTCACATAAGTGCCTGTAATCTCTATACAAGAAAGAAATTCCAATTTGCTCTGCTATCTGTTCTCCCATCTCACTGATTCTTTCGTGATCTTGTTGTTTACTGAAAAGTAACGTAGAACAGAAAGCATCAAAACCATTCTCTTTTGCATGGTGCGCTGTCGCTCTAAGTCTCAACCTGTAGCAATCTGCGCATCTATTGTCTCCCTCATAGTTAACTTCACTCAGATATTCTCTTAATCCGTATTCCTCACAATAGTCTATTTCTATCGGATCGCTTTCCTGGAAAATGTGAACGGCTTTAAGTCTCTTTCTAAATTCCAGCAATGGATGAATATTGGGATTATAGAAATAACCACGTACTTTTAGCCCCTCATTCCTTAATTCATCAAGGGGTGCACAGAGACAACCTGCACAGCATATATGTAATAAAAGATTAGTCATTTAATCAAAAAAACGTACTTTGCTTTCCAGTAACGGATTTACGTCCCATATATTCGTAAGCTTTTTGTGTTACAATCCTGCCTCGAGGTGTTTTGCTTAAATAGCCCTTTTGAATCAGAAAAGGCTCATAAACTTCTTCAATTGTGTCTTCCTGTTCATTTACGGAAACAGCTATTGTTTTTAAGCCGACAGGCCCGCCACCATGCAGTATAATAGCATCTAATATTTTTCTGTCTAGATCACCGAAACCATCTTTATCAACACCCAACATATCAAAACCTAATTTTGTAATAGTTTCAGTAATCTTATTGCTACCCTCTACCTGGGCAACATCCCTGATTCTCCTTATGAATCTGTTTACAATTCTTGGTGTGCCTCTGGAGCTTTTTGCAATCATCTCAGCACCTTTTTCATCAATTTCTACCTTAAGTGTTTTCGCAGATTTAATGGCAATATCTTTCAGATCTTCCCATGGATAGAAATCCATCCTCTCCAGCACTCCAAACCTGGCACGAAAGGAAGGAGTCAACAATCCTTCACGTGTTGTTGCCCCTATAAGTGTAAATTTCGGAAGAGTAATCTTTACTGATCTGGCACTGGGTCCCTGATCAATCAAGATGTCAATGGAATAATCTTCCATAGCAGAATAAAGATACTCCTCTGTGGTTTTATTTAATCTGTGGATTTCATCTATGAATAAGATATCCCCGTGTTGCAGATTAGTTAATATGCCGGCTAAGTCACCAGGCTTATCAAGGACCGGACCTGACGTTGACTTGATGTCAGCATTGATTTCATTGGCAATAATTTGTGAAAGCGTTGTCTTTCCTAACCCTTGCGAACCCGAAAACAGAATATGGTCGAGCACATCACCTCTCTGTTTAGAGGCTTCAATATAAATCTGCAGGTTATTTTTTATTGATTCCTGTCCAATGAAATCACAAAATCTTTTTGGCCGCAGCACGATATCAAGATTTTCATCCTCTGGAGCATTATCACTGGAAAGGACACTATTATCAGACATATTTAAAACACCTTGGCATCATGTTAATAAAACTATAACCGACTAAAACTATACACAGCTTAAGGCTTCTTTGATAAGCACTTCTACCCCTTCTGTAACGTCAATATTTTCGGAAGCTTTGTTTACGGCCTTTTCTGCTTCAGGCTTTCCGTATCCGAGTGAAACCATCGCCATTATCGCATCCGAGATTATTGCCATCTTCTTTGTCTCTACGGAAGATTTTGAATCAGGTAAAACGGATTTTATGGCTTCTTTAAGTTCCAGTATAATTCTTTCTGCCGTTTTTTTGCCTATTCCTTTAATACGTTGTAATGATTTCGGGTCGTTACTAACAACATATCTTTCAAATTGACTAATAGAACTGCTTGACAGTATAGTAAGCGCCATATTAGAGCCAACGCCATTCACCGAAAGAAGCAAATTAAACAAGTTTCTCTCTTCTAGTGAATAAAAACCATATAGTTTTAATTCATCATCTCTAATAGTTAGCTTTGTGTATAATTTTGCCTCTTCTTTGCTAGATATTTTCTCAAAAGTTGATAGTGGAATGTATATTTTGTATCCAATACCATTAGTTTCAATTGTTGCTGTAGTAGGTGTTTTGTGTGCTATCTTACCATAAATAAAATCATACATTTAATTAATGCGGAGTATACTCTTAGTGTAATAAAAACCTATTATCGACAACGCTTGCCTGTTAAAATTCCTTGAACCGTTTTATGCTTAGCAATACGGCAAAAATATGTATTTAAGCACACTAGTGGGTGAGATAGCTAGTGAGGTTCTTCATAAGCTTCATGAGATTGTCAAATAGGCATTTTGATCTTAGTAATTCGATCAGCCTACATTGTTTCCGCTATGAAGTTTTAAACCAAGTGTGTCCAGTTGGTTAATTATTTCATCGACAAATGCCTGTGTAAAGCCATCTTGATCTAAGAGCTCAGGTTCTGTTTTTGATATCAAATCGCCTATTGTCTCGATACCCATTTCACCAATGGCATTCCTGCAGTCGTCGGACAACTCAATTTCAGAAATAGGCATTGATAGATTGTCGTCATCTTCACCAGTATCAGTATCAGAATCAATAAATATTTCAGATTCAACAGCCTGCCCGAGACGTAACCCTTTCTGGTTAAGTATATGTTTAATTTCCGTTAAAGAAGTCTCTCCAAAATTCTTATACGATAATAGTTCATACTCGGTAACTTTCGTTAAATCAGCCAGTGTAAGTATATTCATGCGTTCTAAACAATTTTTACTTCTTACAGAAAGTTCGAAATCTGAAATCGGAATATTTAATACTTCGATTTCTTTATCCTGTTTCTTAACCTTATCATCATCGTAAAGCATATTTAAGCCAGCTTCTGCATCCTTGAGAAATAGCTTTGCAGTTTTATGGTTCGGATAAGATTGTAAAACTGCATAATAACAGGATATTGCTTTTTCATACTCATCATTGTCTTCATAAAGCAAGCCCAGATTAATCATGGCATTGGTGTACAACGGAACAGTCTCCACACATTTCTTATAGTATTCAAGTGCTTTTTCATCATCTCCGCTCAGATCGTAAAAGTAAGCAAGACGAAATAGTGTATTAGGGTGTTTTGGATCAATTTCCAGTGTTCGATTGTAATGAGTTAATGCCTCATCATATTCGCCGAGGTTGTCAAGACAGTGTGCCCATTGGTAGTGAAGGTTGGCATCCTCCTCATGTCCCTTAGACAATTTCTGGACCAGTTTCAAGGCACCTTGATAGTCACCGGACATCCTTTGTGTTTCTGCAATATCTACTTGTATTTCAAACTCATCTTTATTAGCCTGCTTTGACCGTTCGAAGCAAGCAAGCGCTTTTTCATACTCTTTACATTCTTGATAACATTTTCCAAGAAAATAATTTGCAAACTTGTTGGACTGTAAAGTGGTAAGCACCTCAAGTGCTTCATCCTGCTTTCCGGATATCCATAAGCATATACCCAGGATTAAAGTGTTTTTTTTCGTTACAGTAGCGTCTTTTCCAGTATTTATAGACGACCTTAACGCCTTAATTTTGTTTTCAAGCTTCTCATAATTAGCTTTTGATGTATAAATTTGATCTTTTAATGTTAATATGTTCTCCCTTGTCAGCGGTTCAGTCTCAAAAGCTTCATTGAGGTCTAACTCATTACTTACCATTAACTTAGCTCCAAATTAAGATTATGTAAAAGTGGGGGTTTCATTATATATTAAGCAAAATTATCTAAGGTCGGTAATCTCTAATTAAAGAGTTTCTGATACACAAAGACTCTAGCCTAAAAATAAAAATACATCGTATAAATATATCAAAAAAATACAAAATTGCAAATAAAAATTGACAGAAATTAAAGGTTTGACTAATACTTATGACTATGATATAGATAAATTTACGCCAATATATTGGTCATATGTTGTTCTCGGTTTTCTCTTTTTTTTAAAGTGCTGATTTCAGCAAATTTTTTGTTTAAAAAATGAATTAATGATAAAAAACAGCCATAGTACAGCAGTAAATGAGATAATTTTTGAAGAAGAACATCCATTGGTTTTAATTGCTGGACCCTGCGTAATTGAAACTGAAAAAGATTGTTGTCAGATTGCTGAGAAAATTAAGAATATTGCCTGTAAAGCAAATATTCCGTTTATTTTCAAGGCGTCATATGACAAAGCAAACCGTTCTTCCATTAACTCTTACAGAGGGCCGGGTGTCAGGAATGGCATTAAGATCTTATCAAAAATTAAGAAGGAAGTTGATGTCCCGGTGCTGTCTGATGTTCATTGTTGCAGTGAAATTGATCTAGTACAGGACGTGTTGGACATAATCCAAATACCTGCTTTTCTCTGCAGGCAAACAGATTTGCTCCTGCATGCAGCGAAAACAGGTAAACCGATAAACATTAAAAAAGGGCAATTTTTGGCACCATGGGATGTCAATAATATAGCTGAAAAGGTACTCTCCTCAGGCAATAAAAATATTATATTTACTGAGAGGGGTACAATGTTTGGCTACAATAATCTTGTGGCTGACATGCGTTCCATTATTATTATAAAAGAGATGGGGTTTCCGGTTATTTTTGATGCGACGCATAGTGTTCAATTACCTGGTGGTAAAGGCTCAACCTCTGGCGGGCAGAGAGAAATGATTGAGCCATTAACAAATGCTGCTGTTTCAGTGGGTTGTGACGGGATATTTATAGAAACACATGAAAAACCAGAGGATGCTTTATCTGATTCAGCTTCAATGTTGCCGTTATCGCGACTGCTACCTCTGCTTGAAAAGGCGAAGAGAATACGAGACGCCTTGAATTCAGATTAGGCATTGATTTACGAAATTTACTTTTTCTAACTTTTCATTTACAATGTTACTTTAAAATGTCTAAGTAAGAACTTAATCCCAGTAATATTTTGTTGTAAGTTTTATGACTTGAATTTTCAGGTGTAATTATGAAAGAGAGTGATTCTTTAGCTGATTTAATAGATATAGTAAAGAATTTAGGTGAGATATACCGAGAGGAGAATTTAAGGGTAGATATAGATTTCGATCCAAACGACGGCATGACGATGGTAAAATATGAGGATACGAATTCCGTAAAGAAGACTATATTCATTAATTCAAATAATAAAACAATTAGCGGAATTGATACAACAAAGTTCTGGTTACCTGATTATTCAAATATACAAAAGGCAAATAAGAAGGTTATTCGCTTATTAGAGGATAAAGGCTATACTCTTGCAAACCTGACGTACAGAACGAAGCAATGAAGATAAAAGTGTCTGAGTGTAGGGGGGGGGGGTAAGGCGGTTTGATCTGTTTAAACCGTGTCTGCTCTCTGCTTTTAGTACATTTCAAACTTACTAAGACAGGACGTTTCTGATCTTTTCCGGTATTATTATCGGTTTCCTGTCTATTCCCAGACATGCAAGAAGTGTGGAGCCTTCTGCAATAATATTTTCTTCATTAACACGCCTGACCTCATATCTGAATTCAATTCTCGCATACTTCATCTTGGTTAAAATTGTTTTAATAACCAGGAGGTCATCAAACGTGGCAGGGGATTTGTATTTACAATGCGCTTCCACTACTGCCAGAAAAACATTTTCCTTTTCAATTTCCGCATAGGAGATACCAAAATCGCGCAAGAATTCTATCCTGCCCATTTCAAAGAAAACAAAATAGTTTGAGTAATATACTATCCCCATCTGGTCTGTTTCCTGGTATCTTACTCTGACGTTTATCTCACTGCATTTCATAATATAATTGTCCGGGAGTAACTAAATTAAAAAAATCTTTAAAGTTATCAGGTCCATATAGAAAAATCCCCCTGCTTCTTATTAAAAAATAAGAGACTAAGGGGGATCTATAAAGATATTTTCTCAAAGCCGTAAATTCAAGTTATGACCTTGCGGCTTTGAGGAATGAATCGCTGTATATCTGTTTATTCAGAAGCATTTCAGCACAGATTGCAGCATCCATGAGTTCTTCATCAAGCACATCCATGAGTGCCGTGTCCATGCCAGCAGCAATTGCCATTGTCAAGAACGTTCTGCATATTAAAGATTTTTCCTGTGTTCCCTGGGCCAAATTGCTTAAACCGACAGTTATGTGTGGAGAGGGATCAGAGATAAGTTTTATCTGATTAAACACTTCCAGCATATAAGCGGGTTGTTTCTGGTCAACAGGTATTGAGAACAAAATAGGATCAATATAGATTCTGTCCATATCTACATCGTGTTCCATAGCTTTTCCGGCAATTTCAGCTGCTATCTCAATACGGGTGTCTACATTTTGAGGTATACCATCCTTATTCATTGTAAGGCAAATCAAATCCGCGTTATGCTGTTTTGCAAGCTGCATGTATGTGTCGAGTACTTCAGGATCACCTTGTGCTGAATTGATCATAACATCGTTTTTGATTACCTCAAGTCCGGCCTTAATAACATCCAGTTTTTGGCTGTCTATTGCAATAGGGGTATCTACTGCTTCTTGAGTTGACTCTACCAGCCATTTCATGGCATCCTCCTGGTCTGCCGCAGCAGTGCCAACGTTTATATCCAGATAAGTAGCACCCGCTTCGGTCTGTTTTTTTGCTAATTCATGGATTACAGAGGGGTCCCTCTCTTTAATAGCCTTCTTTACATCCAGAAACTGTCCATTAATTCTTTCCGCCAGGGTTATCATCATCTTCTCCTTCTATGTAAGATTTTCTATATGTTTTTTTACAATTGAAACTGCTTCAGGATGGTTCATCCTGATTAAATCAACACCGGATTGAATCAAAGTTGTTGCGGTTATTGCTTCCCACATAATTCCTCGGTCTGCAAAAGATCCCCATTGAGGAGCTTCACTATCACTTGCCTTTGACTCCTTTGCGCGCCATGCTTCGTGGCCAACATCACAAATAACCGGAGTCGCCATCTGATGGTCACCGGATAGTGCTGCTATTCTCCCTCTTTCATGGATTGAATAACAATATTCAATTCCGTATCCCAGTGCACCGGTAGTCTGGAACATTACGATTCTGTCAGTAGGGAACCCTAAATCAGTTACCAGAATATTAATTTGCTTTCCAATATTTATGTCAACAGGAGCCTGCGTTATCAGGTTATGTCCGTCTGCAAGACAGACGGCAGTAATAGTCTTGTAATTTTCCTGAGTGGCACCTCCCAGAAGGCATCTCTCTCCTTTAGCTGCCTCACTAACCTTAGGCATTATCTCATTGTCACGTTCATCATTCTCACATCCCCATATGATAAGCGGTATATCAACTGCTTCCAGAATAGACTTTACAGTGCTTACTGTCTCGTCGGCGCTTCTGTTTCCCTTATCAGGGTGTATGCCGTCAAGTTTCAGGCAGATCAAGTCTGCACCGTATTCAGCACATTTCTTAGCCCAGTTTGCAGGGTTATCAACAACATCCGCGTAATGCTTCAAAAGCGGTTCTGGCCAATCTTCCGGCGGGGTATCATATACATCCATAGCAATAGCCGGCTTATGACCAGGACTTCCGTCAAAATCCATGAACGGAATACTGTTTGCTCCGCCTACGGTTACCGTTTTTGCTCTGGTACCACCTTCATCTTTGGTTGCTCCGATAGTAACTTCTGTAACGTTCCCTGAACACTTATCTACTACATTTGCAATTTCCATTATTTTATCTCCAAACTAAAATATAATCATTTATCTGATGTAACCGTTACGAATTTATCCATTAAATTTTTGATTTCACTGTAAACAGCATTTTCTGAACTTATATCCAACAAAGACTCACCGGAGGTGATGTGATCATAAATTTCTTCATCAAATGGTAATTCTGCTGATACTTCAATTCCGAATTTGGAAACTTCTGCATTAACTTTTTCGCTTACACCCTTTACAGGTACTTTACACATAACATATATCGTCTTTTTAATCTTGATAGGGAGGCTTTCAATTAATTCAGTTATTCTGTTAGCGGTATGTACACCGATGATTGTAGACTCAAATGCAATTATGAGCAGATCAACATCGTTCGTGGTTCTGCGTGACAGGTGCTCCATCCCTGCTTCTGTATCTATGATTATATAAGGATAACTTTTTTCAGCCTTATCAAGATATTTTCGAAGTAGATTGTTTGCATAGCAGTAGCATTTAGGGCCTTCAGGCCTTCCCATTGTCAACAGGTCAAATTTATTCTCTTCAATAATACTCTCTTCAATTCTGTATTCAATGTATCTATCCTTCGACATGGTTGCAGGTATGTCAGCCCTTTTTTCAACTACGTCATCACGGATGTCAGCAATTGTACCGTTCACCTCAACACCCAGCGATATTCCCAATGTTGAGTTCGGGTCTGCATCAACAGCCAGAACGGCTTTACCAAGTTCCTCTGTGATATAACGTATTATCAGGGTCGCAGTTGTTGATTTACCTGTGCCGCCTTTACCCGCCATTGCAATTGTATATGACATTTTAATTTATTCCCTTAAAGTTATGTATTTTGTAATGATAATTCTTCCTGTACAGATGGAAATTCGTCAAGGTTGGTATGTGGAAGAAAATTTGCAGACATAAACTCTTCCATGTACTTCTGATTGCCCATAAGATCGAAGTACGTCATCTGTGAAGCAATTTTCTGTACCGTTTCAAATGCATCTTCTGACAATAATGCCATTTTTGCACCGGTTAAGGATGTATTACCAACAAATTTAATCCGTGATGCCGGCATATCAGGTAACATACCAATAGTTATGGCATTTCTAACGTTAAGATAATTTCCAAATCCACCTGCAAGATAGACGCAATGAACATCGTCTATGCTTAAGCCCATAGACTCTACAAGGAGTGATACTGCGGCATAGATTGCTCCCTTTGAACGTATCAGGTTTGCTATGTCGGCCTGTGTTATCACTATTTCACTGTCTGTGCCGGTATCTTCTTTTTGTACCAGGACAAATTCATATTCATCATCTTTTTCCCGTAATCTGTCAGTTTTTATTCCTTTTTGAAAGTTTCCTGACCTGTCGATAATACCGCTTCGCAGCATTTCAGCAATGCAGTCAAGCAATCCTGAACCGCAAATTCCTCTCGGAGGGATATTCCCAATTGTAGAGTAATCAACTTCAAATTCTTTTGTGATATGCATTATTTCAATGGCTCCCTTTGCAGCCCTCATTCCATGTTTTATACCGCTTCCTTCAAAGGCCGGCCCCGCAGATGCAGAGCAGCATACCATCCACTCATTATTGCCCAGTACCACTTCGCCATTAGTTCCTATATCTATTAAGAGCGTTGGCATCTCCTCCCTGTCCAGCCTTATTGCAGCAGCTCCTGATGTTATATCTGCTCCAACATAAGCAGCTACACTTGGAAGGGTGTAAAGGAGTCCACGGCTATTAATGTCAATGCCAAGCTGAATAGCCCGGATAGGGGGGATAAAGTTAGCAGTAGGAATATATGGCTCTTTCCTGATACGTTCAGGATCAAGGCCTAACAGGAAATGGTGCATTGCGGTATTCCCCGCGCACACAATAGACGTTATATCATCAAGATTAATACCGTTTCTCTCAATCAATGTTGCAATAAGTTTATTTATATCTGACACAATAGACCTTTGCATTTCGTCAAGCGCGTCATTCTGTATTGAATATATTATCCTCTGAATGTAGTCCTCTCCAAATTTCATCTGCGTATTATAGACTGCTTCAGAATCAACAACCTTTGAGGTTTCCAGTTCAAGGAGACTTGCAACCACGGTTGTAGTTCCTACATCAATTGCAACGCCATAGTTATTACTACTGGTATCACCTGGCTGCACGTCAATAATCTCCAGTACTTTACCACGATGGCCCAGTGTAACAGTTACTGTCCAATCACTTTGCCTCAGGACATCCGGGAGTTTTTTCAGTATACGATAACCGGTTTGCATAACATTCAGTTCTACATCCTGACTCATCATGATGGCCTGATAAAGCCGTTCGTGGTCAGCAACATTGTCGTCCATTGATGGTGGTTCAAGCTTGAGACAAATCTTTTTAACCAGAGCATCATGTTGAAATTTGGCTTGATCTAGTATTGCCTTCCAGGTCATAAAATGCTGCTCATTCTGATCTAAAAGGATTTTCTTCCCTTCAAGTCTGGTTTCCTGAGGGACAAGGATCTGCAGATCACTTGTAACACTTGCCTCACAGGCAAGGATATAATCCTTTTCTGCTTCTTCTTTGCTTAGTAGCTTTGTAGGCAGGGCGTCTACGGTTCCACTGGACAGGATAACCTTACATTTTCCGCATATACCATCTCCTCCGCATATACTGTTTATGTAAATATTTGCCTTGTGTGCGGCATCAAGAACTGTACTGCCTGCATTAACATCAACAGTGGTATCATTTGGCAGGAAATGTATCTTAAATGTATTACTGTTTTCTGACATGTTTCTATTAAAGTGGAATTAAGGCATGATAGTAAAAAGTCTTAGCCCGGAAAAATCTGGCAATCTCAGTTCGTTAGTTAACTTGGCTCTGTCAACGCATATTAATTAATAGCTATTTAATATTGCAAGCCGAACCTGTTAAACAACAAAATGTGTTAAACATCATTCAGCTTTGCAAAAAAGAATATACAGCAACAGAATCGTATTTAATTCCAGGCACTCTTTAGGTAAGTTGGTAATCCTGAGGCTTCTTTAGGCCCAACCAGTGCTTCCCATTTAGTTTTTTCCTGTATCTTTGCCGATAAAACAGCAACCAGACCGGGAACTATAAGTTTCTTGTGCTTTACTTTTTCTTCTATCCCTGCATCAGCCATAGCCTTTGCAATTATATCCTCATTTAGTTTATCACCTGAATACGCAGTAAGAACAGAAGTTCCATCCGTTCCGACTGCAAGTATATATGCCGGTATACGGCTGGCTTCTACTTCTCCTTCAACTGTGTAATATGTCAGTGAGAAGTTTGTTGTAAAGAGAACAGGTGAATTCTCATCAACCTGGCCAACTTCGTAAAGTTTTGGTTCAACCTGTACCGGTTTCTGCGGATCGGTGAAAATGTTCTGGCGGACTGTCAATAATGGCATAATCTGCCACGGTTCACATGCATCCACTACTACTATTCCTGCATACTTTGCTATGAATACACTTCCACTGGCAATTTCCTGAGCAGGTTCGTAACTTGGCATATAAGTTAAGGCCGGATATCCTAATTGGCGAAAAGCCTTTTTTAACGCAGCTCTTCTTATTTTGGTGAGCCCCTGTAAGATCTCTTTTGTACTTTCAGAAACCTGATTTAAGACTATATCTTCAACTCCGGCACCCTTGATTTTTTCTGTCAGATCTGCCAACTCTTCGAGGGTAGAAGCACTTATTGTCATTGGACAGCTCTTCTCTTTAGCAATATTAGCCATAGCTTCCCAGCTTTCACTGTTTGCACCGAAGATCAAAGGCTTTTTGTCTGCACAGGTTTCTACCGCTGCTTTCATGTTATCAGGTGACTTGCTCTCCAGGATAATAGATAAGTGAGTATTTTCACTTACCTGTTTAGCCCTGTCAGCAAACTTTGAAGCATCACCGCTCTTGTTCAGCAGTGCTATAAGATCAATTTCTATCTCAGTTCCCACGCGGGTAAACTTCAGATTGTTTATCTTGTTTAATCTTTCATTAAATGCATCGTCATCCAGGTCGTCACTCAATGTTACGGCAACTCCGGTCGGATTATAAAATTTCTCGTCATGTCTGAAGAGTACATTTTCTTCACCAATGCTTATCTGTTTGTCACCAGTACCAATTGATACCAGCTTAATTGGTGGGGCCGACGCTGCTCCAAGAACACTTTTTGCTTCCTCACTTACGTCAGGGCAATCTTTCAATTCGGCCTTTTTTTGTGCCAGCTGCATCGCAAATGCTAAACATGTCGCTCTTCCACATTTTTTACAATTTGTTTTTGGGAGAAGTTTAAAAATCTCAAGACCTGTAAGTGCCATTTGTTCTATCCTTTAACTATTATTTATTGAGTAAAATTATAAATCGCTGTTGTTTTTTATTATCTTGCTGATTAATCCATAGCTGACTGCTTCATCAGCAGACATCCAGTAGTTTCTTTTTGTGTCATTTTCTACCTTATCAAACTCCTGGTTTGTCTCATCGGCTATCATTCTGTTGATTTTCTCGCGACATTTCAGTATTTCGCTTGCCTCAATTTGAATGTCAGATGCTGTACCATGTACTCCGGTGGATGGTTGATGAATAAGGATTCTAGAGTTTGGCAGGCTCACCCTGTTATTCTTATCCGTTCCAAGAAGGATTAATGCGGCTGCACTTGCAACAACACCTGCGCAGATATTAATGATTTTCGGTTTAACAAATTTCATCATATCATATATCGCAAATCCTGCGTCAGCATCTCCGCCGGGAGAATTAATAAATACCTTTATATCTTTCTCTGGATCGTCCTGTTCCAACAGTAAAAGCTGTGCTATTACATTCTGAGCCATTTTTTTATTAACTTCGTCAGTAATCATAATTATCCGGCTCTTTAAAAGCTTTTCGCCTAATGGATCTGGCTTCTTATCTTCGTTTTCGTCTTTCTCACGTAAATTGATGTTGTTCATAATTTTTCTGATTTCTTTCTAGAACATAGGATCCATTCCAAGAACAGGATGGTTTACTTTCTGCAGATGCTCCACAACCTCCTCTTCTGTCTGGGCTATTGTTTCATCAGCAATTTTATCAATAAAATCTTCCAGTCCCGCTTCATCTGCCGCTTTGATAAGTGCATCAGAGATCTCGTCTTTAAGCTGCTTAGGCATCCAGACAAGCCTTGCAAGGCCTCCGTCCCCTGAAATAAACTTGCTGCTGCCCATGTAGAATTTACTATGGCCTACAAAACCGGGTGTTTGTATTCCGCCTCCTACGGTTCCGGCAAGTGTTGAAAACTTCATTCCGCATGGAGTCATACCGGTGTAGTCTCTGTCGACAGTCATAATACCGTTCGTCATTGGCAGCATAGCAGAGATGCATTCAAAACATCCACAGCTTGTCATGGGATTGGTAACCATGCTGTACATGCTAACCTGCTCAAACTCTTTATTGGAAGCATTGAATAGAAACTCATTTGTGCCTTCCCAGAGTCCAAGCTTCTCATCAATAGTTTTGCCCTTCTCAATAGGCTGATTTGGGCCTGTAGGTGTAATTTCATACCCGGCCTTACCGTCAAGCCAGCTTACAGCCCCGCAAAGTCCGGAACGCTCTGGTGATATTATACAGACGTGGCTCGGAGCAAAGCTCTGACATAGAGTACAACTGTAAAATTGATTTACTGATGCGTCTGTCATGCCCAGTGCTCTCTCATCACGCTCAGTAAAAGCGGTTCTTACTTCATCTAATTTCTTTTCAACTTCCTCTTTGCTAGTGTACAAAGTAACTTGTACTTTATCTATGAGTGCACCATATTCCTCATGAAATTTTGAATGGATAATATTTCCCAGATGTTTGATTCTAAATCCCTTTTCATAGGCGTCCTTGCTTATCCTGTGTCTGATTATATCTCTCTGACCCATATGGAAGAAACCCTGGGCTTCACCAAGAAAGTGATGTGTTCTTCTTTCGAAGATAGGCTCAAAGTCAGATTGCATCTTACGGCCTGACACCTCAACGTATACGCCCAACGGCTTACCCGGTCCTATTTCCATTTCATCCATTTCAGGGCCAACAACCTCAATCTTACCGTCTTCAATTTCATTGTTATCCCTCATTACAACATACTCAAATGCAGGTGTACCTGGTCCGCCTACCTCGATCTGCATATCGTCTTTTCTTATTCTCTCGCCTTCAAAAGCAGGGCCATACGCTACAGGAATATCCACCTTTGCGGCAGCAACCTTCAAACCTCTCACTTCAATACACTTTTCTACAATTTTATCATGAGGAACAAGTGGTACGACATGCTCGTACGTACATACACCTGTAGGCAATATTTCCGGAATATCAGTATCAGCAATTGTAGGAAAGCCGTAGTTTATAGCACCGGCAGCATTGGCATACTTTTCGTCATCAACCTCTCCCAATGCCATAACAAACGCGAAAATTCTGTTTTTGTTGTAAAGCAGGTTCCTTGTGAAGTCAGCAGGTTTTATGCCTCCAAAGGATAGAGCTGCTTTGTTGGCAAATCCAAGGGAGTAAATAGTTGATGTAATGTTTTTCCCGAAAGGTACCAGTCTTGTTTCCCATCCCAGCTGTACTCCCTCTTCGTCAAGTTGTTCGGCAAACGATTTCCCATTAGTGTTACCCGAAATAAAAATATACAGGTTCTTTTCCTGAAGTTCACGGGCAATGTTTACCGCAATCTCGTTTGTAGGAGCAGCACCTACTACTGCTGCAAACCCGGGTGCGGTACCATCAACAAACTCTATACCTCTTTCGCGCAATATTACATCCGCTGCAGCACCTAACCAGATACCGTCAACAGGATTAGGACCAATAAGGTATTTACATGCCTCTATTACCTCTTCTGCAAAGAGGGTAGCTATACCAGCATCAAGAGCCCAGCCAAGATATGGCAAAAATATCTTTTCATCAGGTAGTGGCGGCAGCAAAGCCCTTGCGTGTCCAAGCGCTTCTTCACAATCCCCGAGCGTTTTCACTTCAAAGGCAGTGGCTGAGTATATTATGGGCAAATAATAACCTGTATCAGGAAAATCTACCCTTGCATCTTTACCTTTTGATTCAATTGCTTCTCTTAATTTTTCTTCTGCCTGTTTTACTATACTATGTGCGCCTCTTATGGCGGCAGTAGCAATTATTCTAGACATATGTAAGTACTCCTATTGAATGTTAATCTTTTTTATGGTGAGAATAAGCAGGGCCAGGTATGAACCTGGCCCTGCATTTTACTATTAGTCAA
>CAYFOK010000020.1:0-58220 GCA_964344685.1 uncultured Candidatus Scalindua sp. | reverse complement strand
AACATTACAGACAGAACCAGTACTACTGTCAGATTAAATACTATCTACTACACATAAATCCACTTTTTTTTCGAATTATTTCCTGGGGACCAATATATGATCCACATTTTTGAATATCTTATTCTTTACTCTTTAATACAAAAACTTTCAAACAATCGATAGAATTTTGTGAGGTGTACTAATTATATTCAATGGGATTTTGCCCATTTATTTACCTATAATAAGCATGAACTCCTGATTGTGTTTGTATGGTGACCATTCAGGCAGTTCATCCAGGTTATCTGTTTGCCAATCCTTGCCAATCGCTTTTTTTAAATATTTAAACGCCTCTTCTTCTCTCTCAAGCCTTGCATTAGACGCGGCAAGATAATAATAATCTTCTCCCCATATCCTTATTGGAGGAAAAACACCGCGGCTAAGATCCAGTGCTTTCATATAGGACTGCATCGACTTCGAATAATTACCAAGCTTGTAGCTCAAAAGCCCCACGTACCTGTAATATTTAACGCGCATTCTAGTTGCTAATCGAGATGGGTCATTCTGCAGCATAGTGTTCACTTTGTTCAGCTGATTCTTAGCGTCACTATACTGTTTGTTTTGTGTGAGACCGTATACATATGGTACCTGAAAATAGACGTTTCCAGGATAGTGTTCTGCAAGCCATTTAGAATTAAGATAAAACCTGTCCCAAGCTTCCTCTCCACGATAAGTTCTCAGAAGAATCTTACGCGCTTCCACAGAAAGCAATGAACTATTGTCACGAACCAGTTCGAGCTGCCTGATACCTTTATCCTTATCACCTGTGGATCCGCCAAGAAGAAATGATAATGCTTTAACAAATTTAGGCATAATGGCTGAGAAATAGTTATATATACCCAGACCAAGGTAAGCGTCGTGATATTCCTGATCTTTTTCTACTATCTTTTTAAGTATCTTATATCCTTTTTTACCTTTCCAGAAAGCTTTCCACATTTGACCGTTCAGGATATAAAATCTTCCAATATTGCCTGTGCTCCTCCAAGACTATATTGTGCACTCTCATTATCTGGATTTTCTATTATTTGTTTGCGAGCAATCTCTATAGCTTTGTTGTTCAAAGATAGTATCTGCTCTTTCAACGTTTCTACTTCTTCTTCCTTTTCGTTATTAAGGTTTTGAAACATATTTAGATACAGACCTCCTTTAAAGAGATACGGCCCTGGAGCGTCAGGCCATTCACGAATTGCTTCGTCAAAGACTTCTTCAGATTGTTCTATATCCATTTGATAAGACAAATCCATTGCCAGTCTTATCTTTTCAATTAAGAGGTTTTGTTGTTACGGTACACCTGTTATTGTCCCTGCATTTGTACAGTTGCTCAATACAAGGACGAGAATTATAAAGGGAAGAAGATTAGTAAGGATTCCGAGTTTCTTCATTTTCAGGTTATCCTTATGGTTCTGCAAAAAGTTATAGTTAACTATTATAAGTAAAAATGTATTTTATAGTAAAATCAGCTAATGATACACAAGAATTTACATGGTTAGCAAAACCCGGAATGCTATCCAGCCTGGATGGTTAATGTTAGATTTGGAATGTAATACTCAACAGAAATGATTACAAGGGTGTTATTGATAAGAAAATACAACTCAAATAAATACAAATGGAATTATAATTATCTTACTACTTGTACAACATCTACATCATCAAGTCTATACGAAGAGAATGCACTGCTGGGAGATACTAACCTCCCTGTATAAGTCACGATATCACCAACTTTTAATTTCATTACTTTTTTCTGCTTTGAATAGTCAAACCTGAGATTAACGTCTATATTATCTCCATTATGACATATACCAACTTTATTCCAGTCATAAACAGCAAATCCCCTAAAACAGACTTTCCCTGTCCACTTGACATACTTTCCTTCAAATTTGTTCTTCCATAAACGCATTTTCTCAGATTTATCAAGTATACTTTCACGACCAAATTTATTATCAAATTCATTAAAAGAAAGGTCTACATATTGTTCCAATGATCCTTCAATATTTTTTACCTGTTTGACAGCTTTGCTTTCCTGTTTACCACCTTCACTAATATTTAAATTCTCAATGTCTTTCGCGGCAACAAACTTGATCACATCATCTTCGGGAGTAGTAACTTTTTCATTTTTTTTCTTCATACTACTCACGTTATTCTGCTTCGGCAACTCCTTTCCCTTATTTGAGGGAGCAACTCCTATCCCTGGATCACCGGTAGACAACGCTAACTTCTCCACCCTGGCAGCACGCTGAACTACACTCTTCTCATATAACAACTCAAATTCACTCTTGTACTTCTTCACTACATCTGGTTCATCAATAAAAATAGCATTTTCATAATTAAATTTCTCAGAGTATTCTGTCCAGGTATATGAGCCTGTAATGAGCAGTTTATCATCAAAAATTGCAAATGCATTATTCATGGAGCCTCCAACATTGCCCTTAAGAAATTGCAAATCAAATTGTTCCTGCTTAAGAAACTCTATAACTGGGTAGAGCTTGGCATCTTGCGCCTGATCTATAATAACCCTAATCTCTACACCACGCTCTTTCGCCTGATACAACGCTTCTGCTATATCTCCTGATGTAAACGTAAATGCAGTTACGTCAATTGTATCTTTTGAAGATAAGATGTTTTTAATTATAGCGTCTTTAATTGACCCTTTTGGCGAGAAAAGCACCTCAGTCTTTGCATATATTGCACCAGAAGCAGATAAAAAAGCAAGGATACTTATGCTTATAGAAAGCAAAACTGTAATCAAAGCATCTTTTTTAACTAACCCGGATATCTTCATAATTTATTAATTAGAATCTCAAACAGCAGTTTATCGTCTAACATATCACAGAACCAATAATTTGTAATTTGTGGCTGAAATCAGACAGTACTTTTATAACTTATGACAAAATGTTTTTCAACGGCAAATAAATTAGATAAACCAGCTAACAAATTTCATAGAACATAAATTAAATTATATCTACCTGCCAACAAATGCAAGTGCTTTAATTAAATAACCTTAGAAAATAATATCAAGATCTATAGTGTGTCAAGAGGTCTCAAACTTATACAAATACACCCTATTTCAAAAGTTACCAACTGTAGAATCAGCCACTTGGCACTGGTTTTGCGAATCAGAGTTTATTTAAAGATTTATATTCCAGTTACTATACGATTAGCAAGATCGAAAGGGAGTGCAGCTTCAAGGATTTTTTTTCTTACACCTTCAATGTTGTATTCTGCTTTTTCCATATAGACTTTCTTGGTTTCCGTATCGTAAATCTTGTATGAGGCCATTGGGATACCGTCTCGTGGCTGACCAACAGAGCCAGGATTTATATAGTAACGTTGACCTGGATCTAAGGAAACATCAAATGTTTCCATTCTCTCCGCAGACTCTCTTTCTGCTAACATGAGATTTTTATCGAATTTGTCTGCAGGAATAAAAACGGAAGCAGATACGTCTCTTTTATGTTTGGTATATAAATATGCTGCTGGTTTATGCGTGTGACCGGCAAATGTTATTTTTGCGTTTAATAAACTGTAATTTAATAATATCGAATTCATTATATATACGAAATCCTGAGGACGTTTGGAAGTACTATGGACCAGTTCTATCTTAAACTTTACTATCTTCTCTTTAAGTGGTAGAGATTTAAGAAAACGAACATTATCACTGTGGATTACTTTCTTTGTCCAATTGATAGATATACCGGCAGAAGAAGCCATTACAGTATTCAGCTGACCAATGACTCTATGATCATGGTTACCAGCAATAACTGATGCTTTTTTGCCTAAAGAGAGAATGTAATTAATTACATTCTTTTTATCAGTTGCATCAATTTCACTACTTTGAATAATTGTTTTGATCTCTTTTTTCAAAGCAGTGTTGCCGCTCTTTAAAAATTTAATGATAGTACAACATTCGTTAGGGTTTACACCGTAACCTACAATATCGCCAAGAACTAATACATGGTCTATGTGATCATTCTGTTTGTGAAGTTCTGCAAACACTGAGGCCAGTGCCTCCAGGTTACTATGAATATCTGAAATAATAAGGAATCGCATACGTTTACATTTAAAAAAAAGATTAAAAATATTCAGGTAATAAACCCTACCTGCGAATACAAATATTATTCTTTCGCTGGGTGTGCTTCACCGCCTGGATTTCAAATTCTGGCAGGTTACCTGCCGATATAGAAATTCCTGTACTTGTACTTAACAACTCCATATATTGCCATTACAGTATTAATTAATTGGTTTTTGTGGAACGCTACGTGTTAAGCTCAGACCCCTTTGACTATACGTTCAGCGAGATCAAATGGCAAAGTGGCTTTAAGAACTTTTTTCTTTACAATCTCTGTATTATATGCCGCTTTTTTTAGAGATGCTTGTTTTGTTGTGCTATCATAAATCATGTATGAGGCCTTTGGGGTACCGTCTCTTGGCTGGCCTACGGATCCGGGGTTTATGTAGTAACGTTGTCCGGATTGCAATGTAACATCGAATGTTTCCAGCCTCTCCATTGACTCTCTTTCAACCAACATAAGCCTATTATCAAATTGGTCTGTTGGGATAAAGACTGAAGCAGAAACATTTCTTTTCTGTTTTGTATATAAATATGCAGAAGGTTTATGAGTATGGCCGGAAATCGTTATGTTTGAATGCAGGATATCATAGCTCAACGTTGCTGCATTCTTTACATATCTATAACCTTGAGGATAGACTGGAGTACTGTGAACCAGCTCTATACCATATTTTCTTAATTTCTTTTTGTACCTTAATGACTCAAGAAACCGGGCATTAGCCTTCTGTAGCACCTTGGCTGTCCACTTTGCAGCGTTTCCTGCAGAAGCAGCCATTACGCTACATAGTGAAGGTTGACCAATAGCCTCCCTGTCATGGTTGCCTGTTATTACATAAGCTGTTTTGTTCATTGAAAAAATATAATCTATAATGTTTTTCTTTTCGGCATCGTCCAGATCTATTTCTTGTACAATCGCCCGGATTTCGTTTTTTAAGGACTCCTTGCCGTTCTTTAAGAATCTTATGATTACACAACATTCATTAGGGTTTGGGCCGTATCCGACAATGTCACCCGGTATCAAAATTCTGTCTACCTTCTCATTACTGCTATGAAGGTCAGAAAAAACAGATACCAGCGCTTCAAGGTTACTATGTATGTCTGATATAATTAAAAATTTCATTTATATACCCTATATTAAATTCTCTAATGACTGTTTCAGCTGTATTGCAGAAGCTACTCTATTCGCTGGATTTTCCTCCAATGTTGCCATAATAAGCTCTTCCAGTTTTGAAGGTATTGATTTATTAAATTCTCTTGGATGACATTTTTTTTCGTGCCATTTTTGGCCTGTCAGTATTTCATAAAAAACTGCACCCATTGAATAGATGTCTGCCTTGCCATCGATAGACAGAAAGAACGAAATTGCTTCGAGTGGTACATTTTCAGGCGTACCTCTTAGTTGTTCAACCAGTGTATGCTGCTCGGGAGAAGCGTAATCCATGCTAATTCCCTTTAAAACACCTGATTTTTTTATTGAAAGTTCGAAATCTATCAAATAGACTGTGCTGGTATCTGGACTCACCAGCAGATGACCGGGCTTAATATCGCAGTGAATGAAGTCTTTTGAATGCAAATAATCCAGTGGGTCACAGGCACTGATAAAACATTTAACGATATCATCAACCGGAGGGAAATATCCTGTTTTCAGCTTATAATGGTTGACCAGATCAGTATCGCTAGTATGTTCGAGTACAATAAAGTGTTGTTTCAACACAACTTTTGTATCTTTATATAATATCTCCTGGCCGTAATCATAAGCCTTGGGAATCTGCCTGTGATCTAACTGTTTCAAAATATAATATTCATCTTCAAAACTTAAGTGGGGACAATACTTAATACCCATATTTTTTATTTCTAGAGCATCATCTTCTTCTAATAACGCATAATTTGATTTATGCATATCTGCAACTGTTTTGAATGAGTCAAATTTGTAGTCTTTTATGGTATACATAAGCTTTTTTATAAACAAATATTTTTATTGTTAAATACTATAATATTCAATAAGATGCAAGCCGTAAAAAATTATAATTTATACAATATTGTAGACTGAAGGTGTAATTGGCTTACAAATAAACCGCAATTTATGCGGCAATATTCTATATAAAGAGTTTTCTCAAAAATTGTAATTTTTTTGTTAACATAAGTCTCTATCTATCGTATAATCTGCGTTTTATGACTTATGCGCTATTTATATTTCTTGTGTACTTTTTACCTTATTAAGGAGGGGGAAGATGAACTTGTTGTTTGGAAAGACGAGTAGTCGTATGAAATGGTTGAACGTAGTCTTTTTCATTGTAAGTGTTTCATGTCTGGTTTATTTTAGTTCTAAGTTACTGTTTGCCGGTGACCCAAGTGGTGAGAGCACTTTTAGCGACAGCATCGACGGATTAAAATATTCTATTAACTTTACTTGGACCCTAGTTGCAGCCTTCCTGGTATTTTCCATGCAATCCGGTTTTGCTTTGCTTGGCGGATTCCTGCAGTCTAAAAATATGCTGGGATATATGGCACACTGTGTTGTTGACGGCTTTGTAGGGGCACTTCTTTTCTGGATGTGCGGCTTTGCTTTAATGTTTGGCGGATCTATGGCCGGACCAGGATTAGAGTCTGGTAACTGGTTTGTTGGATCCAGCGGGTTCTTCCTAGCCGGTGGAAGTTATGATGTTCAAACTATCATGCTCTGGCTCTTCCAGATGGTATTTTGTACCAAGGCAGTAACAATTATAGCAGGAGCCGTTGCGGAACGTATGAAGTTTGCACCATACGTAGTTTACAGTATTTTTGTATGTGCCGCAATTTATCCAATATATGGACATTGGATGTGGGGTGGTGGTTGGTTAAGCAGTTTACCATATGGTGCAGGTTGCGTAGATTTTGCTGGATCAGGAGTAGTACATACCGTAGGTGGAATGCTTGCCCTTGTTGGTGCCGCTTTCCTCGGACCAAGAAAAAACAAATTTAACCCGGATGGATCTGCTAATGCGATCCCAGGTCACAACCTTACACTGGTAGTCGTTGGAACGCTGCTTCTGGCATTTGGATGGTTTGGCTTCAATTCCGGTAGTACACTGGGTGCGACTGATTTAAGAATTTCTGTTGTTGCGACTAATACTTTCTTAGGTGCCGCAGGTGGTGCAGCACTTGTAATTTTTGTATCATGGATAGCCTTTGGTTTCGTTGATATCGGAATGGCTTGTAATGGTGCGCTTGGCGGACTGGTTGCGATTACCGGACCTTGCGCATATGTACCTCCATGGGCTGCCGTAGCAATTGGTGTAGCAGCTGGAGCAATAATGTGGGGTACTGTAATATTTGTAGAATCAAGACTGAAGGTTGATGATCCTCTTGGTGCGGTTGCTGTACACGGTGCCAACGGTATATGGGGTTTGCTTGCAATCGGGATTTTTGCTGACGGTACATATGGTGGAGTAGCTGGCTGGATTGTAGGAGAAACAGGACAGATGAAATCACAGGTTATAGGCGCTGCTGCTGCAATTGGATGGGCTGCGGCATGTGGATCACTATTATTCTGGATTCTGAAATTAACATTTGGCCTTCGTGTATCTGAACTGGTTGAATTCGAAGGTGTTGATATTCATTTACACGGCTCTCCGTGCTATCCTGCTCAACAAGAACTTACCTCTCAGTTTGGCACAGAAGATGTTGAAGAATCTGTTCATAGAGACATGGCCATACTCGAAGAATCTATGGCTAAGGATGCAAGTAGAGAGAAGATCTACTCTGATAAGCTTGGCAGATGGATCTATGCTAAACCAAGAACTGACAAGTAAGATACATACTTCTGTATCAACTTATAATTTTTTTAAAACCGTTATTTATGGATATATTTTAGTTCGAAGGAGGTAAACTTTATGAAGAAGATAGAGGCAATAATTCGTCCCGAAAAGTTTGACATCATTAAGGATGCACTTACTGAAAAGGGTTATGGCGGGATGTCAGTTGCAGAAATGAAGGGCCATGGTAACCAGAAAGGAGTCAGTGAAGTCTGGAGAGGAAAGAGATACCGTGTTGACCTGCTTCCAAAGATAAAAATTGAGCTGGTTGTCTCAGATGATGCGGTAGAACAGGTAGTCCAGACTATCATCGACGAATCGCAGACTGGAAGCATAGGAGATGGTAAGATATTTATATCAGAAATCTCAAATGTTTACAGAATCCGTACTGGTGAACAGGGTGATACTGCAATTTAAGACAAAAGTTCTCAAACTTTTTCTTTGAGTCAAATTGTCTTTTAAGTAACTTTTTTAATGGAGATCAGTGCTGTTTCAAGTCATGCATAAATGATTTGAAGTGGCCTGATCTCCTTTTTTTTACCCTTACATAATCAGTAATTTCGCATTTACTCTCACTGCAAAAAATGTTAATATTATTACTGCGTAAGAATAAGGAGAGTTGACTAAATATCAGTTTTAAACATATTTTCTTAAGCCTTGATCTATTTGATATTCAATAGAGGCTGAGTTGAATTGAATTAGGTTAAAATTCAGATGTTGAAATATTATTACAACTTGATGTCATTCTCTGTCAAGCACCTCATTAAATTGCATACATAAATGAAAGACAAGACGACAAAACCATATAGTCTCTTAAGACTGATTACTCGATGGTACGTAGTTGCTCCTGTTATCATGTGCAGTCTGTTATTAGTGGCACTTCATACCGCCTACGCATCTGACTTATCAAGTAATTATTCTTACCATGCGTCAGAAATTAGAGACATAACAGGGGTAAAGATATCTATTGACCTGGCGTGGACACTATTATGTGGATTTCTAGTCTTTAATATGCAGGCAGGATTTGCTTTTCTAGGTGCAGGCTTTCTTCAAAAGAAAAATACTTTGAACTACCTGACTATGAGTTTTATGGATTTTTGTGTTGGTGGAATTATCTTTTGGGCCTTTGGATTTGCATTGATGTTTGGAGGATCTTACCTTGGTTTTGGACTTGATGCGGGTAATACGCTCTTCGGCTACAGCGGATTCTTCCTCTCTTTTGGTTCGTTTGACTACTCAACATCACAATTGTGGTTATTTCAAATGATGTTTTCTGCTGCTGCCTGTACGATCGTTGCTGGTGCGGTGGCAGAACGTATTAAGTTCAACGTACATATAATATGCAGTGCTGTACTTTGTGGTATTATTTATCCAGTTTACGGCCATTGGGTTTGGGGCGGCGGTTGGCTTGCTGATCTTCCTTTCGGTGTAGGGATGAGAGATTTTGCCGGGTCAGGTGTTGTTCACGGAATAGGTGGATTAATAGCCCTGGTAGGAGCATGGATGATTGGCCCCAGATTTGGCAAGTATAACCCTGATGGGACACCTAATATGTTTCATGGTCACAACCTCTCCTTTGTAGTATTGGGAACTCTGTTTTTACTGTTTGGATGGTTTGGTTTCAATGCCGGAAGCACCTTAGGATCTACTGATCTCAGAGTTTCTATCATTGCAGCAAATACCTTTCTTGCTGCATGTACTGCAGGAGTTGCACTCATGTACATCACATATTACGATACCGGTAAATTTGACATAGTTATGACATGTAATGGCACTCTTGCTGGCTGTGTGGCTATAACGGCATCTGGCGCCTATGTGTCACATTGGGCTGCAGTGGTTATCGGTTTAATTGCAGTTGTTATTTTGAAAGCAAGTCTCCACTTGATAGAAAACAAGCTCAGAATTGATGATCCAGTTGGTGCCATTTCTGTCCACGGTGCAAATGGTTTGTGGGGGCTTCTCTCTGTAGGTTTTTTTGCTGACGGCTCTTATCTTGGAGTTAAAGGATTAATAATGGGCTCAGGATGGCAGCTGTTGTCCCAGTTCATAGGTTGTGTAGTTCTTATGACCTGGACGTTGGGCCTAGGCTTTATATTATTCTACATATTGAAGAGAACTATAGGGCTTAGAGTACCTGTTAGTGAAGAGAACACAGGTATTGATCTTTATGAACACGGAATTCCATGTTATCCCGGCTTTAATTAAACTTAACTGAGTAAATGTGGTTTGATTAAAATAGTGCCTAAGCCATTATGAAAGGAAACAAATGTATAAAATAAAAGATTATGAATTTGAAAGCTTCAAATACAGACCTGGCCACAGGGCCAATTATGGTATTTTGACTAAACCGGGAAATGGGGAATGGGGAATGAAGTACTCACCTACCTACAGTTATGACCGTGAGTATGAAGTCTTAAAAAGTTTTTCTCATCCGCAGATTCCTAAACGATATGAAAAGGGTACTGGCAGAGGCGAATTATATGAAGACGACAAATTAGTATTAAAAGAGTACTATATTGTATTACAAAATTTTGATGGTGAAGATTTGGTTGAATACTATAAGCAGAAAGGTGTACCTGATACTTCTGAAATTGAAAATGTGGTTAAATATATATCAAGTGCTGCTGAGCCATTACATTATCTCCATTCAAAAGGATTTGTCCACGCCGATATTAAACCAGGCCACCTGATTCTTAATCCTGATAGTGGTGTAATAGGCTTGATCGACCTGGAACTCTCTATAAAGACAGGTGAACTCATAAAGGGATTGACGGTAGAATATGCATCACCGGAACAAAAAAAGATGAATAACCTGTTAAGAGAAGTTACTGATGAAAAAGGAGAAAAAGCAGTTTTAAAACAGGTAAAAATTGACGGAAGAACTGATTTATACACTATGGGATTAATACTATTTGAAGTATTAACCGGTAAAATTCGAGCACAGACCCCTCAACCTCCGATAGAAATCAACACTGCTGTTTCTCAAAAACTTAATGAAATTACTTTGGGACTCCTGGAGGAAGACTCTTCAAACAGGATACAATCAGCAGAACAATTGAAGAGCGAGCTTGCAAGTGTATAATATATTTATTTATTCGAAAAAGTAATAATAATACGACATGGAAGTGATGTAAATCGGAATTTTAATTTTCTGATACCTCTATATATCACGCACTATGCAAATAATCTATTTAATGTATACTAAGTATACAAATCATGATTCTTGACAAATTTAATTCAATTATTTTTAACATTGAGAATCTGGTTAAAGACCCCGAACGCTTTCTTATAAACAGATATAGTAAATATCGAAACCCAAACGGATTTCGTATCGAGATCTATATTGCAAGAAAATACCATTCGATTTCCAGCAGATATAAATGGTTTAAACATGCAATTCTTAAAGTAACTGCCATACTCCCTGAACAAAAAAAAAGTAAAGCATTTAAAACAAATCCCCTGGCGACAAAGCAGCCAGATAAAACTTTCTGCCCATACTGCGAAAAAGCCGTAGTTCCGCGGAGGCTTCATAAATTAGACTTTGCGGACATTATACTAGTTTTGTTAACTGCAGGTTTTTGGGCAATTTTCCTCTTAGCTATGTATCTCTTCATAAGGAGATGCCCCGTCTGCGATTATAACCTGAGAGGATTCAAATATCTTTCTGATAAAAAAAGGCGTTGACTATTATAATAACAGTCAACGCCTCAAAATTCCCATTGATCTTCCCATATTTCACAGTTCAGAGTAGAATCAATGGTTAATACTATACACAACTAAAATAATGACCTGCTTATTTCAAAGTACCTGTAGATTCTGTCTCCAAGTGGTAAGCAGCTTCAGCATGCAGCGACAGATCGAGTCCTTTGTCCTCAGCTTCTTCTGTTGTCCTTAATCCAGTTGTATATTTAACTATAAAACAGATTATAGCGGTAACGGCAAATGCGTAAACCCATGTTGCCAGGAACCCTACACATTGCAATCCTAATTGGCGGAACCCTTCAGCACTCCATCCGATGAATAAACCATCTACTCCATCAGGACCCGTAACAAACTTTGTACAATAAAGCCCTGTGGCAAACGCACCAATAGTTCCACCGACTCCGTGTACTCCGACTACGTCCAATGCATCATCATAACCAAGAGCAGCCTTCATTTTTACACAAGCAAAATAGCAGCCAACACCAGCCATAATACCCATTTGAACTGCGCCAAGAGGTCCGACAAATCCAGCTGCAGGAGTTATACAAACCAGACCGGCAACTGCTCCGGAAGCCATACCGAGAAGTGTAGGCTTTCCACGATGAATCCATTCGCAAACAATCCATGTGAAAGCGGCGGCAGCAGCAGCAGTATTTGTTATAACCCAAGCAAACGCAGCTCTACCATCAGCGGCCAGCTCACTACCGGCATTAAAACCAAACCAACCAAACCAGAGCAGACCAGCACCAAGCGCTATCATAGGAACATTTGCAGGCGGTCTAATATTTGCGTTTTTACGTTTTCCAAGCATTATACATAGAGCAAGCGCAGCAGCAGCAGAATTTATATGAACAACAGTTCCACCGGCAAAATCAAGAATTCCCAAATTACCGGCCCAACCGCCACCCCATACCCAATGGCAAACCGGGTCATAACAGGCAGTCGCCCAGAGTGGAATAAATACCATGCATGCACTGTACTTCATACGTCCCTCAACGGCACCTAAAATTAGACCTACGGTGATAATGGCAAACGTTGCCTGAAACGCAACAAACGTATATTCCGATAATGTTCCCGAAAGTGAATCTGGAGTTATACCATGTAATCCGCATATGCCCAAGCCGCCAATAAAGCTTCCATAATCAGTGCCAAATGAAAGGCTATATCCCCAGAATACCCACTGTACACTGATTATAGCCATGCACAAAAACACCATCATAATCATGTTATTAACATTCTTTACTGAACACATTCCGCCATAAAAGAATGCCAAACCAGGTGTCATCAGAAGCACTAAAGCTGATGAAGTAAGAATCCAGGCGTTATCACCTGTATCAAGAGTGGCTTCGTCTGCCCATCCTGTCTGTGATGCCACTACCATAAAAACCATCATCAAAACAGAAATATAACTAAACTTTCTCATTCGCGTAACCTCCTTTTGCTAACAAATATTTTTGTCTAATCTTAAATATGTTAACAGTTAATTCGCTTTTCATAAAAAATAAGAGTGAATTAAAATTGTTAAATTGCTTTAGCCCCTGACTCACCAGTCCTGATACGAATAATGTCTTCCACATTAGAAATAAAGATTTTTCCGTCTCCAATGCTTCCGGTTCTGGACACCTCGCAAATAGCATCAGTGACCTTCTTCACATCATTGTCATCAACAACTGCTTCAATTTTAATCTTAGGCAACAAATCTACAGAATACTGCCTTCCACGATATACTTCAGTAACACCTTTCTGTGTACCGTGTCCCTTTACTTCAGTAACTGTCATACCAGCTACTCCCAGGGCTTTTAATGCTTCCTTAGCACCACTTAATTTTTCATCCCTGATAATTGCTTCAACTCTTTTCATTACGGCTACCTCCTATTAAAGCACTAAAAATAAAAAATTCATGATTAATACAAACTACCGATTTATAGCCTCCCCTTCATTCAGCTAACAAAGTTTACCTCTTCTTAAATACGTGAATACTGCCCAACCAACATGTCCAGAGGGATAGACACTATTGAGCACCAATAGTTACGAGATTATACTTTGCGTGAGCAGAGCCGAATCTCTACGCCATTATGCCATTTACAAAATCAAACAAAAAAAAACCGTGCTGTCATAGCCAAGCTATAATAACACGGTTTTTTTATGTAACTTTCTTAATATAAAATTGAATTTCAACTGTTCTTTCGGTAAGGAAAACAGCTTTAAAATATATTCTTTACCCTCCACAAGGAAATCGATTGAGGTATAAATGTAACTCAACATTACTCTGAATTCATTAACAATACCCTTTCCAAATCCACCAATGCCTTTTAGAACAAAAGATAATACCGGCATGCAAAAATAATTAACGTAAACCATTAATAGCAAATAAAAATCCCTGACGGCCATAGTATCATCATTAGCCAATAGTCTATTGTACCCAGTTAGAAACATTGTTCCATTACCCTCAGAAGGGCTTAATATCGAATGTGAATTTGTACTTGATAACATTTCCGTGTGTGCATCCATATAATTATTTGTAACTTAAAAACATTAAAAAAATATTTTGCTAAACGACATAAACACAATAATCAATACCAGCAACAAGAATTATAAAATATATACTTAGAGCAATACATATACCAATACTAATTTTTTCAATTTATAAAAATCATAAGCCAAATATTTTCATACACTTATGAATTTTAATGCATTATTTGCGCCAGTTTGCACCTTTCTCTATTATGGCTTATATGTACCAGTCACAAAGCAGCCATACGTATTTACAAGCGGCAAAAGCACTTACAACTGGCAGATTAATAGATGAAGAATTTCATCAATATTTACCAAATCCACGCTTTTTAGCGTCGTAACAATAAATATTTAGCAAATTAAGCTAAACCTTGTAAGTTTTATGTGGTTTCGCAGTGGTAATTAGCCTGATTAAGCAATAATATTCCTTATAACACTTCAACTCAAAATATTATGAGTGGCTAACATTTATAGGTAAGTAAGTGGGTATGTATTTGCAACTAAAGCTAACAAAATTAGCAAAAAGAGCATGTTTTACTCAAGAAAAATAGAGACTGATTTTCCAATCAGTTTTGTTATGTAACTTTAGAAATTGAACCCTATAGTCATATTTTGCCACATGCATTTACTATTTAATGAGATAAATACATATCTATACATGCTAACGAGTCAAATTCGTTCAGAAATTACACAATGTGAGTCAGGCCATAATGATCAGGACACAAATTGCTTCTGGCAAAATAATGCAATAATAGCCACCCGCCCTTTATATGGCGGGTGGCTATATGCAAACATCTTTTATAACACTCTATTGTTGTTCAGGGTAACATGCTGTACCGTGAATATGGATATCTAAACCATCTTTTTCTACTTCTTCAGACACCCTCATCTTAGAATGGCTGTTTTTACCGCCAATTACCTTGAACAATATAACGGCCATAATTCCAGCCCACGCCAAGGCAGCTCCAGCTCCAATAATCTGTGATACCAACTGACCATAATGTCCGGTAATCGCTCCATAGACCCCGCCATATGATCCATCCGCAAAGATACCCAGAGCAATCAATCCCCAGAATCCATTAGCTCCATGGACTGAACATGCACCAAGCGGATCGTCAACTCTAAATTTACTACCGATAATCCAAAAAGAAATCAAGTAGATTATGGCAGCAAGTAATCCTATTACAACTGCAGCCCATGGTGCAACATAAGCACATCCTGCTGAAATAGCAACGAAGCCGGCAAGTGCACCATTACATGCTTCACCTACATCAGTATGACCTGACAACAGATAGGTGAGGAAAAGTACCGTAACTGCACCAACTGAACCGGCAAGTGCAGTATTTGCGGCAACTACTGACATTCTCAAATCACCTGCTGCCAATGTGCTTCCGGCATCATAAAACAACCAGCCAAATGCAAGGAGTATTGTACCGACAATCATGTACCCTACATTATGTCCTGGTATTGAGTTTGATGAACCATCCTCGTTATACCTGCCGGCTCTAGGTCCCAGGAATGCGGCACCAACAAAACCAATAGTTCCACCAATTGCATGCACAACTCCGGAACCTGCAAAGTCTCTCATGCCAGCACCGTATGGCAGTTCCCACAACCATCCTTCCCCCCATACCCAATGTCCATAGACTGGATATATGAAGATATATACGAAGAAAAACATAAGAATAAAGGAGCAAAGTTTCATCCTCTCGGCAACTGCTCCAGCAATGATACTGCCTATAAACGTAGCAACTACTGCCTGGAACATAAACAGTAAAATTACTCTAACATCATATGAATCGCCCAGGAGCATAAAACCACTCAGCCCCATGAACTTATTTCCGTGTCCAATATGCAGCCCCAAAAACTCAAATCCGCCGAACATTATCCCAAAACCAACGAACCAGTAAATGATAACGCCGAGAGTAGTGGCAATAAAGCAGTGAGTCATATAGTTCAGTGCATTTTTAGCAGGCAATAATCCGCCCAGTAAAACAAAGCCTACCTGCATAAACCATATCACAAATCCGCAAACAAGAATCCAAGTAAAGTTATTGGACATACTTATACCTCTGATGTCCAACGCAAAAGTCTTGTCACCTGTTGGATCGGCCGCACTCGAAACACCGCACATCAGGAAAACAGCAGCAACCGCAATCAACAGAAACCATATCACATTTTTCTGCTTAAAAAGCATATACATCCCCCTTTCTATTTCCCGTTACTTTTTGTTAGATTTAATAAAGTAAAAGACAAACAATTTCGATTAGTTAAAACTACTGCTCTTCTGCGTGTCAGTCGGACATGTAACAACGCCATACAGAACAGAGCCGAACAGTGAAAAATGCCAAAGCCCTTCCATATCAAATTATTTATCGATAAAGAAAAATGCGCTAAGAGTAGAGAATTCTTTCTTATAGCAAAATGAGTTTGTGACAATATTGTGTGGAAGGGATCTTTCCTTTGGTATGTAGCTAGTTTAAGAATTTGCATATTTGGTAACAAACGTATGTGAAATAAAGTCTCTAACAGCCTCAAACCATTAATTACTAATAAACAAAACACAAACGGTATGAATAAAGCAACAGATATACCAAAACTCAGCACGAAAACACACTGAGCACATATGTGCTTAATATACAATCACTTACACATATGGACAAATCTATGCTAAAAATTGCAAACTCCTGACTTCTGGCGTAAATCTACCTTATAGTAACATATAAACCGCTTATGGCTTAAAATTATTAAGAGCTTATGACACTCAAGCAATAAGCTGTAAATATAAAGACCCGGAGCAATACTCCATTTAGAGGAATTTGCAAGTACCTTCACTGACGCGGATTATATGGTAGCCTCCCCCATAAAGTCAACAAAATTATACAAACAAAACCGACAAAATGTTAACCTCCTGCCAAGGATATGGACAACAAAATCAATGAACTGATAGTTATTTATTAACCATGAAGCATGTATCATAATCCATTATTTCAAATGGGCACTTATCAATAGAATCAAAAGATGACCAAAATCGATGAAGTCAATTGAGCCGGTTGTAAAGAATCATACTCAAGTAAAGCTCAATTCTTGATTTCGTTCCAAATATTATCCAACTCGCCCAGTGAACACTCTTCTAGTTTCTTTCCCAATGCAGCAATCCGTGTCTCTACCTTCTTAAACCTGCCAGTAAACTTAGTTATGCTTTTTCGCAATAAATCCTCCGAATCTAATTTAAGAAACCTGGATAGATTTACCACTGCAAACAACAAATCACCAATCTCTTCGGCTATCTGCTCTTTTTCCTGATTGTTGATTGCTTCCTTGACCTCCTCTAACTCTTCATGTACCTTAGCTATTACATCTTCTATTACTTCCCAATCAAAGCCTACACGTGCAACTTTCTTTTGTATCTTTTGTGCTTTCTGTAATGCCGGCATATGGTTTGGTACGCTATCAACTATTGACTTATTACTAATTTTGCCTTTATGCTTTGCTTCAATCTCTTTTTTCTTAATCTCATTCCATTGGCTTAATGCTTCACTTGCATTTTCAGCTCTCTCACCGCCAAAGACATGAGGATGCCTCCTGGTCATCTTTTCTAAACACGCCTCTAACACATTGTTAATATTAAAATTATTACTGTCATCAGCTATTTTAGAATAAAATATTATTAAAAAAAACAGATCTGCAAGCTCTTCTTTTAGTTGCTCCGGGTCCTTTGAGTCAACGGCATCAACAATCTCATAAACCTCTTCAATCAGGCATGATTTTAGAGACTCGTGCGTCTGTTCTTTGTCCCAGGGGCACCCGTCTTTGCTCCTGAGCGTGTCCATTATTCCCACTAAACTCTTAAAATTACTACCTAACAAAAATAGGCTCCTTTCATTTTTTGATTGATCCAGCTCTACATGTTAATATGTTACTCTTAGCCCTGGCCCTATTCTTCCAAGATTGTTGGGGCAACAACCTTTTTAAAACCAGCCCCTTTAGCATTATCCATAATATCAACTACATTCCCGTATGGAACCATCTTATCAGCCTTCAAAACTAATACCTCGTCCCCAGTATCCAAAATTATTCGTCTGAGTTCTTTTTCAAGACTTTTCTTTTCTACGGGTTTATCTTGCAGAAACAGTTGCCCATCACGGGCTATAGTTAATACCGCTCTATCTATCTTACTTACATCAGAATGCTTGGTAGAAGGTAACTCTAATTTAATATTTGGCTGTTCTACAAATGCGGAGGTCACCATAAAAAATATTAAGAGCAGAAAGAGCACATCCACTAATGAAGCAATATTTATTACCGGTTTTATATACCTTTTTATTCGAAATTGCATAGTTATTCCATTTTAGAATTCGCGGACTTCTTATCTTTCTCTACAGAATATATTTTATTTAAGAGCAACATAGAGTATTTTTCCATTTCGAGTATCAGATTATCGACTTTCCTATCAAAACTACTGTACGCTATTAAAGAAGGAATTGCCACTCCCAGCCCTATTATGGTAGTTCTAAGAGCCTGCGCAATACCACCGGAAAATGCCTTTGTCTGCCCTAAACCGACTTCTGAAATTACATCAAATACCTGGCTCATCCCAAGCACTGTTCCAAGCAATCCAAGCAGTGGTGAAATTGCCGTAATAATTTCCAAAACAACTAACATTCTCTCCAGGGCTCTGGCCTCCTGCCTTCCTGTTGCCTGAATATCTAATACTTTCTCTTCCCGTGACAGTTGAGTGTTTGAAATTGCACGCTTGATTATATTTGAAAAAGGGCCCTTTATAACATTACATCTATTATAAATTATTTGAACATCCTCTGGACCCCTGATTGCATCTATTACTTCAATGAGCTCCGGTCTCATAATTCGTTTTCTGCGAAGGCTTACCATTCGTTCCAGGATTACAGCAAGAGCCACAACTGAACAAATAAATAAGGGTATCATTATTGGGCCACCGCCAGCCAGCCATTCCAATATATTATCTCCCTAATTAAAAGAAAAAGTAACTAAATTTAACATCTATATGCTTTTCGTCAATATAATCTGGAAATTTATTTAAAGTAGTATTCTGAATTGACTTCCTGATCTTGGAAGCCAATAGTTCGTTACCGGCTGAGTCAGCAATTTCAACATTCGTTATTTTTCCAGAAGGAAGTACCTTAAAAGTAACGACTATTGGTTTATAGCCTTTTGTTACCTGGTTAATAGACGCATCTGTACCATACTGCAATAACCAGTACAACCTTATTTTATCTTTTATCTGTTTGTAATACGGAGCATATTCATGTTTTTTTACATTAAAAGCTGGTGCACCCGACATTGGCGCGTTTGATATATTATCTTCAAAGTAGGGCGCAGCGTCACCTAACGGCACATTGTCTGGTTGTCGCTCGGGTACCTTTTGTTTGTTTTGCGGCTTACTTGAAGCGCTATCCCTCCTACCCTCAACTATCTCTTTTATTAATGTTTTAGGAATAGATGCTGTTTCAGTGTATTCTTCCGCCTGGTCAGTGGCTACTTCTGTTGCCTCATCTACTACGTCAGTATCTTCATCTCTATGTTCTATAATTTCAGATTCCGAAATTACTACATCTGACTCCATTATGTCTGTAACTATATCTTCAACTTCCTCTACTTGTTCTGTATCTTGACTACTTAAAGCTTGTGAATCTACCTCTTCAATATCAACTACCTTTACCTCCTGGTCGATAGATTCGTCCTTTGCCGCATCACTTTCCTCAACTTTATTTTTCTCTGACAATTCCTCACTCATCTCAACCTCAGGAGAACTGGATACACTCTCCTCTTCAGCTAAAGCTTCAGCAGGCTCTTCAACAACTTCCTCAACCGATTCACTTAAACCAACATAGATCGGCTGCCCTGTCTCTTGAGGTACCGTTGCTGCAAACTCATCAGGAGCCTTTCCTGGAAAATCAGACTCGCTCTCTAATCTAGGCTTATCATTTATATCATTTTCACCTGAATAATTGTCTCTTGCGACAGACCCCTTCTCCCCTATTTTATCAGTCTCTGCCTGAGGGTCTTCATCTACGGCCTTCTCGGATGTATCAACAAAAAGCTGCCTCCTCTCTTCATGCACATCAGCTTCAATCCACTCCTCTTCCTCTACCAACTCTTCCTCTTCCAGTTCTTCGCCTTCAAGATCTATTTCTACAACATAGTTATTTCTCTTCGTTTCATAATTGCTAAGATTAAGATCAGGCTTTAGCAAATTACTTATACTTGAGGTAGAAAAAATGAAAATCAGATGTAATACACCGGATATCGTTAGAAAATAAATAAAAATAGTCTTATTTTCATATACAAAATGAGGTTTTAGACGCATAAATATTAATTAACGGAAGTAAGTTTACGTTAACATTAATGAGGACGGTAAAAATATTTACATCATGGCTTAGGTAAAATATCAGTCAATAGTACGATAGATCCAATGGTGGTTAGTGTGAAATGCAATCAGGCTGTTGCCCGAAGGTAATACTTCAGAAGTCTCCTACTTTTCCGTAAAGCTATTTATATACTTGTAGTACTCACTATCTGAGCTCAAATACAAACGGGTATTTTCGTCAATTGTTTTTTCATACGTTTCAAGGGTTCTTGTAAAAGAATAAAATTCTGGAGCTTTCTTGTATGCATCAGCATATATTCTTATTGCCTCTGCATCCGCTTCACCTCTTGTCTCAATCGCAATTTTATAACCTTCAGATTCTATCTTCTCCAACTCCTTTTTCATATAACCCAAAATCTCTGCCTCTTCCCGTCTTCCCTCAGATTCATATTTGCTTGCAATCCTGATTCTTTCTGAACGCATCCTGTCAAATATTTTAGGAATGACCGCAGGAACGTAATTAACATGCTTTATCCTGACATCAACCAGTTCCATACCATACCTTTCTTTCAAGCCGTCATTCGCCATTTTATTTATTTCTCCTACCAGATTAGACCTTCCGTGAGACACACGGACCTTCTTATCCATTTCCGCCTTTTCAAGCTCCACAGTCGTATACTCAAGCTTACGATTAGTATTCCTGAGAATCTCATTTAACGGATACGAACTTACAATATTTTTAACGGAAGATTCTATTACCTCATCCAGCACACCCTGCCCCCTGCCTTCAGTTCCCAATGATGTATAAAACTTTAATGGATCAATGATTCTCCAACGAGCCCAGGTATTAATACCAATATTTTCCTTATCCCTTGTCAGGATATCACTGGATTCTCCATCCCATTCTATAATACGTTTTTCAAAAAATTTCGCTTTTTGAATAAATGGTGTTTTTACTTTTAGCCCAGGCGTTTGTACAACCTTAACAGGCCTTCCAAATTGAGTAATCACACACTGTGATTTAATATCCACTACATAAAAGGCACTACTGGCTATAATGATTATTGCAACTACTGCAATAATGGATAAAGTTATAATTGCCTGTGATTTTTGCTTCATTTCATCACCTTACTCTCTCCCAGCTTGAGAATTGGTAAAATACCTTTCTGTTCTTTATCTAGAACGTACACTTCCTCACACTTCGGAATCACCTTCTCCATAGTTTCAAGGTAGAGCCGCCTCCTGGTTACATCCTTTGCTTTTTCATATTCTCTCCAGATAGCAAGAAATGCCTTGGTATCTCCCGTTGCCTCGTTTATCCTCTTTATCTTGTACCCTTCAGCCTCTCTAATTGCCTGCTCCTTCTTTCCCATTGCAGCCGGTATGACCTTGTTCTTCTTGCCTTCGGCTTCATTTGTAATCTGATCCCTCAACTGTACCGCTTTATTAACAGCATCAAATGCATCTTTAACCTGCTCTGGAGGGTTAACACCTTTCAAGTTGACCACCTGTATATCTATCCCACAGCCATAAGTGTCCAGAACAGATTCTATCTCCTTCTCAGCAACGTCCTCTATCCCCCTTCTTCCAATAGTCAGTACCTCATCAATAGACCTGTCACCTACAATCCTCCTCATGATAGATTCAGAAACATCTCTTATAGTACTTTTTACATTCCGAACATTAAAGAGAAACGCTTTTAAATCCTTAATCTTGTATCTTACTACCCAATGCACCACGGCACAATTCCGATCTCCTGTCAGCATGAGAGAGACTTCGGTTGCTCCCCTGAAGTTGTAATCGATCATACTTTCTCTACCGGATCGAAGGGTCCTGTAGCCAAATTCTTCGTTGTATATACGCTTGACCTCACCGGCATAAACCTTGTCAATACCAAAAGGCAGTTTAAAATGCAATCCTGGCCCAACAGTATCAGTGTACTTACCGAACCTCAATATCGCAGCTTCCTGATTAGCCTTTACTGTAAAAACTGAGGAATAGCCAAGTATGATAATTCCTATAACAAATGCTATTGGTATTATATACTTCTTAAAAGGATCAAATTGTAATTTATCAAACCGGAATTCCGGTTGATCACCGTAACCATTCATATTTTATCTTTCACGCAATATCACCTAAACACATTACAAACAAATGCTTAAGTACAATTAACTGCAGGGAATATATCATTATGCCCAGACTTTAAAAATTCTACAAGTAACATCTATGGGTGTCAAGCTAATTAATAAATCTCTCTTTTGATTTAAACGACCTTTGTAATTTCATCCACTTCGAAACGAGGCAACTCTCTTATCCGGCCTTCAATTATTATTTTAAAACCTTCATCTTTATCGGTCAATTTACCAATCACCGAACATTCGATATTCTCTTCCACCAGTTTGCTTAACACTTCCTCTCTGTCTTCAGGATCTACCACTATTAAAAGTGCACCGGAAGCAATAACTCCCAACGGATCAAGTTTATACTCAGAACATAAAATCCTTGTTTCTTCTAAATACTGAATCTTATCTTCATGAATGATAACACCTGTATTTGATACTTTTGCAAGCTCAAGCAATCCAGTGGCCAGTCCACCTTCAGTGGGATCATGCATAGCGTGAATATCAGCTGCATGATTTGCAATATATGCCTCCTTGACAATGCTGATACCAGGATCGTGCAAAAAACCCTGAACCTTTTCAACAAACAAATTACCATATTTTCCTGACAGTTCTTTTTCCCTTTCTCTCGCAAGAAGTGCCATTCCTTCGATTGCGATACCCTTGGTCAATATAATCTCATCTCCAGCCCTGGCACGAGAGTTTGTGACTAATTTATTTTTAGCCACTTCACCAAGCATATGTCCGGATACAATTGGCCTGTCCAGGCCTTGAGTAATTTCTGTATGCCCTCCACAAAGAACAATACCAAGTTCACCCGCAGCTTTTTCAATATCGTGAAATATTTTCTTAACTAATGTGCTGTCTGTTTTATTTTCCGGCAGAAAGATAGACGCTAGAAGCCACTTTGGGTCCCCGCCCATGGTTGCAATATCGTTTGCATTTACATTAACCATATACCATCCGATCTTATAGGATGTAAATGTAATTGGATCAGTTGTTGAAATAAGATACTTGTCACCAAAATCTATTACTGCCGCATCCTCACCGACTTTCGGCCCCACAATAACCCTGGAATCCTTACTCTCAATACCGCTTATTAATTCATCCAGAAGGTTTGCATTTAACTTACCGACTCTAAATGTATTCATAATTCCCTATTTAAGGATTTAGGATTTAAATATTACTGAGCCCCTCTATATCAAGTCGCTTATATCTCTGAGTCCTATTTTCTCACGGCTCGCAAATGGCTCTCCATACCGTACTCCAATTAGTGACCCAAAATACTGACCATAGGAAAGCATTGTCCTTTTTACGGACATCCATCTTTCCTCATTATATGCATACTGGGAATTATAGGATCTTACAGCCTCCACCTTTCTTTCAAACTCATCACTAATATCCATAATGAAGGCCGGGGAAATATGCACTCTCTGATGAGACCATAAGTAATATATAATACGACCGGGATACCACGGATCACCAGCTAAATCGGTTTTTGTAAGCTTAGCATAAAACCTTGCCGCCTCACCTATCTGTGTTGCCTGTATATGATCTGGATGAGCATCTTCCCAATAGGGAAGAAACATGATCTGAGGCCTCACTCTCCTAATAACCTCTGCCAGTTTGTTCCTTGATTCTTTATTATCAAAAAGATAACGGTTGGGAAGGTCGAGATTTGTCCGGTTGGATACACCGAGCAAAGCTGATGCTTTGCTACACTCATCACTCCTTATTTCTGGAGTACCATGCGGTGTCGGCTCTCCATTAGTAAGGTCAACAATATGAACCTCGTGTCCAAGTTTCAGAAATTTTAATATACTACCACCCATACCAGCTTCTACATCATCTGGGTGTGGGCTTACAGCAAGGACAGTTATTTTAGAATTTGACATAAAGGTAAAGAGGCTGGTCGTGAATACGGAATAAATGATAACTAAATATTAAAATAGGTTTGTTTTCCCGGGATAGTTTCATCACTCAGAATATTATTATCAATAAGTAAATTTACAGCTTTTTCTGTAAGAGATTTACTGTTTGTATAAAAGCCGATGTACCCTTCATGATGTTTCTGAGAAGCTATTTCTTGTGCTATCAACGAAATATTGATGTTTTTGCCCGTAATGATTGAAATCCAATTGTTGCAAATTATGTCTGCATTCTTTGTACGTATATGCACATTATCTGCAATACTTGCGATATCTATATCTGCAACACCTATAACGTATATCTGGTCAGCATAGACTGCTAATTTAGCATATCTCTCTCGGTGTGCCTTAAACCTGCTTAATTCCTGAAATCCGGAATACAACGAACACCTTTTTTTGTGCAGCTTCAAAGTATCCTCTATAACCTTGCTCATCATTAACAAAGTTCTCTTTGATGTCGTAAAATGGTATTCACCATCAAAAGATTCTACATGCAGATCGTCAAAGAGAGGAGTAGGATCGTGAGACTCTGTTAACGTTCTTACTTCTATTATAAGGTTATGAAAAATATTGTTTTTATCTAACATAAGTGAATAACACTTTACAATCCACCGTATAATAACAAACTACTCTTCTATCTCAAATTTCCCTTGCTGATGTTTAAATCTGGGATTATCCAGATCCTGGACCAATTCCATGTACTCTTGTACTGACACATTATTATGCCAGTATCCTGTAAATCGTGCAGTATTCATAAAAACCACAAATAAACCGACCACGAGACCGGCATAGACAGCATAATGAACCTTCTTTCCAAATCCCAGAAGCTTCATGTCAAGCGCCCCTTTTACAGGACACGAATCAACGCAATCATAGCAGCCCAGACACTCTACATTATAGACAATATTCTTTTTCTCCACTTCTATATAAACCGGGCAGGCAATTGTGCATTTACCACAATCAATACACGTCTTCCTGTTTCTAACTATTCTAATTGCACTTGCCCATCCCAGGATACCTATAAGGGCTCCATAAGGACAAAAATACCTGCACCAGTAATTCTTGTTAAAGATAGAAAAAACAAATATCACAGATAAAATAATTATCGCAAGCAGGGAGAGATTAAGAAAAAACTTCATCATCTTTATATCAGCAACTTTCATATATGGGGCTTTCGCAAATATCAGCCCAAGCTGTGCTGACGACATCTTAATCACAATGTTAACGGTAAAAAATGCTAAAAGAGTATACTTCCAAGCGCGCACGATAGAATCTTCCACCCTGGCCGGCCAGATTTTCCTAGGAAGGACAAAGGGTATGACAATGGCCGCAATCATAAGAGGAAAGAGATACTTCATAACTGGTGATTTAAACGAGGCAAAACTTATCATATCCAAAAGCATTAAAGCAACAATCGGTGTTGTTATCATGCTGAGACCGCATGTAAGTTTTACCGGAAATTTCTCCAGCCAATAGCTGACCCGACTGTTGAATTTAGACTTCAGCCAATCACCAAATCTCCAAGCCCACTCCGACATTGTTCCAACCGGACATATCCAACTGCAAAAGCCCCTTTGAAAAAGAAACGATGTTACCAGAATAGACGCGAATATAATAAAGCCTGCAGGGTGCAATGGGTCTACCGTCCCGGTACCAAGAAAATACTTAAGCCCCATAAATGCGCCGATAGGCAAAAATGCCTCAACCCCAGGCGGTCTTGACACATAAGTAGTAGTTCCCCCGGATTCACAATATTGCACAAACAGATAAAACTTCCATCCAACGAATATGGTTAAAATAAAGAGTGAAATCTGTGATATCCATCTGAATCTAAGTGAAGTCATCCATGGTGACGGTCTCTTTTTTTTTTTAGCTACCTTTAATTCATCAGGTTTCTGTATTGAACCTTCCATTTGTACAGCCAAAACACTCTCCTATTCCTGTTATAAACATATAAGCTATTGCAAGCGTATATACAGCAAAAATTGTTTATTTCCACCAAAACACCAGCTGTTTCTTGCTTAAAATATATCATAAGCCGTGATATTGAAGTGTCAAGCATTTTGTTTAGTACTAGCTTTTAGCAAAATTAAACTCAATTTCGAGAATGACAAGCCAGTTTAAAACACTCATATTGGTCGTATTCCGACACAATATTATAACTTGAGTTTAAATAAAAAACTGTTAGAATGGATTTGACTGAAATCGTTAAAGTTAAATATAGACCGCTTTTATAATGACAAATAGACGTAAAACAAGAACTGTCTCTGTTGGTTCCATAGAGATTGGTGGTAATGCACCGATTGCTGTGCAATCAATGACAAATACACATACAGATGACATTGAAGCGACTGCCAAGCAGATCCATGAGTTGGAAGCCCTCAAATGCAAAATAATCCGAGTTGCCGTCCCTGATGTAAAAACTGTCAAATGCCTTGGTGAACTCAAAAAGAGAATAAACATACCGTTAGTTGCAGACATACATTTTGGACACAATCTTGCTATAGAAGCCATTAAGCAAGGTGTAGACAAGATCCGTATAAATCCAGGAAATATGAAAAACAAGGATAAACTGGAAGATATTGTACGACTTGCAAAAGACAGAGGTATTCCTATAAGGATTGGTGTTAACTCCGGCTCTATCAGGAGTAATAATGGTCACGATGAGGATCTCGTATCATTAATGGTCAAAACAACGCTGAGGTACTGTGAACATTTTGAATCATTGGGATTTAAAGACATTGTAGTCTCGTTGAAAGCATCAGATGTACAGCAAACAATGGATGCATACCGATCTATAGCAAAACAGTGCGACTACCCGCTGCACCTGGGAATTACTGCAGCAGGTGCACCGGACGATGCAATAATAAAATCAGCAATAGGAATTGGCGGTATGCTTTCAGAAGGAATTGGAGACACATTAAGAGTCTCTTATACAGGCCCTCCACATCAGGAAGTGAAGGCTGGATACAAGATACTTGAAGCGCTTGGACTTTCCAAAAGCACAGATGCCGAGATAATATCGTGTCCTACTTGCGGTCGTTGTGAGATAGATCTGCTAAATATTGTCAATGAGGTAAAGAAAAGACTCCCTGCTCAGAAAAAATCTGTGCAGATCGCTGTTATGGGATGCATTGTTAATGGCCCCGGCGAGGCAATGGAAGCCGATATTGGAATTGCCGGCGGAAAAGGAGTTGGCTTTCTGTTTAAGAAAGGTGAAAAAATAAGAAAAATTCCAGAAAGTGAAATGGTTTCTACACTGTTGGAAGAGATAGAAACGATATAATTATGAAGAATGTAGTCATTCTTGGATCAACCGGGTCAATAGGCAAAAGCACTCTGGACGTTGTAAGAAACCTGCAAGATAAATTCAACGTTGTTGCCTTATCTGCAAATTCACAGTGGGAACTTCTGGCAAAACAGGTTAATGAGTTTAAACCGGAGAGTGTATCCATTGCAGATGATAGATGTGTAGAGTCACTGAGACAAAACCTGTCAGGCAATTCTGTGCAAATACTCACAGGAGAGGACAGTGTCAGGAAGATGGTTTCCGGTGAAAATATTGATATAGTCCTTTCGGCTATTGTTGGAGGTGCCGGTCTTCCTGCTGCAATTGAAGTTATTAATAACAAAAAGACTCTTGCCCTGGCAAACAAAGAAGCCCTGGTTATGGCGGGCGGATTGATTATGCCTATGGCAAAAGCCAACGGTGTGAACATCATCCCTGTAGATAGTGAACATAGTGCAGTGCTTCAGGCTTTAAGAGCAGGACATCGTGATGAGGTAAAAAAGATTATCATTACGGCTTCTGGAGGGCCGTTTCGTAATCACCCGAAGGAAAAACTTTCAGAAGTAACAAAAGAAGAAGCACTCAACCACCCAACGTGGAGCATGGGAAATAAAATAACTATTGACTCCGCGACATTAATGAATAAATCACTTGAAGTAATTGAAGCAAAATGGCTTTTTGGCCTGGATGCTGATCAAATCGAAGTTGTAATACATCCAGAGTCTATAATCCATTCTCTTGTCGAGTTCTGTGACGGTTCTGTCATTGCCCAGATGGGAATTCCAGACATGAAGGTGCCTATACAATTTGCACTAACCTACCCTGACAGAGAAAATGGCAATGTGAAACCACTTGACCTTGCAGAACTGGGAACACTTAATTTCCAAAAACCGGATATGGATAAATTCCCTGCATTAAGATTAGGATACGAAGTAGTTGAAGACGGAGGTACCATGGGCGCTACATTTAATGCTGCAAATGAAGTAGCTGTCCAGGCTTTTTTAGATAATAAAATTAAATTTACAGATATCACAAAGGCAGTGGAACACGTTATGAAAAAGCACAATTTTATAAAAGACCCCACTTTACAGGATATCATAGCTGCGGATGAATATGCGCGCAAGGAGACGAAAATATGCCTTTCATAGGAATATCATCTAATGTTGTTTTAGTAATTATTGGAATAGGTTTACTCATTTTCATTCATGAACTCGGACATTTTTTAGTAGCAAAAAAAATAGGTGTAAGAGTACACGCATTTTCACTTGGGTTTGGTCCGGCAATCATCAGAAAACAGATAGGTGAAACAGATTACAGAGTTTCACTCATACCACTGGGTGGATATGTAAAACTTGCTGGCGAACAAAGGGAGGAGTCAAACACTGGTGAAGATTGGGAGTTCATGTCTAAAAAGCCATGGCAGCGCGCTGCAGTACTAGTAGCTGGTGTAGCATGTAATACAATTTTAGCTTTTATTGTCTTCATTGTAGCTTTCAGAGTAGGAGTTCCATTCATTACTTCAGAAATAGGGCAGACCGTACCTGGTGGCCCTGCATGGGAAGCTGGCATTCGACCAGGCGACAAAATTGTCAGGATGGATAACGTAACTGACCCTGACTTTGAGGATATCTTCATTTCCGTAGCACTTAATAATTCACCGGAAGGCATTAACATGGCAGTCGAAAGAGATAGTGAAATTCTCAATTTTAATGTTGTGCCGAAATATGATGAATCTGTTGGTGTCCAGCGTATAGGAATTTCACCTGCAAGTACTTTGGAAGTACACAAAATATTTACCGTAGAAAATGCAGACACTCCTGCAAAAGTATCAGAATTGAACCCTAATGATAAAATTCTAAAAGTTAACGGCAAAACGATTGTTACCGCAAATGAATTCAGAGATATAGTAAATAAAAATCCCGGCAAAGAACTTAATCTTTCAGTCTTACGAGAAGGCAAAAGCATAGGCATCAGGGTGACACCATCTGTTGTCACTCGATGGATGATTGGACTGTCATGTGCTACTTCCAGACTTGATGGTGTAAAAAAGGGTAGTTTTGCACACTCTCTCGGGCTGAATAAGGGGGATGAAGTAGTTAAAGTAAATTCACACGATGTTCATGGCTTCTCAGAGCTAATAGGCACAATAAAAGATTCACCGGATGGTATTATCACACTACAAGTGAAAAGAGATAATGAAACAAAGAATATAAAATTCACAAAGCTTGGAGAAGAAACTGTCAAAGAATTTTCTGAAGGAGTCTTCCCTCACTACGGGTTAACAGTTGACTCAACAGTTGAAGGTTTCCCCGCAGAGAAATTAGGTATAAAGCCCGGTGACAAAATCACATCTATAAGCGGAGAGAATATAACAGAGTGGAGCCAGCTTATAGCACTTGTCACAGCCAGTAAAGGCAAGGAATTCGAAATTGCATGGACACATAACTATGAGACTATCACAAAGACAATCAAACCACAGAAAAATAAGAATAACGCACAAGGTGTACTTGGAATTAAATTCAGAGAAAAAAAGGTTGTCAGAAAATATGGCTTCGTTAAAGCGTGTGGAGTAGGCACGCACAAAACAGTTATAAATATTAAAAGAATCTATTTGACCATACAGGGATTTGTATCAAAGAAGCTATCAACAAAGGCTTTAGGAGGCCCTGTCTTAATCGCTCAAGCTTCCTATGAATCTGCAAAATCTGGAATCGGCAAACTCATGTATTTCATGGCAATTATCAGTATTAACCTGGCGGTAATAAATATATTACCTGTCCCTGTACTGGATGGAGGGCATCTTATGTTTCTTGGTATAGAAAAGCTTAAAGGCTCTCCAGTCAGCGAAAAAACAATGGCAATTGCCAATTACATTGGTATGGGATTAGTGCTATCCCTTATGATCTACGCTACCAAAAACGACATCATGAGATTATTTCATATACTTTAGAGCTGGAGTCCTCTCGAAAGAGAGGACTTTTTCCCTGTTTACCCGGACAAAAGGCTCCGAGGACTTTTCTCAAGGAATCCAACGAATTCATCTTCTTCTGGCTCGGTCAGTCTGCTCATTCTTGTTCGTAATCTATCGTGTTACGCACCCTTGGCAATACTTTCTGCCTCATTTCCCAGCTTAATGAGTGAATTCTCCAGTAATATCCGGTACTTCTCTACATCTGATTTTTCCAACTCAGGCGGTACAACGATAGGATCTCCATAAAAAACACTCGCTTTAGAGAAAGGTTTGGGTATACAAAATCTATCCCAGCTTGAAAATTCCCAAAATCTTTCCATATATACCATTACAGGAATAATAGGATATTGTGCCTTCTGTCCTATTAGTATTGCCCCTGATTGAGCTACAAATCTTGGGCCCTTCGGACCATCTGGAGTTATTGCCACGGATACCGCTTCCTCTTTTATCTGTTTTATCATTCTCAATAATGCCTTTGCACCTCCCCTGGTTGAAGACCCTCTGGCCACACTGTAGCCCATCCACCGAACAATCTGTGCAATATATTCACCATCACTATGTTGGCTTATCAAAACCTTTATATTCAGATGCCTGCCTATATAGCCAGGAAGCAGCATATGTGCATGCCAGAATGTGTAAATCGCATGCTTACCCTGACGCTCAAGACCATGCAAATAACCCGCAGGGATTTCTTTAATACTCATTGTTCTAAATAGAATCCTGACAATAATAGAACCCACAATACCCACCAGGAAATACTTAATTTTCTCTAAAATCATTTTTTGCCACTATACCATTGAATTAATTGTTTGAAATAGAACACAGCTTTCGCATGCAATGTCGTCACTTTCGCAAAAGTCTTTAAATATTTGCAAAAGCCCCTGCTGGCGCCTTGCTGAATTAACTACACTGTCTTTCTGCAGGCTCTTTCCCAGGATTCTATAGTTCATAAATCGAGTAATATTATTAGGAGTTAATTTCGAATGCATCTTATAAGACTTAAACAATCTTTCTTCCAACTCAGAATCAGCTTCTTTTCTTGCGTATGCCAGCAGAACGGGAACAATTACGTTAATAAATATTGTGGCCGCTCGTTCTTTGCCAATTAGTCTTTCCTTCTTTTTTATCCTTCTGCCTCCTAATGTATAATAATAAGACCAGTAGTCATCATATAATTCTAATAAAACTGACTCTGTATTTTGAATGATAGTTGTTATCTGACCTAAGCCACTTTTTATATTATCTGCCTTTTCAAAAGATGTTAATAATACTCTGAAGATACCGGTTTCAAAATTTTCTGCCAGGAGTTGACTCATCGCACCGATTCTTCTGGTAGGATAGTTACCCGGCCTGGAATACTTAAAACTCCATACCTCCCTATCCATCGGTTTGCTCCTAATATCATTTCTGGTTTCTGACCATATTTGTTCAATGTCTGCAATATATTGACGGGTATACTTGTCCCTTACACACGTATATTTTGATCTCTGACTTGGCAACAACCCTGCCATGCCAAATAGTAACGCCTGTATCTTCCTGCTTCTTTCATTTATTGAAACGTCTGATGGTACTATTTTCTTTATCTCATTGATTGTAACCAGAGCACTTAAAGACTTAAAAGGCTCTTTATTTTTTTTGTAACCGAGAGATTCCATTATTTCTTCATATAAAATCTGTTCAAATGTCTTCAAATTCTGCTGTTTTCCTATTCTCTGCGCCTTAACCAGAATCCTCTCATCACCAGCACAATCAAGAAATTGCCCAATCCATTTATCATCAAGTGGAATCATGCTCAATCTCTTCTGGCATGGCCCTGCGTTAGCATTTCCAGTGTGAGGATAGTTTTCGATATCAATCATATCAGCGAGCTTGCTCAATTCATATTTTAGATAATTAACAAGCTCCAGTTGAGGAACCCGGCGATTTTTGATCGTAACATACTTATCTTTTCTATCATTCCACATAAAAACGTGCAAACACACATTTTCATACTCGTTTTGCCTGCTATGCCCATGGCGTACCCAATCACCTGAACATACGTGTATCTCTACATCTCCTTTTATTAAACCCTTACCCTCCAGAAGTATTTCAGCACTCTTAAAGTCCGGGCCCTCTTCCAGATTCCATATACCGGAAGATATGATTTCTATCCTAGATCCGTCCTCAGTATATAATTTATCCTTATTCAAAAGCTGTTCAGACCATATACAGTTGACTAACTGCTCCTTCACCCTCTTCCCGTTTATGCCATACTTAAATTTTTCATCCTCTTTAACTCCACAGAATCGCCTGATAAGTTCCCTATATCGCGGCGTACTAAAACTACATGAATAATCCTTATTCTCAAGCATTAAAATCATCCTTGATTTATTTTAACAATATTAAATGAGTATGCTCACATACAAACAGAAGGTAATAGAATCAATTACTAAAATCAAGTAGTTTAATCTTCAGATTAACAAATAGAAAGTTTGAATATTGAAGATGATTAACAGGAGTGCGATTTATATAATGGATCCACAAGGAAGAAGAGATGATACTTGCAGGTAAGATAAGCAATTCACGATGAAATATGGGCCTGAAAAAGAGAGTTGATTAGTAACAGGAATTTATCTCTTTTCATGCAAAAAACACTTTTCCATCTACCCCATCAATTTTACTTGTTGCATTACGGGTGTCGACTATCAGGTTAGAGTGTCTGACAATCTCGGCATAGTCATAGGCAGTGTGATCTGTAACAATGATTACTGCATCCTTTCCCTGCAACATTTCCGGAGTAATAGGTTCTGAACTTTTCCGGAAGTTATATTTTCTTGTCCGTTTCAGCACTGGTATCCACGGGTCATTGTAGCTTACAATGGCACCCCTTTCTGACAACAGCTTCATAATTGTGTATCCAGGAGATTCTCTTTCGTCGTCAATATCTTTCTTGTACGCAACACCAAGCACCAGAACCTTGCTGCCTTTGAGACTTTTTTCATGCTGATTCAGAGCCTCTATAGTCCTGTCTATAACGTAATATGGCATAGACACATTAATCTCACCTGCCAATTGAATAAAACGAGTGGCGAAATCATATTCTCTGGCTTTCCATGAGAGATAAAACGGGTCGATTGGAATACAATGCCCTCCCAGTCCCGGCCCAGGATAGAATGGCGTATATCCGAAAGGTTTAGTAGCCGCAGCATTTATCACCTCGAAGATATCTATATCCATCTTGTGCCCCAGAACCTTCAATTCGTTCACGAGTGCAATATTAACAGAGCGGAATGTATTCTCCAGAATTTTTGTCAGCTCTGCTGCCCTGGTTGATGATACTGGTACTACCTGTGTTATGCAATTATAAAGCGCAGATGCAACCTCCAGGCATGCCGCAGTAATCCCTCCAACTACCTTGGGAATATTGCCAGCATTGTATTTTATGTTCCCCGGGTCTTCTCTTTCCGGAGAAAAGGCAAGGAAAAAATCCTTTCCAACCTTCATTTCCACTGTTTCAAGTTCCGGCAGAAGCATCTCCTCAGTAGTTCCAGGATATGTAGTACTTTCCAGTATAACAATCTGACCAGCTCGGAGGCTCTCAGTAATTGACCTTGTGGTATCTAAAAGATAACTCAGATCTGGCTCCATCTTATCTGTAAGTGGAGTTGGCACACAAATCAGTATACAATCTACCTCACTCAGGCGATTAAAATCAACGGTGACATCAAGACTGCCATCTTTTATTTTTCTACTGATCTCATCCAGTTGGATATGCTTTATATAAGACTCTCCACGAAGTAGCATTTCCACCTTGTTCACGTCCACATCAAAACCAATCACATTGAAATCCTGATGCCCAAAATGGATTGCCAATGGCAAACCAACATAACCAAGTCCTATAATCCCAACTACAGCCTCTCTTTTTTTTATCTTGTTTAACAGGTTTGCCTGTATCACACAATTATCGGTATCATTCCTACTCTTCATTTTATTTATTCTTAAAAGTCTGAATTCGTGTATGTTAAATAGACAAATATCAATAAATATTTTCTAATTATGTTCATTATAATTCACTGAGGAGCTTATGAAAGGAAATAGACATGAAAAAAGACAAAAACAGAAGTGTATGTAGAACTCCTATTCTTTTAACCAGAATTCCAATTCATCTGTAATCTTATCATAGTCACCAACGTTGAGGCTTAATAGGTTCCTGAGATGCGTCATAGTGCCCACATCCTCACTTATGAACCTGAATCCCAAATTATAATGATGAATATGTACAAGCACTGCATCAAATATCAACTTAATATCAGAAGAATGAAGATTAATCATAATTGTACATTTATCGTTTTTTTGTAGAGGAACCTGGTCTTTAAATCTCAATAATGCTCCTCTCAAAGAGATATCCAGCAATTCACCATCATAAACTTTATCATTGACCTCAACTTGAGATTTAGCTGAAAAGTTGATTCTACTGAAATATCGTTTTTCATCCATACTCTGTTCCTCTAATAAACGCTTCAGTTAAACAAGAAATCCCAAAAAAACCTGAAACATAGATGACCGCTTAATTTATTCACATGCTTCTATATTCTAATACACGCAAAGGCTACCACTGCAGGAGAAGTATTTCAAGACAAATTTTCAGACTTAATAATTCAAAGAAGCGAAAGGCGTATTATGTAATAACGATTTACTGTTAAGACATCTTTTCTATTTGTATTTCAAGACTGATTTATACTAAAATAAAACTTATGTTGAGCCATAAATGTAAAAATAATAGAGATATTATAGACATATACAGAAAACTCGAAGCAGAGCTTGCAAGTATCGACCCGGGTTGCAACGCCTGTGGTACGTGCTGTCATTTTGATGAATTTGATCACACATTATATGCATCAACCATCGAAATAGACTATATCCTGAAAAATGTTGAAGTCCCCTCTTTTGATCCGGACAAGAACGTATGCCCCTTTCTCACAAACAATCATTGCTCAATCAGAGAACACAGGACACTTGGATGCCGAGTGTTTTTTTGTAATCCACACTATAAAGAAACTTTACAGGAAATATATGAGAAATATTATACTATGATCAAAGATTTAGCTATTGACAGTAAGGCTGATTGGCACTATGCACCCATGCTGAAACTTTTAAAAGAAAATAAATAATAAAATTTCTTGTAATTATTAGTGAATACTAGATATGGGAAAACCAATTTCTCTTTTTCATAAGAAAATTATCAAAAAAAAGTCTTCAAGTGCAGAGCAAAGGAAAGCAAAACAGAAGAAAAGTACAAAAGCAGAACTAAAGAGGGAGTTCCTGAACCATTGCCAGAAAGCGATAGCACACCTGGAAATATTTAACCGTATTTCAATGGTAAACGAGAAAATAACTCATCTGAGTACGGCCACAGCACATCTTGAGCAGGCTCTCGTCCATAGACCAGGCAATCACCTTCTCCGTAATCAGATAAAACTCTGCAAGGAGGAGCTAATTAACCTTAAAGAAACTGTAACACGTTCAGCAGATAGTAGAGTAGAAATATTATTTACAGCAAATTTATTTTAGCTGAAAAGAAACATAGAGGGAACAGACAGCCTGATATTTATATCAGCATTTAAAACCTCTAAATCGTAGATCATAAATCCATCAATACCCCATACCTTAAGCCCCTTGTACTTATATTGCATGAATGGAAATTCAACTTCTCCATTGTTCTCCACATAATCATTGCACCTGCCAACAAGACATCCGCACGTTTCGGCTCAATGCCTACCTGATCACGTCTCTCCTTAACACTCATCCTCTTAAGGCCATCGACCATTTGAAACAAATTCTCCTTTGTCAATTGTGCATTTTCAATTCTGTAAGCATCAAATGTTCTTAATTTCAAATACCATGAAGCCAGTGTAGTTGCCGTACCTGCCACAGCAAGCATTTTCATGTCTAACGGAATAGAGCATCTCCATCCAACAAGTTCTTCAAGCTTATTATCTATTGCATTAAGGCAGATACTAAACTCTTCATTGATTACCGGGTCAGCCTTCAGGTATCTTTCTGTAAAACGCACAGACCCTAAGTCTATACTTCTATCCTCCTTTGCTGTAACAAACTCTGTACTTCCACCTCCTATATCTACCACTATATAGCCAGGTGGGTCCATGCCCGGAAGCAAAGAGCCTGCAAAACTCAATCTCGCTTCATCACTTCCCGAAATTACTCTAAACCGGAATCCCCTCTCTGCCTCTACTCTTGCCAGAAACTCCTCTCCATTTTCGGCATCTCTTGCGTGACTGGTTGCCACACATATTACATCACCAGGCAGGATTCCAGATTTAGAAATTATTCTGCTATACTCCTCCAGGCACGCTAGCGTGCGTTCTATCGCATCCGGCTGAAGAGATCTGGCTTTGTCAACACCCTCCCCGAGACGTATAACTCTGGCATAGTCACCCAGCACCTTCCTGACAAGACCTGACTCAACCTCTGCTATAAGCATAAGACAGGTATTTGTTCCTAAATCAATAGATGCTCTTAACATTTAAAAACCCTTGTTTACTATTAATATGAGATGTCTCTAATTATTTATTATTACTTAAACGCGATAGACATCTCTTTCCAAGACAAAACGCCGAGGATTTTGAGAGAAAATGTCATTACTCTCATAAGGAACCCATGATTGGAATCCTCTCGAAAGAGAGGTCTATCCCTTGACCAGAAGACTAAAGTCTGAATCTATCGTACACTCAGAATTGTTTGATCGATATAGAACAGCCGTCTCAATAGCAATCAGATACTATTTAGCAAATGCCCTTTGTCTCCAGAATATATAGCTACTCCATAACAGGGCAATGCCGATGTCAATGTCTACGATGGCGACTGCTATTAAGAAATAATAGTTATGTTGTGTGTGTGCCATCCTCGCCATAGTTGCACCAAAAACTATCATTGTGGCTAATACGGCAAAGAACCACGGCTTAAAAAACTGCCAGATTTTTGGCTGGTTGAGGGAGTTTATTCTAGCAAGATTCTTCAAACAGCTTTTACGGAAGATAAACTTACCCTTCACACTTCCAATGATAGGCCCTAAAGCAACAGCCATCCATGGCCAGTACTGTTCAGGTTTCAGTGAATATGCCTCAACCAGCATGCTGGTTCCTTTTATCAGCAAAACAATGCCTCCGACATACCAGACGAAAGCGGCTAAGATATTGAGGGTACGGATGGACGCGGTCATTGTTGATTAAATAATTCCTGCAGAACAAACTTCAAAAGAAAGCTGTGATACGCCGTAGATCGACGACCACTGCTTTCTCATAGTTAAAGTAACAAAGGTTAATTCCATCCTTGTGGCCTGGGCACTCTTCTCGTGGATATGCTTCACTAACCTTAATATTTCTACCAATCATTTCACTTTCATGTAAGCATTTTATGGTCACCTTGGCCTCTTTGTTCGGCACTACTACAAAGCTAAAGCTTCAAATGCTTAATCCATACGATCTGTAATTTCTATCAGGTGATATCCAAAATCTGTTTTAATTGGACCATGGACTTTTCCAACTTCTTCATTAAACACTACCTGGTCAAATTCTCTGACCATTTGGCCGGGACTAAACTCTCCTAAGCCTCCTCCGCTTTGACCGGAAGGACATTGAGAGTGCTCCTTCGCTAGCTCCTCAAAGTCTGCACCACCCTCTATCTGTTCTTTCAGCTTTTGACATTCTTCCTGACTGGATACCAGAATGTGACGTGCCTTGGCTGTACCCATGGCTTTCTCCTTTCTAAAATCTTTATGATTTCTTTTATAACGTAATAAAAGTTAATTCTACTCATTGTAAACTGCTTGTCAATTGATTTCCACACAAGCAATACACTCCATACCATAATAATACGAACATAATAATGAAACAATGAAAAATACCTGCAAGGATAACAATGTCTGTACCTGCAGATGAGAAATAACCTCAAGATCCAGTGCTCTGGTAATGATTTACACCCACTTTCCATGAGAATATTGAAACTGTAATCACAATAGCCCCGACTATTGGTGTTCCCATTTCCAGCGCAGGATGTAGGAGGCCAGTACCTGAACGGTCTAAAAAGAAATGTGCAGGATAAAAATTGATAAATGCTATTGGAAATACAAATGTCAAGAAAAACTGCATCCCAATGTTATATATACTTACAGGATAGTTTATGAACTCTTTGCTTGAAAATATCACGGTATGGACAAGGGACCTGTTCCTTAATGTCCAGAAAGCAACCGCTGTTACCATCAGGCGTATTCCCCCAGCAATCATAACCCCTCCCATTACGATTATTGGAAACAATAGGATTTTATAAACCGTCCACTCTATGCAGGCAAAGCGTGAACCGAAATAGAGGGCCGTAGACCCGATTATGAGATGTGCCGCTGTCGACACCTCAAATTTTGAAAATATCACCTGTCCTAAAGGGCTAAGCGGCCTTACCAATACTCTATCAAACTCACCGTCAACAATCATCTTGTCAAAATTGACCAACTGTGAAAATATAAGATTAGTAAATCCGTAAGCAAAGGAATGCAGAGAATATAAAAAAACCATCTCTCCTACAGCCCAACCCTTTATTGCATGAAACCTGCTCAAGAGAACAAACAACAAACCAAATTGCCCGGCATAGAAAGACAGTATAGCAAATATATAGAATAGAAAACTTGCCTTATATTCCATCCTTGCCTTAATGGATGTTGCAAATAGTATTAGATAAATTTTTATTGTCTCCACTTATCCTCCCTGGATAATTAACTTTTTCTTTCCTGCATTCCACATAAAAGTGCAGATGAGACCCATTATCACAATCCACATCAATTGTGCCATTATTATCGATTGAGCATCTGACAATGAGGCCTTTCCAATAAGAATAGTAGTCGGAAAATAAAGCATGTATTGGAACGGTAGTAGGTTAACTAACGGTTTCAGGAAATCAGGAAAGAAATCTATTGGAACTATACCTCCGGCAAAAAATGTAAATAATGCATATTTAAAGAGCATAAAAGGAAATATTTCAATAAACCAGAAAGCAAGTAATCCAGCAATAAAGTTAGTCATAGAAACCAGGATATACCCGGCAATGCATGATAAAAAAAACACTAAAAACCTTGAAACTTCAAATGGAATAGTGATATCAAAGAAAAGTACAGACATAATGACAATAGGAAAAGTCCTTGCCATAATATGGAAGAGAGAATGCCCCACATTCTCGGCAAGATTCATAAAGAAAAAAGAGGTCGGCCTCACCAGTTCCATTGCAATCGAGCCATCCATAACCTTTCTATAGATAATAGAATCATCCATTGTAAAGGATATTTTGACTGCCATAACCAGAACAGCATAAGTTACAATGGAGGTCAATGTATAACCCTTATGCACCGTAGTATCAAATTGAGAATAGAGTGCTTTCCATAAAGAGGTAAATATAAATACGTATAGAAAGCCGTTCACGATACCTACAAAACAATCAAATCTATAAGTAACCTGCTTCTGGAACGAGACTGATACAAATTTAAAAAAAAGCTTTGGATTCATTCTATTCAGTAGCCTATTCTTCAGATGTCGTTGCTAATGTAACACTATTGCTATAAATATTCCTGATAATACTTTCAACTGACGGCTCTTTCACTGAAATATCCTTTATCTTATACCTGGTTGCGATATTGCCAACAACCTCACCGATACCAAAATTCTCGCTATCAAACGTCAGCCATTTCTTACAGCCCTGCTCACGTATTACAGCAACCCCGGGTACTCCCTGTATGACATTCCCATCATCATGAAATTCAACCTCTATCACTTTCTCATGTACAAACTTTTTCTTCAACAAATCAGTTTCACCGTCATACACTATCTTTCCCTCCTCAAGTATAATGAGCCGTTTACAGAGATGCTCAATGTCATTCATATCATGAGTAGTGAGAATTATAGTCGTCCCATCTTCCCTGTTAATCTCAGCAAGAAAGTTTCTTATAGACTCTTTAGCAAGTACATCCAGGCCAATAGTAGGCTCATCCAGAAAAAGAACAGGAGGGTTATGAATCAGAGAGGCTGCTATATCGCATCTCATCCTCTGTCCTAAAGAGAGTTTTCTGACCGGCATATCCATTAGAGAGTTAAGACCAAATACTTTATCCAGCTTTCTTATTTGAGAATTAAAATCTGATTGCGGTACCCGGAAAATCACTCTCAATAAATCAAACGATTCACGCACGGGAAGATCCCACCAGAGCTGAGTTCTCTGGCCGAAAACAACACCAATCTTCGCGGCGTTCTTTTTTCTATCTTTATAAGGGACTATTCCATTTACCACAGCATTCCCTGATGTTGGCACAAGTATACCTGTGAGCATTTTTATTGTAGTCGATTTACCGGCACCATTTTCGCCTACATAGCCTACAAATTCACCGCACTTGATCTCAAATTCAATATCATCAACTGCTGTGACAATCTTTCGTCTTCTATGAAAAAGAGCCTTCAGCTTACCGGAAAAACCCTTTCCGGATTCACTCACATCAAATTCCTTGCTTAATCCCTTAACCGAGATTGCTATATTATCCTTTTGCATATATTCTTATTCCTCTATACCTGAAACTGCAAAGCCTCCCGACTTAACGTATGCCGGGTTAATGAACTGATAAGCAGACGCTTAGGCACTCTCAACTTTATTACCAAAGCTATGTATTTTACTAAAAAAAATATTACTTTGCCAGTATTGACTATTTAAGCAAAAGGTGGTACAGTGATCCTGCTGAAGAAGAGATCTAATTAAATCAGTTTTCACCTTAACAGGAGCTATCTAAATGACAATTCTAAACGGAAGCATTTCAGCATGCAGAACAACGCAGGATGATATGGTTGCAAAGGTAACTATACTCAAAACTGATTCTCTCTCTCTTGATGTTTATTACTTTAAGGCAGGACAGGCCCTTGGATACCACAGGCATCCTACCGGAGACCAGATGTTTACCGTTATTGAAGGAAGTGGCACTTTCAAACTGGACGATGGTGGCGAAGAATCATTACAGGTCAGCCAGGGATCTACCTTTCTTGCTCCAGCTAATGTATGGCACGATCTTATCGATTCCGGCAATGGCAAACTGGTAGCACAGCAGGTTACTAAACAACCTTCAGGAATGGAAAAGAGATAGGGTTAATAATGACTGCTTCCATTTTTTTGCAAATGCATTCTTTGTCTTATGGCTTGCATTCAATGATAGTTGTGGGCTTCAATCGTTTTAATAATCTGTCATATTAAACTTGCTTCAACAAAATCCTATTTTTCCCCAATTATCAGGTTTTCATAGTCATCAACATTGCAAATATATTCAGGCGGAAGGAATGTTGTTGAAGTATCCTCAACTATCAATGCAGGCCCTTTAATTCTAGAGCCTGCCTGTACTCTATTTCTATTATAAATATCTGCTTCTAACCATTTACCCCGAAAATAACATTTTATCTTTCTGGGTTCCGCCTTCTGTTTTATTGGGCTAGTATTTGCCACATTGCCCAGAGAAGGCTTCCTTGTCTTCCCTATTACTCTTACTCTGATATTTACGACTTCAATCTCGTAGCCCTCATTTGCATAACCATATGTTTTTTTATGAAGTTTGTGGAAATCATCTATATATCCGTTCCCAAATGGCAGCATAAGCTCGTGTGACTGACCCACATACCTCATATCAACAGATTGCTCAACTGTAATATTGCTTTTCCTGATGTCCTCGGAATGAACATCTTTTATACCTTGGGATATTAAAGGTTGAAATAATTTTAATATTTTTCTGTAATCCTTCTCCTTTACCTTTAAAAGTATGCTTTTTGAATAGTCTTTAACAATATCTGTAACTGTCATACCTAAAGCAGACAGTACACCTGCATTTTTAGGAATCAGAATCTTTTTAATTAAAAGGCTTTGTGCCAGTTCACATGCATGCAGCCCTCCCGCACCGCCAAAGGAAACCAGCGTATAATCTCTGATATCGAATCCCTTCTCAACAGAAATCACCTTTATAGCCCTTGCCATATTAGCGATTGCAACATCTATTATACCCTCTGCAACCCTTACGGAACTCATTCCCAGTTTTTTAGCAAAACGGTTCATATATCCGGACATCATTTCTGTTTCAAGCCTCATCCTTCCTCCTAAAAAGAATTCAGCATTGATTCGGCCAAGAAACAGATTGGCATCGGTTACAGTAACCTCTTTGCCTTTTCCATAGCAAACAGGACCAGGATCAGCACCTGCACTCTGAGGCCCCACTCTGAGCGCACCACCAGGATCTATGTACGCTATGGACCCTCCTCCAGCTCCAACAGTAACCATATCTACAACTGGTACCTTTATTGGAATCTCATTAATATGGGTTTCTGTAGTAAGGCGTACATCGCCGTTACACAAGGAGACATCTGTCGATGTTCCACCCATATCAAATGATATTATCTTTTTTAATCCGGCAAGCTTTGCTATCCCGGATGCCCCTGCAACACCTCCTGCAGGCCCTGAAAGAATACAATTAACTGCCATATCCTTAGCCGCTCCTGTAGAAATACTTCCGCCGTTTGACTGCATTATTCTTATCTTTTTAGTCTCTAAACTATCTTCCAGAGAAGCCAGGTATTTAGACATGACAGGTGAAACATACGCATTCACTGCAGTAGTACTAAACCTTTCGTATTCTCGATACTCAGGCAGAATTCTGCTGGAAGATGAGACATGAATTCCCAATTGCTCCAGCTCCCTCGTCACAAATTCTTCATTTGCTGAGTTTTTATAAGAAAAAAGCAGGCATACTGCAGCTGATTCTATCCCCTGCTTTTTTAACTCAGAACATACTTTTTTTAAATCGCTTTTACTGACATCTGATATCACATCACCAGTTGCCGCGACTCTCTCTTGCACTCCCCACCTGAACTCTGAAGAGATCAGAGGTGACTCACGGGTAATAAAGAGGTCATAAAGTGAACTTCTTGCCTGACGTCCTATTTCAATTACATCCTCATACCCACTTGTCGTAATTAATGCAACCTTTGCCCCCTTTCTCTCAAGTAGTGTATTTGTTGCGACAGTAGAACCATGAACTATGGACATCTCTTCTTTTGAGACTTCAAGTGATCTGATCCCGTCAAAAACTGCTTCAGCAGGATTATGTGGTGTGGAAATAGTCTTATAGACCTTTAACTCTTTTCCGTCAAAAAGTACAAAGTCTGTAAATGTGCCCCCAATATCAACTCCCAGAATTATCAAAGCTGCTTCTCCGTATAATATTTATTACAGGACGCCTGTTCCGCAGAGACACCTTATGACTTTATTGCGTTGCCCTGGCGTCCTGCAATAACACCAATTCTTTGTTATACCTGGACATCACATGAAATCTCGTTACTATACCTATAAACTTTGTATTATCATCTTCTGCAACTACAGGCAGGCACCCCTGTCCCCCTACCCTCATCTCATTATATACTTCCATAAGGTCCTTACTGGGTGTAAGCGTATATAGATCATTTGTAACCAGGTCTCTTGCTAGTATCCGCTCATGTACCTTTTCTTTCTGTAATGCATTACTGATCTGTTGTAATCCCACCATGCCTACGAGTCTTCCATCATCATTCAGCACCGGAAATCCATCTGCATTTGTTGTACGCATCAGTCTCAAAATCTCACTGAATGGTGTTTCCATATGCAGGGTTATACAGTTACTGACAATGACGTCAGCAACCCGTAATTTCTTAAGAATTCTCAAATCTTTACCGATTTCCTTTGATTCACCTCTTCTTACAAGCTTCATGGTATAAATGGAACTGCTTTCAATCTTCTTGGCGACTATATTACTGATAACGCAGCTAATCATTATTGGCAGTATGATTTCGTAATTACCTGTCATTTCCACCAGGATGAGGATTGCCTGAATGGGAGCGTGAGTTGTTCCTGCTACGACAGCAGACATGCCCACCAATGCATATGCCCCTGGTGATGCAATAGCAAAAAAAGGAATACCCTGTACACAAATACCGAATAATCCTCCAAGCGCTCCTCCCATAAATAGCGATGGCGCAAAGACGCCTCCAGAACCTCCAGCCCCAATTGTAATTGATGTCATAACTATTTTGAGTGCGCACAGAAGAGCCAGTATGATTATACCGTATTGACCAGGATTGTTCAGTATCATTTCAATAACTCCATACCCAACTCCATGGATTTCTGAATGGTACATACCAGCAAGCCCCAATAGTAATCCACCAATAGCGGCCTTAAGTAACCAATGAATCTTAATAGCGTTAAAAATATCTTCTGTTTTATAAAGCACCTTGATGAATGACACCGCAACAAGACCGGCTAAAAGGCCAAGTACGCAATACAAACTCAATTCTCCATAGCTTGCCAGTTCGTAAGGAGATACTGAAAATGCAGGACTATTTCCGTAATAAGCTCTCGATACGGAAGCCGCTACAAGAGATGATATGAGAATTGGAGAAACACTGGTTATCCTGATATCTCTCAGAATAACTTCAGAAGCAAATAAAGTACCTGCTATTGGAGCATTGAAGGTTGCTGATATTCCCGCAGCTGCACCGCACCCTACAAGTACAGTTACCGCTGAGCTGGACATTTTAAAAAACTGTCCCATAGCAGAGCCTATTGCAGATCCGATATGAACGATTGGCCCTTCTCTGCCTACCGACCCTCCTGAACCTATAGTTATCGCCGACACAAACATCTTTAATAAAACAATACGAGGCCTTATTATACCTCCTTTTCTGGTAACAGCAGACATAACCTCCGGAACACCGTGACCTTTTGCTTCTTTTGCAAATAAATTTGTTATAAAAGCAACCAACATAAGCCCAAGAATCGGTATCAGGGAGAGGTAAACAAATTGCAATCCTGTGAATGTATCAATATCTTTACCATGTGGTATAGAAAATATTTTACATATATGTAATTCTATATAATTTAACCCGATACAGATATAACCACACACTATCCCCAGCAACGCAGTCACATAAACAATTAAACTTCGAAATGCAATTGCGAAATATCCGCCTGCAAGCCCCACCAGTGCTGCCAGCATAAGTATAAACGTATCATCAAAAATCTTAAATTTTCTGGCAGCCTCAATTATCCTCAGGCTGATTTTATTCACTTTAATCATATTCTATAAAAAAATGCCTTTTACTGGATTTTATTCAATTACAAAATAACGGTTTTACAGAAAATCTTTATACTTCCAATTCCGTATGTCCTGTTTAAATATCCTTAAACATGGAAAATAATTCCTTAAACTTTCCATTTCTTAAATTTAAAAGAAGCCTATCAAGATTGTTCCCCAGCTTCTCTTCATTTGATGCCTTTAACGTTATCCTGATTTCATCTCCTTCAAAATATCTGGAGTGATTAATACGAACATCGTTATCCAGTTTCATTTCACTGCATGTTTTGGCAAACTCATCCTCTTTCATACTGATAGAGGGATATCGCATTGATTTGATTAACATACATATTTTCTCCCCCTTTTGTCTTTTATTAGATTTATTATCTGAGATGATACGACTGATTTCTCCTGATGACAGTAAGTCAGAGATCTCTAACTGCTTAATCAATTTAAGATCGAGAAGATTTTTTATCGTCTCTTTTGCCTCATTTATGCTGGTAACTGACTCTTTGAAGAGAAGCCTGTAGACAATTTTCCTATCAGCTGCGTCAAGAGAAATGAGGAGAAAGGCCCTTTCCACTTCAAGTTCACTTCTGGCAACAGATTGCTTTATTTCGCTGTCCAAGCTTAAAAGTAAAAGATATTTGTCTATTACGCTCTTGTTTGGAGGCATTTTAAGCAGAGGCGTTATTTCAGATATCACTCTATCGTAAGAATATCCAACATCCATAAATTTTTTTAAAACAATCCCCTTCTCTATTTCATTAAACCCTCTTGAGGATAAATTATCTTGCAGGACTAACAGCAGGATTTCCTCTTCTTTAAGACTATCAACAATCTTTGCATCAATACGCTCCCACCTTAATTGCTGAAAGGCCCTGATACGTTGGAACCCGCAAACAACAACGTACGATTTATTGGAATCAAAGCGCTCTTCTAATATAACAGGATTAATCAGTCCTATCTTATTGATAGAATCAGATACTGTATTGCAGTCACGTCCATAACTGAACGAATACTTATCATGGATTCCGGACGTCAAATCTATATCATTCAATAAAATATTTGCTGATTTTGCTCTTTCTAATAAAAACATAAATCCCTTTCATACCGCCGTATATTACTGAGAGTTCATAAAAGGTAAAAGCATACCATATGTTTTATAACATACAAAGCAAAGAGTTTGCCAAAAGCAAAATATTCACTATTATGACAAGCAACTATTTTTCTATAATCCCTAAAATGATAAAGGCAGGAAATGTTCAAAGGTAAGCTAAAATGAAACAAGATGATGAAAAAGCATAAAATGGAGCTAAATAGCAGTGGCAGTTGGAGATTAATAGCTTTACTGCACAGGAGAACATAAACCTGCCACCCATGCACTTATGTTTTTATTTGCACCTAAATGAATGAATAGACTATTGAGACCTTGCAAGACGGAAGCCTATATCACTGAACTTTTTGCTCTCCGGATCAAAATCATTACGGTCTGTTGTACGCAAGCCCATATCTTTACTGCGCCAGCCACCGCCTCTTAAGACACGATGCGTGCCTTCTGTATGCCCTTGAGGGTTCCTGCTTGGATGGGTTTCATAATAATGCTCGTCATACCAGTCTAAGCACCACTCCCAGACATTACCCATCATATCATAAATTCCAATTTTGTTTGGCAATTTACCTGCCACTTTATGAGTTCTACCCCCGGCATTATGGCCATACCAGGCAAAATCTCCGATTTCCCTATTGTCATTGGTTCCCGCCCATTGCATCTTCTCGCCTCCGCTTCTTGCTGCATATTCCCATTCAGCTTCAGTTGGGAGACGGTAAGTCAGGCCTGTCTTTTCATTCAGCTTTATTATAAATTCCTGGACATCATGCCAGCTTACTCTTTCAACCGGGCAGTCTTCGCACTGAAATTTTGATGGATTATGACCCGTTATTTCCACCCATTGTTTTTGCGTTACTTCAGTTTTTCCCAGATAAAAATCTTTCACACAAACCGTGTGCACCGGTTTCTCGTCACTGTGTCCTGTGTCAAAGATATCACCCATGTCAAAGCATCCTCCTTTAACAAACACCATCCCTTCTTCAGTTGCTCTGGCTGCTTCTGTAAACTGAAATTGTGACTCAACCATCTGAAACCTCTCTTCATCAAGTTTGTCTTTGGCTTCTGTGATTAATGTAATCGTGTTTTCAAAATACGTCCCTTCCCTGCCTTCTAATGTAAGATAATTAGATAAACTTGACAATGAGTCATTATAGTTTCCTGTTTTCAAAAGCACTTTTCCATAAAGGTAATGAAATTCTCCGGGCAGGTTGATTCCCAGATTCAACGTCTTCTCTAAGCTTTTTAACGCATCTTCCCATCTTTCAGCCTCCATCTCGGTCTTTGCAGAGTTTATAAGTATATCTGCCTGTATTTCTGGAGACGGTTCCTTATCCTGCGCAAATACAACCGATATACCGGCACCGAATGTCATTATCATTAATGCCAGTAAAATAAAACAGCTGAGTATATCCTGTCTGAAAAATCCAGTTCGAATTGTCTGCATTATCCGTTAACCTACCTTAAGGCATTTTTAATATTTACTAAAAAATATCTTTTTGCATTAATAGAAAAGATATCCTGCAAGTCTATTATTGAGAAATATTCTAAAACGGCTTAAAAACCAGTTGAAAAATTACCAGCACTGCGATCCGATATGTATCGTCAGATGACAATCTTAGTTTTTACATCTTAATTTGTCAAATAAATAGGTACAAGAATTGAGATTCCTGAAAATATTGATAGATTGATTTTTTCTTAATTACCCATTTAATGTTACACTTAGAGCATGGTTTAGGCATTAATTGCTATGGTAATTTCAGGTCTGAGATTTAGACTTTCTCTTTACACATCCATAACGTAAATCAAATTCTTTAGATTTGCAAACTGTTAATTAATAATAAATTTGTTATGTTTTTTAAGCTTTTTTGGTACTGTTTTTATCTCTTTAGGCATTCTTCTACATAATTAAGTGTAGAAAATACTTGTAATTTTATATTATTTTTATATTCTTTCAGTGTTTTCAAATCTAATCGCTTATCGTCTTAACGATAAAGAGAATTGGCTATTATATCTTTAAAATCTGCTAACAGTCAAAAGGTTAATGATGAAGGATGATCAACTATTAACATATATCAATAAAATTTATGATCAAATGGTGAAACAGATTGCTCCTGATTATTTAATTCCTCCTGAAAAATTGGAACTTGCACCATTAACTAAGGATGCAATAAATAAGGAGGGAGCGTCGTTACATTCAGTGTCAAAATTTGCGGCAGTCTCTGCACCAAATAAAATTTTCCTGAAAAAGTCCTGGGGTGGGTATAAAGAAATCCGAACCGATTCAATAATTTTGATATATTCAATTCTTGTTGAGGTAAAAAACAGGATACCTTCAGCTCTAATAAGCAATTCAATGCCCCACATAATTATTTTATCTGAGAACCAGAATGCTAAAAATAAAGTAGAGATAATGCTCTGGCAGCAATTATTTGAAAAAGGTGATATTTTTCTGGGACGAAGAGCATGCCTGAATCATAGAAAGATACCTCCAATAAAAGTGGATGATGATTGTGACGCCCAGGCACTTGGTGAAGAAAAACAGGATATTGATATTGGTTCATATTGGGCTGGTAATGTTGCTTCATATGCAACTGCAAACGGCAAAGATATATTAGAAGTCTATTGTACTTTTTTGAATACCCTTTTGTCTGAAAGAACTATTAACTTCCCGGTTCTGTAGACTATAGTAACGATCAATTACAAAAGAGGAATAATCAAATTATATAAAATAAAATCCAATGCCAACTACAGGTTAAATTTTGACAAATAAAGCTTGAATAATTCATTTTATTTAGATAACATCCAATTATTATAGTATATAGATGTTCTAAAAGCCCTTTGTCAAATAAGGTTCACTGGAAAGTATGCCAATGCCAGCTTTTTGTTCATTTAACTTAAGAACAGAATTTGGTGTTGGTTTTTTTTTTAGAAGTCCTACATAATTCAACCGGTTTTAAGTGGATAAAACTTTAAGTTTCAGGTAAATTTGACAGGTTACCTGGTATATTTCTTGAGAATAGAATAAAATCATAACCTGATTACATTGATACTGTAAATCACTATGAAGAAAAAACAATCATTATTTTCTAATATAAACCTGGATTTGCCGGCAAGTGTCGTAGTATTCTTTGTTGCTCTACCGCTCTGCCTTGGAATTGCACTTGCAAGCGGAGCGCCTCTCTTTTCAGGCCTTATTGCCGGACTTGTCGGAGGGATCTTGGTAGGGGCTATAAGTGATTCTTCACACGGAGTCAGTGGGCCTGCTGCAGGCCTGGCTGTAATTATCTTGACTGCGCTGGTTACAATACCGTTTGAAACGTTCTTACTGGCAGTAGTTATTGGTGGAGTAATTCAAATTATACTTGGTTTAATAAGAGCCGGAATTATCGGATATTATTTCCCATTGTCAGCTATACACGGAATGCTCGCCGGCATCGGAATTATTATTTTCATTAAACAGGTGCCTTTTGCACTTGGATATGATGGAGAGTTGAAGGGCCCAGATTATCACGCCCAGGTAAGTGAAGGCAGCTCATTTACCGCGCTAATGCAATTTTTTGAACATTTAACAATCGGAGCAATAATAATTGCTGCAATTTCAATGGGACTCTTACTTTTGTGGGAATTTTACCTGACGAAGAAGCATAAAATCTTTAGATTAGTACAGGGACCCATAGTTGTAGTTGCTGTTGGCATACTCTGTCAGTTAATAACAAAAGGGGTTTTCCCTCAATTACATTTAGGACAAGAATTCCTGGTACAAGTACCGGTTTCAAATAGTGTCTCCTCTTTTTTTGGCCAATTTACATTTCCTGATTTCACTCAGATTGGTAATAAAGAAGTTTATATATTAGCACTTACAATAGCACTTGTAGCAAGCTTGGAAACACTTTTATGTGTAGAAGCTACGGATAAGCTGGACCCTCACCGCAGAACCACCTCAACCAACCGTGAGCTATTTGCACAAGGTACAGGAAACATTGTTTCAGGGATGATAGGAGGCCTGGCAATTACCCAGGTAATCGTTCGGAGTTCTGCAAATGTGCAGGCCGGTGCAGCATCAAAGCTGTCAACCATCCTGCATGGAATCTTTCTGCTGACTTGTGTTGCTTTTATTCCGGGTATTCTTAACCTTATACCTTTACCGGCTCTTGCATGCATTTTGTTAATGGTTGGTTTTAAATTAGCAAAGCCTTCGTTATTTGCCAAACAATACAGACTGGGATGGGATCAATTTATACCGTTTATAGTTACTATTCTCGGTATCGTCTTTGAAGATTTGCTAATTGGGCTTGCGTTAGGGTGTTGTGTCGGTTCTGCCGCGATCTTACTCCGCAACTACAAGAATTCTCACTTCTTACATTTGGAAACGTCTGCCGGAGAAAAACAGATGAAGATGAGCCTCTCTGAGGACGTTACCTTTTTGAATAAAGGAGCGATCATTAAAGAATTGGCCAAAATACCAGAAGACACATTCCTGACTATAGATATGAGTAAATGTTTCAGCGTTGATTATGATGTGAGAGAAGCAATAGAAGATTTTATTACTAATGCTGACGACAGAAATATAAATGTAAAGATGATACAACCAATTGGTGAGGCACGTGATAGAGAAGCGATTTACTCTAAGAGGCTTGACAAATGGATATATGCATTACCGGTAAAAAGTAAACCGGCAAAGGATTCAAAATAATAACTTTTCTGATAAACAGTTTAACAACTCAAAATTATTTTTAATCTGATTAATAATCAACCCTATCCCCTCCCCTCCTACGAATGCAGGCAGGAGATGAATATTCTCTGAAAAACTTCTTAAATTTGTTCATGCCAAAACAGGTAATGAGGAGACTAATGAAAGTGGATATTTTTGTAGTCGACCTGTTATATGCTTAAAATGCAGCTTGTTCATCTTTATATATTCATGTGACTTAAATGTGATATTTAATCCATACTGTTTATTTCTATTCTACATATAATAATCCTTAGATTTCACTGATACAATGTTTATATTAATAGTAGCTGTTTTTGTGCTTGGCTATATGGCTATTGCGCTGGAACACCAGATAAAGATCGATAAAGCCGCCACCGCCTTAATAACGGGGGCATTGTGCTGGAGTATTTATGCAATGGCCCCTTCTGACATACTGCATTACAATAATCATGATTCAATAAATTCCATTGCTCAGTCCGAAGAGATACCTCCAGGATTTAAAGACTATTTATCCCGCGAGACTGTAGACCATAGTATTGACGCACACTATGATTCTTATGAGGCTATCCTTAAACAGTATGAACTTAGTGTTCCGATAGATCAAATCCCTGTTGAAGAGACACCAAATATCGCTCATCATTATATTGAACATTCTATTGCTCACACTTTAAGTGAGATAGCGGCGATTCTTTTTTTCCTTCTTTGCGCTATGACTATTGTTGAAGTCGTAGACGCGCATGAGGGTTTCACGTTAATTACCGATATGATAAGAACAATCAGCCGGGTGAAGCTGTTGTGGATAGTCGGAGTACTTACATTTTTTTTCTCTGCCGCTCTGGACAACCTTACCACTTCAATTGTAATGACGGCATTACTCAGAAAACTTATGAAAGGTAAAGAAGATATCTGGCTGTACGCAGGTGTTGTCATACTGACGGCAAATGCCGGGGGCGCATGGTCTCCTATAGGTGATGTAACAACAATAATGCTCTGGGTAAAAGGCCAGATTACTTCTGTCAGTATAATAACAAAATTACTTGTCCCAAGTCTGGTATGTATGGCAGTACCATTGTGTATTCTTACATTTTCACTGAAAGGAGATGTTGAAAGGCCTATAGACATGCTTGACGAGGTTCGCAAGCGTCATCAATTGACTGACCCGACAACCAATACGGAACGAAAGATTGTCTTCTTCCTTGGGGTTGGCGGATTACTGTTTGTTCCTGTGTTTAAGGTTATTACTCATCTTCCTCCTGTTATTGGAATTACATTCAGTCTTGGGGCGCTCTGGGTTGTTACAGAGCTGATGCATCACAGTAAAAACACAGAAGTTAAATCATCCAGAACAGTAGTTGGTGTACTTACCAAGGTGGATACACCATCTATTCTGTTCTTTCTTGGCATACTCGTAGCAGTTGACGCGTTACAATCTGCCGGACATCTGGGATACGTTGCCGCTTATCTTGACAACAGTATTGACAATATTTACATCATTAATTTGATAATCGGCTTGCTATCTGCAGTCGTCGATAATGTTCCGCTTGTAGCAGGTGCCATGGGAATGTATGACATTGCTCCTGCAGGTAATTTTGCTGTAGACGGTTCATTCTGGGAACTCCTGGCCTATTGCGCAGGGACAGGAGGTAGTGTTTTAATAATAGGATCAGCAGCAGGCGTAGCTGTAATGGGTATCCTTAATATCGATTTTATCTGGTATCTGAGGAGGATGAGCTTACTCGCACTGTCCGGTTATCTGGCAGGTGCAGGAACATACTACCTTCTGAACTCAATCTAAGGATAGCCGGCTCCAGCTGCAAAATTTACCGCTCAATAATTTATTGTAGCAACAGTATCATTTTTGACAGGCTTATAAAGGAAATACAAAGAAAATGATAATGCCTCCCTGTATTCTGAAATCTTTTACACATTATCACAACTTTCCGTGAGTGAACATTGGAGAATCTGAGCACAGGTATTTATTAGTACAAGCCGTCTGGCCATTGCAGGCGTGGAACTGACTACTGTGAAGTAGTTGTTTGGAGTGAAGGTGATATTAATCTTGCCAGGTATAATTTATTTAAGTTATTTAAGACCATTTTCATTGAAACACTCTACATACTTTTTATCAGAGCCTTGAATATGGCTGGTTAACCACCACTGTAAGTGTTCAAGTATCGTATCAACAACTTTGAAATTATTGTCCGCTAACTCCTGCCAGTAGCAGGGAATTCTGTTAGCAAAACTAATATGTTCATCTTTGTGCGATTTATAATCATAATATTTACAATTAAGCATGTTTGCCTCTTCAGTCCTGAAATGCTTACGTGCATATGCATTTATTTCAATCAACAGCTCTGATATCGCACCAGGCCCTCTGTTTTCATATTTCTGTAGATGAGCAGCTTTATTAATAATGTCAATAAACTGCTTATGACCCTCATCAAACATTGATACATCCACACTTTGTTTATTGTTCCATTCAACCATTTATATTTTTCCTATTTAAAATTAATATGCAAAACCAAGCTACCTTTCCATATTAACATTGAAACATAATGTATTGATTTTTGATTTGTATCTGCACTAAAAGCAGGTACGGGTGAGAGTAAATGTGAAAAAGTGATTTTCCTATTACATTTACTCCTTTAACAAAAGAATGTGGGTATTACGTCTTTTCTTTTGTTGTGATTTACGATTTTAAACAAGATTCATTCTCAATTGCAAGAAAAAAATCAGATTCTTGATTACCGATCAAAATGCCGTAACCTTCATAATTCATTGAATAGAGGAGGATTAGGAGAGAGTGAATTGATCTAAATTTTCAGAATTACTTGTTTTTTCGCGATTCTGGAGTATACTTAACTCAATTATTTCATAGTAGTGTCACTGCAAAAGGGAAAGGTTGCCAAAAGCTCGTAAGAAAAACAGATAAATTAATAATATATATTTGATAGAGTAAAAAAGAGTGTATTCTAAAGAGGAATTTACTGATATCCTTCAAAGGATCATGGAATTTGAGCTGGATGCTAAATCAATATACGAAAACTGTATAAAAAAAATTGATGATGAACACAGTATCAATATTTTACAGAAAATCAGTAATGACGAAGAGGTACATATTGAACTTGCTAAAGAACTTTTTAAAATAATTGAGGAGTGTTGAAGCTCCTGCTGCAAGTCACAACCCCTTTGTTGGGATAGTAGAGGATAAGGTTTTAGAACCCCTGACTTTTTTGAATGCATTCAGCCTTGTTGGTATAAACATTCTAAATCTCGTTCCTATCTTTTCAGATCTATAGACCAGAATGGGATCAGGCTGTAGCTGTACTGTTCGTCTGCTAGCCTGGTAAATATTTAACAACAAATATAATTCATATAGTTAAAACAGGAGGTAAGATATGCAAACAAAAGAATCTCAATCGGCGATTACACCTGAGAAAGCTCTCGAAATGCTAAAAGAGGGGAATTCAAGGTTCACTGAAGACTCAACGGTAAACAAAAATCTGCTGCAGGAGGTTTCTGAAACCAGTACAGGCCAGTTTCCATTTGCTGTAATTCTAAGCTGTATCGATTCCAGAGTACCGGTAGAAACTATTTTTGATCAGGGGATCGGGGATCTTTTCAGCATACGCATAGCAGGAAATGTGGTTAATGAAGACATACTGGGAAGTATGGAATTTGCCTGCAAAGCAGCAGGTTCAAAGCTGATAGTAGTGCTTGGGCATAGCAGTTGTGGAGCGGTTAAAGGTGCTTGCGACTCTGTAGAGTTGGGCAACCTTACAGGGCTGTTGGAAAAAATAGTACCAGCTGTTAATGCAGTAACTCAGGATAAAGGTGAAGGCAGCAGTTCTAAGGATTTGGAGTTTGTACAACAGGTCGCCGATCAAAATGTCTTAGGGGCGATTGAACAAATAAAGGATAGAAGTGCCATCCTGGCTAAGATGATTGAGGATAACGAAATCGATATTGCAGGGGCCATGTACTATGTTGATTCAGGTAAAGTTTGCTTCTTTGAGAACTAAAATTCTCTTTGATTATATTGTGCTGACAAATTATATCAATGTTTTCTGAACTGTTAATAATTGAAGAGTTGTAATTTTAGCTAAAAAAGAAGTACTCCCCCCCACACCTTCAGCACGTATTAAGAGATTGCTTGATGAGATATCTGGCTTAGATTATAATAATCTGAAAGAATATTACGTCTACAAAGTTGTCAGGGCCACTAAATAATTTATTATAAAGTATCAATGTAACATTTGGCTCAATAACTGTTTGTATTTCCTGGCTTTTAACAACTGATTTAAAACTAGAGAAAAATGAACAATATTGAAAATGTACAAAAATTGATTGAACAAGGGCAAAAGGTTCTTATCACACATGTACCAAACTCATTAGGAATAGTTGGATACCCTACACTTGATCCAGAAGCATTTTTGAAATGGAAAACTCAGTGTTTATACTTTTTAGAAAAAAAACTTACATCTGAAAGCAAGTTTTTTTATAGTTTTAGAGATAAAGTAAAGCAAGGATATCGGGGTACAGTAAATGAAGGTATTGAGATTTTAGTATCTCTTAAAGAAGATTTAGAGGCAGAGAGGCTAACACATTAAGCTGTTAAAGGATATGATGCTTTTTAAAGTAAAGGGCTTACCTGGAATATCACATGGAGACAAGAAAGTTTTGTTACCATTTCTTCGGATATCAGGAGAGGTGCAAAGATAAGTATGTCCTGAATGCCAGAAAGCTATATTACATATTTTTAGTTTAGTTATTTTAAATTTATTCTACTAATATTCTACTATAGAGGAGGGAGAGAGTTGATAGTCATGACAAGATTTCTTTGTATACTGATTGCTGTATTATCAATTTCATTTATTACTACAATAAATCTGGAAGCAGATGACAAAATGAACAATGGAGTAGGGCCATACGCAGAACACTGGAAACCTATACCGACTCATAGATATTGGGCACCAAGTTACTTTTATACACCACCAGATAGCCCTCAGGGTGAATACAATAGAAAGGATTGTGTACTCTGCCATAAAGCGATCAATCCTCTTCTTGTGAAAGCATGGGAAACAAGCAGCCATGCAGATTTCAGCAAACTCCTTCCTTATCAACAGGAATTTCTCAAAAATATAAAAAATAATCTTGGAAAGGAAATAAACGAGGTCAGCTGTATTGATTGTCACGGTGGAGTGGGTGCTGAAAAGATTGATCATGCAAAAGATCTAATAATGCCAACATCAGAAGTCTGTGGTGAATGTCATAAAAAGGAATTTGAGGAATTTGTATCAGAGAAGAAAGTTGGGATACCTGGCTGGCCTGAGGGGAGAGAGAGTCATGCGAAATCCTATGATGCGAACCTTGATACCGATATATGGGCCGCTATGAACAAAAACATAGTCCAGGGATGTGACATGTGCCACAACATACAGCACAAGTGTGACAGCTGTCATACAAGGCATGCGTTTAAGGCATCAGAGGCCCGAAGACCGGAAGCATGTGCTACCTGTCACAACGGACCTGACCATCCGGACATTGAAGACTACACGAATTCAAAACATGGTACAATATACCAAATAGAAGGTCATCAGTGGGATTGGAATAAACCGCTCAAGGAATACTCCGCACCCGCTCCGACATGCGCATACTGCCATATGCAGTATAAGGGTAAATTTTCACACAATATGGTCCAGAAGGCAATTATGGGTGAAGGAGATGTACTCTTTTATAACAATCTTTTTGAAGATCCACCTGTTAAGCCTACAGAATATATAAACAATAACCCTGAACTGTTATCAAGAAGAAAGGCCTGGATTCAAACATGCCGAAAATGCCATTCTAAGATATTTGCAACGGATTATCTTACATCGATGGATCTTGCGTCTGATGCAGTCTTTGCGTACATACAAGAGTCTTTTGGCCTGTTAAAGTCACTATACAAAGAAAAGACCCTCTTTCCAATGCCGGAAAACCGCCCTCATGCTCCTGCCCCGGTAAGTGAAAAATGGCCGGATACACTTGGTGGATTTTATGGTGAATTCTGGGCAAAGGACGGTAACCCAAGCAGGATTGAAAAAGATTTCTTATACATGTGGGAGAATGATGCATTTCTCATTCGCAAGGGTATGGCCCATACCAATCCTAACGCCTTTACTTACATTTCATGGTCAAGCATGATTAAGAAATACATAGATATGCAGAGTGAAGCCGCTACTTTGAGGAGATTGAATACACTTGAGAACAATTTAAGTCTTATACAATCACTCAGGTCACAGCAAAAAGTTGCAAGCGGTAAATCTGACGAACATGTATGCGAAGCGTGTAAGAAAGGAAAAACCGGTGAAACAATCTGGTGTAACTCTTGTAAAATTGGCTATCTAAACAAATCTAAAATAACCTGCAAAGATTGCTTTAACAAAGGGGCTACCTGTGAAACATGCAAAATGAAAGCTAATGT
>CAYFOK010000019.1:5083-63339 GCA_964344685.1 uncultured Candidatus Scalindua sp. | reverse complement strand
AACATTACAGACAGAACCAGTACTACTGTCAGATTAAATACTATCTACTACAAATTATTTGTAAGCTGAATCAGTTTTTGAATTAATTGTGTTCTGGGCTTATAGATCAAATTACAAATGGCAAGATAGTTTACATCTATGATGCAAACTATCTTGCCTGTTATTAATAACTCACTTAAAAGTCTGACATGCTTTCGTCATGTTCAGTAATCCTGTTTTCCCCCATCGGAATCAGCTCATTGGCTTCAACAGAACTATTTTTCTGACCATTTCCATCTGTCGATTTGATTGTTACGTCCTTGTCATCATACTGCTTAGAATCAAAATGAGATTTATCGTAGGTTTCTGACTCATTATAAGTTTCATGCTTGATTTGTGACGATAATGCGTTGACCTGATCCATAAGTGTTTGAGACTGTGCCGACAGCTCTTCGCTGGCTGATGCTGTCTCTTCAGCATTGGCCGCATTTTGTTGTGTAATCTGGTCCATCTGCTGTAGTGCCTTACTTACCTGGCTAATACCGTCAGACTGCTCCGTAGAGGCTATAGATATTTCGTCAATCAGGTTTGTAACTTTCTTAACATTTGATACTATTTCAGTCAATGATGTCTTACACTCTTCTGAGAGTTTCGTACCTATTTCTGTCTTACTTACACAGTCTTCAATAAGCTCTGTTGTATCCTTTGCTGCAGTAGCACTTCTCTGCGCAAGGTTACGTACCTCTTCTGCCACAACGGCAAATCCTTTACCATGCTCACCTGCACGTGCAGCTTCAACGGCAGCATTAAGAGCCAGAAGATTAGTCTGAAATGCTATACCATCTATTACCTTTATTATATCTCCAATCTTCTTGCTGCTCTCATTAATGTCATGCATTGCATTGTTCATCTCATTCACAGATTTATTACTGGTTTCTGCACTCCTGTTACATTGTGCTGCAATATTAGCAGCTTCTTTTGAATTTTCAGCGTTTTGTTTAGTCATGGATGTCATCTCTTCCATAGATGCTGATGTCTCTTCTAGGGATGAAGCCTGTTCAGACGAACCCTGTGCAAGACTCTGGCTGGAGGATGATATCTGTTCGGACGCCGCTGCAACCTGATGTGAGCCCTCTATCAGCTTGGCAACAAGTTCCCTCAGGAATTTTATCAATGGGCGTGCGAAGAATAGCCAGCCAAGTCCTATTACCAGGCAGACCAGGCCAACAGAACCAGCCTGTATATATTCTAACATTGCCATCTGCTCATCTGCAATTGTCTGGTACATACTGACGGCTTCGTTCATAGCCTTCATAGTAGCATTATTGCTAGTATAAGCATCTTTATAAGCAGCAATATACTCTGTTGAATTGGGTACTGTTTCTGAAAGGACCTCAAGATTATCCTGTGTTCCATTCCATAGTGACTTTACTTCTTTTAATTTAGCCACTATTGCGGCATCTTCAGTAGCAGGGAGTGTAATAAATTTTTTCATTCCCAGATCAACCGGTACCTGTCCTCCACTTAATAGTGCCCCAAGTGTGATGTCAAATACCTTTTTTGTCTTGAGAAAAGTGTTTTCACCTATTGTACCGTCACCTGAGTCATTAAAAAATGCAACTGTTGCCGGGCTGGCAGCACCAATTGGAATGTTTACCACAAGTATACCCATTACGTCTCCCAGCTTGAAATCGTTCTTAGGGCTATCCTCATGATTGTTATGGCAATTTACACAACCTTGCGCAGACGCTTTATCTGCCGTCGCATAGCGTAGTGAATATACCCCGTTATGTACTATAAAGCGTTTAAATACGTCCCCCTCCTTATTAAATAGATAATCGAATGCCTCATTCTCAAAGTCAGTATTCAGCCCTTTCTCTTTATTTATATTCCACTTGCTCAGGAGATCGTAGCTGTACACTCCTTTTTCATTTATTTTGCTCGATACCTCCTGGACAAAAGTAGCCGGAAGAGGAATACCTCCATCTATTTCAGCATACTTTCTGTTTGGATGTACGTCTAAAACTCCATCCTTCTTTAGTTTTATCACAACATTTTTTGTAAACTGCTTGCGATCTTCAACAATCTGCAGTGTTGCAATTTCTGCAGCCTTAGTTGTACTGTGGCGAACCTGTAAGGGGATTAATTCATTAATATACTCTTTAAAATATTTCTGTGTGAGCATGCGTTGTCTACCTGCAAGATTGAGAATAGCTTTCTCATCCTTCTGCTCCTTTATCGTAGTGAATACGAAGAATGCTCCTGTTATTACTGCAACAAAAAAGATAGAAAACACAACAATAAATTTTTTACCAATTGTCATTCTTTAGGCCTCCTTAAAGATAAATTTCGATTTGACGGTGTATATCCAGGGCGAAATGAATATCACCATTGATTATTAATATTCAGTTATACTGTTCATACTTATATGTAAAAGTGCATTTAATAGGATGGTTCCTATTTCTAGTAAACACATACTACAGTTCTATGACATCTTATAATTCAGTTTAATGGCTATATTCAACTACCGGCAATTTCTGCTGCTATTGCAAGTTCATCGCTTGAAAGCACAGTATCGATATCAAGCAGGATTATGATCTTCTCTTTAATCTTACCAATGCCCATGATAAAACTAGTGTCTATGCCATGACCAAAGCTTGGTGCCTCTTCTATCTCTTCACCGTTGATGTCTGACACTTCAGAAACACTGTCAACAATGATTCCTATTGAGGTATTATTGACTTCTACGACGATTATACAGGTTTCCTGGGTATGTGTTTCTTCCTGCATTGAAAACTTCAGTCTCAGGTCAATTACTGGTATAACCTTTCCTCTCAGATTAATTACACCTTTCATATAATCCGGAGTCTGCGGTACGGTTGTAATATCCATAAGGCCGATGATTTCTCTAACACTCAAGATCTCTATGCCGTACTCTTCTGCACCCAGGACAAATGTTAAGTATTTGCCCTCTTTGACTTCTTTTTTGGCTGCAACTGCATCCATAATAATTCTCCTTTATCTGAATATAAAAATATGAAGTTTACTGCTGTTCCAATACAAATGAGAGGACTAGCCCTTTAAACAAAATATATTCCAGGATTACTGTTTTCTATCTGCCTTATCGGTATTTTTATCTCTGACTTTAGTAAATACTTTTTTTTATTAAAAATCATAAAGCAAAATGACTGCCAACTGATAAATACATTAAGAAATTTCTTAGATATTATTGAAAAAGATCTATTTCTTAAGGAATGTTTACAGATTTCTTATAAATAATAGTATTGACAGGAAATAAATTGATTACAGCTGGAGCTATTTAATTAAGCCGTTCTCTTAAAAGAAAATATAAACTTAATGAGATAAAAAGATGTGTAATTTTTTTATACAGAATGTTTGTAATTTAGACGATTATTAGATCTGATTTATTATGATTGAACCAGATATGGGGAAATTTTTTCCCAGATTGATTTTACGATACTGAAATAGCTGATGCCATCTCATTCGCATCGTAAGGCAGGATGTGTTTAAGTAATAAATGTTATAATTGCTATGAATTTTTTATTGTAAATAGGTTACTAAATCTGTTGAAGTATTATGTCTGCATAGTTTTCTTTGCCACCTCTATGCGTCTGGATATTGATGGATGACTATAGAATAGCAGCTCTACAATTCTACTAGGGGCTCTATCAGCCAGATTCTGTTCTGCAAGTTTGTTCATTGTAGATATAAATGATTCTGGGTCTTTAGTTTTATTAATTGCATATCTGTCACATGCTCTCTCAAACTTTCGGCTGATAGCATTTTGAATAGGTAACAATACAATGCTAGAGAATGCCAGTGCTGCACAGACAGCCGGAAATGCTGCAATGTCGTGTATGTTCTGATACCCCATGATTACTATCACTTTTGTTAATAATAAATGGCAAAATGCAAACCCGATGCATCCTGATATGGTGCTGATGAATAACATTTTCCATACATGATGATAGACATGGTGACCCAGCTCGTGGGCAAATACAGATTTTATCTCAGCCGGTGAATATGAATCCAATAGAGTATCTCCAAGCAGAACCCTCCTGGTACTTCCCATGCCGGCGAGGGCAGCATTTGCCTTCTTTGTGTTTTTGCTCAAATTGATTTTATATACTCCCTGAATATTTAATCCTGTACCTACCACTAGTGATTCGAGACCTTCTTTGAGTTCTTTATTATCTAAAGGTACACTTTTATAAAATAGTGGAAATATAAGAACAGGAGCCAGTTTTGCCATAATGACTGAAAAAAAAATCCAGATCAAAGTGACAAAAATCCACCAAGTGTCAGGGAAATTTCTGAGAAATATATACATTATCTCAACCATAATAATAATAAGAGGCAGAGATATCAGAAATTTTTTCAGTTCATCTTTGATCCATCCCGAGATTTTCTGATTAGATAAATTATACATATGTTCAAGAACAAAACTTCCGTAAAAACTTAAAGGAATTGTTAGAACGTCAAGAATAATTATAAATATTAAAATATAAAGAGCTATTAACAGATATTCGTTGACAGTTATCAATGTTATAAGATGTTTAAGGATATTTGAGCCGAACAAACCCATGAAGAGCAAATAGATCAGTGCTATAGTCAGGCCCAGTATGGTTAACAGGTATTTCTGGAAAGAGTATTTCTTTGAGAGCTTCGATGATTGATAATCTGAGTTTTTAGCCATTTGTTTAACAACTAAAGAAGATTTTCATTCTCCATGAATTCTTCAACATCCCTGAGATCTGGAATTGCAGTTCTGCCTCCAATCGCACGACACTTAAGAGCCGCAGTTGCAGAAGCAAATCTTATTGTTTCAACAATGTCCCACTTTTGCAGTAATCCAAAAATAAACGCACCATGAAATACATCTCCACACCCGGTTGTATCTACTGCTTTTACTTTGAATGCCGGTTGATAAAAATAACTTTCAGAAGTGATACAGATACTTCCTTTTTCACCCAGTGTAATTATTACAGTCCCGGCGCCAAGCTTTAACAACTCAATTGCAGCTGATTTCGGATCATTACCCGGTGAAAATTGTCGAGCGAAGTCTTCAGATGCGATAAAGTAATCAGATAAACTTACAAGTGCCAGTGCACCCTCTCTCATGCTGCCGGCATCAACAACAATTGTAACTCCAGCGTCCCTGGCATACGCTGCAGCAGCCATAGAACTCTCTTCCATAAGTCCGTCCAGTAGCAATACTCTTGAGGTATTTATTACATCTCTATTTATCTCTTCAGGTTTCATAGGTGCTATAGTAGCCCTGGACCATAAGACAGTTCGCTTACCGGTTTCCTTCTCAATTACTATGAAAGCAAATTGAGAAGTTTTATTTTTTTCTACAATAATATGATCAATATTAACTAAATCAGCTGCTAAGCCTTCTTTAATAAGGCTGCCGAAATAATCGTCTGAAATCTTTCCTATAAATGCAGTTGATGCACCAAGCCTTGACAACGTAACCATTGCAGTTGCTACAGGCCCTCCACCCTGAATAGTAAGATTGCTTACTTCTTCCTTCTGATTAAGCTCAGGATATTGTTCCACAGTGCCTAAATAATCAATACAGCATTGCCCTAGTCCAACTGCTTCGTAATTCAAGGTTTTTATTTCTTTCTCACTTTATATGTCAGACCTAAATCTTTTATCATCTGCAAATCGTCTTCCGGAAGTTTTCCGCTGGTAGTAAGGTAATCACCTATCATCGTACTGTTAGCCCCGGCATAGAACATCCAACTCTGTACGTCACGCAGGTTCTCTTCTCTTCCTCCTGCAACTTTAATTTCCTTTTCAGGTAATATAAAACGGTAAACTGCTATTATTTTTAATATTTCCATTGGTTCCAATGAGTTTTCTGCAGACAAGGGAGTGCCTTTTACGGGGCTGAGAAAGTTCATAGGTACTGCATCAACATCAAGCTCCTTTAGTTTGAAAGCCAGGTTTAATCTGTCTGCGATACTCTCTCCAACACCAAAAATACCACCACTGCAAATCTTCAAGCCGGCATCCTTGGCAGTTTTAATTGTATCGACTCTATCCTTATATGAATGTGTTGTGCATATGTTTGGATAATATCCCTCTGATGTTTCAAGATTATGATTAATCATCTCTACCCCGCTTGCTACCAGTTTATCAGCCATTTTACGCGTAATCATACCTATTGAAGTGTGAACAGGAGGGCCATTCTGTTTAGATAATTCATATGAACTTTCACATATTTTGTCAAAATTTTCACTCCCCTCAAGACTATACCCGCTCGTTACAACTCCTACACTATCTGATTTATATTCCTTTCCCTTTTCTACGGCTTCTGCGACTTTTTCTTTTTCAATTAATGGGAAATTTGGAATCTCTGTTTTGTATCGACTCGATTGAGAACAAAATCTGCAATCCTCCGAGCAGCTTCCCTGTCTCGCACTGATTATAGAACACAGATTGATAATATTATTGAATGAGTTGAATCGAATTCGATTTGCCCAGTAAAGAAGATCGTAGATTTCGATCCCGTTTAATTCCATCAAATAATATGCTTCATCATATGATATATCATTCACTTCTAATACATTATTGGCGATATTTTCAATTTTTGTATTCATTATCATGATCGTGTCACACCGAACATCAACATATACCAGAACAGATGGGGAATTGAAGTGTATTCAGACAGACTTATATATAAGTTTAATTCTTTGTACTATATGCAAATACGAGTTGATTATTTATTTTGAAGATTTTTATACTCAGAGCTTATATTGTTCCAAACCATTTCCGGTCGTTCCGAACTGACGTATGTCATGCATGCACCTCCTTCGAAACACCATGTTGCGATGTTTCTCACCCCGGAATCAAATGCAGTCTTTATTGCTGTAAATACCTCCTCTTCTCGACCAGCAGGGATTCTATATCCCTGAATCCATATTTGAGGCTCTTTACCATGCTTTTTGCACAGTTGAACAACTTCTTCGGATACTTTTTTTACAAAATCTTCGACAGGTTCATTATGTGAAATCCAATATGGATCGCTTCCAAATATATCTATATTCTTAAGTTTAACTATTTTCTCCCACTCATATATACCGTATTTCGGTTCACTATATGGGAAAACACAAACAGCATTTTTAAGACCTTTGCTTGAAGAGTGATCTGATAAAAATTCTAGAAAATTCAAAATAGTTTCCTGCCTGAATTCCATTACATCATTCGTAAACTCCTGGGGCATTTCATAGTCGAAATTGTTCTTGAAAATGTCTTTGCATGTTGGGCATGTACATCCCCATATTTTTCTTGATTTACCAAAGAGCTCAGTAAACTCTCCGTAAAAGAGATGCGGTTCATCCCAGAACACCCCCTCTGCTCCGGTACTGGCTGCAAGGTCAATCCATTGTGACATTTTATCTCTGAATGTTTTAGAATTGATGCAAGCTTTATTTACATTAATGTCGCCTTCTGTAAAACTCAGCTTCTGTCTTGCTTCCGGAAAAGTTTTTACGAATGCAGAAAACGATTCACCACCAAATACCCTGCCAATTCCCCATGGATCGAGAAAGACCTCCAATCCAACATCCCTGCTGACCTGAACAATATCTATCATAGTTTGAGAGTGATAAGCTATATCGTGCTCACTCATTGTATGTATAACAAGATTGCACCCATCCTGAATCATTTTCTCCATATCATTCTTGACGTGTCTTAATGTCCTGTTACCGAAATAGCTGGCTCCTAATTTCATAATAACTCTATTCGAAAAAATTAAAAGAAGTGTTGCAAAGGTGTCACAAAAGCATGAAGGCACAAGGATTTTTTAGTTCCTTTATGTCTAAGTAGCGAAAGTTTTTAACTGAATGCTTACTTGTAAGCTCTTGTCACAGTCCAGAATAGCTGATATTTCTAAATAGTACTTCTACTAAATAATTCTGTCAAGAGAATCTATATCAAAGACTTACATATTAATTTAAATATTATGCTTGAATTAAATTATTACATTTGATATAAGTCGGTCGAATGAAGGCCCTGCGATGTTCGTGCAAGAAGTAAAATATTTTTTAAAACCTACAAACATCGTATCGGGAGCTTTTTTTTGCTGACCTTTATCTTTACTGAATTGGAAGAATGGTTAACAAACGAGTACCCACCTTGAAAAAGGGTTGACGAAAAAATTCTTCTCACGGCATTAGCGGAGCCTTTATGTTTATTTATACAACATATTCTGCCAATTCAAAATATTGCCTACTTGAATATCCTTGAATATTAATTTTAAAAATAACTTGACAAATACGGTAAACGCAACTAGTATCAATAAATACTTTACCTCAATTTCCATCTGATTAGGTACTCAACATTTCTTGACACCGCATTAGTAATGTAGCAAACTTCTGAGTTTCACTCATAATTGGTGCTATATATGAATGTGCAGTGTGCTTTGAAAACCTGGATAATCTGATATTCATCATATTAAATACAATTTATAGAAAGAAAGTGCAAAGATAACCGTAAAATTTTTTTGCATACGTAAATAACCTCTCAATTACTTGCTTTTCTCCAAAAACATGAAGAAGTACCAATATCAGTAAACAATTCCATATTATATATCCATAAGTGTCAGAAAATTTCTTTATTATCGACGGACATTCTCAACTTTACCAGGCTTATTATGCAATCAGCGGCTTAACGACACCAACTGGTCAACCGATTAATGCGGTATATGGATTTACCAGAATGCTGCGTAAAATCTTTAGAGAGGATAAGCCATGTTATATGGCAATTGCCTTTGATTCAAAGGGGCCGACATTTAGACATACAGTATATGAAAAATATAAGGAACATAGAAGTCCGACACCTGAAGATCTGAAATCTCAAATTCCTCTTATGTTTGATGTAATAAATGCTTACAAAATACCTTTTTTTGCTATTCAAGGCTTTGAAGCCGATGACATTATTGGGACCATTTCAAAAAAAGTATCTATGGCAAATATTGAATGTACTATTATAACAACGGATAAAGACATGGATCAGTTAATTGATAAAAATATCAAAATTTTCAACCCAAGAAAAAAACAGATAAGGAATGTTGACAGAATACGTAACGAAATGGGAATAGAACCGAAAAGTTTTATTGACGTGCTCGCACTGAGTGGAGACTCGAGCGACAATATACCGGGCATTCCCGGTATAGGTCCTAAGACAGCCTTGCTTCTTATTAAAGAGTGGAAGTCTTTGGAAAATGTATTGTCAAATATTGATAAGATAAAGGGAAAAAAGAAACAGGAAAACTTATTGAAATATGCAGAATTAGCCAGGTTATCAATGCGTCTGGCTACAATCAATACAGAGGTTCCTGTAGATTTTAGCCTTGAATCCTGTCGTTTGACTAATTTTGACAATTCTAGGCTTAATGAGCTATTCACCGAATTAGGATTTAATTCTTTTCTTGCCGAGAATCATGATGACAATTGAATGAAGCAGTGGATTAAGGTTATAGGTATTGTGGGTGGTATAGCAAGTGGAAAGAGTACAATAGCAGAAATGCTGGAATCGTTAGGAGCTGATGTTATTGATGCCGATAAAATCTGCCATGCTCTTATTAATACCGAAGAGATAGCAGGTGAAATCACTAATAGATGGGGAAGCAGCGTACAGGACCAACACGGTAAAATAAAAAGAGATGTGTTGGCAGAAATCGTGTTCTCAGACAGAGAAGAGATATCTGCATTAAACAATATAATCCACCCAAAAGCAATAAAACAGATTAAGAACAGAATTGCAGAACTTCAGTGCCATAAAGCAACAAAGGGAATAGTTTTGGATGCAGCATTATTGGTTGAATCCAACCTGATTGAAATTTGCAACCTGATACTGTTTGTCGATACTAAGAAAAGCACATGTGAGGCAAGAGTTCAAAGCAGCCGTAAATGGCCTTTAGACGAAATAACTAAGAGAGAAAAGTTTCAGGGACTTTTAATGCAAAAAAGAGAAATTGCAGACATTATCATCAACAATAATCATTCAAAAGAGGATACATTAAATCAAGTTAAAGATTTTTGGTGTCAATTTATAACTAATTAGTAATTTGGAGAATAACATGGTTTCAACTAAGACAACTAAGACTACGAAAGCAACTAAGGCAGTTAAAAGTGCTGGTGAACCTGCTGCAGAGAAAAATACAAACGAAAGGTATGAAGAAATTAAAAAAGGTGATATGCATATCACTGCATTACAAAAGATGACAATAAAATCACTTCAGAATGCAGCTAAAAAGGAGGGTATAAAAGAGTATTCAGGGCTCAAAAAGCAGGAGCTTATATTTAAAATACTTAAGGAGCGAGTAAACCAGAATGGCCTTATGTATGGTGAGGGAGTAGTTGAAGTACTGCCGGAAGGTTTTGGTTTTTTACGTTCACCAGACTATAATTATCTGCCATGCCCTGATGATATATATATTTCACCGTCGCAAATCAGAAGGTTCGGAATAAGAACCGGTGCAACTGTCTCAGGACAAATTCGTCCCCCTAAGGAGAATGAAAGATATTTTGCACTTCTCAGAGTAGAGGCTATTAACTATGAAAATCCGGACATTCTAAATGAAATGAGTGTCTTTGATGATTTAACTCCGCTTCATCCAGATGAACGTATTCTGCTCGAAGTTGATAAAAAAGAGACTGAGATGCGGATAATGGATCTTGTTACTCCGATAGGCAAAGGGCAACGCGGTTTAATTGTCGCCCCACCTCGCACTGGAAAAACTGTCCTCATAAAGGAAATTGCAAACAGCATAACAAAAAACCATCCTGAGGTTTACTTGATTATATTATTGATAGATGAGCGTCCGGAAGAGGTGACAGAAATGGACAGAGCTGTTGATGCCGAGGTTATCGGCTCAACCTTTGATGAACCGGCAAGCCGTCATGTACAGGTTGCCGAAATGGTAATAGAAAAAGCCAAGCGAATGGTAGAATATAAAAAAGATGTAGTGATACTGCTTGATTCAATTACTCGCCTGGCAAGGGCATATAATACAGAAATACCACATAGCGGAAAAATATTGTCTGGTGGTGTTGATGCTAATGCACTTCAGAAACCGAAGAGATTCTTTGGTGCTGCAAGAAATATTGAAGAAGGTGGAAGTTTGACTATTATTGCCACAGCTCTTATAGATACCGGAAGCAGAATGGATGAGGTTATCTTTGAAGAGTTTAAGGGTACCGGTAACATGGAATTACATCTGGACAGAAGATTGGCAGATAAAAGGCTGTTCCCTGCAATTGATATAACCAGGTCCGGTACAAGAAAAGAAGAATTAATACTTGATCCTGAGGAATTAAAGAGGGTATGGGTACTTCGCAGGGTTCTTAATGAAATGAATCCGGCAGAGGTATTGGAACTACTTGCGAGTAAGCTATCTAAAACCCAGACAAATGCTGAATTTTTGATGAGTATGAATGTTAAAAGGTAGTTCTCTTTTCTCGATACATATATCTTCTTGATTCAATAAAACATGAATTTGTTGGGTTTAACTTGTGTTTCCTCTACTTAAATAGATACTGATCGAGTATCATTCTTGCCTTTACTTAACAAATAAACCATCAGTATGGAAATATCTGCAGGTGATACCCCTGAAATGCGAGATGCCTGTCCCAATGAAACTGGTCGAAAACTGTCTAACTTCTGCTGAGCTTCTTTCCTTAATCCGGGTATGCTGTCATAGTGAAACTTTGCAGGAAGTGAAAGGTTCTCCATTTTCTTGAACTTTTCGATTTGTTGATTTTGCCTATTGATATAACCCTTATATTTAGCCTCAATTTCTACCTGCTCTTGAACTGAAGAGGAGATATTTCTCTTCTTTAATTCAGTGTCCAGCTCCAACAAGCTGCTGAAATCCATATCAGGTCTTCTCAAAATCTTTAAAAGAGAATCTGATCCGTATTTTTTGTGCTCAAGATACTCATTTGTTTCTGCGATGATTCCCTCTTTTTCAATCAATTCGTTCCACTGTTCTTTACTGATTAAACCATACTGATATCCGTATTTCATGATACGCCTGTCAGCATTGTCATGTCGAAGTATAAGTCTATACTCTGCTCTTGAAGTAAACATTCTATAAGGCTCACGAGTCCCTTTTGTAACCAGATCATCAATTAGAACACCAATATAGGCTTCCGAACGATCCAGTATAAATGGTTTACAACCTCGGATTTTCAATACTGCATTTATTCCCGCCATTATTCCCTGTGCTGCCGCTTCCTCATAACCAGAGGTACCGTTTATCTGACCTGCCAGGAAAACATTTTCTACATTTTTCGACTCGAGAGATGGTTTTATCTGAGTTGGAGGCACATAGTCATATTCGATCGCATATCCATAACGTGTAATGTTTGTCTCTTCTAACCCCTTTATGGAATGTACCATGGCTTCCTGAACATCAAATGGAGCACTGGTAGAGATGCCATTACAATAAACTTCTGTCGTATCCAGTCCTTCGGGTTCTATAAATATCTGGTGATGTTCTTTATCAGGAAATCTGGTGATCTTGTCTTCTATAGAAGGGCAATATCTTGGACCGACAGACTTAATTTGACCCGTGTGTAGTGGAGAGCGATTCAGGTTTGACTTAATAATTTCATGTGTTAAATGATTAGTATATGTTATGTAACATTTAACCTGAGGCCTTTGAATATTTCTGGTAGAAAAAGAGAATGGAGTCGGATGTTTGTCGCCCTCCTGTTCCAGCAAGATATCATAATTTATCTTGCTGCCGTCTAGACGTGGTGAAGTGCCTGTTTTAAGCCTTGATGTTTCAAATCCCATATCCAGTAAACAGGATGACAATTTATCAGATGAAGGTTCACTTGATCTTCCACCATGTACCTGTGTACTGCCAATGTGAATTAATCCGTTTAGAAAAGTACCTGTTGTAATAATTACAGCTTTGGTTCTGTAATGTGTGCCGCTTTTGCCAATTAAATCCAGAATCTCACCGTTTTTAACGACAATCTTTTCAATGTCTTCCTGACGCAATGAGAGATTGACCTGTTCCTCCAACCTCTTTTTCATGCTATACTGATAGAGCTTTTTGTCTGCCTGAGCGCGAGGTGATCGTACAGCATGTCCTTTACTGGCATTTAGAAGCCTGAATTGGATGCCGGTCTCGTCTATCACCTTCCCCATTTCGCCACCAAGTGCATCAATTTCCCGTACTAATTGACCCTTTGCCAATCCACCTATTGCCGGGTTACAGGACATTTGAGCAATTGTATCCAGGTTCATTGTCAGCAACGCCGTCTGCATACCCATTCTAGCAGATGCCAGTGCTGCTTCGCAACCGGCATGTCCACCTCCAACGACTATGACATCATAACTAATGTACATCATTTTGCTTTTTGAATAATCCTCTTCTCTCTAATCACAGTAACTGTTACTTCTCCCGGATATTCAAGTTCTTCTTCAACATTCTTTGCGATATCATAGCAAATTTTTGAGGCAGAATTATCACTGACCTTATCAGGATGTACGATGACCCTGACTTCTCTGCCTGCCTGTATGGCATAAGCACTTTCGACTCCACTGAAAGACATTGCAACGCTTTCCAGTTTTTCCAGACGCTTAACATATTTCTCCAGTGTTTCACGTCTAGCTCCTGGCCTGCTGGCAGAAATTGCATCTGCAGCATTTACCAAGACGGAATATACTGTTTCAGAAGGTATTTCTTCATGATGCGATCCAATTGCATTGACAATTTCCGGCTTTTCATCATACCTCTTTGCAAAGTCTGCTCCAACAATGGCATGAGTACCTTCAACATCCGCACTTAGAGCCTTACCAATATCGTGCAAAAGGCCACACCTTCTTGCAGTTTGAGCATCAAGTTTCAATTCTCCGGCTAATACTCCTGCAAGATTAGCAACCTCTATAGAGTGTTGTAGCTGATTCTGCCCATAACTGGTGCGATATCTTAAACGGCCAATTAATTTAATTATTTCCTGGTGCAGGTCATGTACTCCAAGCTCATAACTTGTCTGTTTTCCCGTTTCCAGAATAATCTGCTCAATGTCTTTTTCAGTCTCCTGCACAACCTCTTCAATACGCGCTGGATGAATTCGTCCATCCACGATTAATTTTTTCATAGCCAGTCTGGCAATTTCTCTACGAACACCGTCAAACCCTGACAGGACTATAATCCCGGGGGTATCATCAACTATAACATCTACACCGGTTGCTTTCTCAAAAGCACGTATATTTCTGCCTTCCCGGCCAATAATTCTTCCTTTCATCTCGTCACCAGGCAATTCAATAGTACTTACAACATTATCTATGCTGCTATTTGCAGTACATCGCTGTATGGCAGTACTTACAATATCTATAGCAGTTTTTTCGGCCTCCTCTTTTGCCTTACTTGTGTGTTTCTCAATTAAACTTGCACATTCTCTCTCGAGTTCTTTTTCCAGACGGCTCAGTAATAATTTTTCTGCGGCATCTGCAGATAGCCCTGAAACCTTATAAAGAGTGTTTTTTTCCTGCTGAATCAGTTCATCAAGTTGTGAGTTTTTCTTATTAACCTCATTTTCTTTATTTGACAAGTTGGAAGCCATACTTTCTATGTATTTCTCCTTCTTTGTCATGATATCAATCTTTCTCTCAAGATTGTCTTCCCTCTTGCTCAATCGCTTTTCCAACTGACGCAGTTCTTGTCTTGTGTCCTGTGTCTCTTTTTCAAATGACTCCTTTCGTTTGTACAATTCCTCTTTAGCTGCTACATCAGCGCCCTTCACTATTCTTTCTGCTTCTTTTTCAGCTTCTTTAATTACGTTTCTGGATGCTTTTTCTCTGCTTACTTGACGCAAGCGAAAAAACAGGAAACATATTAAAAATCCGAATATTATGCAAACTGGAAGTATTGGGAAATATATTAATGGATTTGAAGTAATATACTCAATAAGACATCCCCTCCTTGCACTCAAAAAAAATCTAAAATAGAATAGAAATTATTAACATTTATGCAAAATAGATAAAAACTGAAGCATTAAAGGAATTGAATTATGGAAGAGTTATGAGGGCAAGTGCCAATAAAACACACACTTATGTAGAAGCAGATATCTTTGTCTGAAAAAGGTCTTAAATGGTTCTATCTATAAAAAACTTACGTTATAAAAAAAATTTGAGTCAAAATAACGATCTGAACCATTAAATCATATAAAGATTTTTATAAAAACCTTTATGGCTAATTAAAATGTTAACCGGTTAACATGCAAGCAGTTACATTTTAATTGGATTTCATTTAATTCCATGTTAAGACAAATGGTTTTCCGTCCTCAATTCTTTCTTCACATAAGACAAATCTATATAAAGTAGCAATAAAATTTTATGCTACGCAATTCATGTACAGTAAAAATTTAATTAAAAATTCCAGACTTAAGAATTGTTCATTAAAAATATCAAAAATTTATTTGATCTTATATAACTATTATGCGGAAGTCAAGTAATTAAATAGTTATGACAGCAGTTTCTACAACCGTTTTATCTGCTCTAAACAAACACTTTTATGTTTATAATCTCATTCCTGCAGTCATCATACAGAAGAATGTTAAATCTATTATAATAGAGTAGAGCCGTGTGAAATATGGTACCAAAAACATTTGTAAACTGTTCCATAAATGTTATCATATACACCAGTTAACAGCAATTATCGAACAGAATAACAATTTGTAGCACTATTTAAAAATGTGTCACTGGAATTCACAATGCAAAAAAGTATTGAAAATAATGATAAAACGATCAATCCTGAACAAAACAGGCTAACCAGGTTTTATTCTATTTTTAAATTAATTAAATTTTCGCATACTATTTTCTCATTTCCATTTGCAGTGATGAGCGCTTTTATTGCAGCAGGTGGGATGCCGGAAATAAGACAGCTTTTACTAATAATTGGCGCACTTGTAATGGCACGCAGCTGTGCTATGTCATTCAACAGACTAGTTGATGCCAAATATGATACCAGTAACCCCAGAACTGCCTACCGAGTTAAGATTCAGGACCATATAGGTAGATCGAATTTATGGTTCTTTACAATATCTTGTTCAATCTTATTCATTGTCTGCGCCGGAATGTTGAATCGTCTGTCTTTAATCATATCTCCATTTGCACTTCTGATAATTTTTGGATATTCATATACCAAAAGATTTACTAATTTTTCACACATCGTTCTCGGGCTCTCCCTTTCGCTATCACCAATAGGTGCCTGGATTGGTATAACAGGAGAGATTGCTGTTGCTCCATTTATACTTGCTCTTGCTGTATTGCTATGGACTGCGGGGTTCGATATTATTTATGCATGTCAGGATCTGCAGCATGACATAGACGCCAAACTGCATTCTATTCCTAAAATGATGGGAATTAAGAATTCACTTATATTGTCATCAGTTTTGCACTTTTTTGTGGTGGTAATCTTATTCTTATTTATGTACTTTACCAATCTCAAATATGTTTATTTAGGGGGAGTTGTATTTGTGGGAATAATGCTGATTTACGAGCATTCTCTTATAAAACCACATGACCTGTCAAAAATAAATCTGGCATTCTTTACGGTTAATGGCATCATAAGTATGATATTGATGGCTGTGACACTTGTAGATATCTTTATTTTTTATTAAAAAGCCATAAAATAATAGAGATGATAACACTGATAATGATGCAGGTTGTTACAGGAAAATAGAAACTATAATTTTTTCTCTCAATTGCTATGTCACCCGGTAATCTGCCAATAAATGGAATCTTGTTTCCAAGAATGAAAATAAAACCAAGTATTGCCAACAGTAAACCGATAATAATTAAGATTTTTCCAAATTCAGCCATATGACCGTATAAATATAAATTAAATAGCGTCTTACTTCTATTCCATTCCGGCCTTTTGCATTTCCCCTTGTTCGTCATCTTCCGCATAAGTTTTAAAAGAGTCTCGTGCTCTTATATCGTTACTCAGGAAGTTTTCACCAAAATATGATTTTCTTGCGAGTGGATCATTAATTAATTTCTGTGTAGTACCGCTTGTTATTATTGATCCTGAATTTAAGATGTACGAATGGTCTGTAATACTTAATGCTTCCCTCACGTTATGATCAGTTAGCAATATTCCTATACCCTTCTCTTTAAGGCTTAAGACTATATCCTGAATTTCAGCAACAGCAATTGGGTCAATAAATGAAAATGGTTCATCCAGAAGGATAAGTGAGGGTGAAGTTGATATAGCCCTTGCAATCTCAAGCCTCCTTCTTTCCCCACCTGAAAGGGTAAAAGACATTTTTTTTGATAGATGCGTCAATCCCAACTCTCCCAGAACCTGGTTCAGTTTTTTCATTCTCTCTCTATAATTAATTTTCAGTGTTTCCAGTACCGCTAGCACATTTTCTTCTACTGTCAAACGTTGAAATATTGATGGCTGTTGAGAAAGATACCCCATACCCATTCTTGCACGCATGTATATAGGCATATCAGTAACATCTGCTCCACGAAAGTATACCTTTCCGTGATCCGGTTTGATCATGCCTATAACCATGGAAAAAGCTGTGCTTTTGCCGGCACCGTTTTGTCCCAGAAGACCTGCTATCTCACCGGAGTGTACCTCAAAACTAATGTGATCTACGGCAGTCTTTTTACCATATGCCTTAGTAATTTCTACAGCTTGTATTAATTTCATCTTCCTATACTATTATTGTTATATAGTTACTTGATTAATTTAATAGTTTTTACAGGCCAGAATACCATAAAAGCTCTTCCTACCATACCACTTTCAGGAACAAATTTCCAATACCTGCTATCGTTACTGTTTCTACTGTTATCGCCAAGAAAGAAGTACTCTTTCTCACCAATCTCTACTGGATAGGATGTTCCCCATTGTCCGGACTCTGTGTAAAATACATCACGGAAAATAGAGATATTATTAAAGACTGCTTCAATGTTTATACCTCCAAACTTCAAACTGCTGGTCTTTGTATAATCTTGCAGGGATGACAAATCGGTGTCATAAGAATAAGATAAGATAATTGAATTGTTCAGTTTCAGGATGATTTCATTATCAGCACTTGAAAATTTAACTTTGTATGTTTTTTCTGGTTCTATATAGATATCTTCGTTGCTATCAACAATTGACCCTGAAATCTTTACATAAGACTTTTTCTTCTCCCCAAGAGAAGGGACAAAAACCTCATAAGATTTATCGTCCTCCTCCAGTAATATTGAGATACCTCCACCTTTTCCGGTAATAACAACATCAAAGGCTAACATTACGTCAGCACTGACTGCATCAATGATTTCACTATTGTAAACACTATAGTCTGTAATCTCTCTTTTAAAAGTTATGTATGATTTCTGTTTATTATTGCCATGTGAGTTTAAGTGCAGCTGTTTATTACTGATTTTCCAGTACTCGTCATGTACTTCCCAATTTTCAACTATTTTCTGCTTCTCAACATAATTACTATCAAAGATGGGTACCCATAGTGCATCCTGAACTTTTTCAGGCTTTCTCGCTATTTTACCATCAATATAAACATCTCCATTTGCAATCTGTAGTTTCTCCTCAGGAAGGCCAATTAGACGTTTTATATAATTTTTACGTATAACATTAACATTTGTAGAACCACACTGTTTACACAAAACCGTGCTTACAGTATCACACGATTTGCACTTTACCGTGTGATATTGGTTTATACCAAATGGCCGTTTGAAATAACTGTTAACCTTGCTTTTAATAAAATTTTCGTTCTTTAATGATTTAGTACATTTTTCGCAGATCATTGACTGATTTGATGAAAAACCGCATGCCATACATGTTACATCACCAAACGGGTATTTGAAAACGGCGACATCCCATCTTTTTGGCTTACCAAAATCGTATGAGAATTTGTTTACAAGTATTCTGCTTCCTCCTCTTTTCCCGTTATCAGTAATACGTATTTTATAAAAACAGTTTGAACATTTCACATATTCTACATTATGATTACTTTTAAACCTCCATTTACAGTTGGGGCATTTTACTTCTTTATGAAGGCCCAGTAAGGTTGGTGCCATTGAGCCGGTAGGGATTTTAAACGCTTCCACTACAAAAATTCTCAAAACAAAAGCCAGTGCTACGGCAATTAAGATTGATTCAATGTTTTCACGAAAGAATCCTTTCTCCTTCTTACCCTTCTTCTTGTCTATATCGTTTTTCGCGTCTGGTTTGCTCATAGTGTGTTAGTTAATAAAAGTTCTGGTAAATAAACAGGAATTTATTATTAGCTAATATTGGCAGTATCAATCTAATAACATTTATCATCTGTAGACAGTACAGACAAAAATGCACTTTGAGGGATCTCTACATTTCCAACATTCTTCATTCTCCTCTTTCCTTCCTTCTGCTTCTCAAGGAGCTTTCGTTTTCTAGTGACATCTCCTCCGTAGCATTTAGCAGTTACATTTTTAGACATTGCACGTATTGTCTCCCTTGCAATAACCCGGCTTCCTATAGCCGCTTGAATGGGTATTTCAAACATATGCCGTGAGATATCTTTCTTCAGGTTTTTCACCAGGTTTCTACCCTTATACTCTGCCTTCTTCCGATGAACAATGCATGAGAGAGCATCCACCTTCTTCCCAGCAACCAGTATATCCAGTTTGACCAGATCATCAGGTACGTAACCGATAAGATCATAGTCAAGCGTACCAAATCCTCGTGTCAGTGATTTCAGCTTATCATAGAAATCAAAGATTATCTCTCCCAATGGCATAGTATACGTGAGAACAGCCCGCTTCTCACCCATATATTCTGTGCTCTTGTAGACAGCTCTTTTTTCGTCTACTAGCTGCATAATCCCTCCGATATATTCTGAAGGAACTATGATTTTAGCTTCAACTACCGGCTCTCTAAACTCTTTTATGGTACCAACTGGTGGCAGTTTTTCCGGATTGTCAATATGTATGATCTTGTCATCATGTGTCAGGATTTCATATGTTACAGTGGGAGCGGTCTGTACCAGTCCGACATTGCTCTCTCTCTCTAATCGTTCCTGCACAATTTCCATATGCAATAGTCCCAGGAATCCACATCTGAATCCGAATCCCAGAGCTTGCGATGTTTCAGGCTCAAATGTGAATGAGGAATCATTGAGCCATAATCTCTCAATCGCATCTCTTAATGGCATGAAATCAGTATTGGCTGTAGGATACAATCCACAGTAAACCATGGGAAGTGGTTTGCGGTAACCCGGCAGTGCTTCCTTTGTCCTGTTCTCCTTCAATGTAATGGTATCGCCAACATGAACATCATGTATCGATTTAATACTTGCTACGCAATAACCAACGCTCCCGGCGCTTAATTTATTTACTGAAGTCATTTCAGGCCTTAACACACCTAACTCTGTAATTTCAAAGGTCCTATTGGTTTTCATCATTAAGATGTTATCACCTATATTGATAGAACCATCATATATTCTGAAATATACAATTACGCCGCGATAGTCATCGTAAACAGAGTCAAAGATCAGGGCACGTAATGGTAAATCCGGATCACCTTCCGGTGGTGGCATGCGTGTTATAATAGCGTCAAAGACCCCCTCTATTCCTAACCCGGTCTTCGCACTTACGCTGATGACCTCTTCGTCCGTTTCTCCAAGGATACTTACAATCTCCTCACTTACCTCTTCTGGCCTTGCAGATTTTATATCTATCTTGCTTAGAACTGGTATAATTTCAAGATTCTTCTCCATTGCCATATACATATTAGTAATTGTCTGTGCTTCTATTCCCTGTGCTGCATCAACCAGAAGCAAAGCACCCTCACAGGCACTGAGGCTTCGTGATACTTCGTAACTGAAATCAACATGCCCCGGTGTGTCTATCAGATTCAAAGAGTATATCTCGCCATCTTTTTTATAATCAAGAGAAACTGCACTAGCTTTTATGGTAATGCCCCGTTCTCTTTCCAAATCCATATTATCCAGCAGCTGGTCACGAAACTTTCTCAGGTTAACGGCTTTTGCAGTTTTAAGCAGGCAATCGGCAAGCGTTGACTTACCATGGTCAATGTGAGCTATTATACAAAAATTACGAATATTCTTAATCTTCAAATGAAACCTCAGTTACAACAGTTAACGATTTTTGACCTTATATATAATCCACAGGGAATACTAATTAAAATACTTAATGATTTCTCACAGGGCTTAAAACCCTGTGAGAAATCTAAAATTGCTTAATGAGCAAACGCCCTGACAACTGGAACCATTGCCCTGATCTCTTCTTCTGACAACATATCTCCAAATGGAATGTAGTTAGGATTGTCAGGATTACCATGTGTAATTGAGTGCACAAACTCTTCGTCAGTACGTGAAGCCTGCCACTCTTTGTCAGTGAAATCCTTAGCTCCAAAATCTATGCCTGTAGGAGTTCCCTTGCCATCTGGACCATGGCATAATGCACACTTTTCTGCATAGATCGTAGATGCATCTATTTCGTTGGCAGAAATATCTGATAAAACTAATGAAAATATTGCAACTAAACAAACTAATGATACTACTATTTTGCCGCTCAATGTAATTCTCCTTTCATAAATGTATTTAACCTCTCTTTGAAAAGTTTCAGAGCTAAAGCCCTGTGGCTTATCCGGTTCTTTACGTCCGAATCCAATTCAGCCATCGTCTGATTATATTCCGGTTTATAGAATATAGGGTCATAACCGAAACCATTGTTTCCTAGAGGTTCTGTATTAATGAGGCCCTCGCAGCTGGCCTCTACTATAAAGTGCAACTTTTCCGGTCCTGCAAGAGCAATTGCACAACGAAACCTTGCCGTTCTCTTTTCAAAAGGAACGCTCTTTAACTCCTCAAACAACTTAAGAAATTTTACTTCATAGCTGGTATCCTCACCACAATAACGTGCGGAATAGACTCCCGGTCTTTTATCCAGTGCATCAATTTCCAGCCCCGAATCATCAGCCATGACAGACATCTTACAGAATCTTGCCAGTTGCATCGCCTTTTTGGCTGCATTTTCTTCAAAAGTAGCGCCATCTTCTATGATCTCCGGAACATCATCAAACTCTTCCAGGTCCAGCAGTGGCAATGAAATACCTTTCAGAATCTTTTTTATCTCCGCTTTTTTGTTATTGTTTCGAGTACCAATTACTATTCCATCTGTCTTTATCATATCTATATCAGCTCTGCAATGCATCATTTTGAATCCTGGTTAATTCACTAATTCCTTTTTTTGCAAGACCTATCATTTTAGCAAGTTCCTCTTCTGAAAAGGTCTGTTTCTCTGCCGTACCCTGCATCTCTATATATTCTCCGTCACCGGTCAAAACTATATTCATATCAACATCTGCCGTTACATCCTCTTCGTAACATAGATCAAGCAGTGGCACACCATCTACTACGCCCACACTCACAGCAGCTACACTACCCAAAAGGGGTTCACCGGTAATATCAACGTTATCTTTAAGCCAGTTTATGGCATCTACAAAAGCAACGTAGGCACCGGTAATAGATGCAACTCGCGTTCCACCATCAGCCTGAATAACATCACAGTCAATCCATATTGTCCTTTCTCCAATTGCCGATAGATCAACAATTGCGCGCATAGACCTCCCTATCAGCCTCTGGATTTCATGAGTACGTCCCCCTACCTTTCCCCGGGATGATTCTCTCGATACTCTTTTAGGCGTAGAACCGGGCAGCAGGGAATATTCTGCTGTTACCCAACCCTCTCCTGTATTCTTTTTATGCGGAGGAACGCTATCTTCAACTGAAGCAGTGCATATTACCCTGGTACTCCCTACCTCTATAAGGACAGAACCCTGTGCAAATTTTGTGAAATTTCTCGTTATTATAACCTGGCGCATATCATCCGGCTCTCTACCGTCTTTTCGCATTATATATTTTCCTCTATCTGCTCAGTCTGTAAAACATATCAAATAAAAATCTATGGTTAAAAGCTCTGGCTACTTGTTGATGAGAAGCTTTAACAGAGCTTTCTGGACATGCAATCTATTTTCTGCCTGATCGTATACTATAGAATGTTCTCCGTCAATTACCTCGTCTGTAATCTCCTCGCCACGATGGGCGGGCAGGCAATGCATGACAAAAACACCTTTCTTCGCAAATGAGATCAATTCACTATTGACCTGAAAACCCTTAAAATCTCTGCGTCTTGTTTCCGCTTCTTCTTCTTCACCCATGCTTATCCATGTATCTGTGTAAATAACATCTGCATCTTTAACCGCTTCCCACGGATCCCTGGTTAGCCTGATGTAGGCGTCCTTATCTTTTACAACATTTTCAACCTCATTTAAAAACTCTGCAGATAATTCATATTTTTCCGGAGAAGCAACCGTATACGACACTTTAAGCTTTGCACATAAAAAAGCTAATGACCTGGCAACATTATTTCCGTCACCAACATATGTTATTTTAACGTTATCAAAACTTCCCATCTTTTCCTTGATAGTGTATAAGTCAGTAAGTGACTGACATGGATGGGTGTAGTCAGATAGAGCATTGATTACGGGTATAGATGAGCTTTCCGCAAGCTCCGTAACTGTTTTATGATCATAGGTCCTGATAGCAATACAATCAATATAACGAGATAAAACCTTTGAAACATCTTTTATTGATTCACGTTCACCAAGATTTATATCATGCTTGGTCAGATATATTGCATGTCCTCCCATCTGCGTCATCGCAACTTCAAATGAGACCCTTGTTCGCATAGAGCTCTTCTCAAAGATCATTCCCAGAGTCTTGCCGGCAAGACAGAGGTCTGTAACACCTTCTTTACAGGCTCTCTTCATTTCAGCAGTCAGCGCAAACAGCTCTTCTATATCTTCAAGTTCAAGGTCCGCAACTGAAACCAGATCATTACATTGCATACTTATACCTAAAAAATTTAATTAACAGATTTTAAAATATTCTTTAATATTGCCAATCCCTCATCAATATGTTCCTTTGTAACATTCAGCTGTGGCATAATTCTTATTACAGTGTCATGAGTACAGTTGAGTAATAGTCCCTCATCCATACACTTTTTGACCACTTCTGCAGCAGGAATTTTAAGCTCTATGCCAATCATTAAGCCGATCCCTCTTACTTCTTTAATAACATCAATCTCTTTTGCAATATTTCTCAGCTGTTCAAAAGAGTAATTGCCCATTTTTACAGTATTATCCAGCAGCCCTTCTGATTCAATAGTTTCAAAAACTGCGGCTGATGCCGCACATGCAAGAGGGTTTCCTCCGAAGGTTGAAGCATGACTTCCCGGCACCAGGCTCTCTGCAACCTCTTTAGTTGCCTCCATTGCGCCTACGGCAGTGCCGTTTCCCAGAGCCTTGGCAAGAGTCATGATATCCGGTGTAATATCATAATGTTGATAAGCAAAATATTTTCCTGTCCTTCCCATTCCACATTGAACTTCATCAACAATCAACAGAATATCATAGTCATCACAAATCTTTCTCAGTCCCTCCATGTATTCTTTATCTGCAACATTAATTCCACCCTCTCCCTGAATAGGCTCAAGCATAATACCGCATGTTTTGTCATCTATAATATTTTCTATTTCTGTAATATTATTAAATGATACATACGCAAAGCCTTCAATGAGCGGTGCAAAGCCGCTATGGTACTTTGGCTGTGCCGTAGCGGTTACGGTGGCAAGGGTCCTTCCGTGAAATGAGTCTTTCATCGTAACTATTTTATATTTACCTTTTTTAGAACCGTGAATTCTTGCCAGTTTTATAGCTGCCTCATTTGCTTCCGCCCCACTGTTACAGAAGAAGCACTGTCCGTTAAAAGAGTTTTCTGAAATATATTTTGCAAGACGTCCCTGTGGTTCAGAATAGAAAATATTCGGCACGTGTACCAGCGTTGCAGCCTGCTCCTGCATCGCCTTAGTCACCTCAGGATTACAATGACCCAGTGAGCTGACCGCCCATCCGGAAAAAAGGTCCAGGTAACGCTTGCCGTCCGTGTCCCAAAGATATACACCATCACCCCTGGCGATCACGAAAGGATGTCGGTTGTAATTTGGAATTACATAATTTTCATAGTTTTCCAGTACTTCACGTTTATTCATAATTTAGATTCCTTTAAGTGGATTCCCTGCGATGAGAGCAAATAGAAAAATGGAATGCTTTAAAAGTTATACGCTCTTTCTGAAGTGGGTGAGTATCAAAAAGACCTGCCCTTAAAAACATCTAATAAACAACGCCAGAAATATTCGTCTGGCAATGCTACAATTTACATTAAACAATGATCTGAGTTCCAATACCCTTGTCAGTGAAAATTTCAAGCAGTAGTGAATGAGGTATATGACCGTCAATAATATGTGCCTTTTTTACTCCCTTTCTCATGGCAGAAATACACGCTTTCGCTTTAGGAAGCATTCCCCCGCTTATTACGCCACTATTTATCAAATTATTAACTTCATCTTCGTGTAAGGTAGAGGTAAAAGACTCCGGGTCTGACGGGTCAGTCGATATCCCATGAGTATTAGAAATAAAAACCAGTTTTTCTGCCTTCAAAGAACCTGCTACAAATGATGCTACATTATCTGCGTTTACATTATAATTTTCACCACCGACACCTTTGGCCAGCGGAGGCACTATAGGTATCTGGTCATCTTCAAATAAGTCAATAAGAGCATCACTTTCAATCTCTGTAAGTTCACCCACAAAACCAAGATCTCCACCATCATCTTTACTGACGTGCTTTCTGGCCTTAAGCGGGCTGTTGTTTTCATCCCACACACATACACCTTTTGCTCCCATTTCACTTATATGATCTATTATTGATTTACCTATCTGGTTGGTAAGTACATCTATAGCGATTTCCAATGTATCTTTATCGGTAACACGAAAACCATTTATAAAAAGAGGTTGTTTCCCTCTTTTTTCCATTTCACTGCTTATGAATGGGCCACCGCCATGTACTATAATGGGCTTCATACCGATAGACTTCATAAAAACCATATCCTGAAGCACACTTTTAAACGTATCCATGTTTACCATTGCGCTGCCGCCAAACTTTACAACTACTATCTTGCCTCTGAATGACTGGATATAAGGTAACGCCTCGATCAAAACCCTCGATTTGCCAATTGCCTCTTCCATTGAAATACCTTTCGTGCTAACAATCTTTGATTTTTTGACGACAAAATCAGAAGATGAATCCTCTCCGTGCATGACGCTACTGAGTTCACCGTTTCTTATATAATTTTCTGCTATCGACAGGCTCATTTTTCCTTAATAGCTTTATTTATAATGAATTACAACAATCCGGTAAAAAATATTTAAACTCTGAATTATAACTTTTAGTGCACCCCTGTCAAGATTAAATAGTTGATATCATGGCAAACGAAATGGTGAAGCCATTTTACCTGCCCGGTTTAGACTTCGATATCAGGAATGATTGAGAGTGTATGATCAAGATATAGATCAGTTCCCAAGATACTCAATAATTGGTGAGAATGATGTAGCATATAAATATTACTATTTAATATGAAAATAATGATAAGAAATTCAGTGGTTTTTACTATATAATAGTATTCTGTCAAAGATCTGGAACATCAAGCAATTCCTCCTGACCAGATCTTTCGGACAGGAGGAGTTTGTTGATATGCGGTAAGGTTTACACCGATATTTCTGATACGTTTCCTTTAAAACGTTATCATTCAGCATGAAGACGTCTCAGGCCTTCCGTCAGTCGTCGATGTTCTTCATCAAGACGACGCAGATCTTCCGTCAGTCGTCGACGTTCTTCATCAAGACGTCTTAACTTTTCCGTCAGTCGTTGACGTTCTTCATTCATTATACGGTGCTCTTCCTCTTCGAAACGGCGTATCTCATCTTCACCCATTCTGTGATGTTCTTCCTCATCAAAACGGTGTCTATCATCTCCACTCATTCTGTGATGTTCTTCCTCTTCGAAACGGCGTATCTCATCTTCGCCCATTCTGCGATGCTGTTCCTCATCAAAATGGTGATGGCCCTCATCATCCATATGTGGCGGTTCTTCATGCATGTGCATCTCTTCGGGATGTTGATGAAACTGTTCACTCCTGTCAATATGATGCGGTTCGTTATATTGTGCATTTGCATCAAGAGTAGCTACAATTAGCAGGATTCCCGTAATGAACACAGCAGGAGCAATAATTAGATTATTCTTGAACATAATTTCCAGTCTCCACAAAAAACGTTTTTTCTGATAAATTGACCCGGTTTTTATACCAGTCGTAACAAATTCTATATTAGCACTTTAACCACGGATTTCTTACTGTATCACATGGATTGTTATTAAATCTAAAAGTCAACGCCTATTTGAGTGCATATAAATAAGTACCTAAAAACCAAAGTGAGCTAAAGTGACTCAAGTATTCTAAATGAGCTAACGTATATTAAAGTGCCTAGAGTGACTAAAGTTGTTAAGGCTTTGAACCAATAGATGTGAAAATGGCAAGTAATTCACTGCACTCCCTGTAATCTGTATTGGTTTCTTCTCTCGACAACCATTTTGTATATATAATTACTTCTATCCAATATTGTGTTTCACTAGCTTCACTTTCACATATTTTTATCTTATGCTTAAAGTCTGCCTTACTTCTGGATCGATTAGCCTCCCTGTAGTTAGCACCAACGGAAGTTCCTGATTTTGTGATCTGATTCCTTACTACCCTTCCCTCTGGTGTATTGGGTAATGATGTGGATAATCGAATTATTCTTACCGCAAATTGTCGAGTCCTCTTTTCCAGTTCCTTAGAAAATTCTTTGTTCTCCATAATTTTAGGCACTTTAAACTTTAGATCACTTTTGGCAGTTATATCTGTACTCCCATCCTATCTGTTCTTCTGAAAGAGTCAACAGGGGTAAACCAGGTATAAAATAGGTATAAAAAATACTTGGTTTTATAACGGTAATTCTGTACCCTCTATATGTAATATCTTCAAATATATGAAATTAACCTCTATTGACCATATTGTTTAAAACATTCACCGGGAATTTAGTGTGATCACTTTAACGACAATTGAGGCATGAGACTCGCTAATATAATAGTCAGTATATAAAGCTAATATTGTAAGTGTTCTTATGATAATTGCTTACGTCTATAATCTAGTTCTGAATGTTATCTGTTTCGTATATGTTTTGTTGTAACATCAGTCAAAACTGTTGAAAAAATAGACATATACTGCTCTGAAAATAAAGTGATACTAAATATTATTAATAATATGTTGCAAAAGGAGTGTTGCCATGAAGAAAATTCTCAGCATTATATCCTTTTTTTCCATTCTGCCGTTAATAGCATGTTCTTGTACCGGATTATCTAGAGAGCCTGTCAGCACTATGTCAACTACTGAATTAAGTAGTGAATATGGGGCATTAAGCAAAAAACTGGATAGAGAGGGTGCTATGTTCACAGAATATGAGTGGAACAGGTTTATGGGCCGACACATGGACCTGGGCCTGGAACTTGCAAATCGAGATTATTGGGCAATTTCACCCTGGAAACTATCAGGAGAACATGACAGGGATAAACATCAGTTTTAAAAAAATATTAATTATTTTTTTGCCTGCTGAATCATTACCCGGCAACTAAACAGTTAGGTGTTCGACTACTCGAATATTCTGGCAGGATTGGCATATTCAACATTATTAATCGAGAACACATATTCAAATTACCATGTATAAATGATCAAAACCTTAATTTGATGAGGATTTAGTTCTGAACAGGCTTTTTAAACAGACTATAATTGGATTTGTTACTCCATTTATTCTGGTTCCGTCAATTTCTGGTAGTGAAACATTACAGCGAATCCCCATCTTACAAACTTCCCCGATTGAGTTAAAGTATGGTAAAATGTCATTTACACTTGATAACAGTGGTAAGTTCCTCTCTCGTCATGATGACTTTGACTATGGAATAGTTTTCGATTCAGATAATCCCTCCCCTGTTATCGACACACTGAGCTCAGGTTATGACAGCTTTGGTGGTGGGGCCGGGATTGTGGTTGATTATCATATCAGCGACAAAACTACAATTGAATTTTCATTCCAGGGAACATCTGTAAGTAGAGAAAAGAGAGGATTGTTAAGAAAATTTAGAGTCGTTGCTAATAGTGAAGCACTTGCTTTGCCGGTAATAGACGGACAATTTTTTGGTCAGAACCAGGACCAACAGGTTGCTCTGATTGACGGTGACCTTCGATTTAAATTTGAATACGATTCTTGGTATGTAGACACTTTTCTTGGATTGGATCGAAGCCTGCTGAAAAAGAGTAACACAGAACTACATGTCATAGCAGGGTTGGCATATGCCCGTTTTGAACAGGATTTCAAACACATAATAACTGGAATCAGTGTTCAAAATGTTGATGGTTTAGGTAACGGTATTTCTCAGTCTGCCAAACTGGATGAAGATCTGAGAGACAACCTTTTCGGTTTAAAGGGAGGACTCCGTCTGGGCTATAAAGTAACCAAAAGATTCCAATTTGAGGGTGGTGTATTTAGTGGAGTTTATTACCGTTCAAGTAAGCTGGATGCTGATCAGACAATGGTAAATGTGGACCTGGTAAACGTCGACCCATTTAATGTTAATGCTAATCGTACTGATCGCGATAGCGATTTTGTCCACAGGGTTGAAGGAAACCTTAAGCTTAAGTTTATGGTTAATAGTCGATGGGGTCTGGAATTTTCTTCCGGTGTGGGTACGTGGTGGGGCATGTCTAAAGTAAACAACCCGGAAGGTACGACGAATGAATCAATGAATCCCTTAGGCCCTGTACCGATAAACAGGCCAGTTCATATTGGTGACAATGACAGGCTTATGGAGTACAGTGTGGGTCTTGCCATAACGTTTAGAAACTAGGTTGGCAGAGTGCTGATATTACATCTTTACTGCATTAAATGCTTCGTTCATATATTTTGATAACACTGAGAGCTTAAAAGGTTTCTGGAGAATAAAGTCTACTTTTAACTCATTTTTCTCTTTGGTCTCAAAATCTTCACTCCAGCCTGTGATCACTCCTATAACCGGCCTTTTCACAAGCTTGTTCAGCTCAGATATTAGTTCATATCCCGACATTTCTGGCATAACAATGTCGGTTAATACCATGTCAAAGGTTTCTGTTTTCAATATTTCAGTCGCTACTTTTCCACGATCAACAGTAATAACCGTATGGCCATAATTAGCAAGGAATCTTTTCAGCAGTGAGCGTATATATTCCTTATCATCAACTACTAGAATATTGAGCCGCTTTGTCTTAGTACTACGATATCCTTTAAGAGAATTTGTACGCATTTCAATAAATTTCATGCTAAATCATTATTTCTGTTGCCATGAAGTTATAAGTAGGTGAACTGAAGAGACTGCTTGCAAATAATAATCAATTATGAATTAAGAATGATCAACAAAGAGTTATTGTTTCCTATTCTTTAATTATTAATTGACAAATCAACATTGTAATTGCTAATTGTCTTTCATTTATCTCCTTTGCGCTCTCCGTGCCTTAGCGGTGAATCATCCAGTCTTTTGACCCTTTTTTTCCCATTGTAAATTGAACCTCAGGGATAATCAGGAATCAAAAATCGATAAACCTGACTATCCCAGCGGGTTTACATGGATGAGTTGTTTTGTGATCATAAAAGGAGTGTCAATTGAATGAATCACTGTTCTTTACATTTTCCTCAACTGTACAATTTATTATATTTACTATATGTTCATCGAGTTCGGTAAATTCGATTGCAATACCTATTATAGAGGTGTTATTGTGCCTTTTACGGATAACCATCCCCTTGCAGGGTATTGAAGGATGAGAACGAGAAAAACATATGTCTAAATTCAAAACGGTACCAATTTCCAGGTCATTATTTGAATGGAGAAAAACACCACCTGCACTTAAATTAATTACATCAGCCATTTCAGCCTCTCTAAAACCCGTATCATTTTCCGGTCTATACTGAAACCGTGTGAAGCATGTATTTTCGATTCTTTTATATCTTCTTGCTTCTGGAAGATTATACGTATGCATTCTAATACCTCGTAATTGGCGTTGCTAACGGCACCTTGTTAAGCATGGTAATATTTATTACTAAGCAGTAAATGCTCTTTCATCAAAAATTCTCTCTCATAACCGGACGGAGAAGAGTGGTTTAAATGAAGAGTGCGGATAATTGATGCTACCCTTCTGAGATCACTATTCTGCTCTGCTATAATTCGTTTAAGTCTTCTGTTCTCCTCTGTTAAACATACCTCCCTCTTCGGATTCTCTGCAGTTTCAAAGGCTTTAGCGGATTTTGCCAGAAATTCTTTACGCCATTCATAATATTGATCTTCTAATATCTGATATTTATTGCATAGTTCTGAAAGCGGCTGTCTCTCCTGCAGCCCCTCCAGGACAATCCTGGCCTTAGTCTTTGAATTATATTTGCGACATCTCATTGTATAAATTTCTAAGTTAGATTCTAACAAAGCTACTTAATTAAAAACCCCTCAGCCATTTCATTATATACAATATTGTATGATCCTTTTGATAACAGTCAACTGGGCAATAATAGGTATGAAACAGGTATGCTTTGTACTTGGTAACAACAACTGAATGTTCAATTATCAATTAAGAATTATCAAAACAGAATTAACAATTATGAATTAATAATTATCAACAAGGAGTTGTTATTTTATATCCCTAAATTCATAATTGATCATTTATCATTGTTAATTGTTTTCTTTGATGCTTTTCTAATTGAGAATAAAACCTTCACTATCTCTTCTGATTCCAAAATTATGTTTTTGGAAACTTCATATTTTATCTGTCCGCTGTCTCTTAAAAGTCTAAGCCAGTAGTTGGATTCCCTTGCCTCCTTATGGGAAATTCCAACTTTATTGCAAAAATCTTTCTTGCTATAAGCGGCCTGTGCTTCTTCCATGTTAGCTCCAATTGATGTACCTGATCGTAGTAGTTGGCTGCCAATCACATCACATGTTTTGCTGCGAGGAAGAGAACTGACCAGCTTTATAACCCTCAAAGCAAAATTGTAAGTTCTATCGACAATTTCCTTATTACTCATGGCTGACTGAATGATCAATGTTCAATTAAGAATTATGAACAAGGAGTTATTATTTTATATACCTAAATTATTAATTGATAATTCATAATTGTTAATTGGTTTTCTGTTTAGAATTTAAATTGAAGTCCTGCCATGAAATAGTCTTGTGTCTCGTCACCGCTTCTCCTGGCAAATTGGCCATTAACATAGAGGTTCAGATGATCACTTACCTGAGCTCCAAGGTACGCCCCCAGTTGTCCTCCATAAACAGAGTCGTCATTAGTGGCTGCAAAACGGAAATCACTTCCGCCTAAATTCCCGTCAACAGAGCGGTCATCTGTATACCGTGCCGTACCGGCCGCACTCAGCTCAAGCTTACATGTGTCAGTGATCATATAGATCGCTGCAAGCCTCACATTACCGTTCAAGGCCTGCAGAGTACGGTCGTCTATCGTAAGGTTAGACCGTGTGGTACCGTGCTCATGGTATTCGTCATACCATCCGGCGCTGTAAACCACTGTGGCAGATGGCCTCAGCAGCAGCCGGTGTGCCACCGTGTAATCGGCCCTCAGGGTGACTGACGGGCTCAGGAATATGCTTCCAAAGTCAGCACGCGCAGATTGGAACCCACTCAGGTTGTCTATGACCATACGGCTGTTATCATGGTCCTCATAGCCGCCTATCAGGGAGCCTTGCATTTTCATACGGCCAAGGTCATACTGTCCGTATACTCCGGTGAAGTAGCTGTTGGAGTCGGTCCTGAACGACTCTGAATCTGCCTCGACATTAGCACGGGAGAAGCCTCCCATGACACCTGCCCGGACTCTCTTATATGTCCTTTCCAAACCGAAGGTAAAACCGCGGTACTCATGATCATAGGCGAAAAGCCGGCCATGTTTATCACGCTTGCGATAGGACCTGAACCCGCCACCCCACACCTGAGGCTGCTTTGGCTTTACAAGCATACCGGGCTCAATACGCGTTGTGGCCAGTTTTATCAGCGCCGGTTTGAAGTGGTCCAGGCGTCTGTTGATCGCCTCGTGCAGACCAGTGCAGAGTGAGTTCAGGACAGGCCCTTTAACGGATTGTCCGGTAGGGTCAACGGACGTTACAACATTGCCGGCAACTACACCCGTTCCATTAAAGTTAATTGATTCCGCACCCTCAAGAGTCATTGTGGTTGAGATACTTCTGCCGAGCGAGACATTAACCGTGTCGATGCCGCCGCCTAAATCTATTCTGCCGATGATCTGTGAACCGGAGAACAGAGTCAATGTTTCATCACCGGCTCCACCCTGGATTGCATGAGTGGCTGCACCTGTGGCGGAGACGAGACCGTAGTTGTTTATCGTATTTGTCCTGCCGGCTACACTATCTACCCAAATCCCCCTGGCACCCTCCCCGGTGACCCTGATTAAGCCGTTATTGTTGATGATATTGTTATAACCTGTATTACCAAATGAATTGTTTCTTGCATCTATGTAGATGCCGTCACTATTTTTACCCGTCGTTAAGATCATACCGTTATTGGTGATAATGCTGTTATCGCCTTCTATGTAAATGCCGTCAGCTTCTTCACCCGTAGTCTCTATCGTGCCGCTATTGGTAACCCTGACGTTATCGGCAAGATCCCATATATAAATGCCCTTAGACGACTTCCCTGTCGTTGATATTGTGCCGCTATTGATAATGGTGGCGTCCGCGCTGTCTATGCCAATTCCAAATCCACTATCACCCGTTGCTGATATAGTGCCGCTATTGTTGATGATGGAACCATCGGCTGCATCTTTAACCCAAATGCCTTTTCCTCTTTGCCCATTTGCTTCTATAGTGCCGCTATTAATGATGACTGAGTTAGCTCCTTGTACGTTAATGCCGTGAGTCTCTTTCTGCGAATCGCCCTTCTGGCCCTCCCCCTTTACTGTTATCGTGCCGATATTGGTGATCCTGGCGTTAGCGCCTAAAGATAAAATGGCGTCAGCCCTGGACGTAGTCGTTGTTATCTTGCCCCTATTGATTACTCGGTTATTGTTCCCTGTCATCCTGACGGCGTCGTCGGTGCCTTTATTTGCGGCGTCGTCACCAACGTTGGCGCCCATATTGAGCTCGCCTCCTTCCTCGATCACAAGTGTATCGTCTCCATCGAGTCTTTGATGGGTGTCCGTCACCGTATCGGTAATCGTTGTCTCCGTTGCCTGTGCGGGTTGGACTATAACAAATAGCTGGGCCGCTATTAATGTGACAGTAAAGAAAAAAATTATTTTGAATCGTCTAGTCAGGATAAATCGTATCATAATTACCTCCATGTGTTTAAATATTTCAAGTGCTTTTGTTATCACACCAGAACCATCCTGGTTCTCTCTTTCAGAATATTAATTCTCTTATAAAAATAGTACGATCTATCTGACAATAGTCAACATGGCAAGAATAGGTATGTAACAGGTATGTGATGTACTGGGTAAAGGATTGGAGATTGATAATTGTAGATTGCAGATTTTATAATTTATAACCACGGATTCTTCCCGTTCCCGTCAGATCAGCCTTGTCTGTCAGGCAAACGGCATGGTCGGGCGCATGGATAATCACAGATTCCAGATAAATCTAAATGTCAAATCAATGCTTAAAGTTTAATTGGCTCTTACCACGGATTTCACACGAAATTACACGGGCAGAACGAATGATCAATTAACAATTAAGAATTAGCAACAAAGAAATTAGTTCACCGCGAAGGCGCAAAGAGCGCATAGTTTTGAATAGAAATAATATTCAATGATCAATTATCAATTAGTAATTATCAACAAGGTGTTATTTTTTTATATTCCTTAATTCTTAATTGATCATTGTTAATTCATAATTGTTATAGGGGTTACTAATGACGACTGACCAATGACTCTTCCTTTATGCTTCTTACATCTTGTATCAACTGACCAACCCTCACTCTCGTGAGGAATCCAGAGGTGCGTGTTGCTGGTTATAAATTGTGTAGGAATAAAGAATTTCTGCCTATCAGCAGGCAGTGAAGGATTACAGGTTGTTAATGTCCTTACTTTCGTAAGGAATCCAGGTGTGAGAGGTTGTGGGATGGACTGTAGTGTGTAGAATTTCAGAGTGATTATTAAATGCCTGTTTTGTTTCTGTGGCAATGGCATATAGCTATTGCCAATGCATCTGTTGCATCAAGTTTTTCAGGTACATTAGATAGAGATAAAATGATCTTTACCATCTTACTTACTTGCACCTTCTGGGCATTACCTGTACCGACGACCGCCCTCTTCACCTCAGTTGGAGCGTACTCAAACAGTGGGATCTGTGCCAGTGATGCACATAATATTGCAACTCCCCTGGCTTCACCGATCTTGATTGCCGCTTTTACACTCTTTCCATAAAAAGCACTCTCCAATGCAATCTGATCAGGTTTGTACTTTTCTATTGTTTTATTTAATCCGTCGTACATCGTTTTAAGCCTGTCCGGAAATGAATCATTTCGCCTTGCTTCGATAGTGCCATAACCCACTGAAGACAACTTACCCTTTTTATCATCTACAGCTCCAAAGCCGGTTATCACTGTGCCCGGATCTATTCCTAAAACACGCATATATCCTTAAATCCTTACATTCAAAATTAAAAATGTTCATAAAGCCAGGCGTCTGTTTTGTCCATCTTCTTAGCTCCTGGAATCACGGTTTTTACTAAACAGCACAAGTGCATTGCCTGACAGATCTCTCAGGCCTGTCCTGACGGCACCATTCCAGAAACGCCATACCATAAGGGCAATAAGCAGTAACGCAGAGATCCACTGAAAAGCGCCAATAATAGAGTGATTTTCCATGCTCAATGTCGGTACAATGTCTGTTCCTGAAACAACCAGCAGATAGTCAAAGAGAAGACCTGATATCAGTGCACCTGCAATAATGCACGCCAGGTAGACCCTGACAAAACCGCCCCCGAATTGTTTAGTCAGCATGACAAGAGTTGTAATATTTGTAGCAGGGCCAGCTAAAAGAAAAACCATTGCTGCTCCGGGGCTGATACCTTTTACAATAAGCGCCGCTGCTATAGGAGTACTGGCAGATGCACACATGTAGATGGGAACACTTGCCGCCAGCATAATTAACATGGGTAATATGCCTCTTTCCAGTCCATACATTGCAAGATTATCCGGCAAAACGATAATAATGAAACCTGCCAGTATCAGTCCAACTAAGAGGGAAAAGACAATTTCATCTGCCATCTTTTTAAAGGCGTAATTCCATATCCGTTTAAAAATTTCGGATAGTTGAATGTAGCCCTGTACTGAACTCTCTTTTGTACCGCTCAAACGTCTTATAAATAATTGTATTGCTGTCCAGAACCCCTTTAGTCCCACATACTCTTCTTCATAGTCTGATTTATCACGTTCCGGGTCATCCTGACAATTGTCACGGCATCCTGTATCGAAATTTATCCCGGTATCACTTTCATTACTATCTTTGAGCAGGCCTATAGCAAATGCACCTGCTAACAGGGCGGAAAGGAAGCTTGCTATTGGGCGGGCAATTGCCATAAACGGCCCTAACAGCCCCCATGTAATCAGAATCGAATCAGATCCTGATTCAGGAGTAGTGATCAGGAACGACATTATGGACGGTCTGCTGGCTCCCTTACGGTGCAGTTCAATAGAGATAGGAACTATACCGCAGCTGCAGATCGGAAGAGGGATCCCGAACGCCGCAGATTTAATGACACCTGACATTCCTTTCCCTCCCATAAGGCGCTGGATCGTACGTCGTGAAATTAATATATGGAGTATGCCTGCTATGAGCAGTCCAATCAGCATAAATGGTGCTAATAGCTGAAATATCTCCCAGATTCCGTAAAAAAACAGTTTAATCAGTTCCATACAGTGTAGATGTACTAAAGGAAATATCTCCCTATCCACATTAATGTGAGGCCAAGTGCCAGGCTATAGAGATTATAGAATTTTCTGGGATTCTGCTGGTGAACGAAAGGCAGAAGGTCACTGCTGGCAATATATAAAAAAGTTCCTGCAGATATACCTAATGCCCAGGCAAGGACATGCTCATGCAGATTCTTTAAAATAAAAAAAGAGATGAGTGCTCCGATAGGTGTCGTCAATGCAAAGATTAAAACCAGTTTTATGATCTTTGCTTTTTTATATCCACCATGCATAAGAATACCGGTAAGAGATAGTGCGGAAGGAAATTTGTGAACAATGATAGCCAGAAATATTATTATGCCAATGCCTTTCGTTAGAAACCCGGCACCCATTGACATACCTTCTATCAGACTATGAAATGATATACCTAAAAATGCTGAGAGCCCTATTGTGTGAACGTCACAGACATCCTCCTCACAGGAGTGCACCATTACAAATTTTTCGAGTATATAAATAATAAAAAAGCCGATTAATATCGGTATGCCTACACTGCTGCCGAGAGGTTCTGATATTTCCGGCAACATGTAGAAAAAACAGCTTCCAAAAAGAACTCCCACACCAAAGCTGACTATCAGTCTGATGTTGTTCTTGGACCAACTCCTCACCAGAGGGAACAGGCCTCCAATAGCCGATATAACGAAAATAAGTAGTAGATACCCGAGAAACGTAATCATAATAAGTTATCCCAATTCAGACATTTCTTTTACTATAGCATAATCCTCTTCAGTTTTGTTAATGTTTATAAATACATATTTACCATTGAATGTCAACATATAAGAAGATTGAAAATATACCTTCAACTAATTCAATCCTTTTGGTATACTCCGTGAAATTTCTCACAGAGTTTTCATCGACTTATAACTTACTATTGTAAATCATGTTTCAAAAATGACGACACCGAACCTTCATACTGATCTGTGCGGGATAAAGATGTCTAACCCGACTGTACTGCCATCAGGTTTTCTGGGCACATCAAAATCTCTTCTCAAGCGGGTGGCAGACAATGGTGCAGGTGCCGCCACTATCAAATCGGTCAGTTTTGAAGAGAGAGAGGGGCATAAGAACCCTACTGTTATCCCTTTTGAAGGGGGAATGCTCAATGCTGTCGGGTATTCAAATCCAGGTGCAGAAGAGACGGCCAGGGAATTTTCAAATTTGAATGAAGTGCCGATACCTGTCTTTGCCAGTATAATAGGTACAGAACCTGAAGATTTTGTACGTGTTGTGGATAAACTGTCAGAAAATGACTTTTCTGCTTTAGAATTACCGCTTTCGTGCCCTCATACGCCCGGTTTTGGCCTTCTGGCAGGCCAGGGAACGCCTGAAAGTACAGAAAAGATCGTTTCTGCTGTCAGAAAGGCCAGTACGCTCCCTATATTTGTCAAATTATCACCTAACATCCCTGAATTAGGAAACTTAGCTAAAGCTGCCGAGTCAGCCGGTGCTGATGCCATAACAGCCGTAAATACACTTGGCCCGGGTATGATAATTAACATAGAGGCTCGTAAACCGGTACTTTCATTTAAGGTAGGAGGAGTTTCCGGCCAGGCCCTCAGGCCTGTTGCAACACGATGTGTATATGATATATATGAAGCCGTAAAAATCCCTATAATCGGCACTGGTGGGATATCTACAGGGCGCCACGCCATCGAGATGATTATGGCCGGTGCAACTGCTATCGGGGTTGGTACCGCTATTTACGACAGGGGTATAGACGTATTCAGCAAAATATGCAGGGAAATGGAAGCATGGATGTCTGATAACAGTTATAACACCATACAAGAGATGATTGGAATTGCCCATGAGTGAATTTTCTACTTTTGATCAACCTGTAATGATGAAGATTGATAAGATCATTGATGAGTCTGACGGGACAAAGTCCTTTATGTTCAGGCACAGGATTGATTATGCTCCCGGACAATTTATTATGGTCTGGCTTCCCGGTATTGACGAAAAGCCGTTTGCTGTTTCATATCTGGGTGATGATTTCTTCGGGATCACTGTACTTGAAAGGGGTAAATATACTCAGCTCCTGCATAAGATGGAACCGGGAGAGCAGCTTGGTATCAGAGGGCCGTTTGGTCATGGTTACAGTTTCCCTGATACTATAGCGGATGGAAAAGGAAGTGTCTGTGTCATAGGAGGCGGATGCGGAATGGCTTCCGTAACAGTTCTCATTGAGAGGCTGCAGAACAATAATCCCACAATTCTTATGGGAGCGGCAACAAGCACCTCGCTGTTCTTTAAAAACCGTTACAAAGATATTACTATCTTTACAGATGATGGAAGTGAGGGTATTAAGGGCTACCCGACAGACGCTCTGGAAGATCTGCACAACAAACACAGATACGATATTATCTATACATGCGGCCCCGAGATTATGATGTTTAAAGTTTACGAGTTCTGTAAGAAGCACAATATACCGTTCGAGGCGTCACTGGAAAGATACATGAAGTGCGGAATTGGTGTCTGCGGCCAGTGTGTATGTAACGGCCAGATGGTTTGCAAGGACGGACCGGTTTTCAACCTTCAGGATCTCAGCACTATGGATGATTTTGGAAAATACTCACTACTTAAGAGCGGCTTGAGAGTTTCGCTTGATGAGTATGCCGATTGGAGAAGCTGTTGAACAGAATATAATTCTAGCTTGGATACACGAACTGGAATCCTTACGAGGGTGAGGAATATGTCCATGCTTTAATGGGCAGAAGCGTTAAGGATTTTTCGCAAGTGGTCAGGAATTAAATATTGGAATCATTTAGAAATGGATAATTTATTACCCTACTTTCGTAGGGAATCCAGTATTTAGACGCAGGGAATCCAGTATTTGGAATCCTCACGAAAGTGAGGAAAATGTCCTTACTCTCTCCCGCCAGACTGTTTGTTGGACAAGTAAAGTCTCCTGGATAACGTTAAGGCCAACATAAAATCAATTTAGATTGGGTATCTCTCAGATTTACTGTGTCATTTTAATCAATTCTTCCAGGGATGCTTTGGCTTTCCCTGAATCAATAGAATCTGCTGCGAGATGTATTCCTTCATTCAAGCTTACTGCACATCCTCCTGCAACAATTGCAGCAGATGCGTTTAATAGAACAATATCCCGTTTTGGACCTGCTTCTCCATCCAATACAGCATTGATTGCAATTGCACTTTCCTCAGGTGAATTTACTATGAAATCCTTCATCTTTGCCTTTGGTATACCGAAACTGTCGTGAGTTATAAAATAGCTCTTAATCTCTCCACTCTTCAGTTCGCACACCTTTGTTTTATCTGTTGTAGTAATCTCATCCATACCGTCATAGCCATATACCACAAATGCATGCTCAGCATTTAGTTTTTTCAGTACCTTTGCCACAATATCGGTCAGCTTTGCATCGTATACTCCGATGACCTGTCTTGTTGCCCTTGCAGGGTTAGTTAATGGCCCCAGGATATTAAATATAGTCTTGATACCAATTTCACGTCTCGGGCGCACGGCATGTTTCATAGAACTGTGTAAAAGCGGCGCCATAAGAAAACCTATATTCGCTTTCTGGATGCACTCTTCTACAACCTTTTTGTCTGCATCGATGTTAACGCCCAATAGCTTAAGCACATCAGCACTGCCGCAATTGCTGGACGATGCTTTATTACCATGTTTTGCGACCTTCAGCCCCGTACCAGCAACAACAAATGCAGCGCATGTCGATATGTTAAACGTGCTTTTAGCATCACCTCCGGTACCGCATGTATCTACCACCAGGCTATCGCCTACATCAATATGAGTTGCCTTTTCCCTCATAACGGTAACACAACCGGCAATCTCATCTACCGTTTCTCCTTTCATTCGCAATGCAGTAATAAATGAGGCGATCTGTACTTCTGTTGCCATGCCTTCCATTATCTCTTTCATTACCGTTTTACTCTCTTCAAAGGAGAGATCTTCACCTTCCGCTATTTTTCCAGTCATCTCTTTTATCATGCCTCAGATTATGGCAGAAATAGTCAAGGGTGTCAAGAATCAGGAGTAATAGCAATCATCGATATATTGACATATATTATTATAAGCTTAAAATTGATTATTATGGCAACTGAATACGGAAAGGTAGTAACAGAACAGACTATTTGTTCTGCTTACCAGTTATTAGAATCATGTGAATTGTGCCCCAGGGTCTGTAAGATTAATCGTTTAAAGGATGAGAGAGGATTCTGCGGTATCGGAGCAAAGGCTGTTGTCTCTTCGGCAGGGCCACACTATGGAGAAGAATCTGTACTGGTCGGCAGCAGTGGTTCAGGGACAATATTCTTTGCAGGATGTAACCTTGGCTGTGTGTTCTGTCAGAACTACGATATCAGTCAGCTTCGGCACGGTAACGAGGTTGATATAAACGATATAGTAAATATGATGCTGCAGTTGCAGAGAAGAGGATGTGTAACTATTAATTTTGTCACTCCAACACATGTGGCACCTCATATTATTGAGTCTGTTTTTCTGGCAAGGAAAAAGGGGCTACTAATACCTGTGGTTTATAACTGCGGCGGATATGAATCTATTGAATCACTACGGCTTCTGGAAGGAACTGTTGATATTTACATGCCTGATGCCAAGTATTTAAACGCAGACTATTCCGGTAAATATTCCTTCGCAGACGACTATCCTGAAGTTATGAAAACGGCTTTACTGGAAATGCACAGGCAGGTTGGAGACCTTGAGATTGCGGACGGTGTTGCGACTCGAGGGCTTCTGGTACGTCACCTTGTAATGCCGGACGATATTGCTAGTAGTAAGAAAATTATTGATTTCCTTGCAGATGAAGTTTCAGGAAATACATTTGTAAATGTTATGGAACAGTACAGGCCTACATTTAAAGCACACAATTTTCCAGAAATAGACAGACCGGTGACAGGGCAGGAATTCAGTACAGTTTATGAATATGCCAAGAGTCAGGGGTTGAGGCTTGCAACATGAATGTATCGGACTTATACACCATTCAGGAGTGTTCAGATATAAATCAAAATCATATCTACCTGAACCGTCTATTCACTTTTTTGAGTGGAAGGTTTTTTACCTTTCTCCGCTTCTTCCTTTGCCTTGTCCAGCAGCGCCTGTCTTCTCTTCTCATCTTCAATCCTCATCTGCTCATCCAGTTCACCGGTAAGCTTTTGAGGGTCAATTGAAAGGTCTTCATTTACACTTTCCAAAGGAGTTGCCTGGAACTTTGTTGTATATCTCTGGACCTCACAGCCTGACGAAATTAATGCTGTTACACATGTGATAGTAACCATGCAGATCAAATACCTGATTTTAGTCATAACTCTCCCCCCTTATGAATTATTCCCAATAACATTTTTCACTTTTTCAGTGTCCGGATTTTTAATTACTCCCCGTTCCGTAATAATAGCTTCAATATTTGATGCCGGTGTAACATCAAATGCCGGATTAAAAACTTTAATGCTGTCAGGAGCAATCTTATGGCCGCCTATAGTGGTAACCTCTTCCGATTGCCTCTCTTCTATTGGAATATCTATACCGGAAGCTATACTTAGATCAAATGTTGAAGCCGGTGCTGCAACATAAAATGGAACACCGTGTTCCTTTGCAACTATAGAAAGAGCGTATGTACCTATTTTGTTTGCCGCATCACCATTTGCTGCAATCCTGTCAGCACCTACAATCACACAGTCAATCTTTTTACTTTTCATAGTATGCGCTGCCATGTTGTCGCAAATCAAGGTTACATCAATTCCTGCATTCTTCAGTTCCCAGGCGGTCAGTCTTGACCCTTGCAGTAATGGACGAGTTTCATCCGCATACACGCTGATTTTTTTGCCTTTATCCGCAGCTGCAAACATAACGGCCAGAGCGGTGCCGAAATCACCTGTAGCCAATCCTCCTGCATTGCAGTGGGTTATAATGCAACTCCCCTCTTCCAGTAAAGCTTCACCATTTTCACCGATTTTACGGCAAATCTCCTTATCTTCTTCGAGAATATTCTTTGCCTCATTAAGAAGTATTTCTTTAATCTCTGATACCGGTTTCCGGCTATTCTTCTGTGCAGTATCTTCCATGCGCTTTAACCCCCAGAATAGATTTACGGCGGTAGGCCTGGAAGATCCAAGGTATGAAGTAACCTCCTTCAGCTCCCTGGAGAAAGAGTCATAGTCATCTGCCTGACTGTCCTTAATACCTACTACAGTTCCCATTGCACCGGCTATTCCGATAGCGGGGGCGCCTCTGACCATCAATGTTTTTATTGCATGATAAATACTGTCTCTATCTTCACAGTAGACATACTTTAATTCATTCGGCAAGAGTGTCTGGTCAATGATCTTAATCTTTCCGTCTACTCCGCCTATCCATTCTATAGTTGGTACCGGCACCTAAAACCTCCCTTTATTATTCGTTAACAGTAAATAATTTATTTTTTTGGTTTTTTCAGTAATTTTTTAACGTTTTTATCCTTCTGGATAACCTTTTCAGCCTGTTTCTGCTTAAAATCAATTATTTTCTTTCTTAGCGTCTTGTCTGCAGTGCTTAAAATCTGAATTGCCAGGATGGCCGCGTTTTTTGCACCGGCTTTTCCTATCCCGACTGCAGCAACAGGGACACCACCCGGCATCTGTACAATAGAGTAGAGTGAATCCAGCCCGCCGAGATCAGGCGTAAGCATCGGCACGCCTATAACAGGTATGGGAGCCATTGAAGCTATTACACCCGCAAGATGTGCAGAACCGCCTGCACCTCCAATAATCACTTTGTAACCCTTCTTCTCCGCCGACATCGCATATTTATGCGCACGTTGAGGAGTCCTGTGACATGAAATCACATCTACATCATATTTTACTCCAAATTCATCAAGAACATTAAGAGTCTCCTGCATAGTACTCAAATCAGAATCACTACCCATTACTATCCCTATTTTCTTATTTGACATACCGTCCTCCCGACAGTTAATTAATGTTATTTGTAATATTCATTCATATTAATGGAATCAATTTCGATAAAAAAAGTGCCAGGCTTTTAGCTGCAGCCTTTGTCTGCCTGTTAAGGCGACTTAATTGTGCCAGTTTTTGCGGGTTCTTCAAAACACTCAATGCAACACTCGTAACCTTAACCTTGCCCTCTTCCGAAATTACATTGTCATAATCAAGGTGAAGGTTATCATCAATATCATCTGATATTGAACGTATTGCCGAAAACCCGACCCCCTTCTCATTTGCCACTTCCGCAACAGCAGCACTCTCCATCTCAACAGCCAGAAAAGAGTTCTGCTCACCAATTTTTCTCTTTGTACTTGATGCGTCTATGACCTTGTCAACAGTTAACAGATTACCAAAATGTATCTTCGCATCAAGATCACTGGTAATAAATTGTTTTGCTATTTTAACAATTTCTTCTTTGCAGACATAATTAGATTTCAGCTGCAATTCTTCAGACTCAAAATCGTTCTGGCCGGTATAACCGACACGTTCTGCCACAAGAAGATCACCAACGTTAAGTCCTTGTCTTATACCACCTGCAACGCCCGCTGATATCAGTAAATCTACTTTTGTAGAATCTAATAAGCAACGTGCAGCATTTTTAGCATTTTCTCTGCCAATACCTCCTTGTACGAGTGTTATAGGACGTCCATTCATATCACCCTGATAGAACAGTATCTCACCTTTATCAAACTTCTTTGATACATCCATACAGGCTGCTAAGGGACTTATTTCCTGTCGTATCGCACACAAAACAGCTATCATCTTTTGCTCTTGACATTAATTATCAAATATATAATACTTGAACAACCTGTTTAATTTTCCCAGCCGCAAAGAGTCAGTACATCTATCCAAATCCTGACGCTCGCATGGCAAAATTATGCAAATCCGTAACCCTATCAAATCATGACATTTATGTCAATTTATTTATTATATATTCTTTCGTAGAGACTGTTATGAATAGTGACAATTTACTGTTATTTAGGCCTACAGGTTCATTCTGCCGTGATCATGATACAAATAAATATCTGCTCTGAAAACAAAAAATCAATATATGACGGCTATAAGAGGTATTAATTAATGAGAAGTTCACTTAAACAGACATATTCTATTAGCAAATATCTATTAAAAAACAAAATATCTTTTGTTAAGCGATTTCCTCTTGTACTTATGCTGGAGATTACACACAACTGTAATCTAACATGCGAAGGTTGCGGCAGAATCCAGGAATTTAAGGAGACTATGGATAGAAAAATGAGTGTGAGTGAATGCATGCATGCCGTTGAAGAGTGCGGGGCACCCGTAGTATCAGTTACCGGAGGAGAGCCGTTTCTTCATCCGGATCTTGACAAGATAATAAACGGATTAATTGCCAGAAAGCGGCATATTTACCTCTGTACAAATGGAATTACCCTAGGTGACTCTTTAAGTAAGTTTACACCAAGCCCTTACTTAAATATAAACGTACATCTGGACGGAATGGCTGAGACTCACGACAGGATCGTCGGAGCAAAAGGTATATTCAAGAAAGCAATAGATTCCATCAGGAAGGCCAAGCAGTCGGGTTTTACTGTTTGTACTAACACAACAATTTTCAAGGATACAGATCCAAAAGAGATAGAAGAGCTATTTGCATACCTTACAGAAATCGGGATTGATGGACTTCTTGTCTCGCCCGGATTCAGCTTTGAAGACAATTCTAATGATGTTTTCATTCAGAAGGAAGAGTTTCACAGAAAATTCAGTATTATCAATGATCTGTCAAAAAAATATAAGACAATGAACACTCCCATGTATATGGAATTTCTTATGGGAGTAAGGGACCTGAAGTGTACGCCATGGGGCAACCCAACGAGAAACTACCTTGGGTGGAAAGGCCCCTGTTATCTGATCACCGATGCATATTATAAGACTTTTAAAGAGCTGATGGATAATACTGATTGGGATCGTTACGGAACTGACAAAGATCCCCGCTGCCGGCACTGCATGGTGCATTGCGGATTTGAACCAACTGTAGTGCTGGAGTCAGGAAAAAGCCTGAAGGATATTTACGAGATGGCAAAGTGGAATTTCAGTTGATGGGGATGTTAGATCTGATTTTGTAATTCATATCTGGCTTCATAAGTCTAATCAGATGTCTGCAGTTCTCGATAGAGCAGTATCCCGCCGATAGTAGTATTAACATAAAGTGTACACAGCCTCCATAAAAATGTATAGATGCCGGCTACCGGTGATGCAACGAGGGTTCCCATCAATAACAGGGAGCTTACCTCAGCTATTCCGGAAGCTCCAGGAGTAGGACTGAAATAACTGACCAGGATAATAAACAGCTGAATATACATTACATCCAACACATTTACACTGCCTCCTAGCCCGAGGATAATAAAATATGGAATAATCAGGCGAACTGCAAAGAAAAGACATGTGAATATGTATCCCACAACTAAGGCCATTTTGCCGCGTTCAGCCATTAATAATATAGATTCCCTGCAATTTACCAGTCCTTCTGCGAAATTTTTGAGAAAACGCTCTATTTTTCCATGTTTATCCTTGATTATTCCCTTGTCTTTAAAGTGTGTGAACAGAGAAAATTTTAAATCATTAATCATGTGTGTAAAGAGCATACAGACAATAAAAATCAAAGCCATGATACCTACAGCAACTGAGGCGCTCTTAATCATCACTTGCAGGGAATAACCCATTGTCGGAGAATTAAACATGGCTGTTGAGATGAGAGCGGAAATAAGGAAAAACAGAGTAGAGACAAAACATAAGATAGAACCGGCTGATGACTCTGAATAGGGTATTTTGTCTCTGGAGATAAAATAGATCTGTGCAACGCCTCCACCGGTTTGTGATGGAGTTATCGCACCCATAAAAATGTTAGCGTAAGCTGCCTTGATTGATGTGAGAAGTGTAATACGCGGGTTGATTACGCGCATAAGGAAATAAATACGTATACCGGTGATCACACCCTCAAACCATGACAGTAAGAAGGCGACAGCAAGCATGAAAAAATTTAAGCTTTTGAAAGGGATATTAAAGGATATACCGCCGCTCTTATACGAAGAATGGAAAAATATCCCCAGTTGAGAAGCAAGTGAGATAGCAACAAATATTTTTATACCTAAAAGTATTTTTTTTCGATCCATTTATTCCATAAGTAGACAGAAAGCCCCTCCATAACAAACTGTCATTAAATAATTATAAAAGCGCTTATAATCAGTTTAGTAACAATGCAGCAAAAGACTATCCATGGCGATGCCGCTAACGAGCCAGATATTAAAGATAAAAAGCCCTTTTTTCAAGGATATAATCAGTAGTTTATAATATCAATATACATAATGGTTTATGTTAAGGCCTTAATAAGAAAAGGATAATACTTTTGTTTGCAATAACATTCAGGATATGGTATTTTTTTAGTTTATTTAAATTGTACTGAGTTCAATAATAGAAAAGGCTGCAGTGCCTGAAATTAGATAATTTGTCGCTAAATATATAAATATGGATAGAAGTACCAGTGAGATTGCTACATTTGCAGGTGGTTGTTTCTGGTGCATGCAGCACCCTTTTGATAAGCTGAATGGTGTAGTTTCTACTACCGTCGGATATACCGGAGGAAATAAGGAAAACCCTACATATGAAGATGTGTGTTCTGGTCAAACAGGTCATACAGAAGCTATTCAAATACAATTTGATCCTGCAAAGATCACTTTTTCAGAATTACTTGATGTTTTCTGGAAAAATATCGATCCCACGACATCAAACAGGCAGTTTGCTGATGTAGGATCACAGTACAGAACAGCCATTTTTTACCACGATGAACAGCAGAAACAGACAGCCGAATCATCAAAAGAGGAAATGGGAAAGAGCGGTATACATGACAAACCAATAGTTACTGAAATTGTACCGGCTACAATTTTTTATAAAGCAGAAGAGTATCACCAAAAGTATTACGAAAAATGCCCGGTTAGATATGAGAGATACAATTCCGGGTCCGGAAGAAAAAGATATCTGGAAAGGACCTGGGGCAAATAAATCGTATGAAGTTTTTATACACTTTTATCATTTTACAACACTAAAAATTATTATATTAGAAGGGGTGAAGCTTGAAAGTCCTTGTTTCAGATAAAATGTCTCAGAACGGCATTGATGTGCTCAATGAATCTGATGGGATTCAGGTTGTTTATAAAACAAATCTGAGTCCGGAAGATTTGATTACAGAACTTCAGGATACTGATGCACTCATTATTCGTTCTTCAACTAAAGTTACTAAAGATGTTTTTGCGGCAGTAAATAAATTAAAGATTATTGGAAGAGCAGGTATTGGAGTAGATAACATTGACTGCAATACAGCTACGGAGCGTGGTGTTATTGTTGTTAACACACCCAGCGGTAATGCCACTACAACCGCTGAACACGCCATTGCCATGCTCATGGCTCTCTCCCGTCATATTCCTCAGGCTGATAAAAGCATGCATCAGGGAGCGTGGGAAAAGTCTAAATTTACAGGGATAGAAGTTACGGGAAAGATACTGGGGGTCTTTGGGTATGGTAACATAGGTAAGATAGTTGCAGATCGAGCACAGGGTCTTAAAATGAGGGTAATTGTATTTGATCCTTTCTTGACGGCAGAGGTTGCTGCAAAAGATGGAGTTGAACTGGTAACCAAAGAAAAACTTTTTGAGCGTTCTGATTATATCACTATGCACGTTCCATTAAATGATTCTACACGCAACCTGATCAACAAGAAATCTATTGAGACAATGAAAGACGGGGTTCGTATTCTCAATTGTGCACGTGGTGGAATTGTTAATGAATCTGATCTCATAGAAGGGTTAAATTCCGGAAAAATTGCCGGGGCTGCAGTTGACGTTTTCGAAGAGGAACCTCCTCCAAAGGATAATCCGCTATTACAACATGATAGGGTTATCTGTACACCGCATTTAGGTGCGTCTACTGCAGAGGCACAGGTAAACGTTGCGGTTCAGGTTGCCGAGCAGATTCGGGACTATCTACTGACAGGTGAAATACGTAACGGAGTAAATTGCCCGTCAATAAGTTCAGAAATGGTTAAAGTGCTTAGCCCATATCTGAAACTTTGTGATAAATTGGGATCTTTTCAGGGGCAGATACACCGCGATAATCATTCTGAGATCAAAAAATTGACTATCAGCTACTCAGGTGCTGTAACCGAATACGACACTAAGGCATTGACTTCAGGCCTGGTACACGGTTTTCTGAATACTATCTCTGATGGTTCTGTCAATTTTGTAAATGCACTCAGTATGGCCGAGTCAAGAGGTATTGTAGTGGAAGAGAATGTAGTACATCACGTGCAGGATTTTGCGAACCAGATTATGCTTTCGGTATCTGATGAAAATAAGACTAACTTGATTGCAGGTACGGTTTTTGGAAAGAAAAATTACAGATTTGTACGTTTTAACGATTTTTACCTCGAAGTCATACCGGATGGCTATATTCTGGCTCTGCACAACTACGACAGACCCGGAGTAATTGGAAAGGCCACTTCTATCCTTGGTAATCATAAAATTAATGTTTCTCGAATGCAATTGACTCTTGACAAAACTTTTCAGCCTGAATCTGGCGAATCATGCCTGCAGGAAGCTGTCTCTTTTATTAACATTGACCAACCGGTCAATGATGCAATACTTGAAGAGTTGATGCAGCTGGAGAATGTAATTGCTGTCCATCAAATTGACTTGAATTAGTCATGCCGGATTTGATTTAGTGACTGTTGCAGGAGAGAGATTCTTGATAGTATCATAATGGCAGATCACATTAAACAAAAGAATTCTGACGAAAGACCATCATGGGACGATTATTTTATGGAGGTTGCTAATGCTATCTCCAAAAGGGCGACCTGTGACCGGGGAAAAAGCGGCTGCGTTATTGCAAAGGACAGGCAGTTCATAGTATCAGGTTATGTCGGTTCTCCCTCCGGCTTTCCGCATTGTGATGAAGTGGGACATCATATGAAGAAGGTAACCCACGAAGACGGCAGCATCACTGAACACTGTATGCGGACTGTACACGCCGAACAAAACGCTATCTGCCAGGCAGCAAAGATCGGTGTATCAATATCAGGTGCAACTATCTATACCAGAATGACCCCGTGCAGAACGTGTGCGATGCTGCTTGTCAATTGTGGTATTAAGAGAGTTGTCTGTGAAAGGAAATATCACCAGGGAGAAGAGTCTGAAAAGTTGTTTGAAGAAGCCGGTATTGAACTGGTATATAAATACAACGAACATCAGCAATACTCCGGCAACAACGAATAGTTACAGCAATTCCTGAAAAATCTTTTTTATAACATAAAATGAGTTCTTAAGATTAACAATACTGATTTGGAGAAATATTTATGAAGAAATCATTAGGAGTAAAGACCCTGGCATTTCCTACACCTGTATGGGTGGTAGGTACATATGATAGTGAAGGTAAACCTAATGTAATGACAGTTGCCTGGGGTGGTATCTGCTGCTCTAAACCGCCAAGTGTAAATGTATCATTGAGAAAAGCCACCTATTCCTATAATAACATTATTGAGAAGAGAGTATTTACTGTAAATATTCCTTCTGAAAAGTATGCTAAAGAGGCAGATTATTTTGGAATTGCCACAGGAAGCAAGACAGACAAATTTGCAGATACAGGACTGACACCGGTAAAAAGTGATCTGGTTGATGCCCCATATATAAAAGAATTTCCCTTAATTCTGGAATGTAAATTGACACATGATACAAAAATAGGTACCCATACTCTCTTTGTTGGGGAGATAGTAGATGTAAAAGCGGATGAATCTATTCTTGGAGAGGAGGGGCTGCCTGACATTAATAAGGTCTTACCTGTCCTTTTTGCTCCGGAAGTCCGCACATATCATGGAATCGGCAGCACACTGGGAAAGGCTTTTTCTATGGGGAAAGAGATTAAAACGGCTCTAGATCAGGAATCTCATACTGAATGAATAATCCATACTGACGGACAATGTTGAAAAAAATTAATCACGTTAATATTGTTGTTAGTAACCTCGATGAGACAAAAGCATTCTTTATTAAATTTGGTTTTGAAGTAGGAGATGAATCCGAGTTGTCTGGAGAGTGGATATCTTCAATAGTCGGCCTGCCTGATGTCAAAGCCAGATACGTAACATTGTCACTACCCGGTACTGAAACAAACCTGGAATTAATTGAGTATGCGTCTCCACCTTCCGAAAAAGACCCGAACATGAACAGGGCAAACCAGATTGGATTCCGTCATATCGCTTTCGAGGTAGACAATATTGATGATGTAGTTCACAGCATGAAAGATAAGGGAATTAAATTTCTGAGCGAAATTAATACGTATCCAAAGACCGGTAAGCGCCTGGTTTACTTATGGGGCCCGGACAGTATTTTATTAGAATTAGCTCAATATTGACCCTACGGAAATGGATATTGCGAATATACTATCCGGCATACAGAAACAGGCTCCTGACGAAATTTTTGAGACTATTCTCCAGACAGATCAATTCAAAATAGAGAGAATTGTCTCCGGGGGACACGCTACTGCCAAAGGCGAGTGGTACGATCAGGAGAAGAACGAATGGGTGCTCGTGCTTAAAGGAGATGCTGTTCTGATGTTTGAAGATGGAAAAACAGTCAGCATGAAAACAGGTGATTATGTCAACATTTCTGCACACCAGAAACACCGGGTAGAATGGACTAATCCGAATGAAGAGACTGTCTGGCTTGCTGTTCACTACTGAGATTACACCAGTGAGGTATAGACCTGGTTACTCCACAAATATTTTGACAAACCACTCAAGCAGATAGGCGAGATATTCTATATCAATATATGAATCAGCATTTCGGTCTACATACAGCTTACAGCTGGCAGAGTACTCATCATCAGCTTCCCAGAAGCATAAATACATCGGCACTCGAGGCAGTAGATTAAATTCACAGACGTAATCTGCCTTCAATTTACCACTGGTCTCTCTGCCTTCCAACTCACTGCATCTGGACACCAGCCCACTCAGATCACTATTGAATTTTTCTGCTATCTTTTCTTCAGCGTTTTTCTGAAATGCCTTTGAATGTGAAGCCGCATCAGGAAAATGGCCCATGGAAACCCAATTTCCGGTTAAAGGCACGTTGCCTTTTCTGCGGACATAATCATAAATAATAATTTTTGACCAAGAGTGCTCACAATAGTTATCGTTCTCGAACAGGCCTTCATTACGGACCTGAAACTCTTTGTTCATCATTTTAAGCCTTATCACTCCCCTTCCGTCCCTGTTCTCGTAACTTCCTCCTATGGCATCAGCAGCCTCTTTGAGATCAACATGTTTTACCTCTTCTTCCAGCTCTTTGCTTACACGCTTATAATTATTCTCCATTGTTACGACAGATTCCTGATCTGGCTTTTCATCATCTTCGTGTTGAACATAGGGACATTCGGATATCTTACGTTGTGCACTTTGTACTTTCAATGCGAACGCCATACACGTGGTTTCCCCGCATTCACCACAATTTGTCCCGGGTAGTTTTTTGAATATATCTATCATTTAATTTGCAGGCACGAATTATAAAATTGAGAAAAAAATTAAGGCAGTGTTCGGTAAAATAATAACAAAAAAAATAAAATATTAATCTTTAATCACACGGAGGCACAAAGGCACAAAGAGGTTTTACGCCAAGTCACCGTTAATTATTCTGGATATTCCATCTTTCATCAATTCATCGCCGAAATTCAACAAATAACCAAGTTTACAATCTGTCATCTTTAGATATGTTAAAACCTGTTTCTTATGTGCTTTTGTCACCTTTTCTACAGATTTTAACTCTAGAATTACTTTATCGTTAACTATGATGTCCGCCCTGAATCCTTCATCAAATTTGATTCCTTTGTATTCAATTGGGACAGGAACCTGCCGTCTTAGAGTCAGACCTCTGCCTTGAAGCTCATGAGTCATTAAGACTTCATAGACAAGCTCAAGCAAACCTGGCCCAAGTTCCTTGTGTAGTTTCAATGCTGTATCTACAACTATTTTCCCAATTTCGTTTTCGTTCATCAGCTTTTTTGCTTTTCTTTGTGCCTCAGTGCCTTTGTGTGAGAATATGTTTTTTTATGATGAACTTTTCAATATTTTAATCTTCATCACCGGCAAACAGTGACCAATAACGTTGGAAAAAGACGGCAGTAACTATTGCATAAAGTATTGTTATGCATAGACTATAGAAGGCCCATGATGGAAATCCAAAAAGATTAGCTGTTCTGAATTTCGTAAAGAACCATGGAACCGATCCGATAAGAAGCAATGCCGAAATGCAACATAACCTGAACTTCGTCATCAATATTTACCTGACTTAAACGATTTGAAAAAAAATATTTTACCTCAAAACTGTATTTATTTAAAGATTTCTTTAAATAGTATTTCTTTTCCTGTATTTCTTGCTTTCCTGAGATGAATTATATCTTTATTTGTATTCTTTATTTTTTTAATTTTTTATCTGTGCTTATCCGTGAAAATCCGTGGCTTAATTTTTTTCTGTTCTTTGCGCCCTTCGCGTTTTCTTATCCTAGGCATCTTTTGTACGGGGAGCGGTGAATAATTAATTTTCTGTTTCTGCTCATCAACACACCATAGATGATCTTTTATTAATGGAATAAATACCAATCGTTGTAAAATTAGCCGCAAGGCCCCACACACCGGCATGTATTCCCCATGGTTTTGGAATGATTGGTATTCCCATATTTTTAGAGAACATTATAAACAGTGTTACAGCGATACCTATTGAGAAACCTGTCAAAATTGTTCTAGCATTAAGCGATTTTATATGCAAACCCAGGAAAATGGCAGGTGCTACCTGACAGAGTACCTCGAGCTTCATCTCAGTCAATCTCCATATTGTCTGCGGGAGGTTGATGGCAAAGTATGCCATAAACGCCATTATCCCCCATGAAAATATCTTGCCGACAATGGTAAGGTGAGATTGTGATGCAGCAGGCCTTATACGTCTGTATATGTCCTGTGTGAAAAGTGAAGAAATAGCCAGGAGCGCTGAATCCACTGTAGACATAATGGCTGCAACGGCAGCAGAAAGAAAGAGTATTATAAAATATTTTACCCCGGGAATATGCATAGCCATGTCGTTCAGAAGCAGCATCGTAATCTCCTCACTGCCATGCTTATCAAGTCCCGGAAACCTGTTCATTCCGACCATACCCACTATCACCAGAAAAAAAGTTGTTACTATCGGCATAAAAATCATTATCTGAAAAGATCGCTTTAACGTCTTTGAATCTTTAGCGGCATATATGCGCTGAATAGCCTGGGGATAAATTGAAATTCCAAAGAAAATTATGATTATAGTACTGAGCCATAATCGCTTTTGTGCAAAATCAGGTGGGTGCCACATCTCTGAACCTGACGAGACAAGCTTATCTGCAACTGCGGATATTCCACCGTATTGATACTCAATACCACAGAAAATAAAAATACATCCTCCTATGAGTAATATGCCCTGGATTGCGTCAGTCCAGGCAACACTGCGCATACCTCCAAGAGTCTCATAAATGACCATGATCAAAGATAACGCAATTATTCCCTGTACAAACGTTATACGGCCACCTGTTGTAACCTCAACGATATAACCAATAGCTTTCAGGTTGGTCAGTATATAACTCCCGACAGTTATTATGCAGACTATAGTAATAAATATAGTCAATACAGGAGATCCATACCTGTGCTCTACATAATCACCCATAGTAATAAACTTGTTTTTTTTAGAAAGCCGGTGAAGTTTTGGAGCATATATCAGATATGCTCCGATGACTGACATCATAAATGTAACGCTTACCAGAAATGCATATCCCTGCCGGTATGACTTCCCGGCCATACCAATCAGCGTATTGCCGCTATATTGAGTTGCGTAGAGGGTAAGAAAAAGTACAAAAAGCCCCATACCGCGTCCACTCAGATAAAAGTCTGCCAGAGAATCTTCTTTACGTGCCATTCTACCGACAACGCCTATCAGGAGAAGTGACACCAGGTACGCGCTCATAAAAACAATACCTGTTGTGTCAAGAAGTGAAATATCTTTCATTGTCTAATGTATTTTGATAATAACATGATCTTTACTTTTTTAGTGAGACAACTTACCATAATTACTTAATTTATGAAAGAGATGTTTAAAAGAGTTGATTTAGCGATGTAGAGTGGATACCTATTAAGACAATAGGCAGACAGGAATGATATCAGACTATATTTTACTGTAAAACATATAATCACTAATCAAGGTATGATACCTTTAGCATTCCTAGTAGTATTCTTAGACTAGTTTTATAAATCTTATAAAAGAAGCAAAAACCTACCAATCCCACCAATTAATGTAGCAATTGAAATAATAAGAAGTACTCTGCTATGTCTTTTCTTGACTTTATTCGTTTCGTTCTTCATTAAATAAACACTTATTCCAACAAGTGCCAGGCCAATAATAGTATGGTATATAGGATTCATTTAATTTCCTTTCAGGCATCAAGGTCAGAGTTTTGCAGTAAAGAAGAAATTTGATTACATGTCTACTCTTTCTTTTTGTTCAGACCATTCAGATTCATCTTCTACCCATTTCCAATCATCTAACGGCTCATATCTCCCTCCACATTCACATTGTTTGTCCTTAGACCGGGAAACAGCTGAATGACAAGTATTGCATATGTCATTGTTGTAAGAAACAAATCGAAATCTAGTTCCAATATAACCTAAAACAAAAATAAATATAAAGCATGTGATTAAAAATGGTATCTCTTTGTTGTGAAAGTAAAGACCAGAAGTACAAAGAACTGAAACAATAAAAATGGATATATAGTTCTCAAGTGACACTCCTAAGAAGAGTAGTTTCTTGTCTTTCTCATAATCCTCTTCTGTTTTTCTTTTCCACATATTTATTTAAATATATGAAGTGAATACTCAAGCATCTTACAAATTGTGAGTGCTTAAGAAAATATCGGAACAGACACTATTTATTGCTTCTTTGTGACCCCATATTCAGATACATCAAATTTCCACTCTCGTGAAATATTAAATAGATTTTTCAAAAAGATAATCAGGAAAGTTGTAGTGCCAAGCATCTCAAGAAACTCTTCAAGGGTTTTAGACAGATGTTCTATGCGGTACTCTTCCGTACCGAAAAAGGCGGCTATACCTTCATATGGATAACTATCAAGTCCCTCCACGAAATCAAGTCCGATCGCAACAGCATACAGGCTTATGCCAACCAGGAACCAGTTCCAGAGCCTGCGTGGCTCAAGTGACTTCCATAAAAACCAGATGATAAATATTCCGATAGCCATAAAGAAAGGGCCGAAAACCATCTGCCATGTATAACTCGGAAAGAAATCATAGAGAGCGCCTAACACACCCTCGTTAGAGGCAGAGCTGTCATCATCAAAAAGAAGGACATGATAAGCGGTTCCCATACGTTCATGAAATTTAATTGCATCATCAATGCCGAGGTAGATAAAAAACGATCCAATTCCCGCCCAACAGTAAAACTTCCTATTATAATTGCCTCCCTGCAACTGTTTTCGGACAGCAATGGCAGTCATCCATATCACAGCTCCAACCGAAATGGCCTGAATGCTTGAAAACCAGTTAGAGAGGCTATCTTCCCGGGTAATGTTTACCATCCTCCTTATAGCCCCTACTGAAGACCATTCATAGTGGTTAATACAGACATCCATAAATACTATAAAGAGCTCAAATCCCAGTAAACTCCAGAATATCCTTCTTGTGATTACATCCGGTTTAAGGCTAAAATCGAGTGGTTGTTTTTGATCCATTATTAGACTATATCGAATAAAAATAGATCAACAGGAGCCGCCTGCTTGTCAGGCCGCTCATGCTGACATAAAATTACTGTTATCAGTGCTTGTCATGACCATGTCCGCTATGGTCATCATGGCTGCCATGCTTATGTTCCTTCTTACCGTGAGCACTTTTGCCCTCATCATGACTTCCATGCTTATGTCCCTTTTTACCGTGACCTCTGCCGTCTTCACTGCTTCCTTCACTGCTTCCCTCGCTGCTGCCTTCACTACTTTCGTCCTCATCATGGTGCCCATTTGCTGAAGCAACATTAGTCATAGTGGTAGAATAAAAAACTCCCATTGATAATGTTAGAACTGCAAGAATAATAATCTTTACAAATTTACTCCACATCTCCTAACCTCCTTAAAAAGTAGTTCAAATATGGTGAAATAGCGCCGTCTAAAGTATTTCACTGTACGAGTCTTCATTATATTCAACATTTATTCATAAACAACTATATATTTGATTTAGAAATGCCTTCTATAATCTATTTTGTGTTCTAAACATCTTGTCGAGATATTAGTATTTGCTCAAATCAAAAAAAAAGAGAGCAGACAGGCATAAGGCCCATCTGCTCTCTATTGAAAAACTAAGGCTACGACTTACGTAACAATCCATGTTGCGGAAAGGCTATTTCCTCCTCCAACCTTTTCCAGGATTGTCATCGTCAGAACCATCTTCATCATTACCATGTCCTTTATCATCATCACTGCTGCCATCATCAGGGAAGACATGCTCCGCTGTACCAGTACCAACATTACCGCAATCGTCAGTAGCTGTTACAGTCAAGGTAAAGACATTGCACATAAACTTCACGTCACCGCAATCAGCACTGCTATCATCATCACTGCCACTGTCATCATCACTGCTTCCTTCACCTTTCACTTTCACTCTGCAACGACGTCCACCACTGCTGTCATCATCACTGCCATGTATACCTATTTTCCTATGGTACAGTCTTACCAGCTCACCATCAGTTACAGGATGACCGTTCAACTCTGCAGACAGACTAACCTCATCATCACAGTTGTCTGTAGCTGAGAATTCAACACGGAAGCAGCCATGTCTCTTCTTCAGTTTCACAGGTACCAGAGTTGCCGTAACAACCGGTTTAGTAGTGTCCTGAACTGTGACTACCTGAGTTTCACTGCTTGCATTACTGCATGCATCAGTAGCAGTCCATGTCCTGGTAAGCGTGTAATTACTTGGACAATCACCATCAGTTCTTGTTTCACTGAAAGCAATTTCAGGTGCTGTGTCACAGTTGTCAGAAGCAGTCGGACTTGCCGGATCAGGTACACTGTCGCATTCAACTGTTACATCAGCAGGAACACCGGAAAGTACAGGTGCAGTGGTATCCTGAACCGTAACTACCTGAGTTTCACTGCTTGCATTACTGCATGCATCAGTAGCAGTCCATGTCC
>CAYFOK010000019.1:0-4983 GCA_964344685.1 uncultured Candidatus Scalindua sp. | reverse complement strand
GAAAGCAATTTCAGGTGCTGTGTCACAGTTGTCAGAAGCAGTCGGACTTGCCGGAGCAGGTACGCTGTCACACTCAACTGTTACATCAGCAGGAACACCGGAAAGTACAGGTGCTGTAGTGTCCTGAACTGTGATTACCTGAGACTGATTACTGCTGTTACCAGTATCGTCTTTTGCTGTCCATTTTCTTGTAAGTGTGTAATTACCTGGGCAATTACCATCAGTTCTAGTTTCACTGAAGGTAATTTCCGGAGCGCCGTCACAGTTGTCAGAAGCAGTCGGACTTGCCGGAGCAGGTACGCTGTCGCATTCAACTGTTACATCAGCAGGAACACCGGAAAGCACAGGTGAAATATTATCTATCACAGTCACGGTAGTTGTACACGAATCACTGTCTTCACCATCAGACACTGTCAGTGTAACTAAGTTAGGACCAGTGTTGTTACAATTAAAGCTACTAGGGCTTACACTCAGTGCTAAAGTATCACCATCAGGATCAGTAGATCCACCATCAACATCTGCACCAGTTATTGAAACTGTACTTGGATTTAAGTACACTGTAGCAGGTTTACATACTGCCTCTGGTGCATTATTTGATGGAGCGCAAGCGCTTATGACTAAATTGTCAATTGTTCCGCTTCCACCATGCCAGTCAAAGTAGCTTATATTGTCCCATCCTAATGGTATTGTGCCATTAGTTGAAAGAGATATTGTGTCTCCTTTGTCTGAAATTAATGATGAAGATCCGGAGCTGAAATCAAGGCTCACAATAGTAACCGGACTGTCAAATGAGAATCTATATGGAGTAGAACAGCAACCTCCATGAATCCAGATAGTACCACTACCTCCCATGTGATTGATATTATTTAGTTTTTTCCGCTTGTCTTAAATCTATAACTTTATTATAATTTGTAAGTCTATATACTATTTATTTTTACCATTACACTTTTATGAAACGGACGGTAGAATGAAGATATCTGGCAACAACAAAGCATCATATCAAAAAACAAATCAAATCTCAGGTTTCACGTTAATAGAACTTTTAATAGTAATGGTTATCATAGGTCTTCTCGCTGCATTTATTGTTCCGAAACTTATCGGACGGGTAGGCGAGTCAAAGCAGACTGCAGCAAAAGCACAGATCGAGCTGATCTCAACAGCAATAGAGGTTTATAAACTGGATACTGGAAAGTACCCTCCGCAGGACACAGGCCTGCAGGCGTTAAATACTAAACCGGGTGATGTGCAGAACTGGAAGGGCCCATATATGAAGAAGAATAAAATCCCTAAAGATCCATGGGGTGCTGACTACATATATAAATTTCCGGGCGATCATGGGGATTATGACCTCTTCTCTTACGGTGCCGATGGAACAGAGGGTGGTTCAGGTGACAACGCGGACCAGGTCAGCTGGGAATAGTTAACTTTATCACCCCTCCCTGCCCATGAGCTATTTATAATGTAATCCTTCAGCGCCTGATAATTTATAAGTATGACATGCCATGTCAAGATTAGATGACAAAAACAGTAGACTGCTGGATGTCCTGCTGGATGTCGGCAAGATAACAACCGAAGATTTAGAGAAGATTGTCCAGTTACGGGATAAAACCCACGAAAAGACAGACAGGATATTATTAAATCTTGGAATCATCTCGGAAGAGGACTTGCGGGATGCTCTCGGCAATATATTCAATTTGAAAACCTGGGAAAAGAAGAAAGAGGAGGAGCTTCCCGTTGTCGATTGCCTGCCGCTGAGTTTTCTGCATTCCAACAGAATTTTACCTATCAGGCAATACGACGATTATCTTGATATTGCCATGTCAGACCCTTCTGATGAATCTCTTCTTGAAGTTATAGAATCTACTACAAATAGACGGGTAAATATCTTTGTCGGCTGCGAAAAAGATATTATTACCTCAATTGATGAGACTTATGAAGAAGGTGAAGAAGAAGACAAATCTGCTATTTCCATTGATCAAGATGTCGGTGATGACATAGAAAAACTTAAAGATCTTGCACTGGAAGCACCGGTAGTAAGACTGGTCAATAATATTCTCAATAAAGCGCTGGAAATTGGTGCCAGCGACATTCATATTGAGATGTTTGAGAATAAGCCAACGCTCAGGTATAGAATTGATGGTGTTCTCATCGATTATCCATCCCCTACTCGTGACGTCTATTTTGCGACTGTCAACAGGATTAAGATAATGTCAAACCTGAACATAGCCGAGAAAAGGCTGCCTCAGGATGGCAGGATACGACTCAAGGTCGGCGGCAGGGAGATAGACCTCAGGGTATCTGTCATACCCATGCTTTATGGAGAGTGCATTGTTCTTCGTATCCTGGACAAATCCAGTGTCATACTCGACCTGTCCACCTTTGGTTTCAGTGAGGAAGTTCTTAAAAACCTAAAGAGCCTTATAAGGAAGCCTGAGGGCATGATACTGGCAACAGGGCCTACCGGAAGCGGTAAGACCACTACACTCTATGCATCATTAAAAGAGATTATTTCTCCTACTTTAAAGATAATTACGGTTGAGGATCCGGTTGAGTATAGTCTTGAAGGAGTTAACCAGATACAGGTAAACAGTAAGATAGGTCTTGATTTTGCATCAGGACTTCGATCAATATTAAGGCATGATCCAGATGTTATACTAGTAGGAGAAATCAGGGATAAGGATACTGCCGGTATCTCTATTCAATCATCTTTGACCGGTCATCTTGTATTGTCAACGCTCCATACTAATGATGCAGCCTCCGCCTTTAACCGTCTTCTGGATATGGGAATGGAGGATTACCTGGTTTCTACCTGTGTCATAGCTGTTCTGGCACAGAGGCTTGTAAGAAAGCTCTGTGAATGCAAAGAAGAGTACCAAATTGATGAAGAGACTATGGCAAGGATTGGTATTGCCAGTGACAAAACATTGTATCGCCCGAAAGGATGTATTGAATGCAGCAATACCGGGTATAGAGGAAGGGTTGCTATTTCAGAACTGCTTATAGTTAATGACAATATCAGACAAATGATTGTCAATCGTGAGCGCTCAAATGTAATAATGCAGGAGGCCATGAAGCATGGAATGAGTACACTCTGGCAGGATGGGCTTAAAAAAGTAGAAGATGGTATTACCTCACTGAGTGAACTTGAAAGAGTAACAGATGACACATCAGGCAAAGACGTCTCAATAAAAACAGCAACCAATATTAAATCGAAACCTGCTACTGATGATAGCACTTCAGAAATTGATCTTAGTGACACTCCACTAGATGAAGATTCTGGTGAAAAAAACAATTAATTCCGAAACAGCAGAGAAAGAAGTTCTTCAAGACACTACCTCTTACCATGAAGAGGTTTCATCTGAAGAATCGGTTAATGATATAGTATCTGTTGAGGAGAAGGCTGAAAGTGTTGAGATATCAACGGGGCGGCTATAGACAGCAATGTTGCAGGTGTATCAAGTGAAAATGGTAAGGTGATTTTGCCGGACAAACCAGCTGTCCCTGATGTTGATACAACTCTGTCAGATGATATAATTGAGACTGCTACCGAAGAGACAAAGGAAGACAAGAAATCCGGTAGCGGATTCCTAAAAAATCTGCAGAATAATATTGGTGAATTATTTAAATCCGGCAACTATGACAAAGCTGAACATCCCGACACTAAAGATATATAGGATTCCTTAATTGATCATCATAATGCTTGTAAGAAACAAAATATTACTTACCTTTTTGTGTCTGTTCATTACACTCCTTTCTACTCACTTCTGTTCTGCAAACGATTACAGCAGGCTCCAGGAGATACGCTCCAATATAAATAAAGGTATTTCGATGTACAATGAGGGCCGCAAGAAGGAGGCTCTCCCTTACCTGGAGGATATAAAAGGCAGCGGAATAGTGTATCCTGATGTCTATTATGTTTTGGGAGAGATTTACTACGAAGAGAACAGGCTGCAGGACGCCATCGACAACTGGGAGATTTCACAGAGCCAGTTACCAAGGGATGCAATCCGGTCTAAAATTGCAAAGGCAAAGAAAGAGCTTAAAGTGGACGAGAAACTCAGTGACAAGATCAGCTGCAATTTTGTGCTCAAATATGACCAGGATGATGCGTACTCGTCAGAGCTTGTTCTTCATACACTCGTAAATGCGTACAATGAACTTGCATATGATTTTGGATGGTATGAGAACAGTGAGTTTACCGTTATCCTCTATTCAAATAAAGACTTCACCGATATACTGAACGTCCCTTCATGGGCGGCAGCAATATACGACGGTAAGATACGAATACCATTCCAGTACGCCTCGTTAAATATAGACGAGCTCGAGGCGATAATTCGACACGAACTGACACACGCCCTTATACACCGCATGGCAGGTGACAATGTACCTGCATGGCTGCATGAGGGGATAGCACAATACAAGGACGGTGTTGATGACACGGCAGCCATGGATGTTTTGAGACAGGCCGTTGTCGGTAACCAACTGATACCCTTTAACTACCTGAAGAGAGGTTTTGTTAATTTCAAGGAAGACAGTATAAAAGTAAAAATTGCATATGCGGAAAGCCTCAGTTTTATAGAATACCTTATAAACAACTACGGTTTCTATACAATCATAGACATGCTAAACAATTTTAACAACTTTTCATCACTTGACGAACTGTTCATATCAGTCTATAGCATTGATCTAGATCAGTTAGAAATGGGATGGATTGAGCAACTGAGGTTGGAATATATGTAACAAGTCATAGACTGGAAGAAAGAGCTGGAATCCTCACGAGAGTGAGGCAGCCTCTTCACCGGACAAAGAGTGCCGAGAACAAGGACATTCACTTATAAAAATTAAGAGGATACAAATAAATAACACATCTCAGGTGAGCAAGGATTACTGGAAAAAAGACAAAAGGATTGCGACAAGGGGGTCTCCTGATTTGTAGTAGATAGTATTTAATCTGACAGTAGTACTGGTTCTGTCTGTAATGTT
>CAYFOK010000018.1:0-87520 GCA_964344685.1 uncultured Candidatus Scalindua sp. | reverse complement strand
AACATTACAGACAGAACCAGTACTACTGTCAGATTAAATACTATCTACTACAATTAAATACATGGGGAGCTGTGTCTACTGGTGTCTTAGTATTCACAACAACTACACTTATTAAAATAAAATCCTCAAGTACTAATACATTTAGCTTGGACACATTCAGCTTTTTTTTATAAAACTCTCATGTATCGCATTTGGGTTTACCTCCTTGACTGTTCTAATCAATTTATATGTAACATATAACTGGTTTATACCAAGCGTTAACAAATACATTCAACAAGCAGGAGGAGAGAAGCTATTTGAGAAATTAGTTGATTATTTCCCATACAGAAGAATTTTAAGCGAAAAAGAAAACATGGGGCTTTGGGGAAAAGTTAGCTTTTGGAGTGGAATAGCTGTTGGAATATTTGTTGCCTCTGGAATTGCATTATACATGCTTGGAATTTTAATAATAGTTTTTAACCCGTCTTGAAGAATTTATTGTAAAATTTCTCAAGCTTGAATAATCAGAAAGAAAACCAGAATGGCACTGTTTTGTCTGGTTAGATATTTCTAGAGTTTCAGTATTACATCAACTCACCAGTTTATGCAGGTATGTAGTTTTTACCCAATCTTCATCCCTGTATTTCTTCCTGTAATGGGTAAGCAATTGTTTGATCAGATCGTTCACTTCCAGCTTTTCAACTTCTTTGATCCTGAAGTAATTCCACTCAGGAAATACCCGAAGCCACTTTTTCATCTCTTTCTGTAAATGCTTTATCTCACTAATGCCATACATCTCTTTCTCTGCATACCATTTAATCAGATTGCCCTCCAACTCTCTTTCCCACTGTTTCATTATCCCGGTTCTTCCTACACCCGCTCTTCTACCCCTATAAGTTAATTCAACCACCTGACTTCCATGTGCAATCAGTTCATGATACATAGTACCGATTAGTGACTTTTCACTTGTCTCTATAAATGTTCTGGCAACATGCATTTGATGTACATCCTTACCGCTCATAAAATAGGTTAAATCAACATAATATGGGTGATAGCAAATCTCATGTGTTATATGATTGTGTTCTTTGTTAAACTCACTCAGTATCTCAAAACACCTGGGTGCTTCACGCAACCTTTTAATTACGTTTTTATATTTCTTAAAAAAAACCTCGTTTTCCGGTTCCCAGTCGTATCGTTTTAAACTGCCGATCAGTTTATACTCTATATCCGAATCTTTATATACCTGCTCAGGAATCACCTCTCCAGCTGCCAGACGTAATTTCTCCTGCTCTAATCTTACCTGCCATTCACCGTTATTCTCCAGTAGTCTCTGCTGCTCATAGAAACCCGGATAATGCACAGCTTCAGAGCCAAATACATTCGCTCCGGCTCCGTTTAAAAGAAACTCAAGCACTGCTGCAGCCATACCGGTTTTAATGGCATATCCTGCCGACGCAACAGCGGGAATGTCTCTGATCAAGAAACGTCTTCTTCCGCAATTGAAATTTGAGGTTTTTTTGACCTTATAATCTAACATATTTATTTGATTGATAAAAAAAATGATTAGTGCTTACAATAGATTCTGTCAAAACATGTTTTATTTACGCGGATGTGCCTTGTCGTAAACGCTTTTTAACTTTTCTGTTGAAATATGCGTGTATACCTGAGTAGTTGAAAGATTGGAATGACCAAGCAGCTCCTGCACTGCTCTCAGGTCAGCTCCTTTATCCAGCAAATGAGTAGCAAAGCTATGCCGGAATGTATGTGGTGATGTTAACAGATTAATCCCGGACATCTTTAAATATTTATCAAGAGAGCGCGCAACACTTCTCGCTGTCAGGCGGCCGCCATATTTATTAAGAAACAGAGGCGCATTCCTGACCGCCTCCTTTTTTACCTTTTTCTTACCTTTCGATCTTGAATCGAGATATTCATTTATTGCCTTTATCGCATGACTCCCAATAGGTACCAGCCTCTCCTTCTTACCCTTTCCCTGTACCTTTATCATCCCGCCAAAGAAATCAACATCACTATCATCTAAACCCACCAGCTCACTTACCCTTATTCCGGTACTGTAAAGAGTTTCCAGGATAGCCATATCCCTCAGCCCCATCACGCTTGAACAGTCGGGTGTTTTCAATAAGACATCCACATCGCTTATGCTCAGAAAATGAGGAAGGGTTTTTTCCTGTTTAGGTGTTCGCAACATTTCAAAAGGGTTTGAAACAAGCTCACCCTCACGAATAAGAAATTTGAAAAATGAACGCAGTGATGCCAGTTTTCTGGCTATAGTAGTTTTTGTATAATTCTTAGACCTCAAAATAGCCAGATATTTTCTTAAAAGAAGATGATTAATATCTTTTAGATTATTTCGATTCTCCTCTTTTAAGAAAATATCAAATTGCAGCAGGTCTCTATGATAGGCTCTCAACGTGTGATCAGAGAACCCCTTTTCATGTTCCAGCTTTGCCATAAATTCTAAAATTGATTTCTCAATCATCAGACTTATTCCCGGCATCTTCAGAGAATACATTTAACCAGTATTGTGCCTCACTCTTTGACGGTCCCAGATATTTACTGATAGGCTCATCTTCTTCTTTCTTTTTAAGCCGGCTATCTTCCTTCCCTGTTGACTGTATATGCTCAACCTTTTTTTTGATATCCCTGTAAAAAGCCGAAGGCTCCACCACCTTACAACCATACTTCTTTACATACTGCTCTATATCTCTGTCGGAAGTAATTACAGTGGTGTGTCTGGGATTTACACTGCCGCTCACCATCCTCTTAATTTCTTCATCTGCATCAAGACCCTCTCTTGAGAAGACGACATCTATCCCGGCTGCTCTTGTTTCGTATGAATTACCGGCACCCTGGCCATCAAAAACTACTATCAGTTTATGTTTTCTTTTTTCCTTATATTGTTCAAGTAGAGTGAGAAATCTGTTACGCAGAGTCTCTATATCACACTTTTCTGCAATGTACCCCAGTTCAGAAATCTTGAATATCACGTTATAGCCATCTATTATTATGTCCATTTGAGCTTTACCTCATTACTTTCAACGTTAATAATAACATTCACAGGCATTTACAGCAACATACTTCTACACAGGACATCAGATTCATTTTTTTTGAAATATCATCTTCTCTTCTTTCCACTTTTCTTTATCTTTGCGCTCTTCTTGTCCTCGGCGCCATTTGTCCGGGGAGCGACTTTGCGGTGAACATTTTCTAACGGACACTCTTCACACTGCATTTTAGGCTTACAAAAATACTTGCCAACCATAACTATAAGAGCGTGGTACTCATTGTAAAAAGGCACGTCTTTCGGCAGGTTCTCTTCAAAAACAGCCTTTATTGCATCATAGTCATAATCTTCAGTTATCAAACCGTGCCTGACAAGAACTCTCTTCGTATATGCATCAACAACAAAAGAAGGCTTCTCTGCTGCATACAAAATTATGGAATCTGCCGTCTCCCTCCCTATACCATTAACGGAAAGTAATTGCTCACGCAATGATGAATGATCCAGCTTAAAAAGCTTTGACAAGCTGCCATTATAGTTAATGTAAAGCCACTCTATAAAGTGTTTAAGTCTTTTTGCTTTAACGTTAAAGTAGCCTGATGGCTTGATAAGTTCTGCAAGCTTATCACGATCAATTTCGTGCAGTTTTTTCGGAGTGAATACCTTTGCGCTTTTCAGATTCCTGATGGCCTTTTCAACATTAGTCCAATTTGTATTTTGAGTAAGTATGGCACCAATTACTACCTCAAACCCTGTGTCTCCAGGCCACCAATACTGTTTTCCAAATGATTTAAACAATCTATCATAGATTTCAGTAAGTATCTTGGTCTTATTCATAAACGTTATTTTAGCAAACCTTATAATAAAATTGCAAAATTTAAAACTATCACTATAAAATTACCATTTTACAACTTTCATGTAAATTTGATACCATACTATCCGGCAATACAATCACAGGCTGGTGTATGCCAATATCCTTATGGTGCCAACCGAAGGATTGTAATATTATCCAAATAAAGATAAAAAAGCTGCATCCGGGCATTAAAAAAAACTTTTGCTATGAAAAAACCTGTATACTGTTTTATTGATGATTCACCATTCGAACTAAAACTGTTCAAAGACGTTATTGAATCTCGCTTCCCGGGAATACAGTTTGTTTATGCAGACACATACGAGGAATGCCACAGGCAGCTAAGAGAAGAAAAATTGTATCCATCGCTGTTTATACTGGATCTTTATGGGCGCGAAGGATTACAGGAAAATGTATCTATCCCACAAAAGCGAATACTGGAAGATCGGATAGGCACCATACCGAACCTGAATACAGCATATGAAGGCCTTGATGAGTACAATTTTGACAAAAACCTTCAGGCAAATGAGTTTCTCAAGCGCCTGTTTTCAATTTTGAATGAATGGAGAAATCTCTTCTCAGAACAGTGTGTAAGTCTGGATCAGGGAAGCCGGTTTGGCATTAATAACCTCCTTAGTGTCAGGGAGAACTATCCATCAGTTACTGCAGTAATGTATACCAGAAAAGGTTTGTTTACAGATGCAGTAATTCTGTCTCGGCATAATTGTGATGGAATATTCATAAAACCTCCAGGAACTACTGACCAGGATATTTATGCGGAAACGGAAAAACAAGCAGAGAGCCTTATGAACAACTGGAACGAGTGTATCAGGAATAACAGCTACTTATTTCTGCAAAAATCCAACACACATGAAAAAATACCCAATCAATTTGTAGAAATTTTATCCCGCAACAAGCATCAAGTCTCAACAGAGGAAGAAAAACATAAGATCAGCGCACTTCTGAATTCATTAGAGACATCACTTCCCACTATACCGGACAAATCAACACCAATACTTTACGCTATCATTCAATGGATAGTTTTTTATTACGGCTTGTCCTGAATGAAGATTATTGATCTGACATTTCTTACTCATCTTCAGTCACCTAAATATATCAATAACAAGTTAAATATCCTCTGTATTACCGGCTCGTCTGTACTTTTTCTAACAAGCAACCTGTTGAGCAGCAATCTGAATTACCTTTGTAAATAAAGATTATACTCTCATATTCAATGGAATGACAGATGGCAACATTAAAAACCCTATACTTTAAATTAATAAGAATTTGACAATTCCGCTAAATATTTGATAATACGTGGAATTGAAAAACAAATTACTTCTTTTTACAGTATAAAATATGAAATCTATCATGAAGCGATAAATATCCTGCTGCTGAAAAGATATTACGCAACAATTAACTAATATGAGGCTTTGTCACTGAAGGAGGAAATGAGTGAAAATAGGATTTACTGGGATTGATCTGCCGGAAGGAAAAACCAAATACAAGGATGAAAAACTTATTGCCTTAGAGGCAAAAGACAAAGCCAAAAAGGTTGTTCCATTTTTTGCTGAATTTATAAGAGACGAATTTGTCCAATCTGATGCTATCGTTGTCCCAAAGAGCAATATACTTGATCTGCTGATTCTTGACATGGACAAGATTGAGACCAGATTGTCAAGACTGGAAGATGGTGATGAAAAAGCATTAATGACAAAGTGCATGGAGCTTTTGGAGCAGGAAACACCGCTTTGCGATGTTGACTTCAATGATTGTGAAAATGAATTATTGTTAGCTACAGCTCCCGTCAGTTTTAAGCCTATAGTTCAGATTGAAGGAAGTGAAGATATCAATACCATCATTTTTTTAGCACTCGAAAAATCTAATCAAATGTTCTTTTATACATCTGGCCCCAAGGAATCGCATGCCTGGATCATACACAAAGGATCAGAGATTATTGCGTGTGCAGAAAAAATCCATTCAGACCTTGCACGTGGGTTTATTAAGGGTGATGTTGTCAGCTTTGAAGATTATATGAATTGTCATAATTTTAATGACTGCAAATCAAAGGGAGTAGCCAAAATGGTTGATCGTGACTATATTATACAACCGAATGATATTATTGAAATCAGGTTCAATGTGTAGAAGCAGGAAATATTTTAATTAATGAGTGCGTCAAATGGAGAGTAAAAATGATTAACGAAGACGAACTTTACCGGAAAGTAGAAAATGCTTGCCGATTGAAGTCGGCTGAATCTTTTAACCTCCGCAGCCGTATCCATAGATTACGATGGTTTAACCGTTCTGACATATGGGTTAAACGTGATGATGAACTCAGTTTTGGTGTATCGGGTACCAGATTACGCAAATACGCATCTATAATTCCTGTATTAAAGCTGAGAGGTATTGAGGAGGTCGTCGTAATTGGCGGAGCAAATTCCAATAATGTCCTTTCTGCTGCACAGATACTGACTGAAAATAATATTAAGATAACTCCTTTTTTACCCGGACCGCCTGCATACAGGCAGGGTAATCTAAAGCTGCTTTCTCTGTTTGTTGACGATGATGAAATACATTGGATACCACGAGAACAGTGGACTGATATTGAAACCCATGTTGACAAATATGTAGAGAAGGCAACTGAACAGGGAATAAAGGTTTTTGTGATTCCGGAAGGTGGGCATCATAGACTGGCCCTGCCGGGCTCATTAAGCATTCTACTGGACATCATTCGCAATGAGTCTGAATCCGGCATTGTTTTTGACCATGTCTTTATTGATTCCAGTACTGGCATGGTTGCACAGTCTCTTCTTGCAGGGGCAGCTGCAATTAATAAAAAAACACGATTTCATGTAGTAGTCCTTACAAGTTCCTTTGAAACTTTTGAATGTGGGCTAAACCAGATTATTCAATATACAGAGGACTTTCTTCAGGATTCAATTGAATCGCAGCCTGACTATAAGCTCTATTACCCTGCAATTGCCAAATCATTTGGTAGTACTGATAGAACTATTTTCAGAAAAATAAAAAGTATTGCCAGAAATGACGGGATTCTAACTGACCCTGTGTATTCTGCCAAACTTTTTATTACAGCAAATCAGGCTATTCAAGACATGCCAATAGAGGGAAAAATACTCCTGATTCATTCTGGAGGCACGTTAGCCTTGAGTGGTTTGATGGACTACTCAGACTCAGGCACTAAAACATCAGAGGATAATTATTAATTTAATATCTGCAGAAGAGATCTTCATGTTTTAGCCTATTTGAGAATAGTAAATAGAAGTGAGCTATTTTGAGCGAAAATCTCCGTAATATTTGTTCAACATATAAAAATAAAAGAACTTTTTAAAATCTTGGAGTAATAAAATTATGGCTTATCAAAATGTTGTTGTATTGGGAGGCAGTGGTAATGTTGGCAGGGAATTTATGTCCCAGGTAATTCAACAAGACACAGTATATTCTAAAAAACACCTAAATCCTACGAACGTAATAGCCCTGACAGACAGTAATGGTTTCTGGTTTAATCGCCATGGCCTGAAAATACAGAAAAATCCTGAAAATGTTCATAAATGGAAAGATTCTAAGGAACAATTCAAGAAATATATGCATGATTCAGACGAATATATAAAATACAACACCTTATTAGATTTACTAAAGTTAATTCAATGTGAGGGAATGGCCGGAGAAATAGTTTTTGTTGACATTACTGCCGGCAAGGACGATTTAAGAGATTTCCACCTTAAAGTAATCGACGATTCAGAAGAGACCATAATTACCGCAAACAAAAACCCGCTATCAATTTACTCAACTGAAGTTTTCAGAACTCTTACAAGATACAGAGAAAGATATGGCTTTCTGTGCACGGTGATGGCGGGTGCAAATGCAGTATCTAACCTACTGGACTATTACGATACATCAGAGATAGTAAATAAAATAGAAGCATGTTTTTCCGGTACCCTTGGATATCTGTGTGCTGAACTGGAAAAAGGAGAAAGGAGTTTTTCAGAAATACTGAAAGATGCAAAAAAAATGGGCTATACCGAGCCTCACCCGAAAGATGACCTGAACGGACTTGATGTTGCCAGAAAACTGATAATTTGTGCAAGAACATTCGGGCATAATGTGTCAATGTCTGATATAGAACTGGAAGGATTCATTAATGAATCCTTCCTTAATATTGAAAACGTAGAAGAGTTCATGGAATCTGTAAAAGGAGCCGACAAGGAGATAAAAGGCAGATTTGATTCTGCTAAAAGCAAAGGAAAAACGCTGAGATACATAGCCCGTTTTGAGCTTCACGAAAATGAAAACTCAGTATTTAAAGTTGGATTGAGAGAGGTTCTGCCGGACTCTCCTCTGGGCAATCTCAAGGGTTCCTCAAATAAAGTCATTGTCGAAACCGATATCTTCAATGGCGACAAAAAATATATTATTGAGTCTCCCGGAGCTGGACCGGATGTAACCGCGTGGGGTTTGAGGAGAGAACTCTTGTCCAGGTTGAGAGGAAGAAAGGGTGGTGACTACAAGCTGGCGTAGAATAATTTATAACTTGCATAAAAAAGCATATTATCTATAAGTCTGCCTCTTATTATTGCTGAAGTATCTGGTATCATCTGCATCCATGTTAAATTTACTCTTCGGCCTGAAATAAAATTTCAGTGGAATCTCACTGAAAGGCAGATTGTTTCGTAACTGGTTCGACAGGTATCTTTCGTAATCAGCATTGAACAGTCTTTTATCATTTACAAACAAAACAAATGTCGGCGGACAGACAGACACCTGTGTCGCATAATAGACTTTTGACACTTTAGTTTTCCTCTTTGTTGGACGGTGTCGTGTAAAAGCATGTTCAAGCACTGCGTTAAGTTCTGCTGTTGCCACACGTGTATTTGCCTGTTGAAACATTTCCTGAGCCAGTTCAATAGTCTCAATTATGTTTTCTCCACTGAATGAACTGATGAATGATAGAGGTGCAAAGCCCAACCCCGGCAAACGGGCGTGAACATATTTAATAAATTCCTCAATTTCCACATCCTCAGCAAGATCCCATTTACTAACAACCAGTAAACATGGTTTATATTGAGTCTTGATATAGTCACTTATTTTCTTATCTACCTGAGAGATTTCCCTGGGCGCATCAATCAACAGGATTACAACATCTGCACGACGAATAGACCTTTCCACCCTTGTCATACCATAGAATTCAATAGAATCCTGAATATGTTTCTTCTTTCTTACACCTGCCGTATCAATAGCAATAAACTTTTTTCCCTCAATTTCAAATTTCACATCGACAGAATCCCTTGTAGTACCGGGTATCTCACTGACAATAACCCTCTCCTCTTGAGCAAGTGTGTTTATTAACGTGGATTTTCCCGCATTTCTCTTCCCTACAATAGCAATCTTCATTAACGGTTCTGTCTCCACAAGCTTTGTATCAATCTCAGGAAACATAGAGACAATCTTATCAAGAAGATCTATTCTGCCGAATCTTTGTAATGCGGAAACCGGCATAGGCTCTCCCAATCCCAGTTTGAAAAATTCTGTTGCCTGAAGATCAAATTTTTCCGCATCACATTTATTTACTATGAGCAGAATTGGTTTTTTGATTTTTCGCAGTCTCTCAGCAACTTTAACATCTAATGGCGTAATGCCGTCACGAACATCAACAACGAAGAGAATCAGGTTTGCCTTTTGAATTGCTATCTCGATCTGAACGTCTACCTCCTGCGCTATATCCTCAATGTCCGTAATCCCGATACCGCCCGTATCAATTAATTCGAAAAGAGTTCCTTCGTGCTCGATCTCTACAGATACTCTGTCTCTGGTGACACCACTTGTTGGATCAACAATTGAAATGCGCTTACTGGCCAGACAATTTAGAAGGGAAGACTTGCCTACATTTGGTCTTCCTAAGATAGTTACGATGGGAAGGAACATTTTTATTCTTTCAACATTTCCTGCAGCCCTACTGGCCTATTCGTGATTCTCTGGAGGCAATTCGCTCTTTTTCGGTGAATCTTCTGTGATCTTCGGTTTTTCTTGTTCTGGAGGTTCTTTTAATCCAGGCGATGATGATGGTTGCTGCACTACAGGATCTTCAGGAGTAACCGGCACTGTATCCCCCACGACCACATCTTCCTCTTCTTCGTCAATGTATACATCCTCAATTACTGTACCATCAACATCCTTCCTCATGATTAAATATGCAATAGTACTGGCAGAACCTGAAAATGCAATTACTATACTTCCAACCACCATCTTAATCAAAACTATATAGAGCATAAACAGAAGAGCGGCAATCCTCATTGACATGGGCTGTAGTGATGTGATTGTATCACCAGATCCACCTAAGCCTGCTATAAAAGACCTTATTTCGTTAAGCTTGTCCCCCATACCTATTCCAACAGTTAAATAGCTGGTCTGCATAACCAGGCATGCACCATACCCTACGATACAGGAAAGAATCGATCCACAAATTATAATAGTAATAAATAGTGAAAGGAAGTGCAAAGGTCTTGATAACACATAGCTGTATGCTCTACTGATTGCATCAAAAGCATCAGATCCTTCAGAGCTTATTGCAGGAAACATAAGTAAGAATCCTATAATGCCGACAATGCCTAAAAACACAATTAAGAATCCTGAAAGAATAGCCAGAGGAAATCCAACGGCGACAGCAATTTCACCGGCAAAATCTATTTTACCTAACAAGCCTCCAGCAACATTACATGCAATAAAAAATAACACTCCCAGGATAGGTGTAAGGGGAGACCAGAAATATGACCAGAACTTCTTCATCACAAAAGATAGAGAATCCTTAAGACCTGGTTTCTCACCCCTGGCAAATTCCAAAGCTGCCAGGCGTGTAACTGAACCTGCAAATATTGACCAGATTACCATTAATCCTAAAACCAGGACTATGAGAACGACATACTCTCCCCACTCTACACTTTTTAATGACGATACCAATGCACTCAGTAAACTGCATAGGCCAATCCTCGGTGAAATCAAGAATCTATTAATTACATCAAACGGAGTAATTTCAACTAATTCAAATGCAGAACCAAATGCAAGGATTACTAATACCCAAAGTATACTGAAAGCAGTTCCAACAAAGGCAGAAACCAGCTTGTTAAAACTAAGCGACATTTTAAAACCTCGTAGAATACTCTGAGAGTCCTGTATAAATGATTGCATTAACACACCTCTTTCTTATTGCTTACGGGAGTAAACAGAAAAATCTGCATAGCTTATATTAATAGACGACACACTCTAGACCCACCCTGAATTAGTTTCAGAGCACTTTAATACTACTCAAAACACTGAACATAAATTTTTAACAAATTCCAATTATATATCTTTCTCCAATATTTGAAACAAAAAAAACAGTGTAAATAATATTGCTTGTATTTAACCTAAAATCGAGAGTGGTACGATTAAAATACGATAAATGCAGCACCCTATTCTAAGACTTACAACCTACCTTTTCTTAGGCAATGTAATTGGTAGTTACTCATACCTATTCATTGTAGTCCTCAAGCTTATCATTTGCTACCGGCCCTTCAATACGCCTTTCTTCATTAAACCAGGAACCCAGATCTGCCAGCTTGCAACGCTCACTGCAAAAAGGAAATGTAGATATGTCACTTATTGAATTGTAGAAAAGCTCTTTACCGCAACCACGGCATTTAATCTTTGGCATCTTTCTTTGTTTCTTTTTTCTTGGCTTTGCTATCTTTCTTGCCGGAGGTGGAAGATGTTTTTTCCGTTTTCTGTCGTGATTTATATTCTTCACTCCGGTAATCTGTTTGATAGAAACCGGAACCTTTAAAAATAATTGTGCTACCGGTTCCGATCAGGCGTTTTACCTTCAGTTTTCCGCACTCCGGACATTTTCTGATATGCCTTGCCGTTATAGATTGAAACAGTTCAAATGTATGGTTACATGCATCACACTCGTAATCGTAAGTTGGCATAATTCTCCTTCTTTCTAACTAATGTAAAAACATAAAGCGTTATTCGTCAGATTTTTCGCCTTCCTCTTCTTCAGTTCGCCTCGAAACCTTTACTTTTGAGGGCCTGACAACTCGTTCCTTTAAGAGAAAGCCTTTCTGAAATTCATCAATAATTGTATGATGAGGCATTTCATTATTCTCCTCCTCCATTACAGCTTCATGAAGGTTTGGATCAAATGCCTTTCCAACTGTTTCTATAGGCTCTACACCGTATTTCCCTAAAACCTTAAACAACTGCTCCTCTATCAGCCTGATACCTTCCACAAACTTTTCAAAATCTTTAGAATTATCTGCCAGCTTCAAAGCCCTGTCAAAATTATCAAGTTCCGGTAGAAAATCAAGTATAAGGCTCTGAACAGCAAACTGGGCAGATGATTCGCCTTCCTTAGCCATTCTCTTTTGATAGTTCATAAACTCCGCCTTGGTTCTCAGCAGTTGGTCGAGGTAAGAATCACGCTCTTCCGCTTTTTTCTTTAACTCAATAATCTCTTCATTTGTCAAATCCGCAAGAGCCTCTGTATTATCCTGATCCCCTTCCTGCACTGCTTCATCACCATTTTCCATTTTACTGTTTACATCTTTATTTATTTCCAGCTCAGAATTTTCTTGAGAACTCTCGATATTTTCCCGGTCTAGAGCTTCACTCTGTTCGGCCTTAACATTTTCTTCGTCCTGATTATTCTGTCCATTAGACATAATAACAAATATCCTCCAATGATTTCACAAGAATGTGTTTTTAAAAAAGCTTTTTAACCTTCTGAAAGAAGCTCTTTCTTTTCGGTGTCACATTCTTATGTTCTGATTCTGCAAATTCTCTTAATAATTCTTCCTGCCTAGGAGTCAATTTTGTTGGGGTTTCAACAACAACGTGTACTAACATATTCCCTACTCCAAAACCACGAACATGAGGGAATCCCTCCCCCTTAACTGAAATGATATCATCGCTTTGCATCCCGGCAGGTATCCTAACTTTTCTAAGTTTTCCAAGAATAGTAGGTACCTCAATTTCACATCCTAAAGCCGCCTGAGTAAATGTAATCGGAAATTCACAAATAATGTCGTAATCCTGCCTTTTGAAAATAGGATGCGGCTTTATGTGTATGTCGCAATACAGGTCTCCAGGATGCGCTCCATTTGCTCCGGATTCACCCTGGCCTGAGACGCGCAGCCTCGCTCCATCCTCAATGCCCGCAGGAACCTGTACCTTAATATTCGACTTCTTAGGATAGACGCCGTGGCCGCTACATTTTCTACAAGGAGTTTCTATTATCTTTCCGTTACCCTGACACTTAGGACATGTAGTTCTTATAGTGAAGAAGCCCTGTCTCTGATGAACCTCACCTTTACCCTTACAATATGGACAGGAAACAGGAGATGTACCTTTCCGTGCACCTGTCCCCCGACACTCCTCACAAATATCTCTTTTAGTAATCTCTATTGTTTTCTCAACACCTGTGGCTACATCCTTAAAATCTAAAGAAATATCGCATCTTAAACTGGCACCGCGTTTTTCCGCCTGTCTTCTGCCGCCACCAAAAAAATCCTCAAAAATGCTGCCGCCTCCGCCTCCACCGAAGATATCACCAAAGGCATCGAATATATCTTCAAAGTTGCCAAATCCCCTTGATTCTCCACCTCTTAATCCTTCATGTCCAAATTGGTCGTATCTTTTTCTCTTAGCAGGATCGCTTATCACTTCATACGCTTCGGCTGCAATTTTAAATTTCTCTTCGGCCTTCTTATCACCCGGGTTTTTGTCAGGATGATACTTCAGCGCCAATTTCCTGTAAGCACGTTTTACTTCATCCGGACTTGCACCTCTATCAACCCCAAGAACGTTATAATAATCTTCTTTTTTCATTTTTCAGCCATAAATATTATATAGTCAACCCGGGAACAATGATCCGGCTTATCTCACCACAAAAATACGTAAACACAGATATTATAGTATCTTAAAACAAGAATATGCTCTACTGAAACTATATGATACATGTGATAGAGCAAATGTCAAGCAGGTTGCAGTCGAAAACACAAGATAAATAAAAACAAAAAGGCCACATTAAAATGCGGCCTTTTCTAAGAACAGCTATTCAACCTTTGCAGGTATTTGACTTAAAAGACACTGCCCTCAACCGGCTCCTCTTCTTCATCGTCCTCTTTCAACTCAGTAACCATTACGTCGGTAGTTAACATGAGTCCCGCTATACTAGCCGCATTTTGTAGTGCAGTACGTGCAACTTTTGTAGGATCAATGATCCCTCTTTCAAACATATCAACAAATTCAGAAGTGTTTGCGTCAAAACCAGTATTAGTACTTTTTTCTTTTACTTCTTCAACAATTACTGAGCCTTCACCACCGGTATTTGATACAATCTGTCTCAAAGGTGCTTCGATAGCTCTTGCTATTATATCTACACCCATTTTCTCATCACCTCTTAACTTTTTGCGCAACTCCTCAACTTTCGGTATTGTCCTGATCAGAGCGACTCCACCACCTGGGATAATTCCTTCCTCTACAGCAGCTCTTGTTGCATTCAACGCATCTTCGACACGCGCTTTCCTTTCGTTCACTTCAGCCTCAGTAGCTCCGCCTACGTTTATCACAGCAACACCTCCAGTAAGTTTTGCCAGCCGTTCCTGAAGCTTCTCCTTATCATAATCAGAAGTTGTCTGTTCAATTTGATTTCTAATCTGAGAAATCCTGCCCTGTACATCTGACTTCTTTCCACTACCCTCTATTATTGTAGTGTTTTCCTTATCTATCGTAACACGCTTCGCTGTGCCAAGGTCATCAAGTTCCAGAGTCTCTAACTGTATTCCAAGGTCTTCTGATATCAAACGGCCATTTGTCAGAATTGCTATATCTTCCAGAATAGCCTTCCTTCTATCGCCAAAACCAGGTGCCTTAACCGCAGCACAGTTCAAAACCCCTCGCAACTTGTTTACCACTAACATTGCAAGCGCTTCACCTTCTACCTCCTCAGAAATAATTAAAAGCGGTTTACCAACACTCGCCAGCTTTTCAAGTAAAGGTAACAGTTCCTTCATATTGGAAATCTTTTTTTCATGAATTAATATGTATGGATTATCAAAGATAACCTCCATAGTCTGAGCCTTTGTAACAAAGTATGGAGAAATAAAACCCTTATCAAACTGCATACCCTCGACTATATCTAATGTTGTCCCCATACTTTTTGCCTCTTCAACCGTAATAACACCGTCCTTACCAACCCTATCCATCGCATCTGCCAGAAGGTCTCCAACAGTCTGGTCGTTATTGGCTGAGATTGTACCAACCTGTGCAATCTGTTCTCTATCCTTAACCTTTTTGCAAATGTTGTCCAGTTCTTCAACTACAACACCTACGGCCTTATCTATACCTCTTTTCAGGCCCATTGTATTGACGCCTGCAGTTACGTACTTCATACCTTCATTATAGATCGCTTCAGCCAGAATTGTTGCAGTAGTTGTACCGTCACCTGCTATATCACTGGTTTTTGAAGCTACCTCGCAGACCATCTTTGCTCCCATATTTTCAAACGGCTCACCAAGCTCTACCTCTTTAGCTACTGTAACACCATCTTTAGTAACAGTAGGAGATCCGAAGCTCTTTTCTAAAATTAAATTCCTGCCAGTAGGACCCATAGTTACTCTTACAGCGTCTGCCAGCTTTTTTATACCGTTCTTTATGTTACGTCTTGCCTCTTCATCAAACAACAGCTGTTTTGCAGCCATAATATACCTCCTGAACTTGATTAATCAATTTTAGCCAAGATATCGTTTTCTTTTAAAATAAGATAATCTTTTCCACCAACTGTTATTTCTGTTCCCGCATACTTTCCATAGAGAACCTGGTCGCCTTTCTTTACTAAAAGCTTGGCCCTTTTGCCGTTATCGAGAAGTTTACCTTCTCCCACAGATACAACTTTACCTTTTGTTGGTTTTTCTTTTGCAGAGTCCGGCAGAACAATTCCACCCTGAGTCTTTTCTTCCGCTTCAAGCGGTTCAATCACTACCCTATCATCTAAAGGTTTCACAGCCATAATAAATACTCCCTTCTATCTATTGTTTTTTGCAAAACTGAAATAATTTTCATCATCAGGGAAAAATCCCTGACTGGTTTGTTCTGGTCTGTTCTTACATCATTCCAGGCATTCCACCCATCCCGGGCATTCCACCCATTCCTGGCATTCCGCCACCCATACCGCCCATTCCACCACCGGGCATACCGCCACCAGGAGGCATCATAGCGTCATCTTTGCTTGGAACTTCTGAAATAAGGCAATCACTTGTAAGCAGAATACTTGCAATGCTTAATGCGTTCTGTAATGCACTCCTTGTTACTTTTGCAGGATCAATTACACCAGCTTCAATAAGATTACCGTATTCTTCTTTTTCTGCATCATATCCAAAAGCCTTATCTTTTGATTTCAAAATACTCCTTACTACAACAGCGCCTTCCAATCCCGCATTTCTGGATATCTGCTTAATCGGTTCGCTGAGAGCATTTTTTATGATATCAACACCGAAATGTTCATCGCCCTTCAACTCCAGGTTATCTAACGCCTCAGATGCCCTTAAGAGAGCAACGCCGCCACCAGGCAATACACCCTCGGCGATTGCAGCACGTGTGGCGTGTAATGCATCCTCAACACGCGCCTTCTTCTCTTTCATCTCTGTTTCAGTTGATGCACCGACATTTATCTGCGCCACACCACCTGCTAATTTTGCTAATCTTTCCTGCAGTTTTTCGCGGTCATAATCAGAAGTAGTCTCTTCAATCTCTCTTTTTATCTGATTTATACGTGCACTTATATCTTTTGCAGTGCCTCCGCCATTTACAAGAACCGTATTCTCAGAATCTATATTTACCTTCTTTACCGTACCAAGGTCGGCTAACTCAATACTTTCAAGCTGTATACCCAAATCCTTAACAACAGCCTTGCCGCCGGTTAGTATTGCGATATCATCCATCATAGCTTTCCTTCGGTCACCATAACCTGGAGCTTTGACCGCAGCGCAAACAATAGTTCCACGAATATTATTTATTACCAAAGTTGCCAGCGCCTCACCCTCTATATCCTCCGCAATTATCAGAAGAGGTTTTTTAGTTTTTGAAACCTTTTCAAGTAAAGGAACAATACCCTTTATGTTAGATATCTTTTCCTCGTGAACCAACACATAAGCATCCTTTAGCTCCACCTTCATATTATCTTTATCTGTTGCAAAATGAGGCGACAAATAACCACGGTCAAATTGCATACCTTCAACTATATCAACGTCTGATGTAATACTCTTTCCCTCTTCAACCGTAATAACACCATCTTTACCGACTTTTTCCATAGCATTTGCAATCATTTTACCGACTTCACTATCATTATTAGATGCTATTGTACCAATATTAGCTATTTCGGTCTGATCCTTAATCTTTTTACTCATGCTTTGAAGCTTTTCTACAACAGTATCAACTGCTGTCTTCATACCGCGGTTAAGCGCAACAGGGTCTATACCAGCCGAAACACATTTCAAACCGTTATTGAAAACAGCTTCAGCCAATACTGTAGCAGTAGTAGTCCCATCCCCTGCGATATCGCTGGTCTTAGACGCTACCTCTTTCACCAGCTTTGCACCCATATTCTCATATGGATCCTTCAACTCAATCTCCTCAGCAACGGATACGCCGTCTTTTGTTATTGTGGGACTTCCCCATCCCTTATCAAGAACAGCATTTCTACCCCTCGGACCCAGTGTACATTTTACCGCACTGGCCAACTTGGTAACTCCCCTCTTAATTGCCATCCTTGCATCTTCTTTAAATAACAACTGCTTTGCTGCCATTACATACCTCCTTTAAAAATTGCAAGCTCGATATTATTAGATTCTAGAGGAAAGTAGCAAAATATGTACCAATATACCAGATATACACATTATATGCTTATTACACAACACTTTACACATTTAACAAAAATCAGTCTTTTGTAGAAATTTCAATAATCACCTGTAAGATGCCATTTTGGCAGCTGCCTTTTTTCTGATTTTATACGCTTATGTCAAATTGGCATGAAATAGAAACCCTGACAGTCAATCTACTATTTGAAACTTAATGTAACTATATATAAGCTGATAAGTTGCCCAAAACCGATAAAATTATTGATATTTAATAAATTTTATTTATCCTTTGTAATAAAACCAAAGATATTAGATTAACCGTTAAAAGTATCGGCAAATAGTTACATAATTATGTTATGATCAAACAATTCACCATAAAAACGTCAAAACGTAACGAGTTAATCGATATAACCTCACAGGTTCAAGAGGTGGTTGAAGAGGTTAATGAAGGCGTGGTCACGGTTTTCGTACCACACACCACAACCGGGATTACCATAAATGAGAACGCAGACCCGGACGTCCCCCGGGATATACTGAAAAAACTTGCGGAGTTGATCCCGCAACGTGACAACTATTCACACATGGAAGGCAACAGCGACGCTCATATCAAGGCGTCTCTTTTCGGATCGTCTGTAAGAGTCATCGTCAAAGACGGCCAGCTTTTATTAGGCACCTGGCAGTCTATCTTCTTCTGCGAGTTTGACGGGCCCAGGACAAGAAAATATTATGTTCAGGTTTAAAAATTATACTTTAACAATAGATAGCACCTCAATTCTTAAATCAGCTTTTATCCGGTTTTCCCGTCTAATGTTTTGTCATTAGTCATCAGTAATTCGTCATTTGCTAAATCACTCAAACATAATTCACTATTCGTAACTCGCACATCTTCCTTTCACCTTTTCTTAAAATAACATCTCAAATTATCACGAATAGGAAATATTTGCCTGTTTGTTAACTTTCAATCAAGTAACTTCCGGGCAATAACTGAGAAATATTTTTTATGTATCGTGTTAAAGAATTTACACTTGAGTACTATCTGAATGAAAATACTTTTCGTAAAAAATTTGTGGCATGTAAGATGCATAGTTGATGCGTAATTAAAGAAAGTTTGTGATAATCCGATAATATAGATAGTGCTTTACAATTAGGAATATAAACTGGAAAAATTAGCATTTTATTTCACAGAGGTAAATATCTTATGAAAAAATGTGTACTAATTTTGATATGCTGTATCTTTCTTTCTGTTTTGACTACCCGTGCATCGGGACAGGAATCAGTTGAAAATCAGAAAGCAGTTGAAGCTCAACTCCAATCTCTCTCTATAGAATTCTTCAAGCATATGGCCAGGTCTGAATTTTCTGATGCTTCCGAATTATTTCACTATCCTCTGGAATATACCTCTGGAAAGAGATCTGAACAGCGTATTGATGTAAGCAAATTACTCAAAATCATATCTGAGGAATTTGGCACCCCATCAGACTATAAAGCCTTTGAGTCTCCAGCCCCCTGTTACAATGTCACGGTGTGTGCAGGTGATATAGAGTATTGGCAAAAACATCCAACGTTTTTACAGATTCCTTTACAGGTAGTATTCAGTAAAGAGAGTGATGGGTATATCGTTCTTATATTTTCTAATATTATGAATAAATGGGAAATAAGGGCTGTTGCTTATGGGCTTCCGGCGCAAAGAGCGGGAGCGGAAGAGCGTGTTGTAGAAATCATGACGAAGATGTTGATAGCCCTGCAGCCAGAGCCCCAGAAACCACCGACTAAAGAAAAGTATCCAATCGTTCTGGCATCAATCAAATCATCAGATAGATTTATTAAATAATCCAAGCGGCTTAGCTTAGCTCTAATGTAGAGAATCATAAATTTCAGCTAATAAGTAATAGATTAATGTCTCACCCCGTATTTATCAAATCAAGTTTGTCCTTAAAGCTTTCCATGATCCTCTTAAGCAGCATCTGTTTCTTAGAGTCTTTTGATTTGTGGTCTTCCTTGACGAGTTTGAATGCATCTTCGCGAGCCAGTTTTATTATGTCGTAGTCATTAATTATATCTCCAATTTTGAATTCCGGCAGGCCGTGCTGTCTTGTGCCGAAGAACTCTCCCGGACCTCTAAGTTTCAGGTCTTCTTCCGCAATCTTGAAGCCGTCGTTTGTCTCCAGCATTGTTTTGATCCTTTGACGTGATTCGGCACTCTTCTGTATACCAAAGAGCAGGCAATAGGATTGGTGTGAACTGCGCCCTATCCTGCCCCTGAGCTGATGAAGCTGCGCGAGGCCGAACCGTTCGGAGTGCTCAATCGCCATTATTGTAGCATTCGGCACATCAATCCCGACCTCAATCACAATAGTTGATACAAGAATGTCGTACTTTTTATTAATAAAATCTGACATTATCAAATCCTTTAACTCAGGCTTCAACTGTCCGTGCAGCAGTCCTACGTTAAGTCCTGCGAATACTTCATCCCTGAGTCTCTCCGCCTCAACAGTTGCAGACTTGAGGTCGAGTTTGTCCGATTCATCCACCAGCGGATATACGACAAACGCCTGCCTCCCCTTCTCTATCTCCTTACGAATAAAGTCGTAAGCATCATTCTCCTTCTTTACCGGTACACGATATGTTTCTACCTGTGTACGGCCGGGTGGAAGCTCGTCAATGGTGGAGATATCAAGATCACCAAACACAGTTAGAGAAAGGCTCCTGGGTATGGGAGTTGCCGTCATGACAAGAACGTCCGGCTGCTGCCTGTGTCCCTTCTGCCTCAATCGCGTACGCTGCATCACACCAAACTTGTGCTGTTCGTCAATTACAATCAATCCAAGCTTCTTAAACTCCACATCTTTCTCTATCAGGGCATGTGTCCCTATTACTAGATCAACTTCACCCTGCTTTATACATTGAATACTCTCTTTACGTATCTTTGTCTTAGCACCGCCGGTGAGGAGCAGTATTTTCACCTCTGCCTTCTCCAGCAAGTGGCTGAGTGTACGATAGTGTTGCTCGGCAAGAATCTCCGTAGGCGCCATAAAAGCAGTCTGGAAGCCGTTTGCAACGGCTGCAAGCAGTGCATAAATCGCTACAGCTGTCTTGCCGGAACCAACATCCCCCTGCAGCAACCTGTTCATCGGCCTCTCACTGCACATATCTTCGTGTATTTCACTTATAACTTTCTGCTGGCTTTTAGTAAGCTCAAATGGAAAGAGCTTATATATATGTTTTTCAACATTTTTACCAATCCTGAATTTATATCCGCTAACTTCCTTTATACCGCGTTTACGAAGCGCCATTGCCGTCTCAAACAGAAAGAATTCCTCATACTTTAACCGCCTCTTAGACTCTTCCAGACTATCCATGGAATCGGGGAAGTGAATATTCTTAATTGCGTAGGTAACAGGTACAAACTTGTGCTTCCTGATAATATCATCCGTAAATATCTCTTCAACCTTGTGGTAATATTCGTCAACCACTGTTTGCACCAGTTTACGGAAACTGACCTGTCTCATCTCCTCTGTCAGTGGATATATCGGCAATATTCCCACGCTCCTGGCCGGACTGTCTTCCTCTGAAGCGATCTCATATTCAGGGTTCACCATCTGAAGTGACTGCTTATATAAAGAGACCTTGCCATACAGAAATACATGGTCATCTACCTGGAATATTTCGCTCTGATAGGGACGGTTGAACCATTTAACCTGGAGCATACTGGTCCCGTCACCAATTGATGCCTCAAAAATGCTCTTCCACCCCCTGGTCCTGAATGACTTAATATTGAGAACAATACCCTTTACCATGGCAGTGGTACCATCCGTCAAATCAGAAATTTTCTCTATCCGTGATCTATCCTGATATGTACGTGGAAAATAGAATAGAAGATCTTTTACGGTGTGTATTCCCAGCCTTCCAAGAGACTGAGCTCTTTTAGGGCCAACACCTTTGATGTATTGAATAGATTTGTCCAGATCTGAGATAGACACTGATATTCACCGCAGAGACGCAAAGTGCGAAAGTAAGGGTATAAATTCCCGACTTCGCGGGAATGACAAAAAAAAACTAAGTTATATTTTTTATCTGTGTTTTTCCGTGAAAATCCGTGGTAAATATTTTTTAAGTCTAGTCCGGTTTTAGAATTGACAGGCCAAGCTCCCTGAGCTGTTTTTCGTCTACATCTGAAGGTGCGTCAACCATGAGGCATGTAGCCTTCTGAGTTTTAGGAAATGCGATAACTTCTCTTATATCATCAAGCCCCAGAAGTAACGTAACCATCCGGTCAAGCCCCAACGCAATACCGCCATGCGGAGGCGCACCATATTTAAGAGCTTCGAGCAGGAATCCAAATCTCTCCTGTGCCGTAGCCTCATCAATATTGAGCAAATTGAAAATCTTCTTCTGTACATCCTGACGGTGTATCCTTATACTGCCGCCTCCCAGCTCAACACCATTCAGTACCAGGTCATAAGCCCTTGCCCTGACGTCAAGCGGCCGCTCATCAAGATGTCCCAGATCATCAGGATGCGGTGAGGTAAAAGGATGATGGAGTGAATCGTATCTGTCCATGTCCTCGTTATATTCAAATAACGGAAAGTCAACAACCCATGATAGATTAAACTCTTCCTCGTTGATCATACCGTTGCTTTTAGCAAGATTAAGCCGTAGTTGAGAAAGCGCCTGTGATGCCACACTTTCCTTATCGGCAACAAACAGAAGTAAATCACCGGGAGCAGCATTGAGACGTTCGATTATTTCCGTCTGCAGTTCGACATTAAAGAACTTTGCAATCTGAGAGGTGAGTCCGTTTTCATCAACCTTAAACCAGGCAAGGCCCTTAGCTCCGAACTGATTAACAAATGTTGTTAGATCATCTATATCTTTTCTTGAAAGCTTTGCACATCCGGCAGCATTGATCCCTCTAACCTGACCGCCTGATTCTGCTACACTTTTAAATACCTTGAAGTCAGATTTCTTTGCAATGTCTGTGATCTCCTTTATCGTCATCTCAAATCTCAGGTCCGGAGCATCACATCCATACAGTTTCATTGCCTCTTTGTATGAAAGCCTTGGGAAAGGAGCGGATACCTCTTTACCAAGCACTTCCTTAAAAATCTCTACCATCAAACCCTCTATAATATTGATAACATCATCTTCACGTACAAACGACATTTCCAGATCTACCTGTGTAAATTCAGGCTGACGCTGTGCACGCAGGTCTTCATCCCTGAAACATTTAACAATCTGAAAGTACCTGTCGAAACCGGAAACCATTAAGATCTGCTTAAACAACTGAGGAGACTGCGGCAATGCATAGAACTGGCCCCTGTTTATCCTGCTGGGTACAAGGTAGTCCCTGGCGCCTTCCGGAGTGCTCTTTGTCAGAAATGGTGTTTCGACTTCAATAAAATTATTACTATCAAAATACTTTCTGGTAGTCTGACATACTTTGTGCCTGAAGGTTAAAAACGTCTGCATAAACGGCCTTCTGAGGTCAAGGTATCTATACTTGAGCCTTAATTCAGTTGAGACCTCGGTATCACCGGTAATTTCAAATGGCGTTGTCTCACTTGAATTTAATATTTCAAGTTTATCAACCAATACATCGATCTCACCCGTTTCTAGATCCGGATTTGCCATCCCTTCCGGTCTCTCTTCAACCTTCCCCTTTACGGCGATAACAAATTCTGTCCTGAGAACTGATGCCTGATCGTGAGATTCTGAATCGTGTTCAGGGTTGAACACTACCTGTGTCTTACCGTATCTGTCTCTTAAATCTATAAATATTACACCGCCATGATCTCTCCTGGTGTCCACCCAGCCAGAAAGCGTAACCTCATTTCCAACATCCGACTTGCGAAGCTGCCCGCATGTATGTGTTCTTTGTAAATCAGACATTTAATTATTTCCTTTCACTATCTGTATAATCTTATCAGTATCTTCCGAGAAATCTTCGTCTCCCGACTGCATATTCTTAAGTTTAATTACACCTTTTTCTATTTCATCACTGCCCATTATAATAGTAAATCTTGAATCAAGCTTATTGGCAATTTTCATCTGTGCCTTGGCGGTCCTGCATTCATAGTCCATGTCTACCTTTACCCCCCCATGCCTCAACTCATTGAGCAGCTTGAAACAGTAATTTCTGGATTCAGGACCTACAGACACTATATATACATCCGGAGCCAATGGAGAAGTATCAGGTTCTGGTTTCTGGTTTTTCTCTCTTGTTTTCAACAAGGCAATCATAGATGCTTCCATCCCGGCAGCAAAACCTACTGCACCTGTTGGAGGGCCTCCAATATCAGATATCAGGTTGTCATAACGCCCTCCCGCACATATAGTATCCCTGGCACCCATTGCAGAATGCGTTATCTCGTAAACCGTCTTTGTATAATAGTCCAGACCCCTCACAAGATGCGGGTCTACGGTAAACTCAAGATTGATATCCTCGAATGCACCTTTGACGACCTTAAAATGTTCCAGGCAGTCACCACAGGTATGGTCTTCGGTATTTGACACATTCTTGCGTATCTCTTTACATTTTTTATTTTTGCAGTCAAGTACTCTGAACACATTTCTATCAATCCTCGCCTTGCAGAGTTCGCACAATTCATCTTTATATTCAGCAAGCTCCTGCTTCAACACGTCTCTGTATCCTGGCCTGCATTTTTCGCACCCAATGGTATTTATCTTGACTACATAACCACCCAGCCCAAGCCGGTCGTATACCCTCGTAGCAACCTTTATTGTCTCTACATCCAGCAATGGATCATAAGACCCTATTGCTTCTATACCCATTTGATGAAACTGTCTTAACCTCCCCGCCTGAGGACGCTCTTTCCTGAACATCGGCCCGATATAATAAAATTTCTGAAATTTCTTCGTCTTGTACAACTCGTATTGTAAATACGCCCTCATTACTGATGCAGTACTTTCAGGGCGAAGTGTTATGGATGAACCGGCAGAATCGCCAAAGGTATACATCTCTTTCTCTACTATATCAGTAGCCTCTCCAATGCTTCTTACAAAGAGGCGTGTATCTTCGAAAACGGGCGTCCTGATCTCATGATATCCGGCTATTTCAAACTCTTCCCTTGCAGCATTTTCCATCTCTATCCATAGCAGCCTCTCCTCAGGGAAGATATCCTTCATGCCTAACGGGGCTTTCACATATTTCTCATCACTTTTTTCCATAATTGCTGAATTACATAAGATTAAAAGACCAAAGGAGTTATATTTTTCGCAATTATATCAGTTCATGTACAATATTCAAGTGATTAAAAAAAATGAAGTAAAAATACCACAAAAACTCATTGGCACTAAGAAAAACACAAAGATATAAAAGAGAAAGTTGTAAAACAAGCAAAGAAATGCTTTATTATGTCTCTTCGCTCTCTATCTTTGTGTCTTAGAGCATTAGTGGCAATTTGTTAATAAAATGAAAAAAGAGACACGAAAACTATCTTCAGATGCGTATCAGGAGATCCCGGGTGACCAGTATAAACCGTATATCGGCAAACGGGAATTCCTGCCGGAATTTACTTTTAAAGCTATAGGTACGGGAATGGTTCTGGGAATTATCTTTGCCGCTGCCAATGCGTACATAGGACTGAAAGTAGGTTTAACCGTGAGTGCGTCAATACCTGTAGCTGTTATGGCTGTCGCCATTTTCCGCATTATCGGTAAAGGAAGCATCCTTGAAAATAATATGGTACAGACGGTAGGTTCAGCGGGTGAATCTCTGGCAGCCGGAGTCATTTTCACCTTTCCCGCCCTCATAATCTGGGGTATGAAACCAGAACTGACTAAAATATTTGTCTTCTCTCTTCTGGGCGGATTATTGGGGGTACTATTCATGATACCCCTGAGAAGCCTGCTTATATCAAAGCAGCACGGACGGCTTCCCTACCCTGAGGGCACTGCCTGTGCAGAGGTATTGGTGGCCGGAGATAAAGGGGGAACAGAAGCAAGAACCGTGTTTATGGGATTGGGCATAGGTGCTCTTTACGAATTCCTGATGAACGGTCTCAAACTCTGGAACTTCAGACCTTCATGGGATATACCATTCTATAGAGGCGGTAAAATAACTGGAGAGATCACACCCGCCCTTCTTGGAGTCGGATACATTATCGGGTCCAGGATTTCTGCCATTATGCTGAGTGGAGGCGCCCTTGCATGGCTGGTGATAATACCGTTGATTATGGCAGTTGGCAAAAACTCTACCGAACCTATCTACCCGGCCAAAGTACTGATCTCTCAAATGAGCATTAAAGAAATATGGCACTATTATATCAGGTATATCGGTGCCGGTGCAGTTGCTTTCGGCGGAATGATAACTTTAGTACGGGCAATACCAACCATACTGGCAACTTTCAAAACAGGCTTAAGAAGGGTCTCAAAGAAGAACAGGGAAATGGAAGAGAGAACTGACAGAGACCTTCCAATGCCGATCGTTATCGCCGGCGCTGTCATATTAGGGATATCTCTGTGGATGGTTCTCTCTTTCTGGACTGCAACTGAAATTCATGTTATCCCCAATCTACTGGTGGCATTCCTTATGGTCATTTTCTCATTTTTCTTTGTTACGGTATCTTCAAGAGTTGTCGGACTTATCGGGTCATCCTCAAACCCGGTCTCCGGTATGACGATTACCACACTCTTATTGACAAGCCTGATCTTTTCTCTCATTGGATGGACATCAGATTCGCATTTGATAATAGCACTGAGTGTTGGTGCAGTTGTCTGCATATCTATTGCAATTGCGGGAGATACGTCACAGGACCTGAAGACAGGTTTCCTGGTGGGAGCAACACCATGGAAACAGCAGATTGGTGAGTTTATCGGGGTAATGACATCTGCAATTTTTGTAGGTTGGGTAATATTAAGACTCCACAAAGGCGTTGGAATTGGATCTGAGGAGTTGCCGGCGCCTCAGGCAACACTGATGTCACTGGTAGTAAAGGGTGTAATCACCGGAGAGCTTCCATGGAGATTTGTAATCATAGGAATATTCCTGGCAGCCATTGTAGAGCTTGTCGGTATTCGCTCTCTCCCATTTGCGGTAGGCGTTTATTTACCCCTATATCTTACTACACCAATAATGGCAGGCGGATTACTGAGGCTATTGACTGAAAGAACAAAAGATGAAAACCTGGAGAAGAAAAGACGTGAAAGCGGTATTTTGTTCAGTTCTGGTCTGATAGCCGGAAGCGCTCTCGTAGGAGTAGGACTGGCACTGGCAGCATCATACAGCAGGACATTTATTACCACGCTTGAGATAGGGTATCTGTGGATGGGGCCATTCAACAATATAGTATCTCTATTTATCTTTGCAGGGCTGGCTCTTCTCTTATTACGTTATATCAACAAAAAAAGTCTGTAGCTTAGTATCTACTTGTCTGTACGCCCTCTCTAAGATAAATTCTGTTATCTATGAACCAAATTACTGACATTCTTCATTAATTATAACAGGAGAAATTCCTAAACTTGTGTTTCTATTAAACATGATATATAATGAATTTTGTGGGTGAAGGAGGAAACAAATCTGAAACCCGGCGAATAGATAAAGGAGAGGTAAAAATAAAATGATGAATCTTGAGGGATTGGTTTTTACCGAAAAAAAGCGGCGTTATAAAGAGGGAGAAGTTATTTTTGACAAGCAGGAAGAAGGCAAGGAAATGTATTTTATCGATTCAGGAAGGGTAAAAATAGTTATGAGTGCAGAAGACAATGAGATAATACTGGCCACTCTTGATTCAGGTGACTTTTTTGGCGAGATGTCTTTAATAACAGGAAATAAACGTATCGCTACCGCAAAAGCTCTTACTGATTGCAAGATCAGCACTATGGACAAAATAGCATTCGATGCCAATCTCAAAAACAGTGAGGAATTTATGAGAAATATTGTCGAGTCACAAGCCCAGCGACTCGAAGAAACAGGTTTGAATTTCAAACGCCATCTTAAGCGATTTTTAAGAATGACCAGAACATTTAATATAACCGGTTAAACTTCACCTTTCAATCTTCCTAATCTGCAGCATGCTCTAACTATCTTCATAGCACATTTTTTTATTTGATTAATTGTTTTTTTACTATAAAATTACATGTTTCTTTAGTTCGAGCAGCCTTGAAAGATTTATACAAATATTTACCAGACTTAGACATAGTTCGGATTCACCGCACTATGATAGATAATTTTTAATGGTAAGCATGTTCAGTCCCATACAATTTATCTTTATAGCAGCAATTGTTCTCTATTTTCTGGATTCAATCTGGGAGGTTGGGTCTATATTCAACCCGAACAGATTCAGTAAGAGGCTGGCCGATTACTTTATCCTGGCTGGCTTAATAATCCACTGCGCATTTTTAATTATTTTAAGTTCACAATCCGGCACATTGCCGATATCAACACTTTTTGAGTCATCTACATTCTACCTCTCTCTGATTGTGCTGCTCTCTGTGATACTCAAATTTTTATACAGACTGCAATCGCTGACTCCCTTTGTTATGCCGATAGTTACCGGGTTTTCGATTGCCGCAATTACACTGGTAAAAAACGACCTGGCGCTGACAGCTGACCTGAAAACATTCTGGCTGTATGCACACATAATACCCATATTTCTGGGCTATGCCTCGTTTACTGTCTCTTTCATATTCAGCATTATGTACCTTACGATGGAGAGGCAGTTGAAGAAAAAATCCTTTGGCCCTCTTTTTGATAGTTTGCCCTCTCTTGAGTCTCTGGATGCATTAATGTGGAAAACTATCACTTTTGGTTTTCCATTACTGACTATCGGCCTTATTTCAGGTACCGTATGGGCGAAGACAACAAATATATTGGGACTGCTCTGGTACCTGGACCCGAAAGTGCTGCTGGGGTCATTGACATGGCTTATCTATGCCGCAATATTACACCTTAGACTCGGAGCATCTTTTCATGGCACAAAGGTGGCAATAGTTACCATAGCCGGTTTTGTTATTGTAATATTTACCTTTATCGGTCCATTCTTAATGGGACATAAGCATGGATATGAGAAGAGTTCTGTAATTCTTGAGCAAGAGATAATAGTCCCTGATCCGCCCGGTATGGAAAAAAGTTGAATCTTAAAATAGATTAATATAATTATGAATTTACATACACTTGGTTTAAATCATGACTCTGCACCTGTGGAAATAAGGGAGAAGCTTGCCTTCAGCCCCTCTTCAGTGCCAATAGCGCTCTCTTCATTTGCACAGACTTTCCCGTCGTCAGAGACGGTTATACTCTCTACATGTAACCGTGTTGAAATTTATGCAATGTCACCAGATGACAGTTTAGATAAGGAGACACTGCTGGATTTCTTTTCAGCCTTCCATAGTGTGCCAAAAGAGGAATTCTCCGATCACATGTACCATCACCAGGGCATAAATGCTGTCAGGCACCTGTTTTTTGTCGCCTCCAGCCTCAATTCAGGAGTTCTCGGCGAGACACAGATAATCTCCCAAGTAAAGGAAGCGTACATGACGGCGACTACTGCAGAGACAACAGGAAGTATTCTTAACCAGCTCTTCCAGCGCGCCCTGACCGTCGCCAAGGACGTACACACGAAGACAGCCATAGGCAAAGGAAATATATCTGTGAGCACGGTAGCCGTTGACCTTGCCATCAAGGTTTTCAAAGACTTCTCAGAGAAGACGCTGTTTATAATCGGTGCCGGAGAGATGTGCGAACTTGTATTAAAACATCTGGTGGAACGCGGCGCAAAAACGGCAATAGTGGCAAACAGAAACTTTGACAAAGCAAAGTCCCTTGCTGAAGAATATGACGGTAAGGCAATAAACTACGAAAAGCTTGATGAATATCTTCCGCAGGCAGACATAATCATCAGTTCTACCGCATCCCCTCGCCATGTAATCCACACAGAACACATTAAGAACGCCATTAAGGCACGCAGGGGTAACCCGATGCTTCTAATAGACATCGCCTTCCCAAGGGATATTGACCCTGAAATCGCAAAGATAGACAACGTCTACCTGTACGACATAAATGACCTGAATAAAGTCGCTAACAGCAACGCAGAGGAGAGAAAAAAGGATATCCCCAAATGTGTTACGATAATCGACAAGGAAGTGTCCAAATACATGGCATGGGTAGAAGAATTGAAGATAGGACCAGCTATTTCCCAACTGAGAAATCATTTCCACGAAATAGGAGAGCAGGAGCTTGAGAGACTGCGTCCAAAACTGGGAGATATCGCACATGATGAATGGGAACACATAGTCTATTCAATGCAGCGAACACTCAACAAAATCCTCCACAAGCCCGCCAAGGTTGGAAAAGAGAAGGCAAAGAACGGCGGCGGTTTCCAATATGTAGAGACGATAAAACACCTCTTTGGTATCCACCACAAGAAAGAGGATTCAAAAAAATAATAAATTAAGAATCTGCAACCTTCAGGTTGCGAAACTTTCACAGTGAACTACTAATTAGACGATAAACCTGATCTGCACTTACAAATATAATTAAAGTCAGTCTAAATGGTGTATTTTAGATTCAAGGGATGAGATTCCGGCAAGAAGCCTGCCGGTCAAAGTTGCGAGAGCATTATCGTCCAAATGATAGCTCCAGACAGGGTTTTTTCGAGAATTAAGAACCTGACCTTTAAATTTGCAGTTTGTGAAAAGGTAGTCTCGATGGTGTATTCTTTTTACATCTGGCAGAATCGGATGGAGCCCGTACGAAACAGTAAAGCCCTTCCCGTCTGGAGACCCATCCAGCTGAACAAGAATTACATAAGAACCTGCCACCCGGTGGAAAAAGTAACGATCAGATCCTTTGAAATTGCACTTATTCAGAAATTCACCAATATGAGCAAAGCACTTGTGCATTTAAGAAAATTCTCAAATACTCTATAATGTGTAATTACTTTTCAGCTACAGCAATATTTTATTATGAACCAACAAAATATACAAAATATTAAGCCCACGAACTGTTGATATCAAGATGTTTTTGCCTGAACCTTGCTATAACTGAAATTCTAATATTATAGTTTAAGCGATCCTGATTCATTGAACACACACCTTAATTCTAGAACCTTTTGATCAGCAGTAAAAACTCATCAACCTGTATTTTTTTCGCTCAAATTTTCATAATTCCGTAATATTTTCGTAAAATCAAAAAAGTTATGAAACGTATAAGCCTTTCCTGATTTTCCTAAGGCTATAATTTTTAGATATTTATAGATTTTAGAATACACAAGTGTTACAGGAAAAATTAGGCATTCATTTTGCAAATTATCCACCATTTATTAAATGTAATGAAATGCCGATGAAATAAATCAGATGAAACAAATAATCTATGTAATCTTAATGGCAATTCTCCTGTCAACCGCCTGTAATTCAAGCAAAGGAGTTAACATCAGGAAGGTTCTACGGGATAATAGACAAACTGAAGAGTTAGAAGCTCAATTCTTTGATGTTCCAAAAGAAAACAAACAGGGGTTTGCATTGCCGGGACTTGAACATGGATTGATTCAGTCGCCTATTAATATTCTGACTAAATCGGTTGAGCATGTAGATAGCCGTACCATTAGCGTCAGATATAAGGATGAAGTTGATGCCGTTGCGAACCTGGGCCACACAATACAGCTCTATTTTGCAGAGGGAAGTACTATCTCGGCTCATGGTAAAACATTCCAATTCAAGCAGATGCATTTTCATACACCCTCAGAGCATCAACTGGACGGCATGACATATCCAATGGAAATGCATATCGTAAATATCTCTGAAGATGAGGAAAATGGCAGGATCGAGTATCTGGTGGTAAGTATTCTCTTTAAGATGGGAGAAGAGAATAAGTTTATCAGTGACTTTCGTGATCTTATTCCGGAGGAAATACACTCGGTCCAAAATATCCAGTCAGGCCGAGTAAGATTGAGTGATCTTTTAATGGTTGCCCGGAAAAACAAATCTGAGGAGGGCCTCTATTTTTACAAGGGGTCGCTTACTACACCACCTTATACAGAGAGTGTGAACTGGTATATTGACAAGCATATTTATGAGGCATCTCAGGAGCAGATCAATACTATTAAAAAGATTGAGGGTCATAATGCCAGACAAATCCAGGAAATTCATGAACGAATTATTGAGGGTAGTTAATCACGGTGCTAATTTTCTTGACACATTTAAGATATAGTATGTAGCCCCCCCCGATGTTGCATGCTTTATTTTAAATTATTTGTCCTCTGCCTGCTTCATCCATCCAGGCCATTCCAGACGGGATTGTTGATGGCAACCGAAACATGCCTTTCTTAACATTGCATCAAAACTGTTATAAGTTTCTACAATATTTTTCTTCTTTGAAGATTCAGCGACATTCCTGGAAGCATCAGTAACCAGCTTCAGATATTTTTCAAACTCCTCCCTCATGGCTTGAACGGCTTTTGGATCATCTGGATTATTACCGGCTTTGCTGAACCACTCTCCCGGCTTTCCATCTGCAGAAAAAAACATACGCATGACAACATCACTGGCATTGATAATCTCTACAGACTCCTTTAGAACCGCACTGAAATCACCTATCATTATCGCGTCCAGCATTCTAGAAGTATGAGAACCGATTATACGCATCAGGCCCTGAGTTGGTGTAGATTTGTCTGTATGGAGAGTTTCGATATCATCACAGAAAGTATCATTACACATCCATCCGGTATATAAAATTCCGGTAGTTAGAAAGAGTACAAAAAGCATAACCACACATCTATTACTGATTTTCTGCATCCATCTCCTCCATTATATATCAAGTTAATACCCATCACTTATTAATTATAAATCCCGGTGTAACCATTTTTTATTTTGCATCCCTAGATCTTTGCTGCTCAACAGGAACATATAGAGATTAAATCATTGGAGACCTAATATCAAATTATTTTTTTGACACCTGACTATCACTTTTTTGTGTATTCGTACAATGCGGCACTTGCACTCCAATACCGGATGTGATAAACTTGTTTTACCTTTGTTTTGTCATCTTTTGAAATATGTTCCATGAAATGGAGGCAACAATGTCTGAGTCAAAAAAACAGAAACAGGAGTTCTATCTTTCAGTTAAGAAGACGGCTGATAAGCTGAGAACATTAGCTGATGAGCTGGAAAATGGAGCTGTAACTATAAACGGACAAAAATGTACAATAGCTGCTGATACAGATGTTAAGGTCAGCCTCAAAGCTAAAGACAATACATTCTCGTCCAAGCTGAAATTTAAACTGGTAAACTCCTTTTCTGAAACTGAGGAAATAGAAAGTAAATCAATACCATCCGCAGAAACTGATGATGAAAGCTACATGGATTTAAAAAGACGTATGTCAAAAGATTTTAAAGCCATTAAGAATAGTTGCGTACAGGACCAAACCCTCCCGGCATCCGACCTGGTAGAACGATTTTACAGGGACTCGAAAACAATGTGCACTTACCCGAGCAAGGGAAAAGAATTTTTTGAAACCTATTTGAAGCAGGCAGATCTTTTTTACGAAGCATTTAAATCTTCAGATGTCAAAGCCATGGGCACAGCAGCAACAGCACTCGGACAGATCAGAAAAGATTGTCATGAAAGGCACAAATAGATATAGCGGTAACCCCTGGGTCCTTCCTCAAAACAAATGACACACCCTCCTTACAGACGTGAATTTTCACTTGCTTTCCAAATAGCATTTTATTAGACTCAAATTATTGAAAGTATTAACTTGTTTAGCAAAAAAGAGTGCGTCCCTGCTTCTACAATACCATCATAATACTTACTGTCATATAAACGGTCTACAAAGATTAGCACTGTTAGATGAAAGGAGACACCAATGCCTTTTACTGAATATGTAACAAAGGATGAGGTAAAGAGAGTATGCGATAAACTTGGATTGAGAGATTGGTCTGTCATAACTGATCATGAAGTATCAGATGAAGAAGCGTCCACTATCTTGAAACTGGTAAATACTACAAACATGGATATTTCACTAGATACTTTCCGGCAGGGACTGGAAGTTGAACTGGAACATGGAACAATTTATGAGGATGCAAATGTAACTAATAACCACCCGATACTGACCGGAAAGATTGTATTGGCACACCTGAAAGAGACTATGGATTATTATAAAAGAATTGAAGTTGCCGAGATAGAAGGTGATCTGCTGGAGGCAATACAATCAAAAAATCTTGAACGAATCGAATCCAAATACAAGAAGCTTGTTGAAGCTCAGAATATTTTAAATAAGTCTATCTCCGATCAATTGAAGAAGGGTACATAGCTGCAACAAAGTTTGAAGTGAGCTAAAGTGTAAAGTGCCTAAAGTTTAAAGAAAAATGGAGTACTTAATCCTCAATTTTACTAACTTTAGACACTTTAGATCACTTAAGGCACTCTAAACTTTCTTAAAAACCATCACTCGTACTTTGACTGAATCTTTTTCACTCTCTCAGAGAAAATTTCTGCTTCGTCTCTCCTTCCGATTTTCTCATAAAATTCTACCATGTTCACCAGTACGGTCGCTACAAATGGGTGGTCTTCGCCATACGATTTTTCATAGATTTCAAGAGCCCGTATGTAAAGAGATTCAGCAGTTTCGTTCTCACCCATATAGTAGTTAAGTGTCGCCAGGTTATTCAGTGCCGTAGCAATATCAGGATGATCCTGGCCCAGTGTCTTTTCTTCTATACTCAACGCCCGTTCAAAAACAGGCACTGCTTCACTATATTTACCCTGGTCTTGAAAAAGCCCTCCCAGACTGTTCAATGCGGCAACAACACTGGAGTGGTCTTTGCCAAAAGCATTTTCATATATACTGAGAGCTTCCTTATATAGTGGCTCTGCTTCTGCATATCTATCCTGAGCCAGATACATATCCGCTAAATTCTGCATAACCGTTGCAGCCCTGGGATGATCAGGCCCAAGCCCTTCTTCGTAAATCGCGAGTGCCTGCATGAAGAGAGGCTCTGCCTCTGAAAATCTTCCATACGTCCAATAAAGTGTTCCCAGTAGGTTCTTGGAGATAGCAATACAGGGATGGTTAGGAGCAAATGTTTCCGTAGCAACCTTTATTGCTTCTTCACACACTTTTATTGCATCCGCATATCTCCTCTCCTGTAAAAGTCTGCTTGCCTCATCATTTAATTCCTCCCACAAGGCCTCTTGAGCAAATACCGGAGAAGTAAACAAAATTGCCATAAACGTCACTAAAAAAACTCTTGCCCTGCATAAAGTTAGACGTTTTGCTGTTTTTTCTACTATTTTCACTGTTTTTACCCTTTCTTTCTATATGCCAAACATAACTATCTATCCTGTAAGTTATTATTATACTGTATATTAAGACAATCGCCAGATAATAACATAAAATTTTTCGGTTCTTAACCAAAAATTAACACTTTCCTTATACTCAGTTAACAATACCAACGTAATATTTCACCCGAATGCAATAACAGCCTTGCCACTAAAAGTTCAAAAGTTACAGAAATAAGCCGTGTGTCTTAATTACTCAGTGGCAGCTTTGAAATTTAAAAACAACTAGTTATCTAAAACAAGAACAAGAAAGGAGCTTAAAAATGAGAATGTTTTTAGTTGTAAGTTGGTTGACAATTGGCATCCTGGCCATAAACCTGTTTTCTGCACCCATGAGGGATCTATCTGCCCAGGATGATGATTTAAAAATTCAGCTGAAGAAGATGGAAGAGATGATGCGGAAACAGCAGGAAATGATAGATGATATGAAAACCAGGATAGCGATACAGGAGGATATCTCAAAATCGTATGTAGCACCCATAGATGATGAAGTAATCGGAAATAAAATGAATGAGTATCTTCAAAAAGCCGAAGGCAAAGGGTTGCTGGCCAAATATCTAGGGCCTGCAAAAATACGCTACAAAAGGGGTTTTTTACTTGAATCGGCAGATAAAAACTTCTCCATGTTGATAAACGGAAGGATCCAGTTTAGATACAGCTATGAGGATAGAGACAACGTACATGATACGGATGAACAACAGGACGACAGCTCGTTCAGAATTCGCCGCTCTCGTGTGAAATTTTCCGGTAAGGCATATAAACACTTTAAATACAAGATAGAGCTGGCTCTCTCATCAACAGGTGGTGCTATTGATGGCAGCAGGGCCTTAGAGCTGTTCGACTTCTGGGCATCCTGGAACAAGAATAAAGCCTTGTGTGTTCAGTTCGGTCAGTGGAAGATTCCATGGAGCAGACAGCGTGTAGTATCTTCACAAAACCTGCAGTTGATCGACCGTGCAAGCTCACAGGATGAGTTTACCATGGACCGGCAGATCGGTGTAATGCTGCATGGCAAACTGTTTAATAAGAAGTTTGAGTATTATACGGGAGTATTTAATGGTAACGGCAGGAACCAGAGCTCGAACGGCAACAACGAAATGCTTTATATAGGAAGGGTATCCTGGAACCCGTTCGGTGCGTATGGAAAAGGTATAGGAGAGGTTGAGAGCGACATCAATTTCTCAGAAAAACCAATGGCCCACCTGTCAGCCGCTATATCATACGACGGCGCTGCAGATAGAGAAAGATTCAGCAGTACTACCATTGATCTGGACCCCCCTGTCGGTACCGGTGTAACACTTAAGGAGGTAAATAAGACCAGCGTAGTGGCCGAATACGGGATTAAATACAGGGGCTTCTCATCCAACGCAGAGGCATACTGGCGAAGGTTTGATGATATCCGCGCCAACAACCTTAACTCCGTTGGTTCCGGTGTCATTATTGACAGAGGCTGGTTTGTGCAGGGAGGATATTTCATTGTACCAAAGAAGTATGAAGTCGCAGGTCGATATTCACTTGTTGACTTTGATGACGAAAGAGATGAAGACGCTGTTAGAGAAATCGCTATAGGTGTAAACTGGTTTATTAACGGGACTCACGACAATAAGCTCCAGTTTAACTGGATCCGTCAGGACAATGAACTGCCAAATTCAGCCAGCAGATCAGATGATATAGACTATACTTACCGTCTGCAGTACCAGCTGGCATTTTAGCAATATAAAAACCAGAATATTGGATAAACAAATAATTTAATTACCAAGAGGAGTAATGGTTATGAAAAAATTATTTCTGGCAGTGACTCTCTGCTGCTTCTCTCTGGCAGGCGTCTCCACTACCGGTCTTGCAGTGGAAGTTGATTCTGACATAAAGCCCTATAGCAAAGTCGGCGGTGTCTCCGGAAATCTGAACAGCATTGGCTCAGATACTATAAACAACCTGATGACATTCTGGGCTGAGGGTTTCAACCGATTATACCCTAACGTAAAGGTCCAGATAGAAGGCAAAGGGTCATCAACCGCTCCACCAGCTCTGATCCTGGGAACTGCCCAGTTAGGCCCTATGAGCAGAGCGATGAAACCAACTGAGATAGATAATTTTGAAAGAAGATATGGGTACAAGCCTACACAGATCAGAACATCACTAGATGCCCTGGCAGTGTATGTAAACAAGGATAATCCAATAAAAGGATTAAATTTTGCTCAGGTGGACGCTATTTTCTCTAAGACCAGGAAAGGAGGTTATAGAGAAGATATTACGAAGTGGGGAAAGGTTGGATTGGCAGGAGAATGGGGAAACAGGCCGATAAGCCTTTACGGGCGTAATTCTGCATCAGGAACGTATGGTTACTTCAAGAAAAAGGCGCTTTTCAAAGGTGACTACAAGAACACGGTCAAGGAACAGCCCGGTTCCGCCTCTGTTGTTCAGGGAGTGACTGAAGACAGGTACGGAATAGGGTACAGCGGTATCGGGTATAAAACCTCCGGAGTACGTACCGTACCTCTTGCCAGGAAAGGTAACTCATATAAAGAGGCGTTAATAGAGAATGTATTAAACGGTTCTTATCCACTTGCTAGATTTCTTTATGTCTATGTTAACAAGAAGCCGGGTAAACCTCTTGACCCACTGATACTGGAGTTTGTGAAATACATTTTGAGCAGGGAGGGACAGGGAGTTGTCATAAAAGACGGTTATATACCATTACCTGCTTCAATTATTGAAAAAGAACTCGCAAAAATAAAATAATCTGCTCTCGTAATATAAACCATATGCATTAATTTAGCTTATGACAGGCTTGAAAAGAAGAAAAGTTATTGATAAGGCCGCCCACTGGAGTATTACTTTCGGTGGTGCGGCTGTAATACTTGTTATCCTAGCCCTGTTTATATTTATATTCCTTGAGGTTTTTCCTCTCTTGAAAAGTGCCAGGGTAGCAGGAGAACGTACTTGTTCATTAAGCGGGAAAGCTGTATCAATCGGTATAGACGAATACCAGGAGATTGCGTATGCATTATATGAAAATGGTAATGTTGACTTTATCTCTCTTTCAGATGGTAAGCTTATAACTAAACATAGCATTGAAGGAGTTGGAGGGTCTACCATTGCTGCGGTATGTGAAGATAAAGGCCGCATTGTAATGGGAACGAATGACGGGAGAGTTTTATCGGCCAATATTGGTTTCTCTGTATCCTTTGAAGACGATCAGAGAATTATTAACCCTGAAGTATCTGATGAAGAGGTTAGCTTTACCGATGAGAAAAAGACTGGAATACAGCATGTTACCTCAAAGAGCGATGAAGTGATAACTGTCACCGCTTTTCAGACAGCAGACGGAAGACTTATCCTGAAATCCACAGAAATAGAAGAGAGTCTCTTTGGTGGTGAAAAGAAAATCGATAATGTAACGGATATTACTGAAATTCTTGAACAGTATTCACAGTTAATATCTGATAAAACAACAGAACAGAGAGGTGAATTACCGATAACATCACTGGCAATTGACTACTTTACGGAAAACCTCTATGCCGGAACAGCACATGGAGATGTGATACACATAGACGTGAGAGAGAGGGAAAACCCTTCACTGAATGAGGTTGTGAAGGTGTCCGGTGTATCAGTAACATCACTTGGCTTTTTACTGGGAGACGTTTCTCTTGTAATAGGAAATCAGAGAGGCGGAGTAAGCACATGGATGCGAGTACGTGACGAAACAGCACCATCAGGATGGTCCCTGAAAAAAGTGCATACCGTTAAGCCGCACCAGTCAGACATTACATCCCTGGCAGCGTCCAGAAGAAACAAATGTTTTGTAACCGCTGCGTCTGACGGCACAATCCACCTGAAACACGCTACGTCAGAACAGACTCTTTTGAGCCTGAAGTCAGAGGCTATGCCAGCCTCCATCGCTTATTCACCAAAAGCTGATGGTATTCTTGTAGCAGATACTGAAGGCAACCTGACCCATTGGATCATTTCAAACCCTCACCCGGAAACCACCCTTAAGACCCTTTTTGGAAAGGTGTGGTACGAGGGGTACGAAAGGCCTGAATATGCCTGGCAATCCACCGGTGGAACAGATGATTTTGAACCAAAATTCAGCCTTATACCACTGATCTTTGGTACTATAAAAGGCACTATATATGCCTTGATTATTGCGATACCAATCGGAATTCTATCGGCACTATATACATCTCAATTCCTCCATAATTCTCTGAGAAAAATAATTAAACCGGCTATTGAATTTATGGCAGCACTTCCCAGTGTTATCCTGGGGTTTCTCGCAGGTTTGTGGCTTGCACCATTAATGGAAAAAATATTTCCAGCGATCATAATAATGCCGCTATTTCTCTTACTCTTTATTGCAGTAGGATTCTGTATATGGAAGTGCATTCCGGGCTATATAAAAGGTAAATACAGTAACGGGACAGAGGCAATTTTTCTTATACCATTCTTCATCGCTGCTATCCTTGCATCTATTCATCTTGGCGGGCAGTTTGAGTCGTTTCTTTTTAATGGAGATTACCGGCAATGGTTTCTGGAAATTCTAGGCCTGCAGTATGACCAGAGAAATGCAGTTGTTGTAGGGTTTGCAATGGGATTTGCCGTATTACCAATTATTTTTACGATATCTGAAGATGCAATGAGCAATGTCCCCAGAAATCTCACCTCAGCCTCCCTGGCACTTGGTGCCGTACCGTGGCAGACAGCGGTAAGAATAGTTCTTCCTATTGCAAGCCCGGCAATTTTCTCTGCTGTCATGCTTGGATTTGGAAGAGCGGTAGGTGAGACTATGGTCGTCCTTATGGCAACCGGTAATACCCCTATTATGGACTGGAACCTGTTTAACGGTTTCAGAGCACTTGCAGCAAATATAGCAGTTGAAATACCTGAGGCACCTTTTGGAGGAACACTATACCGGGTGCTGTTTCTGGCAGCCCTGCTCCTATTTATGACTACATTTATAGTAAATACTGTTGCCGAACTCATAAGGCAGAAAATGAAAAAGAAATATAGCCATTTGTAAATTATGAAGAATATCTTTAAAACAGGCGACCCATATATCTGGCTGTCAGGCGGAACATTAACCATCAGTCTTTTGATGATATTTGGCCTGGTTACACTTATCATGATAAAAGGGCTTGGTATATTCTGGCCACACAATATCACTCGGCTTATGCTGAATGACAACAGCGTAGTCCTTGGAGAGATTGCCAAGGTAGAACCAGTTCCAAACCGTAAAGACTCTTACAGAACAAAATTGAAGATTGGAAACAGAGATGTCTACGGTATGGACTTCAGATGGGAGGAAAACAAAAACATCATTTCCCAGGACTTCCCTTTAACAGCACTGACTATTGAAAGACGCGAGTGGGGAAACATGTACGGATTCTTGAAAGGTATGAATCATGACAATGGCGTTGAGCCCTTAAACCTGTCTGACATGAAACCATTCCTTAAGCAGAGCAAATCTGTTTACAAAAGAATCAGGCACATTGAAAAAAAAGATATTGGCAAAATAAACCACAAAATGGAAAAGTACCGACTTTCTTTAAAAAATCTGGACGGACAACTACAAACAGATAGTATCCGGAGAAAGATTGCCTCAATAAAAATAAAAGTAGAAGAGCTAGAAAAGTTGTATTCAGAGAAAGTGGATACCCTTACTAACCTTTATGCCTCTGCAAATGAAAATGAAGTTGTAATAGAGCTGGCTGACGGCAGAGAGAAAATCCTACCGGTCTTTCAGATCATCCGCATATATAATCCAAATCAAATGAGTGTATTCGAAAAGTCCCGTTTCTATGTTCTCAAGTTCTGGGAATTTGTATCGGCTGAACCAAGAGAGGCCAATACGGAAGGAGGAGTTTTTCCTGCAATCTTCGGGACTGTCACCATGGTTCTCATTATGAGCCTGGTGGTTACACCGCTTGGTGTTATAACGGCTGTATTCCTGAAGGAATATACAAGTGATAATATCTTCTCAAGAATTGTCAGGATCTCTGTAAATAATCTTGCCGGCGTTCCTTCAATAGTTTTTGGTGTATTTGGCCTGGGTTTTTTCATATACTTCATTGGCGGAGGTATTGATAAAATGTTTTATAGCGAAGCCCTGCCAACCCCTACTTTTGGAACAGGCGGGATTCTCTGGGCATCACTAACCCTGGCACTCCTTACTGTACCAGTTGTGGTAGTTGCTACAGAAGAAGGACTATCTTCTGTTCCTAAATCATTAAAAGAAGCCTCTTATGGTCTGGGTGCTACTAAGTTTGAGACTCTATGGAGAGTGACTCTTCCACAGGCAACACCAGGCATCCTTACCGGTATGATACTCGCTATGGCAAGAGCTGCGGGAGAAGTTGCACCACTTATGATAACGGGTGTTGTAAAGCTTGCACCGTCACTCCCGATTGACAGTGTTTCTCCATTTATACACCTGGAGAGAAAATTCATGCATCTAGGATTTCATATCTACGACGTGGGATTTCAATCTCCAAACGTAGAAGCTGCGTTACCTATGGTTTATACCACTACGCTCATATTACTTGTTACCATTCTAGGGTTAAATCTGATTGCAATAATTGCAAGAAATAAATTGAGAAAAAAATATGTAGCTTCTGCAGTGTAGAATATATCCTTTAAGCCGACTAGAACTTTTAATCATTAAATAAACATGAATAATATTATAATCAAAAACCTGTTCTTAACATATGGTGAAAAACAGGTATTAAGAAATATCAACCAGGAAATAGAAGAGAAAAAAATAACGGCTATAATCGGCCCGTCAGGCTGCGGGAAGTCAACCCTGCTGAGATGCATTAACAGGATGAACGACCTCATACCTGAATCGAAGGTAGAAGGAGAAATACTTTTCCATAATAAAAATATTTATGCATCTGATACTGATGTAACAGAAGTCAGGCAAAAGATAGGAATGGTGTTCCAGAAGGCAAATCCATTCCCAAAGTCAATATTTGATAATGTCGCTTATGGTCTGCGAATCAACGGCACAAAGGATAAGAATAAAATCTCTGGCATTGTGGAAAAAACCCTGGATGATTGCGGACTGCTTAAAGAGGTTAAAGATCGCCTGCATACATCTGCCATGGAGCTATCAGGTGGCCAGCAGCAGAGACTATGTATTGCCAGAGCACTTGCAATTGAACCTGAGATAATCCTGATGGACGAACCATGTTCAGCACTTGATCCTTCCAGCACATTCAAGATAGAAGAGTTAATGATGAAATTGAAGGAACGATACACTGTCATCATTGTTACCCATAACATGCAGCAGGCTGCAAGAGCTTCAGATGTTACAGGCTTTCTATATATGGGAGAACTCATTGAATACGGAGATACGAAAACATTGTTTACGAATCCAAAGGAAAAACTTACTGAAGACTATATAAGCGGTAATTTCGGTTAAAACATATATCATATAATTGTAAGTATTCTATACGGAGGAAACTTATGGGAAGAAAGACTTTCAGAGAAAATATGAAATCACTTGAAAAAGAGATAATCAGCCAGGGAGAGCTTGTTAATACTGCTCTGGATCTTTCGATTGAGGCGCTGAGAGACCTTGATGCTGCAAAAGCTGAAAAAGTAATTAAAGATGACCTTATTATCAACAGAAAACGTTGGGATATCGAAGAGCAATGTATTAACCTGCTAGCTACTCAACAACCGGTTGCAACTGATTTGCGTGAATTGATAGCCGTACTGAGTATTTCAACTGATCTGGAACGGATGGGCGACCATGCCGAAGGGATTGGCAAAATTGTAATCATGCATGGAGACAAACCCCTCCTGAAACCGCTGGTAGATATTCCAAAAATGGCAGAAAAGGCATCTGACATGCTCACAAGAAGTATTGATGCATTTATTAACAAGGACGCTGAATCAGCAAAAGCCATCTGTATTGAAGATGATGAAGTAGATATGCTTTATGATCGGATATATAGAGAACTTCTCTCATACATGACTGAGGACCCTGCAATGATTACAAGGGCCACTTACCTTCTTTGGGCTACTCACAATCTTGAAAGAATTGCAGACCGTGTAACCAACATCTGCGAACGCATTGTTTTTCTCGTAACAGGATCAATGGAAAAAATTAAAGTTTCAAACTACTAAAAAAATAGTATATTTACAGACATCACAAATTAGATTCCCGCTTTCGCGGGAATGACAAAAAGAAGTCGAGATGACAATTTCAGCATGTTACTTTTACCCAACGATTTAACTGTCATTCCCAACTTGATTGGGAATCTTGTATCATTCATAGCATAATAATGTTTGACTGTCAGTTCGTATGAATAGTTATTTTGTCTACATTATAACCAATTACAATAAATCAACACTTTACATTGGGGTGACCAATGATCTTATTCGTCGGATGTATGAACATAGGAATGGACTGGTGAAAGGGTTTTCTAAGAAATATAGATTAAAATATTTACTTTATTTTGAAGAAACGGGTGATGTGAAGGCAGCTATCCTGAGAGAGAAACAATTAAAAAAATGGAATCGTGTATGGAAAGAAGAACTCATCAACGAATTTAATCCGAAATGGAAGGACCTATCTAAGGAATGGATTGACGAATAGATTCCCGCTTCCGCGGGAATGACAAAAAGAAGTCGAGATGACAATTTCAAGGCAGTATGCTAATTACTAAATCAATCATACTTTTTGTACTGGCAGGCTTGTGTGAAATAGGCGGTGGATATCTTGTATGGCTCTGGCACCGAGAAGGTAAGGGACTCTTGACAGGTGTATTGGGTGGAATAGTCCTGGTACTCTATGGAATCATACCGACTCTTCAACCTGCTCACTTTGGCAGGGTTTACGCTGCATACGGAGGAGTGTTCGTCGTTATGTCCATCTTGTGGGGCTGGAAGATAGACAAGACAGCTCCTGACAAGTATGACATTATAGGCGGCATAATTTGTCTGGTCGGTGTTTTTATTATTATGTACTGGCCCAGAAACACATAAATCTAAATCATCTTGACAACGTATGTTATAGTTACTACTATTAAAAAAAGATTATCAGTTTGATTTTTATATTACGAATGACAGCTCCTGTTGAAGATTTTTCTTCGATAGGAGTTTTTTTATTAGAAAAATCTTTGGTTATGCTGGAAGAGTTCATAAACCACAAAACATATATTCTAGACATTGCCTCCGACATAAATTGCCTGTTGAACGAAAGCAACGTGACAGGCAATGAACGCTTACTCGCTGTCAGAGAGCAATTGATCTCAAATCATTTTAACCTTGTAGTACTGGGACAGTTTAAAAGAGGAAAGACCACGCTTATCAACAGCCTTGTCGGCAATGAGATCCTTCCTTCTTCAGTAGTACCGTTAACATCCATTGTAACAATCCTGAAATTCGGAGATGAAGTCCGATGCACTATTTTCATGAATGACGGCACTGAACAAAGTGTCCAAATTGAAGAATTACATAATTATGTAACGGAAAGTGGTAACCCAAAAAATGTACGCGGAGTTAAGTGTGCATCTATAGAGTACCCTATACCACTCCTTGAAAAAGGGATGCAGCTTGTAGACACACCGGGTATCGGTTCTACATTCCTCCACAATACTGAAACTACCTACGAATTCCTGGACCACCTTGATGCGGCAGTCTTCCTCATGAGCGCCGATGTCCCCATTTCGCAGGTGGAGAAGGAGCTGCTTGAAACAATTAAAAGTTCTACACAGAAAATATTCTTTGTTTTGAACAAGGTTGATAACTTAAATCCAAAAGAGATTGCTGAAATGTCTACATATAACAAGAACGTACTTAAGGAGATGGGATTTGCTGTTCAGGAGATATGGCCAATCTCTGCAAGAAAGGCTCTTGAGGCAAAAACGTCTAATGACGAAAATCTACTTTATGAGAGCGGTCTTTCAGACATGGAAGACGCCATAGGGAATTTTCTCTCATCAGAGAAGGGAAGGATAGTATTAAACACTGCAATTTCCAAGCTAAAACGCATCACTCTCCAAATACTATCCCAGATAGCTATTGAAACCAAAACACTGACAGATTCTGAAGAGGGGCTGGAGAATAAGATAAACACCTTTCATAAGCTAAATGACAATCTCAAGAAAGACAAAGAAGATATTGCTTATCTGATCAAGGGAGAAACTATTAAGCTGAACAAAAGAGTAGAAGAGATGTTACAGGCCTTTAATGACACGGAATCTGACAGAATAAGGGATTGTCTACGGAGTTTTTATGAAGACAATCACAACTCCAATCCAACCACTTTAAGGGAAGATATGCAGAAAGTTATCAAAACTGAAATTGTCAAAGGTTTTGATATATTTAAAGAAGAAGTTGAAATAGTGATATCTGATACTATCCAGGAGACCTTCAATCGTTTTACGAAGCGTTCCAACGATATCATGCAGGAGTTTAAAGCTGCTGCCGAGCAGCTCTTCGAAGTACCAATGCAGCAATCCGATCTCTCTATTGACCTGGCAGAAGATAAAAGATTCTATTATATGGTCCAGGATGGCACCTCTATGACTGAAGAAGAGGTTAAATCTATACTGAGAACTTTCATGCCTAAATCTATCAGTAGAAAAATGGTACTGAAGGAGATGATAGATCTGGTAGCCTCTGAAGTAGGCAGGAACTGCGGAAGAACACGCTCTTCACTTGCAACAAGGATAGGAAGCACATTTAAACAATACTCCGGAGAGATCAGTAATCTGGGAAATGAACTTATTGAAAACATAGAACAGGCTATTCAGAAAGGAAAAGATATACGCAGGGACAGTGCAGAATCTGTAAAGAAAGAGCTTACCTCACTATCAAACACATCCGGAAAACTCGAAGAACATGTAAAAAAACTTGAAGGCCTATGGAATGAGATTAACTAAAACTTTGGCAGAAAGGTTAAATCATTAACAGACAAAACAATAATACCTCTTTAGAAAGCAGGAATTACAGGAAGAGTTCAAAATCCAAGACTTTGTTTTGTATATTTTTTACTGAGTTTCCTGCATTCCTTAGCGGATTAATTCTTCTGCAAGTTTCCAATTGCAAAATGTTACTTGTTCCTAAGCTCTGCGTGGGAACAATTCATAGCTTCAAAGAATCTATCTTCCTGTCCAGGTTTAGAAGCCCGAACTTTATCTCCTTTCCAACCTTGTAATCGTCTTTCCCCGCGTACTGACAGATCTCCCTGATTGCTAACGGGTTGCCATCTGATAATCGGAAGACCTCTCTCCTGAAATGATCCACCTTATCTATCACAAGACAGTTACTCTCTATAAGATTAGTTATCAATTCAAAAGCATACTTTCTATTAAGATTGTGAATTTCCAACTTATCAAATGAGAAGAGAAGCAGAGACAGACCACCTATTTCTGTGGGGTCAGAACTACGTGCCGCAAATAGTGCCGGATGCTCATCAAGCAGATTTTCTAAATACGAAAAAAACTTTGGCCCTACGCTCCCCATGTGATCAAATATGAGATACGGTTTCTCTTTATGAATCTTCTTATAGAACAGCTTCCTTAATGATAAAATATTCTGACTGGAGAGAAATGTGGGGCTATAATCACTTTTCAGGAATCCGATAAGTGATGTCTTAATTGTTGAACAGTTTTCGGAATATAGGATTCCCTTATCATCTGTATCTTCAAGAACACGCTTTATGATAGAAGTCTTTCCCACGCTATCCGGACCGGAAAGGAACAGGTTTTTCCTCTGCGAAACAGCATCAATAATCTCTTTTACTTCCTTATCTCTTCCTATTAACACAGTAAATCCTCTATATTTTGATTAATGATTTTCAAGCTTTGCAGTACTATGATAATAAGGAATTGTTTTTTGAAAGCGAGCAAAAAACTGAATATTTATCTATAGAAAATGGTGTTATCTATTAACTACCTCATTAGCTCTATTATTAACGTTTCAGGTAATTTGAAATCAACAAGTTTCTTGTTGGTTTAAACATAAAATTGGTTTATATTAAAGATGTAAGAAGTTTGTTCACATTTCGCTTTTTCCGAGAGAATTCGACAATAGACAAGATAGTGAGGTAAAAACATTGTCATGTAATCCTGAAAAAGAGAAGGTGTATAGAAGGGATTTTCTCAAGATGAGTGGGGCCGCTGCAGCCTCTGTAGCCATAGTGGCAGGCTCCTTATCTGCGTGCACACCCAAACCACACATAAGAAAAGAATCTATCTCTGGTAAAAGATTGGCAATGGTAATTGATCTGAGGAAATGTTACGGTTGCCACTCATGTTCAATCGCCTGTAAATCAGAGTTTAACGTGCCTCTTGGAGTTCAGAGATCACGGGTAGAGACAACAGATAAAGGCACATATCCTGATGTTAAGAGATCTTTCCTCCCCCGTTTATGTAACAACTGTGCAAATCCGTCGTGTATCAGTATCTGCCCGACACAAGCTTCACACAGAAATGATGAAAAAGGTCTTGTCGACATCCATGAAGAGAAGTGTATCGGCTGTAATCTGTGCCTTCCGGCATGCCCATATGGTGCCAGGTTCTCACATCCCGTAAAGAATATAGTAAACAAATGTGATTTCTGCATTCACAGAGTAGACAATGGAGTAGTGCCATCCTGTGTAAATACATGCCCGTCAAATGCTCTATCATTCGGTGACCTTAATGATCCGAAAACTGAGGTAAGCAGGCTGGCAGCGGCAGATAACGTGAAGGTATTAAAACCAGGACTCGGTACTGAACCGAGTGTGTTCTATATTGATCTGGATGAGGATATAGCGAACGGAGATATTGAACGAATGAATAATACAGAGGGTAGTGAATTAATGGGTTAACGGGTTGCGGGTTACAAATGACTAACATCAAATGAGTGATTATGATTAAATTAACCAAGAGAAATTTTATTAAACTGGCTGCGTCATGTGGTGCTGCACTTACCGGTATGGGTGAACTCTCAAGGGTACATGCACTGACAGGTACTTTAAAGCTGGAAGAAGGAGGCATGGATTTCTCTCCTGAAACCGGTAAAGAGCGCCAGGTAGTCACTTCTGCCTGCTGGCAATGCGTGTCCAGATGCACAACACTCAACTATACAGAAAACGGTAGACTGGTAAAGATAGAAGGAAACCCTGAATCAATTCGTAACCGCGGCAAAATATGTGCTAAAGGACAGGCGGGTATTAATCAGGTTTATGACCCTGACAGGGTTCTCTACCCAATGTTGAGAGCTGGTAAAAGAGGAGAAGGGAAATGGAAGAGAATCTCCTGGGACGAGGCACTGGAACTTGTAGTAAACGGCGGAGATATTGCCGGGCATAGAGTTAAAGGGCTTAAGAACCTGCAGGACGAAGGACATCCGGAAAAATTTATGTTTCATTACGGTAGAATGAAAGGCTCTGACAGCAAAATAATCAAAAGTAATTTTCTTGCGGCATTTGGAACAAAGACTATAGGGAACCATACTACTATCTGCGAAGGCGGTAAATGGGTGGCACAGGAGCTTATCTGGGGCAAGCATTATGATGTCAACGATGTGGAACACACAAATATGATCCTTAATTTTGGCAGTAATTTTTTTGAAACACACACCTCACACATTCAACTCGCACAGAGGGCTATCAAAGCAATGACCGAACGTGAAGTCAAACTCTATACCTTTGACGTAAGACTTTCCAACACCGCTGCCAAATCAACTGAATGGATTCCCATAAAACCCGGAACGGACCTGGCTGTGGCACTGTCTATGTGCAATGTAATAATGAGCAATGGATTATATGACCGTAATTTTATTGAAAAATGGACCACGGTTACTGTCGACAGTTTAAAAGATCATCTTAAACAGTACACACCTGAATGGGCGGAGCAGTTAAGCGGAGTGCCGGCGTCTATGATCAAATCACTTGCAATCGAATATGCCAACGCTAATCCGGGTACGTGCATCTCATACAGAGGGCCTGTGGCTCACTATAACGGAGTGGAATCAGAACGGGCATTTAAAATGCTGGATGCCATATGCGGATATATTGACGTTAAGGGAGGAACATGCCATGGTGTCGGGGCAAAATGGAAATACCCTAAAGTCAAAACAGAAAGAAAACCAAAGAAACTAAATATAATTGATGGTTTCCCCGGTGATTCTGTCTTCCCCAACCATCACGTAAGCCATCAGGTTTTAAAAATGATCAAGGACGGACGTTTTGGAAGGCCGGATATATATATGGTCTACTGCTACCAACCGGTTTATGTAAACGGAGAATGTGAAGAGAATATTCAGATACTGAAGGACGAAACACTGGTTCCGTTCCTTGTTACTATATCTCCTTTTTATGGCGAAACAGAGTCACTGGCAGACTTGATACTCCCTGACGTAACTTATCTTGAAAGGTGGTCCTGGGACGATATGGTCAGCTACGATATGATTCCCGAATATTATCTTCGTCAACCGGCGATAAAACCTCTTGGTGAATCACGACAGTTCCAGGACGTTGCGATTGATCTTGCCAGCAGGCTGGGGCATAAACTTCCATTTAAATCTACTGAAGATTTTATTCAACAGTCGTGTGAGAAAAGCAATGTAGATTATGAATACCTGAAGGAACATGGTGTCTGGCATAACCCGAATGAAAATCCGCATTACCTCTCCTATACAAGAGTTTTAGAAAAAGATAATTATTCAGGAAAGGACGTTCTCTTTGACAACAAGACAGGAGTTTACTGGAACTGGAAAAAGGCAAAGGCAAAAACCCCGGAAGAAGCTGAAGCAAAGGGATACATAGACACAAAGAATGCATACAAGGGATATATCGGGCAGAAGATAGACGGCAAAGTCTATACCGGATTTAAGCCTGATAAGGTAAATAAATCCGGCAAGTTTGAGATCTATTCGAATCTATTGAAGAGAAAAGGGTTTAATCCTATGCCTGCCTGGCTTCCTGTGCCGGACTTTGAAAACAGGAAAGAAGATGAATTAATCCTTTCCTCGTATAAAGTAAACGTACATACTCACTCACGAACGGCAAATTGTAAATGGTTATCTGAAATCAATCATGATAATTCGGCATTAATGAACCCTGTAACCGCAGGTAAAAGAGGAATAAAGAGTGGCGACTGGATTAAGATAAAATCTGCAGTTGGTGAAATCGTGATGAAAGCAGGAGTTACCGAAGGTGTCATCCCGGATCTAATCGCTATCTCTTTTCATCTCGGACACTGGCAGTATGGACGTTTTGCTTCAGGCAAAGAAGCACCTTTCGGCTCTGATAATGACAACGATATTGAATTAAAGTGGTGGACAGAACACGGTGTAAATCCCAACTGGCTTATCCGCAACAGGCCTGACCATATTAGCGGCCAATGGCTCATGAATGATGAAATAGTTACGGTTACAAAAGCATAAACATATATCTCAATACATTATGAACATAGAAACGGACATAACAGCTGAACAGAGAGCAAATACCTATGGATTCCTATCCATTGTCTATATGCAGGAACCAACCAGAGAATTTATTAAGTCTCTCAGAGAGTCTAATATTTTAGACTCCCTGAACAGATCAGACCTTCATTTTGAAGAACAGACTATAAATGATGTGAACGATAAGTTTTTTAATGATTTAGTATTGGAATATAACCGTCTGTTTGTAGGGCCAGGCAAACACATTTCACCTTATGAGTCTGTATATAGAAATGGTGGAAACGTGTTGTGGAGTGAAACGACAGCATATGTCAAAAATTTCATTGAATCATCTGGGCTTGAATACTCTGATAACTGGACCGGATTACCTGACCACATAGGGGTTGAATTAGAATTTATGCAACGGGTAACGTGTCACGAAAAAGAGGCATGGTCACGGAAAGACATAGAGGCCGCGATTCGTTGTCTTAAATTTGAGAAAAAATTTATCGATGAACATCTCAGCCAATGGATACCCATGTTCTGCGATAAAGTAAAGGAAGAGACACAGATCCCCTTTTACGAAGAGATGGTCGAATTTACCAGCCAATTTATCAGCCTAGATAAACAGTTTATAAATAAGAGCTTAGGTGAAATTACGGTATAATCAACTGAGATATTTGCTCTTGTTAATTGAACCTGCAAAATGTGAAATTTTCAAATCTAACCACCTCCACCTATCTGTCTGTCAGGCGTGAACACCGTAAACAAACCCGTCATTACCTGTTTTGTTATTAAACACTTTAGTTTAAAAAATGATTAAATATTAATACTCAAATAGATGTCACAATCAGGTGATATTTTCTCTATATACCTGGCTAGAAATTGAGGAATTAAGGTACTACGCCTTGTAGATGCTAATATTCACGGACTTAAGGGAAGAGATAGAAAACAATTAATTAAATGGTACAGTAGTTGCGAACAATATAAAGAGTCTGACAACCATAGCGTGGAGCTTGAGACAACAAAAATGGTAAAGAAATAACAAATTATTTAAGCATTTGTAAAGGAGCCGAAGCTAATGCAATTATCTGGTATAAACCAACTGGCAGTCGCAGTTAAAGAATCGTTTTCAACCCTTACTACGGACAATTATCCAGCAGCTGAAGAAAAGGTTTCACCTGTACAACATACATATATTGATTCAGTAGAGTTCAGCGACAGAGCTATAGCACTTTCCATGGGAAAGGATACCGATACTGACTCCAGAAAAACACCTGCCACGGGTCAAAGACAAGAAGAAGACCCAGATACAAATCTGCAGCAGGAACCAGTCTTTAGAGGAGCTGCATTACTCAACGTACTTGCATGAGCAGACCAGTATGCTCTCTGTATCAGCTCCTCTCGACTTCCATAGCAATCACACCCTTACCCTTCGGCCAGAGAGGATGCACGGGAAAATCAGGTTCTGGTTCAAATGTCTTAATAATTGTGCAAGGAATGCCTGACGACTCAGAACCCTTGTTGATCTTGTGAGAAAGCTTCTCTGCGGTACCCTGCATAGTATTGTCAGTAACCAGAAGACGCCCTTTTGGAGATAAAATTTTCAGACATGAGGACACAAGCTTGTAAAGATCACTTTTAAGGAAAAAACGTCCTGTTCCGGCTATGGAACGTACGGGCGGATCAAGAATAATTCGCTCATAAGATTCAGAACGCTTCACCAGTTTCTCAATGTAGTTAAATACATTGTCCTTGACAAAACGAAATCTCTCTTCTTCTGGATCAAGGTTGTTAAGTTCGAAATTTTCCCGCGCCCATTTATGACATTCCGGTGATGTATCGACCGAAATAACCCGACTCGCCCCTCCTATGGCAGCAGTAAGGCTGAAAGCACCTGTATAAGAAAAGAGATTTAAAACGCTCTGGCCCTTTACGTTCTGGGCCAACTCTCTCCTTGCCCCTCTCAAATCAAAAAAGAGCCCTGTATCCAGGCTACCCATTGGCTGTACAAGATATCCGACTCCATTTTCCTTTACACTGATTTTCTCTTTCATGGGCAACCCCAGAAGAGCCCTCTCAGGAATTTTGCCTTTGGGCTTACGGCCTTTCTCACGGATCTTGAGAATAATATGCTCAGGTTTCAAAGTTGCCATAACTTTATGGAGATGATAATCAACCATATCAGACAGTACCCAGCTCTCCAGTGAAAGTATCAGCGTACTGCCGTAAGAATCCAGAGTGAATCCGGAAAGATTATCACCGGTACCATTAGCCAGGCGAATTACTTCTCCCTTTAAATCTTCCATAGCGGAGCGTTTGTTCAAGGCATTCTCAAATCGTGCGGCAAAATCCATGCTGGGGTCGCCTTCACTGCTTGAGATAAGATGCATGGCATTATTGGTTGGGTCAATACACCCCCAACATATAAATCCTCCCTGGTTATCCCTAAGCTTGCACCAACCTGCTTCTGTAAAATCATTTTCCTTCGGTAAGCGATCGAGAATAAGGCGAGGCAGACCTTCCTTAATGCGATTTGAAAGATGAATCGGAGGGCAAAGTGTTCTGAATTTTGGTTTGGCTGAGTTTAATTTCATAAAATCCTGATTTCAGCCTTATAAAAATATTCAAAATGTTAGTAAAAAAACATTATAACAGAAACAGCAGCATTCTTTAATAGCTAAGTTATAAGATAGTACAGAGAAAAGCTGATAACATATGATTAAAATACGGAGACGGATAGACACCAATATTTGACAGATTTTCCACCAATTATATTGATATATGAAACTTTTGATTGACAGGAATTTGATATAGGGTAGGATGGATTAATTATTAGAGTACTACCAAATTTATTAAAAGGGATTATCATGAATATACGTTATAAAGATTACGATTTAGATTCTTCACCAGCAAAATCATACGGTAAAGATGAATGGATGACTTCTATTCATATCAACAAGCTCAGTTCAGATGGTTACCAAACAAAAGCGTTTTATTGTAAGGAAGCTTTTGACACTAAAGAAGAGGCAGATGAGCATTCGATAAATTTAGGCAAACAGATAATTGATGGTAAACACCCTGATCTTAAACTCGATTTTTAATTGTAAACACATCTCAGCTATTTTCTCTAATAGATAAATGACCCTGTTTTAGGATTTAGACTAAAGTTTTTTGTGAATGTGACGATAATGATTCTAGAATAATGCTTTAGCAATACTAATTTTATAAGGGAATATCTTTATGAAAATCGGCCAGTATTTAGTTAATAACGAGTATATTACGGAAGAGGACCTTCTAAAAGCATTGATCGCACAAAAGCGTGAAAAAAATACGCTACTGGGTGAAATCATTGTCAGAATGGGAAAGATATCAAAAGAGGATCTGGAGAAATATATTGATGATTATATCAAGAATTATAAAAATACAATCATCAATGAAACTTCCAGATGGTTAGGTCAGGACGAAGTTGATATCTTGAAGATGCAATTCTTTAATTCAGAAATAATGTGAACACCACAGTTTTCCCCGGACAAAAAGCGCCGAGGACGGCACTAAATATTATAGACAAGTAAGATGCCAGATGAAGAATTATAGCTGACCAATCAACAATGACCAACTACACACCCGCCCATCCGACATCAAAACTTTAAAAGATATTTGACTACACCAAAACACGATATCGCCCCCAGCACAAACAGGATATACTTGAATCTGTCATCCTTACGATGATGCCTTCTAGAGTTGATAACAAGCCCAATGACACTTATAATAAGCCCGAAAATTAATACCCAGAAAAGATAACGAATCAGTGCAGGGTCCCATGTTGTCCGCACACTGGCGTTAAGCTTCTTAGTGAACATATTCTCTTCTTCAGGCTTTGCCATGTCGATAATATATAGTGCTACAATCATCACAAACCAGCCGAAAATACCAAGCCATCTGAGCACCTTAATCAAAATATCCGGCCCTCTGCGCCTATCCTGTTTTAGATCTAGATTGTTTTCTACCATTTGTCAATCTCACTCAAAAATGATCCAAAAGATTTAGTCTCTGTTCTCCATTTTTTGCCATTATAAGAGAGTAGGAATGTTTTGCAAGACAAAAGGCACCAGGAACGAAATCCTCGCATCAACACTAAAAGAGAGATAAGCATAATTTATGAATTAAAGTATCTGAAAATTACGAGTGGTTATTGACCAACGATAAATCTTACTGCACACACCGATCCATCATTAATATTTTAAAAGAAATTTATTAAATTTTCTATTGACACCCGGAGATATTATCGTATATTTACGATATAGGATAAATAACGTTATGGCTATAACAAAAGTTAGTGAATTTAATACGAGAGAAAGGAAGATTGCGGCACTCTGCAAGGCGTTAGCACATCCGGCACGAATTGCAATCATCAACTTTCTGATCAAAAAGAGAGAGTGTATCTGCAGCGATGTTGTCAATGAGCTTCCTCTATCGCAATCTACTGTATCACAGCACCTTAAAGAGTTAAAGAGCGCAGGGCTGATAACTGGAGACATAGACGGCCCCAGGGTCTGTTATTGCATAGATCAGAAAAGATGGAATGAGGCTGGAGAAATAATAAATCTGTTTTTATCGCAGGAAACAATTCAGGCTGAAAAGCCCTGCTGATGTAAAATAGAAAACAATCGCTTCGACAATTCCTGGTACTAATCACATATTTTTCTCATTCTAAATTTATTTCAGGAACTACGAAGAAATAACTTAGCATCATTATAGATCCCGAACTTTCCTGCCAGACTTACCATAATTAAGGCTGGAAAGTTTGGGACTTCAATGGTTAAAACAAAATGACTGAAGCTAAAAAATTATCTTTTTTTGAAAAATACCTGACACTCTGGGTCATTGTCTGCATAGGTGCTGGAATCGGCATGGGAGAAGCGATGCCAGACCTTGCCATTAAACTGGATTCTCTCTCAATATACCGGGTTTCCATACCTATTGCCGTATGCCTGTTCTTCATGATGTATCCAATTATGGTAAAGATAGATTTCACAGAGGTGTTAAAAGCAGCAAAAACGCCCAAAGCAGTTGGGCTTACTCTCTTTATCAATTGGGCAATAAAACCGTTTACTATGTTTCTCATTGCCTGGTTTTTCCTGGGATACCTTTTTAAAGATTTTCTGCCTGGGACAGAGATTCTCAAAAACGGCAATGAAGTAGAATTGTGGAGAAGCTACATCGCAGGAACAATTCTTCTGGGTATTGCACCCTGTACGGCGATGGTATTGATGTGGGGTTATCTGGCAAAAGGAAATGACGGCCTTACCCTGGTAATGGTTGCCATTAATTCTTTGACCATGCTTGTGCTTTATGCACCTCTTGGCGGGTTTCTGTTAGGGGTCAATGCCATGCCTATACCATGGCAGACTATACTGTTTTCAGTAGCTGTTTATGTCGCCCTTCCATTAGTTACCGGATACTTTACGCGTATAGTCATTATCAGGTTTAAGGGGCAGGAGTGGTTTAATGACAAATTCATTCATTGGCTCACTCCGGTCAGTATAATAGCACTCTTAACTACATTGGCACTTCTGTTCTCTTTTAAGGGTCAGATTATCGTTAATAATCCTCTAACTATATTATGGATCTCAATCCCACTGTTCATCCAGACTATCTTCATTTTCAGCTTCGGTTACTTCCTACTGGCAAGACTATTAAAGCTTTCTTATCAAGATGCTGCCCCTTCGGCTTTGATTGGTGCTTCAAACCACTTCGAAGTGGCAATTGCAACATCAGCAATGCTGTTTGGACTCTCATCCGGTGCCTCATTGGCGACAGTAGTTGGAGTCTTGATTGAGGTTCCCTTAATGCTTATGCTTGTCTCTATCTGTAATAGAACAGTTTATTTGTTTAAAAAAAGTACACAGTAACGACCACCATTATAATCAAAATATGTGGCTGAACCTGTTAAGTTCCCTTCTCTATAATACTCCACTATTTATTTCAGTGAGGACAGAAATACATAAATATTGAAATCATATGTTAAAATTGAGTTTCAGAGGTTTCATTAACAATTTATATATAGACTTTAATTTTATAGTGTAGTATTATAAACAAAAAACTTATGACTATGCCGATTAATTGCAAAATATAAAAATATAAATTTCTGTTCATCTTGATTATAGTAGAGTTTGCAACTTTTTATGGAGAGTGAGATGTTTAAAACAATACTTGTACCGATTGATTCTTCAGACACAAGCCTCGTCGCAGTTGATTATGCAATTGATCTATCAAGATCATTCAACTCAGAAATAGAAGGAATCTCTATAATTGATATAAAGAAGTTAGCCGGCCCATTCATGAGAGATCTGGGAACAAGCATTGGCGGTATGGTGCCTTACGGTGATTTCCAGCAGAAAGTACGGCAATTTCTGGAAGACACAGCCAGGGCCGCACTGGATGAATTGGAAGGAAAATGCAACTCTGCCGAAATTTCATGTACACGTACTGTAAAGGAAGGGGTTGTTAGTAAGGAAATAGTAGAATCTGCAAAGAGGTGTGATATGATAGCGATGGGAATGGCAGGGGAACACGCATTCTGGCGTGATGCTTTCCTGGGTTCAAACCTGGAATCTGTCGTAAGACAGACACACAAACCCGTATTGGTAACACCGGAAAAATATAAGAAGATTACAAAAATACTGGTTGCATATGATGCCAGCTCTTTTTCTACAAAAGCATTGACTGCATGTGCGGATATTGCTCAACATATGAAACTGCCTCTAACTGTAGTTACCGTCTCTGATGATGAAAACGCGGGTAAAAATATCCTCTCTCAAGCAGATGAAAATCTTAAAGATTGGAACATTACTTATGAAAAGGTCCTTAAAGGTGGTGAAACTGTCAGTACAATTCTGGCACTCTGCAAGGAAGGTTCCTATGACTTACTGGCAATGGGAGCCTACGGCCACTCTAAAATAAGAGAATTAATTATCGGAAATACTACAGTACAGATTATGAGAAAAGTAGATTGCGCGGTATTACTATGCAGATAAATCAATTTACTGAGTTGACAAATTAACTGCACAGAAATCTAAAGCTGCGAAATATGAATCCCAGGAAATTTGGAATCTCTTTATAGGTACAATGATAATTCTTGATTCCTAACTGCCTGTATTGGAACAAGCGGGCTGGAAGACCTCCAAAAAGAGATGAGGATAAAAGTTAACGACTGAAAGGAAGCTGGTTCAAAATGATATCCCTGAAAAAAATATTATGTCCTATCGATCATTCAGATTGCTCAAAAGAGGCCCTGAAATATGCTGTATCACTTGCAATGAAAGATGAAGCAAAACTGTATCTGCTGCATGTGATAGACATACGTTCTTTTAACGACAGTTTAGTCACAATGTCACCGCAAATCCCGGATAAAGAGACGCTTGAACAGTTAAGGATAAAACTTCTTGATTGTATTCCAGAGGAAATCAGAGACGATATGGATGTAGAAGCCGTTGTACTCCAGGGTGTACCTTTCGCAGAAATTATAAGTACCGCAAGGGAGAAAGAGGCTGATATGATTGTAATAGGCTCGCATGGAAGAACCGGTATTTCACATATGATGCTGGGCAGCGTGTCTGAAAAAGTTGTTAGAAAGGCTCCTTGTCCCGTGTTAACAGTCAGAAAACGTGATCAGAAATTTACCATGCCTTAGTATCAAGTTTTATTCTTTAGCCGCAAACTTCCTTTTACAGCATAATCTCACATGGTAAACAATACGCGCACATTGATCGCCTTGACGAATCACTTCTCACTACGATTCGATATACAATTTTATTTTGATGCACAAATGGGAGTCAGAGAAACATTATATGCGATGTTCCGGAAGAGATACCAAACAAAGTATAGATGACTTTTTTGTCTTGGGTACTGTTTATTTAAATAGTAAGAACGTCACAGAATAAGATTATAAATTAAAAAGTTATTGGCAGCACCACCGAGAAGGTAGTATGAGAAACTCCATGCCCGGCCTTATCCATAAAAAGTAAATTACTAGGAGACTATTATGAAAAAGAGACCTACTTTAGTTGTTGATTTTGATGGGGTGATTTGTGAACATCGATTTCCGGATGTCGGAGATCCAACTGAAGGCGTTCAGGAAGCATTAGACACATTAAGAAAAGCCGGTTACCGTGTAGTTATCCATTCCTGCAGAACATCATTTAAGTTTAAGAATTTACTCATTGGTGATCAATTTGACAGGATAAAAGAGTATATGAAATACTATAAACTGCCTTATGATGATGTCTGGGTTCCAGACAAACCTATTGGGGTTGCCTATATTGATGATAAAGCTATGCCTTTCAAAAACAATTGGGGAGAAATAACTGAAAAGTTACTTTCAAATTCCAGAAAATACAAATAAATTATTATGATACTAAATTATGATTTCAGTTCAAAATGTAAGCAAACAATACCTCAAACAAGTTATCTTTGACAACATCTCATTTAACCTGAATCCCCGTGAACGCACCGCCCTGGTAGGCAGGAATGGACACGGAAAAACCACGTTGTTCCGAATGCTTACAGGTGAGGAGCAGTGTGACGAAGGTATCATTTCTGTTCCAAAGAACTATCGAATAGGATATTTAAGTCAACACATTAATTTCACAAAACCAACAGTTCTGGAAGAGGGATGCTGCAGTCTTCCCAGTGATCAAGAGGGTGATGACTGGAGGGTCAAGAGTGTGCTTTCCGGCCTGGGTTTTTTAGAAGATGATTTTGACCGTGATCCGTCTGAATTCTCAGGTGGTTATCAGATCAGGTTGAATCTGGCAAAGGTCCTGGTATCAGATCCAAATCTCCTTTTACTTGACGAACCAACAAATTTCCTGGATATTGTGTCCATACGATGGTTAATCGGCTTCCTGAACGATTGGAAAAATGAGATTATAATCATAAGCCATGACAGGGGATTTACGGACAGTGTTGCAACACATATATTAGGTATTCACAGGCACAATATAATAAAGATCAAGGGTACCACGCAGGAGTATTATGACAGGATATCAAAATCAGAGGAGATTCATGAAAAACAACGCCTCAATGAAGACAAAAAACGTAAGCAGGCAGAAATTTTCATAAACAGTTTCAGAGCAAAGGCCAGGCATGCCAGTCTGGTGCAGTCACGGGTCAAAGCCCTTGAGAAGCAGGAAGTACTGAAAAAACTTGAAAAAATATCTACACTCTCATTTTCATTTAATTCAGCCCCTTTCCCTGCTAAGTCTATAATGGAAGCACAGGACCTGACTTTTTCCTATAACGGCAACAATACACCTCTAATAGATCATGTTAACTTTAATGTAGAGAGTAAAGATAAGATATGCATTATCGGAAAGAATGGTAAAGGCAAGACAACATTGTTGAAATTACTGGCCGGCGTATTATCTCCCAGCAAAGGAAAGGTCAGGAGCCATTCACAAACTAAGATTGGTTACTATGAGCAGGCAAATACTGCAACTCTTAATGAACGGCTGACAGTTGAAGAAGAGATTGCCTCAACGGTCTCCAGCATTGAGAGAGGAAGAGTCAGGAGTATCTGCGGTGCAATGATGTTCTCAGGAGATAATGCTCTGAAAAAAATAAAAGTTCTTTCAGGAGGTGAGAAGTGCAGAACGCTACTTGGGAAGCTGCTGGTTATGCCAACTAATCTCCTCTTACTTGACGAACCGACTCACCATCTTGATATGCAGTCATGTGAAGCCATGATGGACGCTATTGAAAACTTCAATGGTGCAGTGCTCATGGTCACTCATAACGAACACATTCTCCATAGGGTTGCGAATAAACTGATAGTATTTCACCATGACAAAGTATTCTTCTTCCATGGCACATATTCTCAATTCCTGGATCAAATCGGGTGGAACGACCAGGACAGTATCAAGCCAATCAATAAACCACCTAAATCGGAAGGCGCAAAGAGCCTGAATAAGAAAGAGAAAAGAAAAGTTCGTGCTGAATTTAATACCAGGCGATCAAAAGTATTATCCCCCCTAGAAAGGAAAATCAAAGAAATAGAAAAAGATATAGAGAAGGCGGAGCTGCAGCTTCACATAGACACAGAGTCTCTAATTAAAGCATCACATGACCAAGATAGATTTGCAATATCAAGATTGTCTAAATCTAATAAGCAGGTACAAGACCATATTAACACCCTCTACGAACATCTTGAAGATGCAAATGAAGTGTACGATCAGATTAAGTTGGAATTTGAAGAAGAAGCACGGCAGAAGGCACTCATTTAAACATATGTTTGAATAAGAAGCTGATGCATTAATAACACAATTTCATTTTAATCAGCACGACTAACAAGATGCAGCATCAAATGATACCGATAACACCTTGACATTGTTTTAACAGTTTGTTAATTTATTTTTATAGGAGAAAAAAAATATGCCTTTATACGAATATAAATGTAAAAAATGTGAAAAAAACTTTGAGATACTTCAAAGGGGCAATGAAAAAGCAATCTGCCCTGAATGTGGCAGTAAGTCGTTAGAAAAACAGTTCTCAGTATTTGCAAGTGGTTCACTATCTGAATCTTCAGGTGGAGGCGGCATGCCGCCATCATCACCGGGTTCCTGCGGCACAGGCTGCTGCGGAATGAAGTGATACAGTTCTTATCTTAACCTTTATTTACATTTAAATGAAAGGGAATAAGTATGGCAACTAAGAAGAAAAAACCTGCTGCTAAAAAAGTATATACCTGTAGTTCTTGTGGAAAAATCACCTCCAAGAAAGGCCACTTATGTACCCCTGCTCCACTGGAAAAATCAGTAGTCTGCGAATATTGTGGAGCATTAGAAACCGATACAAGGCATGTATGTGCGCCTAAAGTCCTCAAATTCAAGTACTATTGTGGAAATTGTGGCAGAGTCGCAGTAAGTAAGGGTGTCCTATGTGCACCAAAAGCAGTACCACAGGCTAAAGCTAAAACTAAGCCTAAGGCAAAACCCAGTGCAAAGCCGAAAACAAAGGCGAAAGCAAAGACTACTGCCAGAAAAACAACAGCAAAAAAGAAGAAGTAATAATCATGTTTCCAGATTATAAGACATCAAGCGCACGCACTATATCCGCTTCTTGACATTTCGTGTTTTGGAAACTTGATGGTAAAGGTGTGTTCCTGTAAGAGTTTATCTATGACATCAGCTTTTTCTACAGTGAATCTTATGTGAACAGGAATACGCCTTTACGTGAAGCTTAGTGTCTGATACATTTCACTATTCATATCTGATGTGGCACCAGCCTCCAAATAAGTAAATGAAGTCAAGCGTCGTAAATCTTATACATTCATATTAGCTTTGCACAAATGATGCCCACATAATTAAATAATACTGGGTTAATTTAATAATTTTAATTAGAATGGTAGCATATTATCGAAAAACAGTATTCTTTTTGGGAAGAGAGGCAATGAGTTAAATGAGAATTATTTGTTCGTTAATACTATTCTGCCTTGTGGTCAAATTCATGGTTCCAGAGCAGGAAGTTCAGGGAGACACCAGGGCCATGTATGCAAATGAGGTCAGAAAAATGCAGGAGAAGCTAAAGAGGGCAAAGCAGGAACTAAAGCGGGAGATAAAGATAGAAGTTAATGTTGAAAATGGAGGAACCATTACGGGTAACGTAAAATGCAAAAGGTTGAAATATCCTGAAAATATAGTAGTTTTCATTGAAGGAATCAGTGGCAATGACTATCCGGTTCCTGAGGAACACGGCACTATAGGCCAGTTCGACCGGACTTTCGTGCCTCATGTTATCGCTGTACAAAAAGGCACCATTATAGATTTCCCGAACAGTGATATCGTAAAACATAATGTCTTTTCGCCACAGGACGGTTGTAAACAGTTTAATCTTGGTACTTACGACGTTGGTGTTGTAAAACAGGTTATATTTGATAAGCCATGTATTGTACCTATTCTGTGTAACGTACATGCAGAAATGTCCGCATTTGTTGCGGTGTTTGATAATCCATATTTTGCAGTTACCTTGAAAGACGGTAATTTCAAAATTGATAATATCCCGCCGGGAATCTATACATTAAAGACATGGCATGAGAGGTTCGAACCGGTTACAAAGGAGGTGAAGGTAGAGGCTGGAAAAACAATAGATACGAGCCTTGTCTTAAAAAAGAAAATCAAACGATAAACAAAGGATGGTATTTAGAACTCAAGATTACTCTTTATTTTGAATGAGAAGATTAATACCACACACTATCAGGTCTGGTCTACTTCTACATTTAGTTTTTCTGTAAATTGAACAGCTATGCATACCCTGCTGCCTGCAGCGGAGGTTTCCTTCACATCCTCTCTGATAATTAATCCTTCACCGCTAAGATTGAGTGTTCTGTCATTAGAGTCAACTGCTGATATTTGAAGTGGAATTATAGACCCGGGAGCATATGCATCAATGTTATTAGTTATTACTTCGAAATAAACACCTGTTGCACTGACATTTAAAGTTTTACCCTTATGCTCGGGTAACGAAATATCAAAAGACAGGTTCAGCCTCTGGTTAAGTCTTTTATCAGAATCTGACTCTTCGACCATCACGATATTTACCCCCTGTTTACATATTTAAATCTTTTGCATTATACATCCTGTAATTAAGATGTGAACATAAAAATTTTTTTTTGTACTTGATGAAGAAAGTCTAGATTTGAAATTATAAGAAAACGGTTGAATCAATGTAAAACAAAGCTAAAATGGAAAATAGAAATTATAAAATATATAGATTTGTACATTAAGCACTACAGCATTAATACTTACAAACTAAATACTAATCATTATTAAAATAAAACAAAGTCAATTAATAAAAATAATATACACTCTTTTTACAAAAACCTTAAGGAAATATTTTCAGTTTATGGAGAAAAGAGAAGGAAGAGGGCATCTATATTTTTGACGAGACAGATAAATCTACAGATCCCCTGGATGACTACATACCAACAATCCTTCAGCAGGTAAATCAACTACTTAATGACAAAACACAACACCTCCTTCTGTATTGGATGTGTAAGGTACACAAGGTCAAATTCTGTCAACATAGACCTTGTAGAAACTGTTAATCAGAAACAACAAGGCTGGGATTAATTTGATCTTAGTCAATTTATAGATATTTTCAATTAAATGCTATGTTTGATTTAACAAAATTTTCTCTAAAAGATATGTCTGAGGTTGGAGACGCTTTGCAGCAATTGGAGCTCAAGGCTAAAAACATTGATGAGCTAAGCGATATGATAGTCCGGTATTTTTTTGACAACCTTGGTGAAACGCAGACCGAAGAAAAATCATCCGTATTGGTCCGGTTCTTCATGACATATCCTTATTCAAGCCTTGATCCAGAATTGCAACAATCAGCCAATAAAATGCTAAATAGCAAACCGGTGGACCAAGACATGAAATGCCTGAAATTACTGGCGACTGCCGGAGTACAGCCTGAATGGAATAGAACAATAAATTCAAAAGGCCACCGTGTCCTTCCTCTGCAAAATGAAGAGATGCTGAAAAAGAACATTATGGTTCATCAATTTATTCACCAGATGGGAATGGATATTTCAAACGTGCTTAACCCTGACCCAAAACTATCGTCCGAGTTGGAAGGAAGGGTCTTCAACATCTATCATGTACCTGAAGCTCTCGGAAGTCCTTACATTCCGGCACAGGATGAATTTGTTGTACCATTTGGGATTAAATCTGCTGTGGGTTTTGGTGGTATGCTGCCGACAGGAAACCTGTATGCGCTACTTATCTTTTCTAAAACGAAGATTCCCCGTGAAACAGCAAATTTATTTAAAAACATTGCGCTCAACGTAAGAATGGCAGTCTTGCCCTTTGTTAATGAAAAGATATTTGTAATTGATAAAGACGAAATTACGGAGGAAGAACGACTCAGGTCCTTAATAGCAACACAAACCAGTCTATTGGAAGTATACAAAAAGACCACTACTGAACATACCAGACGTTCTGAAAGTGTATCATTCAATATCGCAAAATTTATTGGAAAATGCACAAGAAAAGTCTGGTTATACGTCTGTTTAATATCCGCTTCAGTTTTCTTCCTCTTTATTAACTGGTTGACACATAATGAGTTTACATTACACCTCGCCGCTATTCCCATTGAGATCCTGTTTGGTGCTTTATTAATTGAAAAAATTTTGGAGAGAAAGAAAAAGGCTGAGCAGTCAAAAAGATTACTTCAGTTCAGGTGTTATCTGTTCCGTTCACGTTTGCGTAATATTTTTCTTGCTAATCTCAATGCACTAAAATTTCCATTAATATCAATATCAACGATTAAAAATGCGAGTCTGGAAGAGTTGAAGCAAATGCATAAGGACGCCAATCATATAGAATATGCATCTTTAGACGCAATGGAAACGATAATAATTGAGTATGTCCCTGCGTATCACGCCTTTTATAGCTTTATGGAGTGGACAATTATTCATGACGTAGATTCCGGTTTCGAGAATATGATTTATATTCTGCATTTCATTGAAGAAGTCAAGTTATTTAAATACAATAACCCTGACATACCATACGTTTATGAGGCACAAAGGAAGCGAGCATTGATGAAAAAAGTAAAAAAGATTTTAGCTGAAGGTTTGATTAATTTCCTTAATTTTTTAATTGAATTAAAGAAAAAAGACCCGGCCCTATTTTATGAACTCCTTGTTGATTACGAGGAGATACCACAGAACACCCATATAATGCATGAACGGAGAAATAGCTGAAGAATCCTGATATAAGACATCAGAAAGATACTTGTCTGCTCTATTTCAAAAAAAAAGATATCAGATAATGAAAATAAAAGAAGCTTTGAAACTTCCTATCAAATGAAAAGGTTATCTACTATCCAGTACCAGTATTATTCCTCGTAATATTGTAAGATGAAAAAAATAAGATTCTCATAATGCTCATTTAACTCACAACTCACATTATAATGTATTATTTTCTATTTCCTTAATCTTCCATATCCTTCTTTTATGCCTGTTTTCATTACTGAACGGCGTCTCCAGCCAAAGCTTTACAAGTTCTTTCGCTTTACTGATGGTTAATGTCCTGTTACCCAGAGATATTATGTTAGCATCATTATGTTCCCTGGACATTTTAGCACTATATTCATCATAAACAACTGCCGCCCTGATACCTTTAACTTTATTAGCAACTATTGCCTCACCCTGTCCGGAACCACCTATAACGATTCCTCGTGAATCCAAATCTCTAACGATATCATCAGCCACAGCTTTAACAACTGGATAAATAAAATCCGGATAATCGTCAGACTCATTAAATTCGTATGCACCCTTGTCCTCAACTTCACAACACAGACTTTTTAGGAATGTTTTCAATTCCTCTTTTAACTCAAAACCAGCATGATCTGTTCCAATATAAATTTTCATAAATACCTCTACGGGATATCATTAGAATCCGTTCACCTGTCCGCCGTGGTGGATGATAACGTCACATTGAAAGCCTGCATGATTCTCCATTCAGGCGGGTAGTCAAAGATTTATCAACATTGAAATTACAATACATTAAATCAGCAACAAACAAGAACTAGTCTATCATTAATACTTTCGCTCCACGAATCTTCTTTGCCTTTAGCTCTACCAGCGCTTCATTTGCATCTTCCATATTAAATTCCTGCACTTCAGGTTTTAAAGAAATTTCTGCTGCAATTTCCAGAAATTCGCTAATATCTCTTCGGCTGACATTGGCAACACTTTTTATCTCCTTTTCCATCCAGAGATGTTTCGGATAATCTATTTGCAAAAGGCAATCCTTATCTATCTCCTCTTTACGGATTGCATTAATTACTAATCTCCCCCCCCCTTCAAGATTCTTTAAAGCTTCAACGATTGGTTTCCATACAGGCGTAGTATCAATGATACAATCCAACTTATAAGGGGAACTCTCCTCAGTATTACCTGCCCAAACAGCACCAAGTTCCTTGGCAAATACTCTTTCAGTTTCACTTCTTGCAAATACGTAGATTTTAGAATTCGGAAATCTATGTCTAGCCATCTGCAACACAAGATGAGCCGAAGCCCCAAATCCTGTAAGTCCCAGATTCTGACCGTCTTTAAGGCCGGACAACTCAAGTGATCGATAGCCAATAGCACCGGCACATAAAAGAGGAGCCGCTTCTGAAAAAGAAAATGTATCTGGAATCCTGAAAGCAAAATGTTCCGGTACTGTCATGTATTGAGCATATCCTCCGTTTACATCTCTACCCGTAGCTTTAAATTCATAGCATAAATTCTCCTTACCTATCAAACAAAATTTACATTTGCCGCACGACGAATGAATCCAGCCAACACCAACTCTGTCGCCAACGGCAAATACACTGGAATTCTCACCGGTTTGCTCCACACTACCAACAACCTGATGTCCAGGAACCATGGGCAATATATGAGGAGGAGTTCTCCCCTCAATTTCATCTAATTCGGTATGGCATACCCCGCATGCAGAGACCTTGATCAGAATCTCGTTCTCACCGGGAACCGGGTCTGGCAAGTCAGCTAATTCCAGAGGTGTATTGTTCTCTGAGATACTGCCTAGTTGTTTTAATACCATTGCCTTCATATATCCCTCATGGATTTGATGGGTACGTTTGCTTTACATACCCACTCTGATCTATAAAAATGTATAGAAATTACATCTGGCACCAACAGGAATTTTAATTCCCTTGTTATTCACCTAACGAATTCATATAACGTAACATTTCATGGAATTCACCAAAATTATGCCGATCGAAATCCATTACCAGTCTCGGTAAATCTAAAAACTCCCCACTTCTCCGCTCTGCAGGCAAAGATTCAGTAGGCTCTATTTTTCCAGATCTAAGGATACCGCTAAATTTTCTATTTAGTTTGTTTATATCCCCATTGCTCAAAGGTTTATTTAGTCGAAGAACAGTCTTGTCTCCAATGTATCTAATTGAATGATAGATCCGGTAAAATTGATCTATTTCTTCTACCGCCTTCTCAATAGAATCAACACGTATAAGCAAACTTAGATCATTGCTTGAAATAAGGTCCCCTTCTGATAATTCCCCTGTTACAAAAGCAATCAGGCGGCTCCAATACTCTGAACCAGGAGAGTCTATTAATATGATTGGACGCGGCTTACTTTTGCCAGTCTGAACCAATGTGATAGACTCAAAACATTCATCTAATGTACCAAAACCTCCGGGGAAAATTACCGTCGCATCAGACTCTTTAAGGAAAAAGAGTTTCCTGTTAAAAAAGTACTTAAAACTGACAGCTTTATTATCGCCGGCGGTATAAGGATTATACTGCTGTTCAAAAGGAAGTTTGATATTCAAACTGAAGCTGTCTTTTCTACCAGCCCCTTTATTACCGGCTTCCATAATTCCCGGACCTCCGCCCGTGATCACCATAAATCCTTTTTTCACAATCAGCTCTGAGAATTTTACCGTCATTTTATATTCGTTTGAATCTTTCCGGGATCTCGCAGAACCGAAGATCACGACTTTTCTTTTATCTCTGTACGGAATGAAAATTTTTGATGCATAACGCAATTCTTTCAACGCCATGTTTATTAATTTCAAATCGCCACGTTCATCATTTTCTAAACCCAGTTTGACAACAGTAGTCAACATCTCTTCAATTAAACCTGCATTATCACCAGAGAGAGTAGCCTTTGCTAAATCTGCAATAATTCTGTCTAAATTTTCTCTGCCTGTCTTATATTCCTTTTTACTTTTGTCCTTCATTAAAACCGAATGCCTTTCTTAATTATATATACACGTTTTCATACAATTGCGTATAACTCGACCTTTTCTAATAATAGAATTCAATCGTCGCTTAAGCAAGTTTTAATATTATACGATTCATACTTTAACACGAACTTTTCGCCTGAACAGAATTGTATCTCTGAATTGCAAATGCACAATCAGCTTGCATTTTTGTTTTTCTCAGCATAAAATTAAGGTAATGTATCGTTATTTTTTTGAGAAAAATTATGTGGGATTATACAGATAAAGTAAAAGAATATTTTATGCATCCAAAAAACGTAGGTATTATTGAGGATGCCGATGCAGTGGCAGAAGTAGGTTCAATTACCTGTGGAGATGCTCTTAAATTAATGTTAAAGGTTGAAGATGGGACCGAGAAAATCCTGGATGCCAAATTCCAGACATTTGGATGCGGTAGCGCTATAGCATCATCTTCGGCCCTGACCGAGATGATAATAGGAAAAACTGTAGAAGATGCTGAAAAGATAACTAACCAGGACATAGCAGATTACCTCGGAGGGCTGCCTAAAGAGAAGATGCACTGCTCGGTATTGGGAAGAGAGGCTCTTGAGGCCGCTATAGCCAATTATCGCGGAATTGATCTGCAACAGCTTAAAGAAGATGAAGGTACCCTTATTTGCAAATGCTTTGGCATCCATGAAGGGCTTATTGAAAAGGTCGTTCAGGAAAACAGTTTGAGGACTGTGGAGGAAGTAACAAACTATACTAAAGCAGGCGGTGGATGCCAGTCCTGCCATCCGGCCATAGAAGATATAATAGAAAAAGTGTGGAGAGAGAAAGGAAAATTTCTTCATATCAAAGAAGAGGCACCAAAGCATAAGCCGGCTATGACAAACCTTCAGAGGATTGCTCTTATTACAGAAACCATAGAGAAGGAGATAAGACCTACCCTTGTACAGGACGGCGGAGATTTAGAACTTATAGACGTAGCTGGTAACGAGGTCTTTATTGCTCTAAGGGGGCAGTGTGCCTCATGTTCCAGCGCTGGCTATACAACGGAGAGCGTTGAAGAGAAATTAAGAGAAATGGTTTCACCGGACATTGTGGTACATCTACAGAGTGATACATAAAGAGTATTGAATCAACTAAGCTTTGAAATAGGCTAAGGATGCTGACTGCACGCAGCATGCAGACAAGCGGTAAAAAACTGATTTTTATTTAACTTTAGTCACTCTTAAGTTTTCTGGATTAAAGGAATAAACAAGGAGGAGTCCGTTTAGTGAATAAAGTCATATACATGGATAACAATGCTACTACAAAGGTGGATGAAGCAGTTTTTGAAGAGATGAAACCATATTTTACAAACTTATACGGAAATCCATCAAGCATGCATACCTTCGGTGGACAGGTGGGAAAAAAAATTGAAGAGGCCAGGGAAAAGGTTGCCAGGCTAATTGACGCCGAATATACAACGGAAATAATATTTACCAGCTGTGGCACGGAGAGTGACAGCACTGCAGTCTTTTCAGCCCTTCAGGCATATCCTGATAGAAAGGAGATCATTACAACCAGGGTTGAGCACCCGGCAATCATATCATTAGCACCGCATCTTGAAAAACAGGGTATTGCGGTAATACAGCTTAAAGTGGATAAATATGGTAATCTTGATCTGAACGAATATGACCATTACCTTAATGAAGACACAGCTCTCGTTACTGTCATGACAGCAAATAATGAGACGGGCGTCACCTTCCCTGTAGAGAAAATGGCGCAAATGGCAAAAGAGAGAGGTGTTCTTTTCCATACCGATGCTGTCCAGGCAGCAGGAAAGATCCCGATAAACATGGATAACAGCACGATTGATATGCTATCCATATCAGGACACAAACTACACGCACCAAAAGGCATTGGGGCACTTTATCTGAGAAGAGGGACGCGGTTTCGTCCATTTCTAAGGGGAGGTCACCAGGAGAGAAACCGAAGGTCCGGAACAGAGAATGTCACATCAATTATTGGACTAGGAAAAGCTGCAGAAATTGCTCAAGCCAACATCGACGAGGAAAGCACGAGAGTCAAAGAGATGAGAGACAGACTGGAAGAAGAAATCCTTAATAGAGTTCCAAGAACCATACTGAATGGAGACAAGAATAATAGACTTCCTAATACAACCAATATCAGTTTTGAATTTATCGAAGGAGAAGGAATACTCCTCCTCCTTAACAACCTTGGTATTGCTGCATCTTCAGGCTCAGCCTGTACATCAGGTTCATTAGAACCCTCACATGTCTTAAGGGCAATGGGAGTGCCGTTTACCGCGGCCCATGGATCTATAAGGTTCTCTCTCAGCCGGTACAACACAATGGAAGAGGTAGACTATGTTATAGAGAAGTTACCTCCGGTAATCGAAAACCTCCGTTCAATCTCTCCATACTGGAAGGACGGTCGTCCAATTCCGGAATTTGAACCTCAATTTCATTAAACTGGGGCCAATTACCAGTTATCTACAGAAGCAGAGAAGAGATACATATAAAGATACACTTCCTTTTTCTCCCCTTAACGGCAGTACCAGGAAATGCATGCCAACAACCGGAAAAGTGGTATAAGGTGTTTTCCCAGAAATGCCTTGCCGGTATTGAGGAGCGATACCGCAATGTCACGATCGTAATCTGCCCAGCATATGATATTGCTGAATCCAGGATGCCCGAACGCATTCTGGGTAAAAGGGCCATACATACCCATAGGATTGCTCCCAAGTATCAGGCCGGCACTATAACGCATAGGTAGCATCACAGTACGATCGATTGCCAGTCTCCCCGCCGCCATAGTTGCACGTCTGATAGTGATTGGATCAAAGACACGTACACCATCCAACTCTCCTCCATTAAGCAATAATTGAAAAAAACGTGACATCTCATCAGCGGTAGATACCATGTTTCCGGAAGGAATAATCTCCTTCATGAAACGTGTATCATCGGAAATACGCACGATATCCTTCCATGAAGCACCTAGTGCCCTTTTAATATGGATTGAAAAAGGAAATATCACAGGCCAACCGGAAAAATAATTGACGGCAACCTTATCACTATCCCCATCACATGTGCCGTAATTAAAGTAACGGAAGCCAAGCGGTTTTTTCAGTATCTCGATCAGAAGTTCCCTGATATCCTTACCGGTAACACGTCGTACAATTTCACTCAGGATAAAACCACCGGTGATTGCGTGATACGCCATCCGTCTCCCACCTTGTGACACATGCTTCGACTCACACAACAATTTTGTAAACGCATCGTGATCAAACACAATTTCCGGGTCTAGACTACGTGGAAGAGTGTGAATACCACCGCGATGTGTAAGGATGTGATAGATTGTAATATCTTCTTTTCCATAGGAAACAAACTCAGGAATATAATTTCTTACAGGGTCCATCATATTGATTTCACCACGTTCCACCAGCAGGTGGATAAGCATCGCAGTAACTGCTTTAGAGGCAGAGAACAGGCAGATTGGGGTATCAGGTGTAGCCGGTATCTTTTCAGTATCCGGTCCATCACCTGGGCCATTACCCCTGGCATGCCCGATTGCCCGTTTAATCACAATCTTACCTCGGCGACGGAGACAGAATGAAATTGCCGGATGAATCCCTGTACGGTAGAGGTCTTCTACTGCTGACCAGATGGACTCTACCCCCCTCTTACTCATGCCTGCATCAGCAGGGTCTACTTCATCTTCAGGTTTGTAGCTGGTAACGCTCTTTATTTCTTCTGGTACTTTAATCTTTATATACAAAAACAGGATCTCCGACAGATTTCAAATTGATAATTTCCCTTTGATTCCAGGGTACACGGGGTTAAAATGAAAAATCATGAAAAAGAATACTCTTTTTTTATCACCAAATGCCAGATTAGTACTCGAAAAAAGGTATTTAAAGAAAGATGCCTCCGGCAATTCCACTGAATCACCTGAGGATATGTTCCGCAGAATAGCTGAAAACGCAGCTTCAGCAGATTTAATTTACAACAAAAAAGCTGATGTTCTCTCACTTGAAAAAAAGTTTTACGACCTTATGTCATCGCTGCAATTCTTACCTAACTCGCCCACATTGATGAATGCAAGCAGAAACCTGCAGCAGTTACTTGCCTGTTTCGTTTTACCGGTAGAAGACTCCATCGAAAGTATCTTCGAAACGGTAAAGCTGGCCGCTTTAATCCATAAAAGCGGAGGAGGAACCGGTTTCAGCTTTTCTCATATAAGGCCAAAGAACGATATTGTAAGTACTTCATGCGGTCTGGCAAGTGGCCCTGTATCATTTATGAATGTCTTTAATGAAGCAACAGAAGCCATAAACCAGGGCGGCCTTAGACGAGGGGCAAACATGGCTGTATTAAATGTAAACCATCCCGATATTATGGATTTTATCAGTGCAAAGCATTCTGAAGGAGTGTTGACAAATTTCAACATTTCTATAGGCATTACCGACGCATTTATGCAAGCCGTTGAAAAGAATCAGACTTTCCCACTGGTCAATCCAAGAACAAAAATCATTACTGATACAATAAACGCCAAAGAGCTTTTTAAAAAAATCGTTTATTCCGCCTGGAAAAACGGTGAACCGGGAGTTCTCTTTATTGATACCATTAACGCTGCTAATCCTACACCATTAATTGGGAAAATGGAAGGAACAAATCCATGCGGTGAACAGCCTTTAATACCTTATGAAGCATGCGTTTTAGGATCAATAAATGTTTCAAAGATGGTAAAGTGCATTAACGGCCACTACGGACTCGACTGGAAAAATCTGGAAGAAACAATACACCTTGCCGTTCACTTCCTTGACAACATTATTGACGTAAGCAAGTATCCACTAGCTCAAATTGAATCTTTAACAAAGGGGAACAGGAAGATTGGATTGGGAATTATGGGATTTGCCGATCTACTCATTAAACTCAACATTCCTTATAATTCAGAAGAAGCCATATTGTTCACGGACAAACTTATGAGTTTTTTCTCTCAAAAAGCAAATGACAAATCTGTCAAACTTGCTGCAGAACGTGGAGTTTTTCCGAATTATCAGGAAAGTATTTATGCCAAAAACAAAAAGTTTAAATATAGAAATGCAACGAGGACAACAATAGCACCTACAGGTACAATCAGTATAATTGCTGATTGCTCCAGCGGAATCGAGCCACTGTTTGCTCTTGTCTACAAACAGCACGTACTCGTAAAAGATGGTTTACCTGGAATACACCCATTGTTTGAAGAAATTACGAAAAAACGGGGGATTTATTCAGAAAGTCTCCTGGAAGATGTTAAAAAGGAAGGGTCAATACAAAATCTCAAATACATTCCCGATGACATAAAAAGGGTGTTTATTACATCAAGAGATGTTTCGCCTGAATTTCACGTAAAAATACAGGCCACTTGCCAGAAATACATAGACAATGCTGTTTCCAAAACTATTAATCTTCCAAAGGGATCAACTGTTGAAGAGGTGGAAAAAGTTTTTTTATTAGCATATAAGAGCGGTTGCAAGGGAATTACCATATATAGAGACAAAAGCAGAATGTCACAGGTACTTTCGACAGAGTGCACTTGAGTAAATCTATATGACAGAATAACGGTTATAGCTACACAAAATGCTCAATTACAGGTAAAATAGAGTAAGTTAATAAATAGCCTTTCGATACGATAGTAAGTAAATTGGTTTTAAAATCTTTCGGATCTATACAATGAAAAAAATTGTAATTGTCAGTGCCGGTAGATCACCAATTGGAAAGCTGCAGGGAAAATTATCATCTCTAACAGCACCTCAACTCTGCGCTAAAGTTATTGAGAATATTCTTAAAGCAACAGGAATAGATCCTTCTCTAGTCGATGAGGCAATCCTTGGAAACGTAATTTCAGCCGGAATAGGACAGAATCCTGCAAGACAGGCAGCCCTGACAGGCGGACTCCCGAACACAGTCGCGGCCTTTACAGTAAATAAGGTGTGCGCTTCAGGTCTTAAGGCCGTAACGTTAGCCGCTCAGTCGATAATCCTTGAAGAATCTGAAATTGTTATTGCAGGAGGAATGGAGAGCATGTCCAATACACCATTTCTCTTGAGAGAAATGAGAAAAGGAAAGAAGCTTGGTGATTCTAAAATAATAGACTCGCTTGTTTTTGACGGACTTTGGGACTGCTATAATAATGTCCACATGGGTACTTTGTGCGAGTTTGCAGTTGATAAATACAAAATAACCAGAGAAGAACAGGATGATTTTGCCCTTCAAAGTCATAAAAAAGCTGCTGAGGCGACAAGATCAGGAAAGTTTGCCGAAGAAATTATACCTGTATTTGTAAAAAAAGGCAGGCATGAAAAGGCTGTTGATATAGATGAGAGCATAAGATACGATACCAGCATTGAACAACTATCCGCATTAAAATCCGCCTTTAGTGACAAAGGAACTATTACTGCAGGAAATGCACCGGGATTAAATGATGGTGCAGCGGCACTCCTTCTCATGTCCGGGGAAACGGCTGGAAAATTAAATCTAAAACCAATTGCTGAAATTATTGGTTATGGTTCAGCGCATGTAGACCCCAAATGGTTTACTATCGCTCCTGTCAATGCGGTAAAAAAGCTCCTGAAAAAAACATCACTTAAGATTGAGGACTTTGATTTAATTGAAGTAAATGAGGCTTTTGCCGCCCAGGCGCTTGCAGTAATTAAAGATCTTTGCCTTGATCCTGAAAAAATAAATGTTAATGGCGGTGCTATTGCCCTTGGCCACCCTATTGGAGCAAGTGGCGCCAGAATCCTGGTTACATTAATTCACTCACTAAGACAAAGAAAGAAGGAAACAGGATTGGCAACTTTATGCCTGGGCGGAGGAGGCGCCATGAGTATCGCAATAAAGGCTTTATAAAATAAAATGTATAAAATAGTAATAACCTGTGCCATTACCGGAGCAGAAACGACCAGGCAAGATAACAGGAATCTTCCTGTTACACCTGAAGAAATTGGTCAGGCAGCCTATGATGCTTACAATGCCGGAGCATCGATTATCCATCTTCACGTGAGGGATAAAGACGGTTTACCAACTCAGGATTTAAAGATTTTTAAAGAAACAATAGAAATAATAAGAAGAAAATGTGACATCGTAATCGAAGTTACCACCGGCGGTGCCGTCGGAATGTCCCTTGATGAGCGAATACAACCACTGCAACTTGAACCGGAAATAGCATCCTTAGATTGTGGCACCATCAATTTCGGAGATGAATATATTGTAAATACACTTCCGATGATCAAAAAGGTAGCCGGTATCATGCAGGACCATAATATTCGCCCTACTCTTGAATGCTTTGACTTATCACACATTGATTCGTCTCTTGCCCTGATTAAGGAAGGGATTCTCAAGGAACCATTTCACTATGGAATAGTTTTGAATGCACCGGGCGGAATACGTTATGATACAGAAACTCTTGGATTTTTGGTAAAACGGCTGCCAGAGAGTAGTTTCTGGACTGCTATTGGAATTGGCGGTAAAGCATCTCTTAAGGCAATCTATGGAGCTATCTCTTTCGGTGGGTTTATTCGTGTTGGACTTGAAGATAACGTCTATTACGCTAAGGGAGTGTTAGCTGAAAGTAATGCTCAACTTGTAGAACGTGCCGTACGCATAGCAAAAGAAATTGGCTGTGAAATAGCCGGGCCTGATTATGTAAGAGAAATACTTAAACTGAGAAAACGATAATATGCTACTAAAATATATTAAAGATGGAGATCAATTTGGAAGCCACCGAGTAATTAGTCCGAAAGGTGCACTCCCTCAGCCTGCGGAAAAACTAAATAATGACATAACCACTATCTGGGATAATGAAATCCTTGTTAATGTAAAGTCATTAAATATCGATTCGGCAAGTTTCGCTCAGATCAGGAAGGAAGCTGAAGGTGACGAAGGAAGAATAAGAGAGATTATCTTCAAAATAATTGATGAGCGTGGAAAGCTGCAGAATCCCATTACCGGCTCAGGCGGTATCTTGACAGGCAGTATAGATTGTGTTGGAAAAAAATTAAGCAAAAGATGTAATCTGAAAAAAGATGACGGAATAGTCAGTCTGGTATCCCTTTCTCTTACACCTTTAAAAATTTTCAATATTAATGAGGTTAAAAATGACACCGCCCAGGTAGAAGTTGACGGCAAGGCGGTACTTTTTGAATCCTCTATCTACACCGGAATACCGGACGATATCCCTCTTCCACTGACCCTGGCTGTACTGGATGTATGCGGAGCGCCGGCACAAACATCCAGATTAATCAGCCCCGGAAATATTGTAGTCATAATCGGAGCTGGCGGTAAATCGGGTATCCTTTGTACTTATGCGGCAAGGAAAAAGCTGGGAACAAATGGAAAAATAATAGGTATTGGACATTCAGATAAAAGTATAAAAAATCTTGAAACGGCAGACCTGTGTGATTCTATTATAAAGTCAGATGCACAAGATGCGTTATCGTGTTTTAAACAAATATCAGAAGTTACTAACGGCAGATTGGCCGACCTGGTCATAAATTGTGTTAACGTTCCGGACACTGAATTGGCTTCTATTCTCATATGCCGGGAAGGAGGTAAAATTTACTTCTTCAGTATGGCTACTTCATTCTCTAAAGCAGCTTTGGGAGCTGAAGGAATAGGCAGGGATATAGAAATGGTTATTGGAAATGGATATGCAAAAGGACACGCGGAAGCAGCCCTTAATATTCTACGAGAATCTGAAAAAATAAGAAAGCTTTACGAATCGATTTACTGTTAAGGAAAGAGAATGATATGAAGAAATATTCTAAAACAATATACAATACTATCCCCCTTTTCCAGAATATCAGTGAAAGAGACTGGGATGATTGGAAGTGGCAACTTAGAAATACTATTCGGGATATCTCCACATTAAAGAAAATTATTGAGCTTGATAAGAGGGAAGAAAAAGAGCTGGAGAAATGTCTACTCAAATTTGATATGAGTATCACTCCGTATTATGCCGCATTAATGGACAATAAATATAAACGTTGTCCTGTAAGGCTTCAGGCCGTGCCAAGAATCCAGGAGTTAAACGTCTCTGAAAATGATTATATCGACCCACTGCATGAAGATGCTGATTCACCGGTTACCGGCCTTACTCACAGGTATCCTGACAGGGTATTATTCCTTGTAACACGTATATGTTCAATGTACTGCCGCCACTGCACACGCAGGAGGGTTGTTGGTGTCCATGATGAGACACTCCCGGAACAGCATTTAAATAAGTGCCTTACGTACATCCGGAATCACAAAGAGATCAGAGATGTACTGATTTCAGGCGGAGACCCCCTCACATTTAGTGATGATCATCTAGAACAAATTATCAGACGAGTACGTGAAATCGAGCACGTTGAGATTATCCGAATAGGGAGTAGAATGCCGGTTGTACTGCCTCAGAGAATTACCGACTCTTTGGTAGAGATGCTGAGAAAATACCACCCGATTTATCTTAATACACATTTCAACCATCCTAAAGAGATTACTTACGAGACAAAAGATGCTTGCGAAAGACTTAACAATGCCGGAATCCCTGTAGGTAATCAGTCAGTCCTGTTGAAAGATGTCAATGATTGTCCGTTCATCATGAAGAAGCTCGTGCATGATCTTTTAATGATAAGAGTAAAACCTTACTACATATACCAGTGTGATCTTTCAATGGGAATTGGCCATTTCAGGACATCCATCGTTAAAGGAATGGAAATAATCGAAAATCTTCGCGGACATACAACTGGTATGGCAGTACCTACGTTCGTTGTTGATGCACCCGGTGGCGGAGGAAAGATTCCAATTATGCCAAATTATATACTATCACAGTCCGACAGAAGGTTCGCATTACGTAATTACGAAGGTATAATTACCACCTACACACAACCGGAAGACGTAGTCTCAGACTGTGGAAAGTGTCATATTTGTGATGATGAAAGGTATAAACCACTGGATGGTGTTGCAAAGCTTCTCGACGGAGAAAGGCTTTACCTGAAACCTGAAAATCTGAAAAGACGGTAATGCTCAATACCTTGTAGAAGTCAAACAAGCAAGCACATGACAAACATTGCTTTCTCAATGAATCCAGTAGGAATCCTCCCGAAAGGGAAGGAATATCGAAATGCGAAACAAACTTGATTTATCATTGGATAAAATTGATCAGGCCAGAACATTGGCACTTAATATAGTCAGTCCCATACAGAAGTTTATTGACAAACACACCACTGATACCGTTGAAAGAGCAACCCTGCGAGTCCTGGGAGCAGATGGAATCAATGCAGGCGGAATCCCGGTTCCCAATCTTGCAGTCTCTTCAATAAAAGAACATCTTTCCTGTGGTGCAGCCGGTTATTACGTTAACGCTATGCTTAAAAAGGATATTTCTGTATCTGAATTGAATGAAGCAATAGCAGACGGCCTCGACATTTCAACGCTTGGATTTATAGATTTTGCACATATTGAAAAAAAGGCTGAAGAGCTTATCCTGAAATACAGTAGTCTTGTCAGAAAGAACGTGGACTACCGTAATCGAAAACTGGACGAATATGATAAAAATAAAAATTCTCCACTACTCTATCTTATTGTTGCTACCGGGAATATCTACGAAGATGTAAAGCAGGCTGAGGCAGCGGCTGAGCAGGGAGCAGATGTAATAGCCGTAATACGTACGGCAGGCCAGAGCCTTCTGGATTATGTGCCGCACGGAGCAACAACAGAGGGTTTTTGCGGGACCTACGCAACTCAGGAAAATTTCAGGATTATGCGTAAGGCCATTGATAATGTTTCTGAAAAAGTAAAACGTTATGTACACCTTGTAAATTACTGTTCAGGGCTTTGTATGCCGGAAATAGCTGTTATGGGTTCTATGGAACGTCTTGATATGATGCTGAATGATTCCATGTACGGAGTACTCTTTCGTAATATCAACATGTACAGAACATTTGTTGATCAGCACTTTTCAAGAATGCTCAATTCATTTGCGCATATCGTCATCAACACCGGAGAGGATAATTATTTAACTACCTCTGACGCATACGAAAAAGCGTATACCGTCCTTGCATCTCAATTGATAAATGCTCAATTTGCCGATAATGCCGGCCTTCCGCACCACCTGACAGGCCTTGGGCACGCCTTTGAAATGGCGCCGGGGATCAAGAACGGATTCCTGTACGAACTGGCCCAGGCACAAATGGCAAGGGAGATATTCCCGGACTATCCACTTAAATACATGCCTCCAACAAAATTCATGACAGGAAATATTTTTAAGGCATATGCTATGAATACTATGTTTAATTTTGTTTCAAAGACTACAAACCAGTCGATTCATTTGCTGGGAATGCTGACAGAAGCCATCCATACACCTCATATGCAGGACCGTTTTCTTGCAGTCGAAAATGCAAAATATGTTATGAACAATATGGCAGATTTTTCTGAAGAGATAGAATTCAAAAAGGATGGTATAATTGCCGGAAGGGCAAAAGAAATTTTAGACAAGACAATTGATTTTTTGAAGGAAGTTGAAGAGACAGGCCTTTTTGATTCTATAGAAAAAGGGCTCTTCGCTGATATCAAGAGGCAAAAAGATGGGGGTAAAGGACATGAGGGCGTTATAAAAAAATCTCCCGAATACTGGAACCCGGTAGATGATTTTTTAAAAAAAGAATTATTTTAGGAAAACACTATGAACATCATGCCATATGGCGACTCATTAAATGATGGAATTGTTCAGCTCTCTTTTACATTACCGGTTACTTTTTCTGCAAAGGCAAAAGAGGCTGCACGGCTGTTTGTTTTAAAGCTGGGTTTTAAATCTTGTGAAGTTGTTCATTCTGAAGCACTTGCAGACGGATATACATATTTCCTGGTATATGGAAAAACAGACAAAAGCATTGATTTCAATAACATCAAAGTTGATGAATGCCTGGACGAAGGTTATTTAAGTTTTCAGGAAATCAATGATCTCATTAAAGATAAAATTGGACGTAAAGTTGTAATTGTCGGGGCCTGTACCGGCTCTGATGCCCACACGGTATGTCTGGATGCCATTATGAATATGAAGGGATATAACCATCATTACGGACTGGAGAGATACCCGATGATACAGTCACACAACCTCGGGGCACAGGTTCCAAACACTGAACTCATAGAATTTGCCAGAAAAGTTAGAGCAGATGCAATTCTGGTTTCACAGGTGGTTACACAAAGAGACATACACATTGCAAATATGACCGACTTCATAGCTCTCCTGAACAAAGAGGGCATTCGTGACAATTTTGTAATTGTGGCCGGAGGGCCGAAGATCAGTAACAGACTCGCCACAGAACTCGGTTTTGACGCCGGTTTTGGCCGTGGAACATATGCCGAACATGTTGGAACATTCATAGTCAGGAAAATTGCTAATAGAGTTCATAATCCATGAATTAAAAGTAAAAAAGATGATGATTGCTTTTGTTCATTTTGCACCAATAGTAATAATAGATGAATAATCATGACTATATCAATTTTTTACAATGGTGCCTGCCAAAACTTCACTACCAGTGGAAAGGTTTCCGAAAAGTTAGAAGACAGGTATGTAAGAGAATAAAAAATCGTCTTAAAGAATTGAATCTTTCAGGAATTCATGAATACAAAAGGTTCCTGGAAGAAAATGTGGAAGAATGGAGTATTGTAGACTCATTATGCTATATCTCTATTTCCCGGTTTTATCGTGACAAGAGAATATTTCAAGTAATCGAATCGATACTATTGCCTTTTTTGGCTCGACAGTCCCTGGTTGCAAATCGTTATAAGGTAAACTGTTGGAGTGCCGGATGCTGCTCTGGTGAAGAGCCATTCACATTACAACTTATTTGGAAGTTATCAGTTTATCCTTTATTGAGGCAACAAATATCATTCAATATAATCGCTACAGAACGAAACCAGATTTTGTTGAACCGTGCCCAAAAAGGCATTTATTCGTTCATGAGTTTGAAGGAACTTCCTGTAAGAATTCTCCGAAAAGGGTTTGTTAAAGTAAATGATGAATACATACTCAAAGATGAGTTCAGGAAAAATGTTGACTTTAAATACCAGGACATTCGGTTAAAAGTTCCCTCAGGTGTATTTGATTTGATCATGTGTCGAAACCTTGTCTTCACTTATTTTGAAAAGGAATTACAACAGGAAATCCTGAAAAAGATCATAGATAAATTGCGACCAAAAGGATTTATCGTAATAGGTTCGCATGAAATATTACCGAAAGAGATCAAGGGGTTATCCAATTACAGAAATATAGAGGGTATTTATCAGAAAGTTCCATAATAAGCTCTGTGACCTCTGCGCCTCTACGTTAAAATAAATATAAAGATATCCGCTTATTTTGTTTAGTGATATAATAAATTATAGATGAGGTAATAAATTAGATGAGCAAGTTAAAATGGCAATTTAGGGAAGGAGGCCAGCTATGTGTAACCTTGAACTTACAAAAGAGGAAAAAGGTGTCCTGGCAGAGGTTCTAGAAAGTTATCTTTCTGATCTTCGTATGGAGATTGCTGATACTGACAGTATGGATTTCAGAGAGTCGTTAAAGAAAAAGAAAGCCGTTTTAAACAAAGCCTTAGAAACTTTGCAGTGTGCCTGATTGTTTACGCTATTTTCGGTTTTGATGCTCTGAGGACTCTAACTGCAAACTCGCAAAATTTAAATCTATATGAGAAAGGAGGAAACTACTATGGATAAAGGTGTATACAAAAGACAAGATAGACTGATTAAAGAAAAACGCAACGATGTTTACCGGGAATGGGGTAAAATGCCGGAACCAACACTGTGTTCAGAATGTAACGCTCTGTTTTTAAAAGGACGCTGGTCATGGGATAAACCAACGGGAGAGACAAATAAGGCTGTTTGCCCTGCATGCAAACGCTGTGCGGACAATTTTCCCGCAGGCCGTATCGAGATTAAAGGCGAATTTTTCAATGAACACCGTGAAGAAATCCTAAACCTTGTCACCAACCTGGAAAAGCAGGAAAAAGAGAGACACCCATTAGAAAGAGTCATGTCGGTGAAAGATGAGAATAGCTATACCCTTGTGACGACAACCGGCATCCACATTGCTCGCCGAATCGGTGATGCTTTGTCAGGTTCTTATAAAGGTGACTACTCCTTTCAATATGCAGAAGGTGATAAAAGTATAAGGGTATTTTGGTGCAGGTAACTGCAAATAAATTAAAAGAGATTTTATCGCTGATAATGACTCCCAGCCGGAAAACTCCTGAATCAAACCTGCCGGGACAGGGAACAGGTAAACGGTATCTGTAAAACCGGGCATTACTGATATGAAAACCTATCCCATTCAAGTAAAGACCTATTCGGGTTACAAGGCAGATGAACGACCACTTACGTTCAAGTATAAAGGGACACAGCATACGATTCGGGAGGTAATTAATCAGGTCCGTGAGGAAATTGCCGGTAACGGATTACAAAATAAATTTACCGTCAAAACCGAAGAAGGAAAGGTTTATACTCTTTTTCACAAAGAAATTAATGATCAATGGTTTTTAGAGGAATAATAGAAAAACCGTATGTCTTTATACCCTGAAATAAGTGATTTTATATGGTATAATATAAGTGGAGAGGGGCTGAGAGAGTTTAAGAGGTTAAATGCTCCTCGGGATATTAAATGTGCGTGCGGCTGCGCATATGTTAAGTATTCTTTTCTTTCGATCTCAGTTCCTTTCCGATAGCTCTTTGAAATCCACAGTAATATTAAAAAAACTCGTGCAGCAAATTTCATAATTACTGTAAAATAAATAGCGAGTAAGTTTTTGAGATATTACTGATTATATAAAAGAACCGTTAACCTGATAGAAAGAGGTGTAACGCGATGGTTAAAAAGCTAATGTACGATTTAAGACGTATTTAAAGCCCTGCATCTAAGATGGAGGGACATACTACTAAAGCAGCAGACACTCAGACTGTAGGAAGGCTGAGTGAGTTTAAAGAATAGCCTGATAAGTCAGTAAGACTTAGCAGGCTATTACTATTTTATGAGGTAATGATAGAAGTTAAAAAAATACACTAACAATAACTTTGCATGAGAACAAAGTGTCCCTTCAATCCAGCCCCTTACAAAAAAGCCATTTTTGCCTTGCTATCCCACTTTGAGCAGCCGTATAATTCCCATGGCAAAACAATTTTGCACTTTGTAAAAGTCAATTATTAGGAAGATGAAGGAGATTAAGAAATTAAACATATCTGAAAGCATCAAGCTTTTCGACGATGGGAAAAAGCTGATACCGGGCGGTGTGCTCGGGATACGAAGACCTTATAACTTTGTTGAAGGCGAGTATCCGATTTTTGTTGAATCAGGCAAAGGGGCAAGAATTATTGATGTTGACGGAAACGAATATATAGATTTCCTCTGTGCATACGGACCCATTATTCTGGGATACAGAGAAGAAGAGATTGATGAGGCGGTAATCAGACAGATCAGAGATAAAGGGTTCTGCTTTTCAATTACCCAGAGGTATCAGAATCAATTGGCGGAGAAACTTAAAGAACTTATACCGTGCTCTGAATTGACTATTTTTGTAAAGACCGGTTCAGATGCTACCACTACCGCGATACGAATCGCCAGAGCGTTTACAAAAAGAATAAAGATCATGCGTTGCGGCTATCATGGATGGCATGATTGGTGTATTGAAGTAAAAGGCGGTATTCCTGAAAAGCTGTATGAAGATGTTTACAAATTTCCTTATAATGACATCAATTCACTGGAAGCATTAATGTCCACGCATGGCAATGACACAGCTGCCATAATCATTACTCCATTCGGACATCCCCTTGCACAGAAAATGGAAGGACCAAAGCCGAGGTTTCTGGAAGGAGTAAAAGCGATATCAGAAAAATACGGTGCAGTTTTGATATTTGATGAAATACGAACTGGTTTTCGAATAAGTCTGGGCGGCGCTCAAGAATATTATGGAGTCACGCCTGATCTCGCCTGCTTTGGAAAAGCTATGGCTAATGGCTACCCTATAAGCGCTGTTACCGGTAAGAGTGATATTATGAAAGCCGGAGAAAAAGAGGTGTTTATCTCCTCTACTTTTTTCCCAAACAGTCTGCCATACATTGCATCCTTAAAAACCATAGAGATACTTGAACGTGAAAATGTATTGGAAAAGATATGGGAGAAAGGAGGACGTTTCTTCAAAAGAGTAAAGCAAGTTATTGAAAACAGTAACGTAGGGGCCGAGTTAAGCGGCATAGCCCCAATGTTTTTCATAACTTTTGAAAAAGACTCTCAAAAGACCTACAAAGAGCAGCGCAGATCTTTTTATACGCAGCTTATCAGAAGAGGCATCTTCATGCAACCATATCATCATGGATACCTTGCCTACAGACATACAGAAGATGATCTGAATAAGGCAGTAATCGCAATAGAAGAAGCAATCTCCTGTATTTAAAGTATAGACAACGGATATAACTTCAGTATTATCTGTAGTGAATTATGACTGAAATATTGTGGCAACCCTCAGCAGAAAGAGTTAAGTCAACACAACTGACTCACTTCACCAAGAAAGTCCAACAAAAGTATGGAATAGGTGATACCAATTATTCAACGCTGCATAATTGGTCTGTCTCCAACCCGGCTGAATTCTGGGAAGAGGTATGGCAGGATTGCAACATCATTGCTTCCACACCATATACATCAGTTATGGGAAAACATCAAATGCCGGGTACAAAATGGTTTGATGGTGCAAGGCTTAATTATGCTGAAAATTTATTAAGATATCGCGATCTGGAGCAGGAAGCAATCATATTTGTGGATGAGCAACAAAGAAGTACGTGCCTCTCCTTTAAAGTGCTGGCAGAACAGGTTGCCCGCTGTGCCGCAGGATTGCGTGAGCTTGGAGTTGGAGTGGGTGATAGAGTAGCTGCCGTAGTCCCTAACTGTCCCGAAGCCGTGATAACCGGCCTTGCCACCAGCAGTATCGGGGCTATATGGTCTTCCTGTTCACCGGATTTCGGCCTGAGCGGTATCTATGACAGAATGGGACAGATCTCCCCAAAGGTATTAATTACCGCAAACGCATATTATTATAATGGCAGGGAATTTGACTGTCTGGAAAAAATAAAAGGAGTTTTGGGGGAAATCTCATCCATTCAAATGGTCACCATTATTCAATATACTGATACATCATATACTCCGTTTCCCAAAAGTCAGGCATGGGAGGAATTTATAGACCGTAAAGAAACGGAATTATCTTTTAAGCAGCTCCCATTCGATCAACCATTAAGTATCCTCTATTCTTCAGGGACAACCGGTATTCCAAAATCGATCGTGCACGGCGCGGGAGGAACATTGATCCAACATCTAAAGGAACACCGATACCATTGCGATTTACGGCCCGGCGATCGACTGTTTTATTTTACTACCTGTGGCTGGATGATGTGGAACTGGTTGATAAGTGGATTAGCATCCGGAGCCACCATCGTTCTTTACGACGGTTCGCCAGGATTCCCAGATAACGGCCATCTGTGGAAAATCCTTGAAAAATGGAAAATCACCCACTTTGGCACAAGTCCAAAATTCCTGGATGTTATAAGAAAAGCGAACTATCTTCCGAATCATAAGTATACATTCGACGCCTTAAGAGTAGTCTTGTCTACGGGTTCACCATTATCCGTGGAATTATTTAAATGGGTTTATAATAATGTTAAGACAGATATCCAACTGGCCTCTATAGCCGGAGGGACAGACATTGTCAGTTGTTTCGTACTGGGCTGTCCAAACCTGCCGGTATATGCCGGGGAGATTCAGGCTAAAGGCCTGGGAATGGATGTACATGCCTATGATAAACAGGGAAACTCCGTAGTCGGTAAAAAAGGGGAGTTGGTTTGTACGACACCATTTCCTTCAATGCCAATCTATTTCTGGAACGACAAGGATGGTGAAAAATACCGGAAAGCTTATTTCGATAAAATTCCGGGAGTCTGGGTACACGGCGACTTTATCGAAATAACCATAAGAGGGGGAGCCGTAATCTATGGCAGAAGCGACACTACCCTCAATCCCGGTGGAGTGCGTATTGGAACCGCAGAAATATACAGGCCTGTAGAAAAATTACCGGAAATTCTGGATAGCATTGTTATTGGTAAAAAAACCGGGGATGATATAAAGATTATACTATTTGTAGTCTTGATAGAAGACATGAAACTGAATGATAATTTACGTGAAAGAATCAAAACAATCATTCGCCACGATGCCACCCCACGCCATGTACCGAAAGAGATCTACCAGGTTTCGGAAATACCTCGTACAATTAACGGAAAGAAGGTTGAAAAAGCCGTAACTCAGATTTTTCATGGAGAAAAGGCTGTAAACAGTTCAGTCCTGTTGAACCCACATGCCCTGAAGGATTTTGAGAAACTAGTCCCTGTAGTCTAATTTAACAATGATTAAACTGAGCAGATGGATCATGTGAAATTGAAATAATGAGTACAAAAGGTTACAACTAAGATAGAGGGAAAAATTCATTATTGCTACCTGCTCGTAAAGCGATGGCACTATTTAGTTAAGGGAAGGAGAAAACCATGAACTTTGTAAAGATACTATTCGGTTTATTAATCGCCATAATCATACTATCCAATGAGGCCAGGGGCATCGATATAGTACTGGAAAAAGATGAAATTGAATACGCTGTTAAAAACGGTGAGGAACACGGAAAAGATATCTTCAAATGTGAAATCCTGAAGAATGCATGTATCAATCATTGGCCAAGACGAGGAGGCATATTAGTAAGAAGCAAGTTCGTTGATATAGTGGTTTCTACAGCAATGAGGTTTAATGAAGGGCAAAAGATTTCGTATAAAGAAATAAAGGAAATAAATTACTCTCCATATTTCAGGGTACAAATTCGAACCACAGACGATGTTTACGTTTTGCTGAAACAAGGCCAGGATATTATTGAACCGGTCAACATAGATTATAAGGATCCGTGTTGCGAGTTATGCAAATTTCATGGCGGTAATAAAGCCAAGCATGAATTCGTTACATCAAGCTTTCTGTACAACAAATTAGATCCAAATGAGAAAACAACAATTATAGTCAAAGGCCCGTTTAGTGAAAAAAAATATAGTGTTGATCTTGCGATGATTAAATAAAACAGAGAAAAATTATATTTTTTCCTGATACAATAACAAAACTACTTATGTGAATATTATCAAATCATAAATTGTTAAAAATTATAGTCTTTATATGAGATAGTTTATATTTAATCTGACACTTCAGTAGTAATATTGATATGATGG
>CAYFOK010000017.1:0-89853 GCA_964344685.1 uncultured Candidatus Scalindua sp. | reverse complement strand
CAAAGATACTTGGCCTCTCAACAAGAAAAATAGAGTATAAAATCAAAGAGTGGTCAAATGACGGCAGCTTAAAGGTGTCGAAGGGATAAAATATATTTCTGAGCCGTTTTATACCTGTTGCACATCACTCGATCTACATTCTGAAGAAAAGATAGATCTTTATTGCTATGAGCACTCCTATTCCCAGCCCTATAAACCAGGCCCATGAAGTCTTTATGCCATCTACCTTATCCTTCTGATCATCCATAATAAACTCCTTTTTTCTCAATTTGAAATATAACGAACCCCCTTGACAATAAGCCAGGCAAAACCGGCAGTTGTTGAGATTCCTCCCAGAACGGTTTTGACCGAATAAATATTTCCCGCATCACGTTCATAAGCCAATATCAAAAGCCCGGTGAAAAGGAGAAACAGGGGAAGAATATACTTTTTCCCGGATTGTTTCTCTTTAACCGATTGTTCACAATTATCACACTTACCAAAAGCCATCTTACTGTTTAATTTTACTCATTACTTTTATCCTTAACCTGCTCATACCAAGATTACATATATTACATTAATAATACAAACTATTTATGTAAATCAGGAAGGAAAACTAAAAAGAATTATTCAGCCGAAGATTTCCACAGATGAACACTGAGTCTAGAAGCCCGTCAGTCTGTCAGGTGGGCCTGTTAGGCGGCGACAAAAAATGCCGGGGACAAGGAGAAAAGCCGAGAAAGGAGGTGAAATATTATACGAAATATGTATTATTGAAGTATTAAACATCTATACAATAGTTTCGTAGTTTAGAATAATTTCGAGGAGGGCAATATGCGCTGGAAACAATTTCTTACACCTGTTAAATCGATGAATGTGGATCAGGCCAGAGAGTATATACAGAACAAGCCGCCTGATGAACTTACACTATTGGACGTCCGTCAACCCAATGAATATGAGGCAGGCCATATCCCCGGGGCAAGGCTTATACCACTGCCTGATATAAGTTCACGGCTTGGTGAAATAGATTCAAATAAAGCAACTGTTGTTTACTGTGCCGTTGGCGGACGCAGTCGAGTTGCAGCTCAGTTGCTGGCGGGACAAGGCTTCAGTGATGTATATAATCTTTCCGGTGGATTTAAGGCGTGGAAAGGTGAGGCCGCTTTTGGTGCAGAAGAGAAGGGATTGGAACTTTTTACCGGAAATGAATCCGTTAAAGAGACGTTGGTAGTTGCCTATTCCCTGGAGGAAGGTCTGCGCAGTTTCTATCTGGAAATGCAGAACAGAGTAAATAACAGTGACGCCAGGAACCTTTTTGAGAAACTTTCCGAAATAGAAGTAAAGCACCAGAAACGTATTCTTGATGAATATTGTAAAATAACAGAAAATTCCATAACCAGAGAGGAGTTTGAAAAAAATATTGTTGTCAAGGCCCTGGAAGGCGGTCTTACTACGGAAGAGTATGCAAATCTTTTTCATCCTGACTGGGAATCAGTAACAGATATTATTGAAGTGGCGATGTCAATTGAGGCGCAGGCACTTGACCTGTACCTCCGAGCCAGTGAAACAAGCGGTGAACCAGAATCTCAAAAAGCGTTAAGACAAATTGCAGATGAAGAACGAACTCACCTGGCACAACTGGGCAAATTGATCGAAAGTATATGATACGGGTATCACGTTATTAACGGCAACCCCCCATACAGTATCGCTTCTCTTTTTTCATCACTGATGGAGGTAATGGTGGGAAAACATATCGTAATCGCGGGTGGCGGACATGCGCATATGCTGACACTTGCCAATCTTCACAAATTTATTGAACAGGGCTGCAAAGTAACCGTTATCGGCCCCTCACCACATCACTATTACTCGGGCATGGGGCCGGGGATGCTGGGTAAAACATTTACTCCTGAAGAGGTCCGCTTTGCAACAAAACATGTTGTAGAGAAACAGGGTGGGGTGTACATACTGGATAAAGTCAACCGGATTGATCCTGAAAGCAAAACGGTATATCTTGAATCAGAGCAGACAATTCCCTACGACACGCTCTCTTGTAATATCGGCAGTTATGTACCAATGGCTATCGTATCCGGAACAGACAGAGATATCTTTCCTGTAAAGCCTATAGAAAGACTTATTAACTTTCAGGAACGGATTCTTGAACTTGCCTCACAACAAAAAATAGCTATTGGAATAGTTGGCGGAGGCCCTTCTGGTGCTGAAACTGCCGGGAACATCTGGAGACTGGGTAAATACTACTGCACAAACATGCCTGGTATAACAATATTTTCAGGTGAAAAATTTATGGCCCGTTTTACGGAAAACGTCCGCAACAGAATTTTTCACTCTTTGGTAAAGCGCGGTATTGAAATCCTGGAACATGATTTTGTCAGAGAAATCAAAACTGGACAGATCACTATGGAATCAGGACAGATACATTATAAAAACCTAATTCTCCTGGCTCATGGAATTAAACCGTATCCCGTTTTTCAGAAATCAGGATTGCCGACCGGTCCTGACGGGGAACTCCTTGTCAATAAATACCTGCAGTGTACAAAATACCCGGAAATATTCGGAGGTGGCGACTGTATTTATTTTGCAGACAAACCACTTGATAAAGTTGGTGTTTACGCGGTACGGGAAAATCAGATTCTTTATCACAACCTCATGGCATCTCTAAATAAAACTGACCTCCGGACTTTTGACCCAGGCGGAGAATATCTGCTCATTTTCAATATGGGAAATGGCACAGGTATTTTACGAAAAAAAAAGCTGGTACTGGGAGGCAGACTTGCCTATATTATCAAGAATTATATTGATCGCAAATTTATGAAAAAATTTAAATCAATAGAATGAGGATCTGAACGGTAATTTAAATTTCTGACCATATAAGGAAATAAAATAGTACCGAGCCCACTGAAGCCGGATAAAATAAACGAAAAATTTGCGTGTTTATTACCGGTTGTGTGTTTACTTACATTTTGTAAAACTATATTTTGACACATAAGACATTATAAAATAACCTCTTATGAGCCTTGTGATTTTTTGCCTTTTAATAGATCGTTAATGGTATCAATGTTGCGCCGTGACATAGGCAAAAAAAGTAATAGATTATTCAATTTAGGTGAATATAATATCTTAAAGACTTAGCTGGAAAGACGGCGCTGATTAAGTTTTAATGAATTAAGTGAATTTTTTAAACATGCAGTATGTTTCATTTATATGAAAGAATAATTTTAAATGGAAAGGAGATGTGCACAGTGAAGAAAATCTATCAGATATGTATAACTTTATTTTGTGCGTTAGTTATTACTTCAGGAGCTTTAACCTTCAGCTGGGAAAATAATAAAGCCTATGCATCGACAGGAGATGCTATGCATGGTTCTGTTGCTACCCGTAGTACAATGAAAGCTATAAGTTCATCTATGTCTAAGATACTGGATGGATTATTAAATGGCAACTTTGATGCAGTAATCAAGGAATCTGATAAAATAGCCAGAATCAGTTCTGATATGGTGGATATGTTTTTTCCGCATGAAAAATGGGGACTTGAAGGACGTAAGTTTAAAATGGATGATGCATCAATGAAATCTGAATTTGAGAAATACGCAAAAGAGATGGCAGCAGCTACCAAGAATCTTGCAGATATCTCAAAAGATGGAGACATCGTGCAAACATATGATGCTTTTGATTCAATATTGAGAAACCTATGCTTTGAATGCCATAAGGCCTCCCGCCCAGACTGGCCAACATGGTCTAAATAGAGAGTTAATTTCCTCTCTCTTTATAGCGCATCTACATTACGGTAGATGCGCTATAATTTTCTTCTTTCTTACAAATCCGAAATATATCTGTCCGCTGTTATACCCTCCCGGCCCTATCCATCATCTTAACGTCGTCATACTTAGATTTAAGCTTTGACAGGAGGAGATACGTAACAGATTACTTTACTTTAATCTTCCTCGGCTGTGCTTCCGGTGCCTTTGGTAATGTCAGGGTTAATACCCCGTCAGAGAGATTAGCGTCAATGTTACCGGTATCAATTTCGTTTGAAACAGAAAATTTTCGTGTAAAATGCCCGACATTATATTCTGTGTACACCGGATTAAGGCTGTTATAAGGCGAATAGTCGATCTGGCCATCGACCTCTAAAATGCTATCTTCCAGCTTGACATTTATGCTCTCTTTCTTTACACCCGGCATATCCATCAATACGAGGAGGCTTTTTTCTGTTTCAATAATGTCAGTTAGAGGAACATAATATTTTCCTGCAACGGTTTTCTCACCGGTAAACTCACTCTTTTTTACTTTCTGATCTTTGGATTTTTTCACTTCTTTGGTTTTCTTTTCCATAGTATCCACCTTTCTTAAAGATTATTGAATGGCAATACGCCTTGGTTTGTCAGCCTCTGCCCGGGGCAGTGAAATTACCAGGATACCGTCTTTATACTCTGCCTGTACCTGGTCAGCTTCAACATTAATCGGCAGTTTCAAAGTCCTGTCGAATTTTGTAGAGTTTCGTTCTATGCGGTGATAGCTGACATTTTCGCCATAATTAATCACTCGCTCACCTGTAAGCCGCACGGTGTTTCCTTTTACCTGCAGCTGCAGATCCTCTTTTTTTACTCCGGGCAATTCGGCCACCAGAACTAAATCGCCATCTTTTTCAAAGATATTAACAGGCGGATAGACCCCTCTGTGAGTTGTCGCACCTTCAAAATAACCTGTATCTTGAGTGACATCCAATGCTTCTTGAAGTGCCAGAAGTGTATCCAGTGTGCTTGGTAAGAGCATAAATCCCTCCTTTGTTAGAATTTTATTAATAATGAAGAATTTAGTAATATTCTGAGCAATTAATCAACTTTAACACTGATTTTCTTTGCTTTTGCCTCTTCTTTCTTTGGTAGTGTAATCTCAAGCAGCCCGTTTTTTCCCTCTGCCGTTACTTTATCAACATCAACCGATGCAGGTAAAGTAATTACACGTTTAAAGCTTCCGTAAGAACTTTCAACTCGGTGGTAACTCTTGCCGGTATTTTCCTTTTCCTCCTTTTTTTCGCCTTTCAATGTTAACGCGTCTCCCGTAATAGAGATATCAACATCCTTGGGGTCTATCCCCGGAATTTCTGCTTTTACGATAATATCGCTCTCAGTTTCAGCAACATCTACTACCGGTCTCCAGTCCATGCCGTAAGAAGTTTCACGGCTGAAGAAATTATCCAATACCCTGTTCATCTCATCCTGAAATGATGAAAACATGGGCAATTTCTCCCATTTGGTCAATCCCTTTTTCATCTTGTTTTCCTCCTTTCAACGAAATTAAAACATAAAGTTTCTAACATCATAATTGTGATTTAAAGTTTCCAAAGGCCTCTATCAATGTCTTCAAAGACGAGATCATCTCCTCTTCTCCTTTGTCTTTAACCTTATCTTTGATTGAATCAAAGTATCTGTCTCTGAACGCCTTAATATCCTTCGCTATTTTCTTGCCACTACCGGTTAGCCCGACAGTCACCAATCTTCTGTCAAATTTGTCATATCCTCTCTCTACAAATCCTTCTTTAACGAGGTTATCAATCATACGCGTAGATGTACTTGTTGTTAGTGACATCGCTTCACTCAACTCATTCATCCTCATAGTCTCCTTTTCAGTAAACGCAAGCAGCGTTAAGATCCTTGCGGATGACATACCAAAATGCGCTTCAATCTCCTTATTTAAAAGGATTACGCTTTTTAACACGTCATTCATTAAATCGCTGATGTCCCCGTTATGTAGTTCGATCTTCATTCTCTTATTCCTTTTTATTTCACTCTACAACTATTGTATACTCTCTCTAACTTTATTAACATATTCCGGGTTAAGGTTGTTCCGGTAAAATAGAGATTATTAAAAAGAAGGGATGCTGCAAAGTGAATCAGGCCAGACAGCACGTCGGGTAAACAGGATGAGATTTACAAATCACCTTGCCCTCGAAAAGCCCTCCCCGCCCGTACCGAACGGTACGTTCGGGCGGGGGCGTTATGTGTCCGGGGAAAAGAGGCAGGGCAAAGTGAAAACAATTAAGAATCAGTAATTGACTACTGACCATTGACACATCTGTTTACGGCGATTCCTGTATCGCACCTGTCTTGTGTTTTTCTATCTGTTTGAGGGTTATGCCTTCCGGCAGACGTGTGCGTATATCAACGATGGTCGTCGCAAGCTGATTCATCGTTATGTTTTTCACTCCCCTCAGATCTGATCCGCGCAAATCCACACCACGTAGATCAGCATTTGACAGGTTTGCCCCGGACAAGTTCGCCGCCAGCAATTTCACCTTCTGCAAATCAGCACCCGACAGGTTAGTCTCTTGCAGGCTTGCACCTGACAAATCTGCCCCCTGTAGATTTACCTGCCTGAGATTCGCTCCCTGCAGGCTTGCGTTCTTCAAATTTGCCTTTTGCAAATCTGCATTCAACAGGTTTGCATTTCGAAGGTTAGAAGCAGATAAATTTGTATGTGACAGATTTGCCCCTGTCAGATCAGCCTTCTGAAAGGATGACCACGGCATCTCTGCTCCTTCAAAATCTGCCCAACGCAAAATCATTCCCTGCGCTTCCGCCCCTTCCAGCATCTTAACGCCCAGAGCACTCTTCAGGCTATCTTTATTGTATTTGGGTATGTTCTCGAACGTCATACCATCCGGAAATTTTGTTTTTTCATCATAGACAGCTACAGCAATCTGCCTGAGGATGAGGTTTCTGGCACCGGTCAGGTTTGCTCCCCTCAGGTCTGCTTCTTCCAGGTTTGCCCTGGACAGATCTGCATCACGCAAATCAGCCCATTTGAGATTTGCATTATGCAAGTTTGCCCCTGACAAGTCCGCTCCTTTCAATTTTGCCATTGTAAGGTCAGTTCCCTGCAGATATAGCCATCGCAAATCTTTCCCCGACAAGTCTGCTCCTGCTAGCGATTTAACACCCAGCCTCCGCTTCAGGTTCTCTTCGTCATACCCGATGTCACCTTCCTGCAGACTTGCTTTTTGCCCTTTAACAGAACCTTTAATATGCAAAACAGCCTCGTATGCATCTGCAGCTGGAAACCCGAAAATGGTACACAAATAAATCCCGAAACTAACTATAAAGAAACTCTTTTTAAAATTGTTTTTCTTCATTTTTCGGCACTTACCATTCAGTCAATAAAGAAGTGACATTGAACTGCTAGAAAACTCATCACAATTTATTTTCCAATAGAACCCGTAACTATACCACCAATTACCTCAGTAATAAAGGCTGAAAATAGAAGTGTTCCACTCTCTAATCTATTTTTAATTCTAACTCTTCATCTCTTTTTTATTGCCGGGAACAGCGGGGAAAAAATAATCAATCTTTCTGCAAGAAAAATATTGAGACGCGGGTTTGCCCCGCGTCTCAATTTGTACAGCTTCAGGTACTCTTGACAGTGATTTTCTTTGCCTTTGCTTTTTCAATTTTAGGCAGGGTAATCTCCAGCACACCCTGATGATCCTTGGCCTCTACCTCGTCTATTTTAACATTTGCAGGCAGTGCAATTGTACGGGTAAAACTGCCGTAAGATCTCTCAACACAGTGATAAGACTTACTCTTATCTTCCTTCTCTTCCTTTTTTTCTCCCTTTATTGTCAGCTTGTCATCCACGATTGAGATGTCAATGTTCTTTGGATCAACTCCGGGAATTTCAGCCTTTACTACAATATCTTTATCTGTTTCGGCAATATCTATGCTTGGGCTCCATTCCATGCCTAAAGAGTTTGTATCCCAAATGCTTTCCAACATCCTGTTCATATCATCATGCAATGCCGTAAATAAAGGTGTCCTGTTCCATCTTGTTAATGCCGTCTTCATTTTACTTTCCTCCTTTCAAGGTAAAAAAATTTGTTATTTGAGATTTTTTTCTCTCTCCAATTAATGATATTGCAACGAGTGTGCCATATTAAATAAGCACTTGATATGATTAGTCTTATCTCAATTGGCCTATTCCGGGAAGAGAATTTTTTGTCAAAATGGGTAATTTTATTCCCCTTTACAGTAGATTTATTCTCTCATGTCTGTTAAATTGTACAAATAAATGACAAAGAAAATGGAACTTTGATATTAACATATTTGTTAATAATACTTTACAGGTAGAAATACTTTATTATAAATGGGCAACATTGTTCCCTTTTATATTATGTTTAATTAAAAAAAATCATTATGAAAAAGAAAAAGGATTCAGATCAAAAATTACTTATGTCTAATGAAGAAAATGTTACTGAAGCCCAGCCTTATTTTCTGACTGCTGATGGAAGCATTGATAAGTCCATTATCGACAATCTGGATTCCGATGTAATTCTTGTGGATAAGGACCTTAAAATCATTCTTATGAACAAAACTGCTGAGCAGTCTTTTGGTGTAAGTTTTAAGGATGTAGAAGGAACAAACTACCCGTCACTTCTGCTCAAGTCTAAAGAGAAGGAACTGGCAAAGAACCTGAATAATGTTATTAAGACAAAGAAGACTTTTAATATCAGAGAACTGCAGCTTACCTCTCCTGACAATGTTACCCACTTTTTTGACCAGAGCTGCGTACCTATCTTTGATAAAGATGGTTTAATACAGGGTGTTCTTTCAATCAGCAAGGAAGTTACAAAAAGAGTAAATAAAGAGATTCAGTATCAGGAGTCCAAAAAGATGCTGAAAGAGATGACCCAGGAATTGGATGCAAAAGATAACAAAATCAGGAGATTACAGACTACATTAGGAGAGAGGTACAGTTTTCATAACTTAATCGGCAAAAGTTACCTGATGCAGAATATCTACAACCTGATTGACAGGGTCTCCCAGACTGACTCTACCATTCTCATCACGGGTGAGACCGGAACAGGCAAGGAACTGGTAGCAAGAGCTATTCATTATAACAGCCTCAGGAAAGATGGAGACATGGTAGCCGTTAACTGCGCAGCCCTGCCTGAAACTCTTTTAGAAAGTGAGCTCTTTGGACATGTTAAGGGCGCTTTTACCGGAGCAGTTCGGGATAAAAAAGGCAAGTTTGAACTTGCGGATAAAGGAACCATATTTCTGGATGAAATCGGAGAACTGTCAACTCTCACCCAGGTTAAACTGTTACGGGTATTACAGGAAAGGCAGATAGAAAGGGTAGGAGGCGAGAAGAGTATAAAGGTGGATATTCGTATTATTGCAGCAACGAACCAGGATCTACTGGAACTGATAAAAAAAGGAAAGTTCAGAAAAGATCTCTTTTACCGGCTCAACATAATCTCTATAAGGCTTCCGTCTCTCAAAGAACGTCCTGATGATATCCCCCTGTTAGTCGACCATTTTATTGCAAAATTCAACGATCGTTTCAATAAGAGTATATCCGGTGTGTCAGCTAACACCTTAAGGAAACTCATGTCATATTCATGGCCTGGAAATATAAGAGAGTTGGAGGGAGTAATTGAAAAAGCCGTTCTATTGGAAGAATCTGAAACTATTGAAAAAATAGAGTCATTAACGGGCCACTCTGAGGCACCGTATCTTCTGCCTTCACCGTTAAGCGTCAAACCGGATATCTCTTCTTACGATGATATGCAGGAATATTTAGATAATGTCGAGAAGGAATATTTCATTAAGGTATTCGAAAAACATAAAGGCAAGATAAGCGATATTGCTGAGTTCACTGGATTGAATCGGCGCACAATCTTAAACAAGATGAAAAAGTTCTCTATAAACAAAAGCATGTTCAAACAGTGATACAAAGAATCGTAAGGTGATACCGGGTAATTTATTCATGTAAAAACGTGATGCTGCTGCATGCCTCTGCGCAACCCGTACCCTGCATTTTAAGATTGTAAAGACAGGTATCTATATGGCCCGAAAGCCTCTATAAAGATGTTTTTCAATATCTCTTCTTTTTCGGAGCAAAGATCCTTACATATTTTACCACTGCCTTTATCTCTTCAGGGCTTAGTTTATGTTTTTGTGCCGGCATTTTCTTCTTTCCGTTAGTTATCGACTTAATCAATTGTACATCTGTCACAGAATCCTGCCACTTGCCGTCAGTAAAATCGGGAGAGCCCAGCTTCTTTCCTCTCTTTGTCCCCTTACCGTCTTTCCCGTGACATTTCTGGCATTCATTCTCAAAAATTTTTTTGTAATTTATCTTACCGGCAAATGTATCTGATACGTTAAATTGAACTGCAGAAAAAAACAATATAACCAAAAGACCATAAAGAACCTTCTTCTTCATCTATTTTATTCCTCCTTTTATTGCAGCTATCGTTTCTAGACAGTGTACCTCTTAACTGCTGAGAGCACAATATGATATACTAGTATACCTTCTTGCACTCTCAGCATTAATAAAATGCTTCCTGAATTAATCTTCTAATTTATTTTCCGAATGCCCTTATGACCGGAACCAGGGCATGAATCTCTTCTTCAGAAAGTTTATCACTGAATGGAAACATCTTGTCTTCAGTTCCATTCGTAATCTGCTCTACGATCTGTTCGTCTGTTATACCTTCCTGAAACTTCTTATCGTTGAAGTCACGCGCGCCAAGCCCTGAACCCAAATCCGTTTTACCGGAACCGTCTTCGCCATGACACAGAACGCAGTGCTTTGCGTAAAGCTCCTGTGCGTCGATATCACTGGCCTTTATTTCCGGTAAAACTAAATATCCGAAAGCAGCTTGTAAGAAAACTATTATTAATATTTTTTTAAACATTTTTACCTCCAATCATTGTTAAAAAAAATAAAATCACTAACCATTACAAAATCTCAACTATTGCCGTTAAGTTAAACAGTTACTTCTGCCTGACTATTCCGTCTTTACCTGAACACTACCTTCCCATAAACCGTGTAAATTGCAGCGGCTTACTGCTCTTAATGTAGTATCGAGTCCATGGTGGCCCAGTTGAAGAGGAATTGTCACCTCGGGCTTTGTCATTACCGGCGCAAAATCAAATCTGCCCAGATATACATTGCCTACATAAAATTCAATCCACTGTATAAAATGTTCGTTTTCATTCGGATGTTCAATTTCTCCAACCGTAATTTTAACATCATAAAACTCTCCAGCTTTTAAAACCGGAGGCACCGTAATAACAGGCACATGTTTTTTAGCTACCGGTGAATCCGGCTCTACATCTTCAGGTTTATTTAACTTACAAAACAACGCTTTGTCGTTTGACATTCTTTATTCTCCAAAAAAGATTATAACTGCTTGAACTTTAAAAAACAATTTCATCTAAAAATTATATAGATGTATATTAATCGGTCTCTCTGGCAGCATCTATCATGACGCCTGACAAAAGTTTGTATGCTTCTGCCCATGCGGCCTTAGCTTCAGGAGTAAAATCATCACCTAAACCCTGCTCTAAAGTCCAGAGTAAAGCCTCTCCAACAGTGCCGTAATACTCTTCTTTTACACCGTATCCAACGTGACGTTTACCCAGATCCTGAATCGTTGGTAATATCGTATCCGGCTCATCAAGGCCTTTAACCGCATAATCGATCATCTGCATAAGCATTCTTCCCTGTTTTTTCATATCTCCCTTAAAAAGAGATTTAAACGAGGGGTTTAACTCAAAAAGACGCTTATAAAACAACTCTGCTGCTGTTTCAGAAATAGGGCGTACCTTCTCAAATGTTTCTTGAACTATTGCAATTTGATCGTTATTCATTTTTCACTCCCACTAACATATCAAAAGCAAAGGATAAAGCTCCGCTGCTTTAATTAACGCATGCACCGTAATAATGTGCATGCGTTATCAAACATAAACTAACCCCCGGCCTGCTTCATAAAGTGAGGCCAGTCCGGCCATGGATCTCTGGAAACCTCATGACAGGCAAAGCATGCCTTTTGCAGCAATTCATCTAAACTTTTGTAGGTCTCCACAATATTCTTACTTCCGGCAGTTTCAGCTATTTTTCTTGAGGAATCAATGGTAATTTTCAGGTATTTTTCAAACTCAGCCTTCATTTCCGCAGCAGCTTTTTCATCGTCACCGGCTCCTTGATACCATGGCCCGGCCTTTCCATCTTCGGAAAAAAACATCTCTATTACGATCTCACTGTTTTCGGCAACTGCATTGGCCTCTCGGGCAACTGCATGGAAATCACCAACCATTATAGCATCCAGTATCCTGGAAGTATGAGCACTGATCATTTGCATTAATGAGCGTGTAGCTGTGGACTTACTGCTATGAATATTCGCTGCTGCCTCTATCCTACTCCCATCTCCAAACGCCTTACTGCCGTTCCAACTATAAATTGTAACTCCAGTGGTTACAACAAACGCACAAAGTGCAACTATTAGTAGTTGACTGATTTTTCTCATTCAAAACTCCTCTCTCTAAATTCACCTGAAAGGCTTATTAATTGTCGGGATCTAATTTAATAATTATTTTAGAACCGATACACATCTCTTTTCAGGCTCCGGTTAAAATATAATGTATATACAGAGATATACACTGCTTTTTTGCTGACAACGTTTCACCGACAGATCGGTGATTTAAAAACCTTAAACCCGTGCTTCCCTGTCTATCGTTAAATTGCAGCAATAAGTAAGAATATCAATAAATTATTAATGAAGTTTAAAACGTGCCATCTGCCTGTTATAGAGCAGGTCAAAAGACCAGTCCCATAATGCGCGCGACAACTTTTCAATGACCAGCAAATGTCTTAAATAAGTAAGCTTCCAGCTAAACCAGGCAGAGAAACCTTTTAATTCAAATTTACCTATTAAATTTGCTATACCTCTCTTTTCACCGAGGGATACTGTAGAACCCAGAAATACATATTTGAAGTGGTGAAGTTTTTTTCCACTAAAGTGCTTTACAATATTCATGGCGACAGTCCTGGATTCCTGCACCGCAACCTGTGCCGTTTGCATTAGCGGGATCTCTCCCTCTTTCGGCATAAAGCAGGCGTTATCTCCTAAGGCGAAAATTTCAGGCCTGTCTGTCGCCTGCAGGAAAGAATTAACTATTACCCGGCCATCTGAATTTTTATTCAGAGGTAAACCTGCTACTAAATCATTAGCTTTCACTCCTGCAGCCCATAGCACATTGTGTGTGGGGATAGAGGTCTTTCCGTCTAATTCGATAGCACAATCAGTTATTTTTGTAACTTTCGTTGAGGTCATAATCTCAATTTTCATTTCCTGTAGATGTTTCATGGCATATTTCACCAGGTATGGGTCCATATTGGGTAATATTTGATCCATAGCTTCTACCAGTATGATTCGACAATCCCGGTCAAATTTTACGAACTCAAACTCCTCTGCTAAAACATTTTTACATAGATCGTGTAACTCAACTATATATTCTGTTCCGGTAGCACCGGCACCTATAACAACAAAAGTCAATAGTTCTTTTTTGAGTTTCAGGTTGTTTGTTTGATTTGCCAGTTCGAAACATTCTAGTATTCTTGCCTTAATCCCTTCCGAAGTTTTTATACTGCTCAAGGTAAATGAATTCTTCTCTGCACCGGTAACACCAAAAAAGTTTGGATGGCTTCCCATTGCAAGTACCAGATAGTCGTATCGAAAAGCCTCTCTTCTGTCTGAAATAAAATCTGCCTTATTAATGTATGTATAGTTATCATATTTTGGATGGTTATCGCTGCCGGTTCGACTTGTGCATATCTCTACACTCTTTTTTTTCAAATCTACTTTCTCTATCTCGCCATGATGAAAATTTATGCCTTCTCCTTTAAACACCATACGCAATGGTCTTTTGATGTGGTCTGAGTGGATAGAAGCAGTCGCTACTTCATGTAAAAATGGAGTAAAAAAGTGATAAGTATTTCTATCTATCAAGGTAATTTTTACATTTGGGATTTTTCCAGCAAATTTCAGAAGGTATTTGGCAGTACATATACCGCCAAATCCCGCACCTAATATGAGAATATCTGTCTGTTTCTTTCGCTTTTTCATCTTAATACCCTCTTTTCTCTGAGTATTAATTATTTGTTTTCTAAAAAAGCTTTTTAAAACTCTGGAAAACAGTTGGCTCTCTCCTGGAAACACTTGTTACCTGTTAGTATGCCTGGTGTTTCCAGGTTAGTCTCTAATTATCCAATGCCCCTTTACTCCGGTTAGTTGAACTTAAGCAATCAATCTACACTTACAAATGAAGTAACCAGCACAATCCTTTTAGCCCAGAACTTATTATCATCTATCTTAAAATTGCATTTGATGTAGTCGCCTGCTTTAAGATGATCGAGGCTGATTTTGTCATCTTCATGAAACTCGGAACCGCCTCTGGCTGATACTATGTCAACGGCTATATTTCCTTTAAGGCACACCGTATCCTTAGTCAGGTTTAATGACTCTTTTCCAATAAGTTCACATTTTTCAAATGTTATCTCCATTTTGTCCAGATCAATGCTCTCTATTTTGCCTTCTATTATTTGATGGTTTATAGGTTCTCCCGTTGAATTAACATGCCACTCAATAGTGTCCCAACCATAAGCATTAAATCCAATCGAAAAAACACCAAAAATCATAATCAGCATTAATGATTTGAACGATTTTATCGTGCTATACATTGTCAAACCCTCCCTTCATACTGCTACTTTCATAGTACAACTATTGCACTCTGCCTCTTTATAATAAAACAAATTATTCTGCTGAAAGAGTTCCCGCATTTAATTATTCTTATTAAACTCAGGCAACAAGAAGAAATTCAGCACAACAAGTTTAAAACAGTTCAATAGAGCTCATTAATTAATGATTCTATGCCCTTAATATCTGTTTTTCTCTTTATCAACGGAAGGTCTTTGGGTTTTATATAATTATCCAGATATGTTCTTCGGAGATTTTTGTAAATAGCACCTATCGGTATCTTGTTTCCCCACTCACTTGATTTTTTATATGCTTTTGATTTGTCTGTAGGATCATAAGAGCTGTCAAGCTGATACACCCTTTCACTGAACCATTCGTAAGTATTGATATGGTTAAAAGAAACGCAAGGCTGGAGTACATCAATAAGTGAAAAACCGGGAGTGTTTACACCTTCCTCAATCAACTTTGAGGTAAATTCTATCTCTTTCGAATAACTTCGCGCAACGAACACCGCATCCAGAGTAATCGCCATCTGCAAGGGGTTAAAAGGAATTGTAACTACGCCATCTGGCTGAGTTTTAGTTACCATTCCCAGATCGGAAGTAGGTGAGGCCTGCCCCTTGGTAAGGCCATACACCTGATTATTGTGAACTATTAAGGTAATGTCAATATTTCTGCGTATGGCATGTATGAAATGGTTGCCGCCTTCCCCATAGATGTCTCCATCCCCACTTGTGACAAGCACCATGAGTTTATGGTTTGCTACTTTTGCACCGAAGGCTGCCGGTAATGCCCTGCCATGTAAGCCGTCATAACCGTTTGTGTTGATATAATGCGGCAGTTTTGCCGCCTGTCCGATTCCTGATACAATAAGTACCTCGTGTGGTTTTTTCCTCAAATTCATCAGCGCTTTTTCTACCGATGAAAGTATGCTGTAATCTCCACATCCAGAACACCACGCTCTTTCACCGGAATAATGAAAATGGTTTTCTTTCGTCATTTCTGCCTCTTTTCAAACTTTTCGATTATATACTGCACGTTGAATGGACGTCCGTCGTACCGGAGAACAGGTGCTCCTGTGCCTATATTGGTTTCCCTCTTAAGTAAACGATTGAATTGTGCCTGATAATTGTTCTCAACTACACAAACATCCTTCCTTGATTTCAGGAGTTTTATTGATGCCTCCACAGGGAATGGCCATATCTTATTATAATGAATCATTGCTACACTCTTTTTCTTCTCAAGCAGATAATCTATTGTTTCTCTAACAGCACCGTACGTAGATCCCCAAGATACAAAAATTGTTTCAGCATTCTCCGGTCCGTAATATTGCGGTTCATAAAATTCACTTTTCATACCATTTAGTTTTCTAAAGCGTTTTTCAGCCAGTTTTTTTGCAACATCCTTATCTTCTGAAATATGACCGTCTTCTGTATGGATATGGCTGTCTACAATGAAAGTAACTTTATCCTGCCCATAATAAGCCAAAGGAGATACACCGCTTTTTGTATTCTTGTATCGAAGGTAAGGCTTTTTAAGATTACCGCTTTTTACCATATAGTTTTTATATTTAACTTTATTTGGGTTCAGTTTTTCCAAAGTGGTACAACTGTCAACCAGATGCTGATCACCGAGTATAAATACCGGTACCTGATATTTTTCGGCAAGGTTCATTGCATGAATTGATGTATAAAAGGCTTCTTCCGCTGTACCCGGTGCAAAAATGAAACGCGGAAATTCACCATGGCCAATATTCAAGACTAAGTCAAGGTCTTCCTGTGCAGTACGTGTTGGAAAGCCGGTTGCGGGACCGGGTCTTTGCATATTTGCTATTACTATGGGAATTTCAGCGGCTCCCGCCAGACTGATTCCTTCACACATCAGCGAAAGACCTCCTCCTGAAGTTGTAACGGCTGATCGCGCTCCTGCCGCTCCAGCGCCAAGCACCATATTGCAGGCTGCTATCTCACCCTCCGCCTGTTCTGATATTATTCCAAATTTTCCGGCCTTACCGGTTATATAAGTAAATATCCCGGTAGAGGGTGTCATAGGATACGCGCTGATAAACCGTATTCCACCGGCGATCATCCCGATAGCTATCGCCTCGGCCCCATTTATCAATATTCTGTTTTTCTTTCTTACCTTGTCAATATTGATCGTAATATTTTTATAATATTCTGAAGTGTACTTGAATCCTTTTGTGGCAGCATTTATGTTCCCTTTGGTTAGCCCGGAAGACTTTTTTGTAAAGCGAGATTCAATAAAACTTATGAGATCATGTGGATCAAGCCTCAAAAGTGCAAATAGAACACCGACTGCCGCAGAGTTTACATAATCAGGACTGCCGCTTTCTCTTGACAATTTTGCCAGGGGAACTGCAACGTCCTGAACCTTCTCTGATTTTTTCACCTTTATACTATCAGAATCGTGAATAATAATTGCCGGATCGGATAACTGTTTGCAGTGAATATCCACACTGTCCTGATCGAGTGCAACCAGTAATTGGGGTGAAAATGATGTAGAATATATCGGCTTGGTGCTAAACCGAATATTGGTGAAATTGTGACCGCCACGAATTCTGGACATATAATCTTGTGACGAAAAAACATGGTAACCGTTTCTGGCAAGTACCTTGAGCAGTATGCCGCCAATTGTCTGCATTCCCTGCCCCGCACTTCCTGCGATGGTGATATTAAAATCAATAGGCATCAAAATCCCTTTCGATACTGATAAAAATACACCTGATAACCAAATAGACTCTACTTTACTATAAATACATTTTATACAAAGAAAAAGAGAGATGGAAATTTAAACCCTTCATCGTCGTAAAATATCTGTCCGGATCACGTCAGAAATTACACTATATATATTCCCACAGTATAAAAAAAACCCGCCATTAACGATAGAAAAATCAGTTTTCCATATTGTAATATCACCAAATCAGTGATATTATAACATAAGGAGAACGTTATGAAGTTAAAAAAAGCTACAGACTACGCATTTGTGATTCTGGCATATTTAGGTACTCTTCCTGAAGGGAAAAGTACCAATAGCAGGGAAGTTGCAAAAGAGTGTAAGATCCCTAAACGGTTTCTTGCTAATATCGTCCATAGCCTTTCTAAATCAGGTATTATTGAATCCCGAAGGGGTATGAAGGGAGGAATCAGTTTAGCAAAAGACAAGTCCAAAATTACTTTACGAGAAGTTATAGAGTCAATTGAGGGTAATATCGGATTTGTAGATTGCCAGAAAAGCGAAGGCATATGTCATATAGAGAATGAGTGTAGTGTTAAGAATTTTTGGGATACTCAAAATGAGAAGATTTTGACCCCACTTAATAACACCACCTTGGAAGATTTTATGAGTTATACAGATTCTAAGGTGGGCAAAGAAACATGAGGTGTCAAAAATGAATTATTCTAAAACAGAAATCTCAGAGAAAAAAAGAGCGGAAACGGAGCTAAACAGCCTGTTAACTATTGAAAATCTGTATGTCAGCGTTGAAGGCAAGAACATCTTAAATGGTGTTAATTTAAGGATTAATAAGGGTGAAATTCATACGCTTATGGGACCTAATGGTTCCGGCAAAAGCACTCTTGCTCATACCCTGATGGGACACCCCGGGTACAAGATTGAAGATGGAGATATCACCATTAACGGTGAAAGTATTCTCGGTCTGTCTCCGGATAAGCGCGCCGGCAAAGGACTGTTCTTGGCCTTCCAGTATCCAACGGCCATACCCGGTGTAAGTATAGCAAATTTCCTCCGTACGGCACTTAATTCGTTGAAAAAAGATAAAATCCCTATTGCTGAATTTAGAAAATTACTAAAAGAAAAGATGAAGATGCTCAAAATGGACGAATCCTTTGCAAGGAGATGTATTAACGATGGGTTTTCAGGTGGAGAAAAGAAACGTGCTGAGATACTTCAGATGGCATTACTGGAACCTGAAATCGCAGTACTTGATGAAACTGATTCCGGACTTGATATTGACGCCTTGAAAATCGTATCTGAGGGTGTTAATAAACTTATCAGTTCTAACCTGGGAATACTTATCATTACCCATTATCAGAGGATATTAAATTATATAAAGCCTCAATTTGTACATGTACTTCTTGAGGGAAAGGTTGTAGTTTCAGGCGGACCGGAATTGGCGGAACAGCTTGAAGCAGAAGGATACAACTTAATAAAAGAAAAATTTTCGACAGCCTGCCAGACAAAGTAGTTCTTGCAAGAGTCACTACTGTGGACATGCAGGCAAACAGGTTGCAGAGTTGTTCTAATACAAAAGAACAATAACGGATTATTGAGAAGAGGTAAAGTCTCAATAACAAATTGCCTATAAATTTTAAACTACTGTCTGCAATCTGAGGAAGGAGCATAAAATGAGTACCACGAAACTCGATATAGGCACGAGTAGAGTAAAGTTCTGGTTTAGCAAACCGGAAAACTATGTCTATAAAGCACGAAAAGGCCTTTCACACGATGTAGTTTCAGAAATATCGTGGATGAAAGATGAACCGGAATGGATGAGAAAGTTCAGACTACGCGCTTTGGACTATTTTTATAAAAGATCTATGCCCACCTGGGGTGGCAATTTGTCAGAAATAGACTTTAACAACATCTACTATTATATCAAGCCAACGGAAGGAAAGAAGCGCAGCTGGGACGAAGTTCCTGATGATATCAAACATACGTTTGATGTGCTGGGTATCCCTGAGGCGGAACGCAAGTTTCTTGCCGGTGCAGGCGCTCAATACGAATCTGAATCTGTTTATCACAGCCTGAAAGAAGAATGGGAAAAGCTAGGTGTTATCTTTCTGGATATGGACAGTGGTTTGAGAGAACATCCTGAAATTGTTAAGGAATACTTTGGTACAATAGTGCCACCCGCAGACAATAAATTTGCTTCTCTTAACAGCGCGGTCTGGAGTGGAGGAAGCTTTGTATACGTCCCTGAAGGCGTTCACGTGGACATACCATTACAGGCGTATTTCAGGATTAATGCGGAAAATATGGGTCAATTTGAGAGGACCCTTATTATTGCTGAGCCCGGAAGTTATGTACATTATGTCGAAGGGTGTACCGCACCTGTTTACGCGAGTGATTCGCTTCACACTGCAGTAGTTGAAATAATTGTTAAGCAGGGCGCAAGGGTTCGTTATACCACGTTACAGAATTGGTCAACTAACGTCTTTAACCTTGTCACAAAGAGAGCTGCTGCTTACGAGGATTCAACTATGGAATGGGTTGACGGCAACATGGGAAGCAAGGTAACCATGAAATATCCAAGTGTGTACTTGATGGGACCCGGTGCAAAAGGTGAGATACTTTCTCTGGCATTTGCCGGCAAGGGACAACATCAGGAAGCAGGAGCCAAGGTAATACACGGAGCACCGCACACTTCATCAACCATTACGTCAAAATCGATAAGTAAAGACGGCGGGCGCACCAGTTATAGAGGACTGGTAAAGGTTTATAAAGGTTCAAAGGATGTTAAATCAAACGTAAGGTGTGATGCGTTACTGATGGATGAAACTTCACGTTCAGATACTTATCCGTATATGGAAATTGATGAAGAGAGGGTTACGATAGGGCATGAAGCTACTGTCAGTAAGATAGGGGAAGAGCAGCTTTTCTATCTGATGAGCCGAGGTTTAAGTGAGGCCCAGGCAACTGAAATGATAGTAAGCGGGTTTATAGAACCAATTGTTAAGGAACTCCCAATGGAATATGCCGTGGAAATGAACCGCCTTATCCAGTTGCAAATGGAAGGTTCAGTAGGGTAAGAAAAAGAGTTTTTAATAATTCTTTTCCTGCGTATCTTAATAATTTAAGGAAACTTTAAATCTATTAAAACGGTGCAACATGAAGAGAGAAACGACAGAGCACGTAATTGGAGAAATAGTTGAAAAAAACTCTGAACCTCTATGGATGAAGGAAAAGAGGCTTGAAAGCTGGTATGTTTTCAAGAAAATGCCAATGCCCACAGGCCAGGAAGAGACATGGAGGCGCACCGATTTTAATAGATTCAGAATTGTTGAAACTTTACCCTACATGGATCCGGCCCTTCCAACCCGGGACCACAATAATCTTAAATATGAAATCAGGCCCTCTATTCACAATTACATAGATACATCAGGCATTCTGATTCAACAAAACTCACACACAGCATTTAATAAACTCGCAGACAATCTGACCGGAAAAGGTGTTATATATACAGATATTAATACGGCAATCCGGAAGTATCCTGAACTGATTAAACCGTATCTTATGACAGATTGCATTAAACCTGATGAAAATAAATTCACGGCAATACATACAGCCTGCATGAATGGAGGCGTATTTCTGTATATCCCGGAAGGGGTTGAAGTTTATATGCCTGTAAGGACCTTATTCTCTATGAAAACTGACGGGGAGGGGATGTTTTATCATACACTGATAATTGCAGAACCATACAGTAAGGTTACTTATATTGAAGAGTGCAGGTCCAATTCTAATGACAATCAAACCACAAGTAATAATGCTGTAGAAATCTTTGTAAACGAGGGTGCAACAGTTAACTACCTGGGTCTGCAGGATTTGAATACGGATGTTTATCATTTTGTTACTAAACGTGCTATTGTCGATAAGGATGCCTCCATGTATTGGATTGAGGGATCAAAAGGCAGTAAAGTTACCAAGTCCTACCTGGAAAGCATACTTAAGGATTCAGGTGCCGATACGGGAATTTTCGGCGCCTTTTCTGTAACTGATGACCAGCATATTGATATATCTACCTTCATACATCACCTGGCACCTGATACCACTGCAGACATTCTAATAAACGGAGCACTGAAAGAGAGGTCAAGATCCGTTTTCCAGGGAATGATTAAGATTGAAAAAAAAGCACAACAGACCGATGCTTACATGGCCAACCACAATTTGATTTTAAGTGATAAGGCCAGAGCTGACTCAATTCCAAGATTAGAAATTGAAGCAGATAATGTTCATGCCACACATGGGGTCAGTATTGGACAAATTGATGAGGAGCAGCTTTTCTACTTAATGAGCAGGGGAATTTCCATGGAAGACTCTAAAGACATGATCGTAGACGGACTTTTTGAAGCTGTCCTTCAGAAGATCAAGACAGATGATCTCAAAGAGATACTAAGAGGCTTTGTCAAAGGGGAGAAATACCATGAAAAAGATCGAAACAATTAGAGAGGATTTTCCTATTCTCAAAAGAACGGTACATGGCAGCCGTCTTGCCTACCTGGACAACGCTGCAACCTCACAGAAGCCTGAGAGCGTAATCTCAGCAATTAACGAATTTTACAGTAATTGCAACGCCAACATCCATCGCGGCGTGTATCAGATGAGCGAAGAGGCTACCGGAAGGTATGAAGAAACCCATAAGAAAGTAGCCGGATTTATTAATGCTGAAAGCTATAAAGAGATTATCTTTGTGCGAAATGCCACAGAGGCCATAAACCTTATTGCTCACAGTTGGGGAAGGGCAAATGTTAAAGAAGGAGATATAATTCTTCTTACCGAGATGGAACACCACAGCAACCTTGTACCCTGGCAATTGCTTGCAGAGGAGCAGGGAGCAAGACTGGAATTTATAACAGTTGACAAAAACGGTTTTTTGGATCTTGAGGAGATAAAAAACAGGATAGCCGGAAGAATAAGGCTGGTTGCTGTAACCCATATGTCAAATGTGTTAGGCACCATAAATCCTGTAAAACAGATTACAGAATTTGCACATGACAACGGAGCACTGATTCTCATAGACGCAGCTCAAACCGTCCCTCATTGTCCTGTGGATGTACAGGAAACAGGCTGTGATTTTATGGCCTTTTCAGGCCACAAAATGCTGGCCCCGTATGGTATCGGAGTACTTTATGCAAAGCACAATATTCTTGAAAATATGAAGCCGTTTATCAGCGGCGGAGATATGATATTAGAGGTCAAACTCAGGAAAAGCAGATGGAAAGAGCTGCCGTGGATGTTTGAGGCAGGGACTCCCGCAATAGCGGAAGGAATCGCGTTAGGCAAGGCAGTTGATTATCTTGAAAATCTTGGGATGAAAGAAATTAAATCATATGAGAAACAGATTGTCTCTTATGCAATGGAACGTCTCAGCGAAATAGATGGAATTAAAATATATGGCCCTCCGCCAGAGTACCGGGGCGGACTTGTCTCTTTTAATCTCTTAGACATACATCCTCATGATATTGCTGCAGTCCTTGATTATGACGGGATAGCAATAAGGGCGGGACATCATTGTGCACAGCCGCTGCATGAGAGGATGGGAATCAGCGCTTCTGCAAGGGCAAGCTTCTATTTCTACAACACAATGGAAGAAGTGGATAAAATGGTAATTAGTTTATATAAGGCAAAAAAATTATTCGGGTAACAGCCATGGATGACTTATACAGAGAAAATATTCTGGAACACTATAAAAATCCCAGTAATTACGGGAGCCTGGAAGATCCCGATATATCTTACACTGACAATAATCCGCTTTGCGGTGATGAAATAAGGATTGATATTAATTTAGATAACAACAAAGTCAAAGATGTAAGGTTTCAGGGAAAAGGTTGTGCTATAAGCAAAGCATCAGCATCAATGTTAACGGAAATGGTTGAAGGAATGAGCCTGGAAGAGATGAAGGGGATCACAAAAGAAGATATTATGGAAGCCCTGGGTATTAAACTTGGACCGGTAAGGATAAAATGTGCCCTCTTAAGTTTGAAGGTGCTAAAGGCCGGTGCATACGGTCTCAAGGGATGGCCTGGAGAGGAGGAATAGTTATGAAATACTCAAAGGTTGCAACTGTTGGTGACATTAAAGAAGGTGAAATAAAACGTGTAGAATTAGAAGGTATCGCAATTGCTGTTGTAAATCTTGAAGGAGAATACTTTGCTATCAGTGATACATGCAGTCATGAAGAAGCATCCCTTTCAGAAGGCGAATTAGACGGGAACGTAATCACCTGTCCAAAGCATGGCTCAAGATTCGATGTTAAGACTGGGCGTGCTCTTTCTCTGCCTGCAATGTTCCCTGTTCCGAATTATGAAGTAAAAGTGGAAGGAACCGATATCAAGGTTGCGACAGGTGATTGACCTGCTGTTTAATTTTACTTTTTAGTATTCAGAAACGGTTGAAAAGAGGTAATAAAAATGCTTACTGAAGAATACATTCGTACCGTATTAATGGATGTAATTGATCCGGAAATGGGTGTAAATATTGTTGACCTGGGCCTGGTCTATGACGTTGGGATCCTAGGCAATGATGTACATATAAAAATGACGCTGACCACCCCGGCTTGTCCTGCCGGACCGGAAATAATCAGCAACGTAAAATCGGCAATACTTAAATTAAAAGAGGTAGACAGTGTTGACGTAGAACTTGTATGGACACCCGTGTGGAATACAGAAATGATGGATGAAGATGCCAGAGACGAACTTATGGGATTTTTTTGAGACTTAATGCTGATTAGCGGATATAGTAGATTATTACATCCTGAATAAATTTAGGATATCTAAAGATGGAAAAGACAATACAAAAGACGGAGAGTTCTGTGCGCTCTCAATTAAGTAACAATTTTAATTGGGGGCTATACCCGGAGGCTGAAAGGCTTCTCAAGAGAGAAGTACAGAAATTTCTGAGACAAATGCCCCTTGCTGATAAACTTGCAAAAGAGATAGAGGAGAATACGTCATCATATTTTCTTGATTGGGTCGACCACATGGTAATTCCTGGAAATAAGTTAGACATAATTAAGCTTAAGAATTCCGGCTTTGAGAAAATAGATATTGCAGCACCTGAAGAGATAGATGTGTATAAACATACAAAAACCATTTTCCCTTCGATTCTCACTGGCACTTCGAATTTCCATGAACTTGCACTTAAGCCTGAAAAAATTGATCACTTCGTCAGAGGGCTGCGGATAAAAATCTCCGTTGAGGGATGGAAATACTCACCTTATCGCCGGGCGGTCCTGCGAAAAGAAAAAGACCATATTTTGTCAGCAATTGAGAGAAGAGGGACAGGCGGGTTTGTAACTGAGGATAATAAAGAGGAGAGAGAAGCATACAAAAATGCTCTGAAACTCTTTTCAAGGAGAGAGAGGCAGTTTGACAATGACCGCAGGGGAATTTTAGAAGTAGAAAAATTAATTGAAAACGTAATTAGAACTCTTTCTCCCGCGCGTACTGCAGATGCATTTTTCAGAGCAGAACGAATATACTGGGAAAGGAAAAACAGGATTGCCAGGCATCAGCGAAAACGTCATGACCAATACGGCCTGGGATGGGGAAATCACGATCACCATACCTTTCGTTCTTCACGAAAGAACTTCAAATATTTAATAAAGATATTAGAGAAGATGGGCTTCCTGTGCCGCGAACAGTTTTTTGCCGGTGAAATCGCGGGGTGGGGAGCACAGGTTCTTGAACATCCCGACTGCGGCCTGGTCGTCTTTTCGGATGTCGATATAACAGAAATGGAAAAAGATACAGACTTTTCACATAAAGGGCTCAAGGAAACCAAAAAGCTTGGTACTGTCGGACTATGGATTGCGCTTCATGGAGAAAGTATATTACAAAGCGGATTGCATCATATGGCAGCACGCTTTAACTTTATGCAATTAAAGCGCGATCTCAGCAAAGTGAACTTTGGTGTCATGGAACCATTTTCTGATTTCCCTTTCCTTAAACAGGCATTTACCGTTGGAGAATTCTGGAAGGTTGAAAAAAAACGTCTTGATACTCTCCGGAAAAAAGGAATAATTAACTCAGAACAATACAAATCATTTCTGCAGAATGGCGCAATAGGAAGTCATCTGGAGAGTATTCAGAGACGACAGGGATTTAAGGGCTTTAACCAGGATTCTGTCACTGCAATAATTCGGGCAGTGGATCCTAGAAAACAAAAGGAGAATCAATGAAACGTCCTGAAATAAAAACACAGCTTCCCGGACCAAAAGCTTCAAAATTTATTGAAGAAGACAGCGCTTATATATCTCCATCATATACAAGGGAGTACCCTCTGGTAGTAGATAACGCCAAAGGTGTCTGGGTCAGGGACGTAGACGGGAATGAATTTCTGGATTTTACTGCAGGCATAGCTGTCTGTTCTACAGGGCATTGCCATCCGGAAGTAGTCCGTACAATCAAAGAACAATCAGAAAACCTTTTGCATATGGCCGGTACGGATTTTTATTACGTCCCGCAAATATCTCTTGCAAAGAAACTGGCTTCCCTGTTCCCGGAAGGGACAGACCATAAAGTCTACTTCGGAAGCACAGGTGCGGAAGCTGTGGAAGCGGCTTTCAAACTGGCACGCCGGCATACTAAACGCAAATTGAACATTGCATTTTTCGGTTCTTTTCATGGCCGTTCTATGGGAGCCCTTTCCCTAACGGCAAGTAAAACCATACAGAAAAAACAATATAATCCTCTTGTGCCCGGTGTTACCCATATCCCCTATGGATATTGTTATCGCTGTCCTTACGAGCATAGTTATCCACAGTGTGGTGCGGAGTGCGCACACTGGATTGAAGATACACTTTTCCGGACAACGATGCCGCCGGAAGAGGTAGCTGCAATCTTTGTAGAACCGATCCAGGGAGAAGGAGGCTATATAGTCCCGCCGCCTGAGTTTCACAGGGTGCTTGCTGATATAGCAAATAAGTACGGTATACTCCTGGTAGCGGACGAAGTCCAATCCGGGATGGGACGAACGGGAAAGATGTTTGCAATGGAGCATTTCGGAGTGGTGCCGGATATAACTACACTGGCAAAAGGAATTGCCTCCGGCCTGCCCCTTGGAGCAATGATTGCCAAGGGGGAGATTATGGACTGGGAGGCCGGTGCTCACTCATCTACTTTTGGCGGTAACCCGGTTGCCTGCCAGGCCGCTCTTACAACAATTCAATTGCTTGAAAAGGGGCTTATGGCCAATGCGAACGTCCAGGGCCAACGCTTGTTTAACGCGTTTAATGAGTTACAGGGTGTTTACGAATGTATGGGAGATGTGCGCGGCAGGGGATTGATGGTTGGGGTTGAATTTGTCAAGGACCGCAATACAAAGGAGCGGGCAACAGAATGGCGGGACGAAATCATCACGACTGCCTTTGAAAAAGGCCTGCTGCTCCTGGGGTGCGGCGAAAACAGCATACGTTTCTGTCCGCCGTTAACCGTAACATCTGATGAGATTGATGTGTGCGTCTCCATATTGGACGAAGTAATTAAGAAAGTAGCCGGATGATCTTATAAAGCTGATATTTTCCGGTCAGGAGGTAAAAAAATGGAAATGAATGAATTGAAAGGCATGACAGGACTGGAAATAAGTTTTACCTGTCCAACTTGCTTAAAAGAGGTTAAGAATTTCCGTCTCAATGGTTATACTATGGAATTTTCCGGATGTTCATCGTGTACGGGAGTTACAAGCTGCTGCATCAGATGTCCCGAATGCGAAACTGAAATAGAATTGCTTGAGTATTGACAACCGTAAAACATAGGAATAGATATTCAGGCAGACGTTATAATAATATATCTATATCGCATCTCTGGCGATCTCTGTCACCTGCTTAATGTGTTCAGATGCTTCCCGCAGCATCTGTTTATATTTTTCACTGAAATTATCCAACTCTATAACTTCAATCATTCCTCTTCTTCCTATTTTAACCGGAACGCCGACAACTCCATTAATTCCATATTCTCCTTCAAGTTTTACAATGGCGTTAGTTATCGTTCCCTGCAAGTGGTTTTGAGGCCCATAATAAATGTGTTCACATTGATTTGATATATGCTCACCGGGGCCAAGCCATGGAGAAGCCTTTAACCCCTCAATGAGATACTGACTGGCAGTCTTCATTCTTTCTGCAATTTTTTCTATCTCTTCCAGTTTATCACTCTTACTGGATTCCAGATACGACCTCAGGCTTTGCCCGTAAATTGTAAAACTCTCGATCGGGATAACCATATTTTCTCCATGATCCCCGAGAACATATCCCTGCATATGCGCGCTGGTTAAACCAAGGGTTTTTGCAAACTCCCTGATAACTCTTTTTGCATCCAGGCTGCTTCCCATCCCTAAAACTCTCTGCCTTGGAAATCCCGTTTTCTCAAGCGCAACCCATGTCATTGCGGCAACCGGATTTGTAACGACAATAAATACTGATTCTGACGCATATTTTTTTGCATACTCTGCCCACTCCGCAACTATTTTCGCGTTTCCCTTAACCAGATCGTCCCTTGTCTGATCTGCCCTCCTCGGATTGCCGGAAGTCACAATAACTATCTCAGACCCTTCAATCTCTTTTGGATCGTTGCTTTCTATCAATTCCGGCCCAAGCTGTTCATGAGAATCTCTTATTTCGTCGATCCTTGCCTTGATAGGAGTAATGTCTGCTCCGGGGATATCGAAACAATAGATACTCCTTCCGATTCTCTTCTCAAAGAGATTCATTATGGTAGATTGCCCCACATTGCCAACTCCGATTACACTTATTTTTCCATTTACCATAATTCAGTTTTAATTTGAGATTTTTTAACGCCTCGTTTTTGAAGGATATAACTTACCATCAGCATCATCTCATACGGCCCGCAGATATAAAATATACTATCCGTAAAGTTTTCAATATTAGATACTACCATCTCTTCATTAATCCTGTCAGTAGATCCTTTCCAGTCTGTTTCATCCGATTGAGTCAGAGTAAAGATGCATTTAATATTGTCATTTTCCAATTGTATCTTTTTCAACTCCTGATAAAAGAGCATATCCTTAATGCTTCCGGCGCTATAGATCAAGGTAACCTGATAACTAAGCTTTTTATCAATGACGTACCTTATCATACTCATTATCGGTGCAATTCCCGCACCTCCTGCTATAAAAACCGGGTTATTCCTGACATCATCACTAAAAGTGAAGTTGCCATTGGGGCCTCTAACTCTTAAAAACGCTCCCATCTCCAATTCATGCATTCTTTGGGAAAAAGGGCCCCTGTTTAAAACAGTAATATCTATGTGCTTCTCTTCCATGGGAGAGGAAGAGACGGAAAATCCTTTCCACTCACCGTTGAACTGTGAGTCGGCATTATCATGGAATGAAACATCTATATGCTGGCCCGGAAGAAATTTGAAAATAATACCCTGCGGAGCTTCCAGAGTGAAGGTTTTTATCTCAGGTGTATTTTGAGAGATATTGATAATTTTGAAAATCCATGCTCCGTCTTCAACCATAATTCGTTATCCCTTAATTTTTCATAAAACATTCAAGATAACTATTTTCTGGACAGCGACCATTTGAGACCAAATGGTGTAATCAGTGTTGTTGCAATTACCATAAAAACTATCGCTGAAAACACTGAATCGCTAATAACACCAAGACCCTTTCCAATGCTGGCAAAAATGAGCCCAACCTCACCACGAGGGATCATTCCAATGCCAACAGTCATTTTATCAATACCCTTACCGGCAACAAAACCTGATACTAGTTTGCTTGCAATAGCTGCGGCAGCAAAGGCAAGGGCAAGCCACACCGTTGAAGTATCCAGAAAAGATATAAGATTCACCTGCATTCCCGTAAGAACAAAAAAGATGGGCGCAAAGAGTGCCTCAAAGGGGGCAATAACCTTCATAAGCGGAGAGCCCGCTCCTATATACGGTTTAAAATGCTCATCACTAATGATAAGTCCCGCAACAAAAGCGCCAACGATAGTTGCCAATCCAATAAGACTTGCCGACCAGGCTATAAGAAACGCCATGCATAGCGGCAGGTATAGCGCCAGGTTTACACGTTCAAAATATGCAAAATACTTTGTAAAACGGTGCATAATCCGCTCGACAATGAATATAAGCCCCCCAAGAAAAGCAATTGAAAGGATGCTGATTTTAACCACTTCACTTATATGAAGTTCTCCGGTGGTTACAATACCGACAGCAACAGCCAGTAAAATCATTACAAGGACATCATCTATGACTGCAGCACCCATAACGAGTTTTGCCTCTGACGTCTGCAGTTTATTAAGATCTTTGAAAACCCTGGCAGTAATCCCTACGCTGGTAGCTGCCATGGTGCAGCCAATAAAAAGATTAGTTAAAAGGTTAGGTTCCGGAAGAAGATAAATACTTACACCAAACCCCAGTACGCATGGGGCAATAGTCCCTATTACTGCAACTAAAAGGGCTTTCACTCCAACTTCCATCATTTCGTCTACACTTGATTCAAGTCCCACCAGGAAGAGAAGCATAATAACGCCAAAATTTGAAAATATCCACACGGCAACTGCCATAAGGATGTACCTCGAAGCATGATTGCCTGACATAACTCCAAGCAGTTTATGACCAATTGCACCGGGAGCCAATTGTTCTGGAGAGAATACCTGCCTTGCTGCATCTAAGGTAGACATTCCCTCTTGCCACGAAAGATGTATAATTTCTTTCGCACTATCCATATGCATAACCAGAAAGGCAATTGGCCAATCCATCCAGTAAAGGACATTTCCAATAAGCACACCTATAAGCAGTTCTCCAAGAACAACGGGTTGATTTAGTTTACCCGCTCCCCATCTGCCAAATATTGCTGCAACTATAAGGATTACCAATTCAAGGAGAATGGATGCAAAGGGATCTTCATGACTACCATGTTCATTAGTACCAAAATGCTCTGATCCTGATGAATGGCTTGATTCTTCACCGGCATAAACTTCTGAAGCAGCATTTCCGGATTTCTGTAAAGGAGAAAGAATATTTTTCTCTGTTGTGCAGAAATATGATACTGATAGTATGAAAATGCAAATTAAAAGAAAACGGGATTTAGTATTAGTCATTTTTTGGCTTATCAAAAAAAAACTACACAACCTTTAATAAAATATATACGGTCTTTCTTCCTGTCCTCGGCGCCTTTTGTCCGGGGATATCTGTGAAGATCTGTGGCTAAATTTCTCTTTTTGTATCTAAAACACAAAGAACAAAATACCCTACAAACCACACCTCTATTCTCCACGGAAACTTATAATACGCATGCCCCAAAACCTGCCCATCTTTAATATTTCTTACCTCATCTACCAGGCCGTATGTCAACAAATGATACGGCCTGTAATCTAAGGCAAGGCAGGGCTTATCGTCAACATACGCATTTTTAATGTAAGTGTCAAACTTGAAAAGTTGTGGGAAATAACTGCTTTTAAACAGGTTTATACCATGGCCTTTTTTCTCTCTGTTAAAAGGAGTAATAAATTTTTTACCGGTCCACCGTCCCAGGGGACTTTTAAAAACGATCTTAATGATACATGTTAACCACCAGGGATTTTCAGGGTTCAAAGCAAGTATTGCTCCCGCAGTATCACCTTTAACTTCTTCAAATTCCGGCAAAGTTCCCCTGTTAAACAACGTATCGAGGTCATCGATTGAACATTTTTTCAACTGCTCAAAGACCGCTGCTGCTTCTGTTTCAGAATATCGCATATCGTTATCTACCTCTCTTTCGAGAGGATTCCGGTTATGGACTCCTTGCGAGAGCAAGGTTATCCGCCACCCGTAACCTGCAACTTCTCTTACAAAAAATCAGGAAAAGGTATAAACGGAAAAAGGCTTACACACATGCGAACAATCCATGTTTATAAGCCTTTTTAAAAAAGATTAACCCTGAGGAATAACCTGGCCTAAAGGTATGCCCTTAATCCTCTTCAGGCAATCATTTAATGCCTCTTCCGCAGAATCACCCAACCCGACGTAATCGGTATTACTGCACTCTTTACTGATCAGACTGGGAACAGCAATGAAAGAACCTTTAGATGAGCCGCCTATAGGTTCTCTGACATTTATAAAGACTCTCTCTTCATCCCTCTCCAGTTCATATTGATGCACGCGTGATAACACATCATCCTGATCCAGGAATTCTTCTCTGTTTTCCATATCATCTCCTCTGTTCTGTACATAAAAAGTTAAAAGTGTCTACCCGCCTGAATGACGTAGTCGGGCAGGAAGTTTGAAGTGAGCTAAAGTTGTAACAAGAACAAATCTCTGTTTTTTAATTTTAGGCATTTTAGTTCACTTAAGGCACTTCAAACTTATTACAAAACAAGGCTGCATTATACTTAATATCGTTATCAGCATCGACTATTTTTTCTGCCGGGATATGATAAAAACAGTCCTGACAGGTTGGAAGTATTTATCCCTGTTTGCCTTAGAAATTCCGACGTTTTTGGCACATAATGGCTGCAATCCATGGCCTGTCAGAGGCGTGTTTTTACCCTTGACAGTCACCTTCAAAAATGTAGACTTGCCACTAATTATATAGTTGTTATATCCAGGTTCTTATGTTTTAACAATTTCGTCGGGTATAAAAACCCGACCTACTAAGAATATTGATATCATGTAGGGCGTGTTTCCATACGCGCCGGTCAACTGTATCAAGTTATTAATGCAGCAATTCATCCTGGTTTTTACCTGTTTCTGAAAAAAATATCTGTTTAGTTTAAATAAATAAGAGTGTTTTATTTTAGAGGAGGGTTTTTCATAAAAATACCACTATCGTTTTAAATCTGTTTATCAATCCAGTTTAAAATAACACATCAATACACAACAGTTAATTTTTCCCGGAGGAAATAAAATGGAGATTACGCGTAGGAAATTTATAAAACTCAGCGGCCTTGGTGTTGCAGCCGTCGTACTCGCCGATATAGGGTGTACCCAGAGCCGCAGTGTACAGACGGGCACACCGCAGCAGCCTTTAAAAGTAGAAAGCAATAAAGAGGCGCGTACCATCTGCTGCTTCTGCTCCGTAGGCTGCGGGATGATAACCTCTGTCAGCAACGGCAAGGTTGTTAACCTGGAAGGTGACCCCGACCATCCTATCAGCCGCGGTGCGCTATGCAGTAAAGCGGCCGGCCTCTCATTCCTGCCAAACAGCCCTCAGCGAATTACCAGACCGATGTACAGGGCGCCTTTCTCCAACGAGTGGAAGGAAGTTGACTGGGACTTTGCATACTCAAGGATGGTAAAGAAGATAAAATCTGTCCGGGATGAACACTGGATTGAGAATGAAAATATCGAAGGCACCAAATACCGGGCCAGCCGGTGCGATGCTATTTCGTTTTATGGAGGCGCTGCAAACACAAACGAAGAGTGTTATCTTTACGGTAAAATGGCCAGGCTGTTAGGGGTAGTCCAGCTTGAACATCAGGCCCGTATCTGCCATTCCTCTACCGTTGCCGCCCTGGCGCCGTCATTCGGAAGGGGCGCGATGACAAACCACTGGAATGACATTCAACACGCAAAGGTCATTCTCATCCAGGGAAGTAATGCCGCAGAGAACCATCCGGTCTCAATGAAATGGGTGGATAAGGCGAAGGAGAATGGAGCCACGGTAATCCATGTTGACCCGAGATATACCAGAACCTCTTCCCAGGCAGACATCTTTGCACAGATCAGGCCGGGTACGGATATTGCCGTTTTCGGGGCTATCATTAATCATGTTTTAAGCGAAGGGCTCTATGATGAGTTCTATATTAAACACTTTTCCAATGCACTATTTCGGATAAAAAAGGACTTCTCTTTCCACGAAGGCCTCTTCTCAGGCTACGATTCACAGAAAAAAACATATGATAAGAGCTCGTGGGGATACGCCGTAATGGAAGATGGAAAACCTGCAAAAGCGGCAGACCTGAATGAACCTGATACTGTTTTCTCATTTTTAAAGAAACACTACGCACGGTATGACTTCGAAACCTCTTCAAGGATTACAGGAATACCCGTAGCGAAGTTAAAAAAGATAGTCACTACATTTACCAATAATCACCCCGGTACGGTTATGTACGCTTTAGGGCTTACCCAGCACACAACCGGTGTACAGAACATTCGATCCCTTGTTGTCATGCAGCTCCTTCTCGGAAACATAGGAGTATCAGGGGGTGGAATAAACGCATTGAGAGGCCACTCAAACGTACAGGGTTCAACTGATATGTGCCTGCTCTTTCATATCCTGCCCGGTTATCTGGTTTCTCCCACTCACAAGCAGCCGACACTTGATGACTGGAACAACAGTTTTGGAAAGTTTAAGGGGAAATTTCTCGTAAACCTTCTCAAGGCCTGGTTTGGTGAAAATGCTACAAAGGAGAATGATTATCTCTATAAACACCTCCCTCTAAGGAACGGAATGCAGAACTATTCGGCCGTAAGACTCTTTGAGAATATGCTGGAGGGTAAAATCAAATATTTCCATGTCATGGGGCAGAACCCCATGGTCACCAATCCAAACATTAATGCCGTTCGTGAAGGGCTTTCAAAGCTGGACATGCTGGTCTGCCAGGAGCTGTTTGAAAGTGAAACCGCCTCTTTCTGGAAATCTCCCGGGACAGACCCTTCCCAGATAGCCACTGAAGTACTACTGCTGCCGGCCGCATCTTTTGTGGAAAAAGAGGGTACTATTACAAACAGCGGCAGGTGGATCCAGTGGCGGCATAAAGCTATCGAACCGATAGGCACGGCCAAGAACGATTGTGAAATTATTGACACAATATTTACCAGGCTCAGGGAAGAGTATAAAAAATCTCCTAATCCGGCTAACCAGGACCCTATCCTCAAAGCAGACTGGAACTACAAACTCGCTTATATATATGAAGATGTGCTGAAAGAGATCAACGGTTACGACCTGAAGACAGGCAGGCCTGTTAAAGGTATCGGCAGTTTGAAGGGTGACGGCACTACCTCTGCAGGAGAGTGGATCTATTCCGGCTGTTACAGTGAAGGGCACAACCTTACCAGAAGGCAGAACGACAAATACGATCCGGAGAAGAAGGGGCTATTTCCGAAATGGGCATTCTCCTGGCCGGGTAATGTAAGGGTACTCTACAACAGGGCATCGTGCGACCTGGAAGGAAAGCCGCGCGATCCGGAACGCGCCCTTATATGGTGGGACCCGGCGGCAAAGAGCTGGACCGGTGTCGACAAGCCTGACGTAAAGGGCTTAACTTCCGCACCGTCCTCCGAGAAAGGCCGCATCGCATTTAAGATGACAGCGGAAGGGAGCGGAAGGATATTTACAGCACCTTACGCTTCGAAGAAAGAAGATGCCGTCTGGGCAAAATCCGGAGCAAACCTTGACGGACCCGTACCTGAATTCTATGAACCGGTTGAAAGTCCGGCAGACAACATCCTGCACCCCAAAGTATCCACCAATCCGGTTGTAATCTATCCGAGGCTGAAGCATCTTCAGCCTGTAGGATCATCGTCAGAGTATCCATATGTTTTATGCACCTCTGCCCTGACCGAACACTGGGGCGGCGGCTGTATTACGCGGAATAATCCATGGATTAATGAACTGATGCCGGAAGTATTTGCAGAGATCAGTGAAGATCTGGCGGCAAAACTGGACGTATATAACGGGGAGAGGATCAAACTCAGTACCAGCAGAGACGAGATTGATATTATCGCCATGGCAACCAAAAGGGTACATCCGTTAAAAGTTGACGGTAAGACAGTGGAAGTCATCTGGGTCCCTCAGCACTGGGGATTTCAGACCCTCAGCCCTGCCTGGAGTGCGAACCTGCTGACGATAGATGTCGGAGATCCGAATACATGGATACAGGAGACAAAGGCGTGCCTCTGTAATGCAGTAAAGGCTTGATAACAATTAAGAATTATTAATTCATAATTACTAATTGATCATTGTTAATTGAATTAACAGAAAGAGTTTCTCATGTTTGATTCACGGGACGACATAGACAGGCTGAAAAGTGAAAATGAGCATCTGTCTGCTTACTACGATTTGTATTTTGCAATGAGAGAAGAGCAGGACAGATGCAGAGAGAGTATCCAGTTCTCCTCATTTAATGGCGATGAAATAAAGCGGCAGGCCCTTGAAGGGAAACCGTTGATCGAAGAGAGCAGAATCGACCTTTCCGGCCTGACGGAATTCTTTATGGATATCTTTAACGTCTATAACCGGTTTTCAACCAGAAAGAGTGACGAGGCCCTTGCGGAGGCTGAAAAACTGGTACCCGATCTGGCGGAAATACTGGAAGAGTTCCTGTACCTGAAAGGGGATACTCAGATGCAGGCACACGTTTCTGATTCGTTTCCCGCAGAGATACTGATCTTCCTGATCAAAAACACTCTCACCCCTTTAGTGGAAGAGTATTCGGATCGTGTAGTCCCGTCTATTGATCTTGACTCATGGGAGAGCGGGAGCTGCCCTGTATGCGGCCACCCGCCTGGCCTGGCAGAACTTAAGAAAACTTCTTCCGGGCGGCAGAGGTATCTGTACTGTTCGCTGTGCCACACTTCGTGGCCATTCCAGAGGCTAAAATGCCCTTTCTGTGAAAAGACGGAAGATAAAGAGACGGAATACCTCAGCTTTCCCGATGAAGAGAACTACCGTGTAGATATCTGTAATTCCTGTAAATCTTTTATTAAAACGGTTCTTAATAACAATGCAGATCTGTCACCTGTACTGCTGGACTGGAGCTCTCAGTATATTGATGACTCTGCAATCCGGAAGGGATATAAAAGAGTAGCTTCAATGTAACATGAAAGACGAAATAATTTACCTGGATAATGCATCGACTTCGTTTCCTAAGCCTGAAACGGTTTACAGAGAAACAGATAACTTTCTCAGGAGATGGGGAGTCAATATCGGCAGGGGAGAGAACCGGCTGGAGCATGAAGCCGCAGAAAGGGTACTGGAGTCAAGAAGAAAGATAGCCCGTTTCTTCGGTATTAAGGATTACAGAAGGCTGGTCTTTACAAACAATGCAACGCTGTCGTTAAACCTGGCACTGAAGGGAGGGTTGAAAAAATCCGACCATGTACTGGTCGGCCCCATGCAGCACAATTCGGTGATACGTCCGCTGTACGCATTAAAGGAGACGATCACTACAAGCGATCTGCGTCACGATGAAGAGGGGATGCTGGACCTGAACTCTCTTGAAGAGCAGATAACGCCTAAGACAAAAATGGTGGTCATAAATCACGCTTCAAACGTAAACGGTGTGATACAGCCGCTCAGCGAAATCGGAAGCATATGCCGGGAAAAGGAGCTGCTGCTTCTGGTAGATGCCAGCCAGAGCGCGGGGAGCATTCCTATAGAGGTAGAGGAGTGCAATATCGACCTGCTTGCGTTTACAGGGCATAAAGGATTACTTGGCCCGCTTGGGGTAGGAGGGCTCTATGTTGGAGAGCGGATACTCCTCGAACCGATTATAGAGGGAGGTACCGGTTTTGCTTCAGATTTTGAACGCCAGCCGAGGAACCTGCCGGAAGGCTTTGAGGCCGGTACGAGGAATACACCGGCCATTATAGGACTGGCTGCGGGAGTAGATTTTATAGATAAAATTGGTTTACCTGCAGTTTCCAGCCATAAGTCCGCCTTGATAAACAGGCTGAAGGCAGGGCTGGAAGATGTAGAGGAGGCAGAAATCTATCACTTTGATGCAGGAAATGATGAATCGTGCGGGGTGCTCTCCTTTACTATCGATGGATGGGGAATTGATGACCTCGGCAAGGTACTGAACAGCCGGGACTTTGTTGTAAGAGGGGGGCTGCAATGCGCACCTCATGCGCACCGCACCCTGGACACGTTTACCGAAGGTACCATAAGGGTAAGCCCCGGGTACTTTACTACTGAGCAGGAGATAGATTCGTTTCTGCAGTCTGTCAAAGAGATTACCGTATCGAAAATGTTTCAAATATAAAAATTTTTAATTGGGATAAAAGTTTTTCTAATCTTTAAACGGAGAGATAATAATGTCAGAACCTTATGCAGTATTAATAGACGTCTCAAAATGTACAGGATGTCGCGGCTGCCAGGTGGCCTGTAAACAGTGGAATGATCTTCCGGCAGGGCGTTCGGTCCAGGGCGGAACGTATCAGAACCCAAAAGGGCTCAGTCCGACTACATGGAATCTGGTCCTGTTTAACGAAGACTTTATTGAAAGAGACGGTGAGAAGCAGGTCCGCTCCTTCTTCCGCCTGCACAAATGCATGCACTGTACAGAACCGGTCTGTCTGGACGTATGTCCGTCGCAGGCAATATATAAAGACGGGGATACCGGGGCGGTTGTTATTGACCAGGAGAAATGTGACGGAATAGGGGCCTGTGTGGAAGCGTGCCCATGGGGCATCCCGCAACTGGACGTAATGAACAGGAAAGCAAAAAAATGCAACTTCTGTATAGAACGGATTAAAGATAATAAAAAACCGGCGTGTGTCAATACCTGTGTAGGAAATGCATTAACGTTCGGTAAGAGGTCCGAGATCTATGCGATGGCGGAAGAGAGGCTGGAGAAACTGAAACCAAAATATCCTGACGTTTCCGTATACGGTACCGATAAAGAGACGTTCTTTGGCGGGCTGACAGATATCTACATCCTTCCGGAGAAACCACACTACTACGGACTGGAGATGCCGAGTATGGCGTAAGGAGACGATTGGCGATTTACTATTGAAGATTGAATACTGACTATTGTAGATTGACAGATGTGAAATACACGATTATACACACAGGAAAGTGAAAACAATTAAGAATTATTAATTCATAATTGATAATTGAACATTGACTACTGACGAATGACAATTGAACATTGACAAATTACCAATAACCAATCTACAATATTAAATCCTTACGCCCTCAGATCAACCTTGTGTTTAATGATAAGCATAATGTCTCTGTGAGAGACAATGCCTGCCAGCTTTCCGTTATCAAGGACGGGGAGCCTGCCCAAACCGTTTTTAACCATCCTGGTCATTGCGTCGGTAGCATCATCCCCCGGATTAACGCAGAACTCAATTACTCTTGAATTGAGCACCCTGCTTACAGTAACCTCTCTCCACTCTTCCCTGGGTATCTTTTTCACATCGTGGATTGAGACCATCCCCAGGAGCTCACCGTCACTTACTACGGGATAACTGTTAAACCTGTGTTTAAGGAAGTAATCGTCTACCAGCCTGTCAAGCGTTATGGAATCGTTTACGGTTATCAGGTCTCGTGTCATAATATCAGAGACCTTTACTCCCTCTAATATGTTGCCGGACAAAAGCTGCTGATAGCCGGTATCTGCAGCCCCTTTAATAAACATGCCTATAAGGGCAAGCCACAGCCCGCCGATAAAATTTCCGGTGAAGATACTGAAAAAACCGAAAATTATAAGGAACACTCCCATGGACGAACCGATTCTGCTGGTTATCCGTGTTGCCTTCTTTATGTCGCCTGTGTAGCTCCATATAGCAGCGCGGAGTATCCTTCCCCCGTCAAGTGGAAATCCGGGTACTAAATTAAAAATCATTAATGCCGTATTAATGAACACGCAGTATTGAAGGATTCCTATTATGGGTTCATACGGCACGAAGTTTGTGAAAAAATTACTGATGACAAGGAAAATGAGTGCAAGGACGCCGGAACATAGAGGGCCTGCAGCGGCCATAAATACCTCTGACCTGGCGGTAGGGGGCTCCTGGTCCATCTCTGCTATACCGCCGAAAATAAAGAGGGTAATCCCTTTGATAGGGATATTATACCTCCTTGCAACCAGGGAGTGGCTCAGCTCGTGAAGCAGGACGGATACAAAGAGGAGCAGCGCTGACAATAGTCCCATAACCAGATAGGTAAATTTATCAAGTCCGGGGAATTTAGTGGGAAAAAACCCTGCTGCCAGTGTCCACGTAATAAACGCTAGGATTATAAACCAGCTCAAATCAAGTTTGATTGGTATACCGGATATTCTTGCCAGTTCTACTTTCTTTATCATAAGTCTTTAATATCTCACCGCAAAGGCGCTAAGGACGCAAAGAAAAAGCGAGCTGAAGAAAAAGGTAGCTTTTTCTTCGCGGTGAATAATCTTTTTTTATCTTTTCAATATTCAGTATTCAATATTAAAATATTCAATCTCTCACCCTCCACGCTTATTCTCGCACCACTCCGGGCATTCGCCGGAGTTACTCTGCATCCGGTACTGGTTGCTTCTGCACCACAGAATCAGGTTATAACGCTCACCGCTGGTAATATCGTTTGAGCCATGCCGGTGCAGTCCTCTATGCAGAAGGGCACGTCCCACCTTATGTTCAATTTCTACCTGGTCTGGTGTTAATGGGTATGGTGAATATGATAATTGCTGGCACGTATGGCACAGCAGTCCGTTAAAGTAGATTGTCCCATCGGTAAATTCCTTGCCAAGATTCACATTGAAGGTGACGTCGCTGTCGTCGGCATGAAAGCCGAGAGACTCATCTTTTCCCATTTTATACTCCACAACAAAACCGTGATGCTCGTCAAGTGAGTCTCCTCCGGTATCGCTGAATAGCAGTGTTGATAATGGTGAGATATATTCCCTCATAAATCGGTTAAGAAACGGGTCAAAACCAAAATCGTCAAGAACTGCTCCATAGTTATTCATACTGTTTGGCCTGTTAATGGTAACCTTCTCTTTTTCGCACCACTCTTCAAACCAGATAATCTCCTCTAGTAATTGATTACAGAATTCCGGTTTCAGGACATCAAATGAATAGATGCCCGGATACTCTTCATGCAGTATCTGCTGCAGCGCCTCCCGTGCATTTCGCTTTATAGCCTCTAAAAACGACGGAACGAAGATATCGTCACTTAAGGTATAGAGATGATTATGCAGGGGGATATAGTTGAGCTTTACAAAGCTGCGGTACTCCTGCTGCATCTCACAATACGCATCATACTCTTTCGTCATATTTAATTCCTTAATTTCTCACCGCTAAGCCACAAAGAACACAAAGGGCAGAGAAAACAATTAACAATTAATAATTATCAACAAGGATTTATTAATTCATAATTGTTAATTGTTTTACTTTCCTTTCGCCTTTCGTTAGCTCATTTGAGCTTTGACATTTGGATTTGATGATATATTCAATCTTCAATATACAATATTAAATATTCAATCCCTCTGGCTTTAGTCACTTTGGTCTTTAGGCACTTTAGATCACTTCTTTCCTCTTCCCCTGTTTACAATTTTACAATTGTTGTGATGAGTTTTTATGGCCCGACCACTTTGGCAAATTATCATCGATATCGATAACACGCATACTATAGAAAATATGACATGTTGGTCTGAATTTCTCCGGAACTTCAGACGTACCTGCAAAATCGAAGAGAGTTGGAAACGCAAGCCACATATTGCGTCCTTCGTCCGCAATGAGCGTGCGGCAGACAGCACAGCTCACTTTACAGGGCAGTATCCTCTCATGGCTGTTCAACTCACTGTTATAAAAGTGCAGGTGCTCTAACCCTTTAGTCAGTCTTACGTCGTGTTTGTGGAATATCGCAGCCCACTGCATAGGTGCACCGTGAAGTTTCTGGCATCCTGTGCAGTGGCATATTTTTGAATCGACAGGGTCAGTTCCCACTTCATACTCTACTGCGTTGCAGAAACAGCTTGCCCGGTATTTTGCAGTAAAACCGGCATCTGTAATCGATGCGTATTTATCACCGAATCCACTCATCATCCCTAAATCCTTCAATGCTCAATTATGAATTAATAATTCTTAATTGTTTTATCAGTGCATATCCCTGGACTCCTTGCGAAAGCAAGGTTATTATTTAATCCTTTCATCTTTAACTTTAGTTCACTTCACACTTTAAACTCTTCCTGCCATTCCTGTTTACCCGACGTACTGTTTGGCGGGCTTTCCTGAGATGTATCATTTTTTTTATCCGTGTATATCTGTGTAAATCCGTGGCTAAATTTTGTTGTTTTATTTTTTCAATCTTCAATATTCCTTGTTCGTTATTCGATATTCGCTTATTCTTCGCGTCTTAGCGGTGAACCCATCTTTTCAATATTCAATCATCGCCCTTCGCCCAGGCAACAGCATTTTCAAAATCAGGAATATCATAAATCTCTACCTGGCCATCCATGAAATTGAAGCTGATTTTCGTTGCCCACTGCACCCACTTTGGACCTCCGACAACAGCCATCTTATCAAAATCGTGTCTATGCTGAATTCCAAACACGGCATCATCCCATGCAGCGCCGATCTCCCAACCGTCAAAATTCTCAGCTAACAGTACAACAACTCTCACCTTTCGATATACTTCTATCATTTGATTGATCTTTGGGATGAAAGTCTCTTCATAATCTTTGGCAGTGAGTTTCCCTTTTGCCTTAACGACAAGGACATTACCTTCTGTTTCCGGCATAATTTCAATCATGGTTAAATATCCCCCCCTATATTTTTATTTTTACTCTTACATTATTAAAGCAGGGATAGATGCCGGAAGCAATTAGTAATTATCAACGAGGAATTATTAATTCTTTTTGATAATTGAACACTGACTATTGAATATTGTATATTGGTCATTTGTGCATAGGGATAAAAGTGCCTGAAGTTTGAAGTGAACTAAAGTGAGCTAAAGTTATGGTGGTTAATTATTAATTATTTTTACTTTCATTAGTTCATTTGATCTTTAAACATTGATTTGACATTTGAGCTTTGGCATTTGGATTTAATATATATTGTATCTTCCTTTGTGTTCTCTGCGTCTTAGCGGTGAACAAATCTTCCTTTCAGCCGATAATTAAATTAATATATTCATATAACAATTCTGAAGAGGTTAAAAAAAGGGGAAGTACTGAGGGCATAATGGCTTATACGCAGAGAGGAAATATAATCAGGCAGATATCTGCCAATCTTATTGTCTATACAATATCCGTTTTTCTTGGAACTGCTGCATGGTTTTTTTTCCATGGATTATGGAACAGTACAGTAGGCAATCTCATTATATTCATGAGCCCTTACCTTATCTATATTGCCGTAAGTTACGGCTGCCGCTCCAGGAAGAGAAAACTCACCACAGAGTAAAATCAATTAAGAATTAATAATTAATAATTAATAATTACTAATTGATAATTGACTAACTTTAGTCACTTTGATCTTCCTGTTTACCCGACGTGCTGTTTGGCGGGCCTTCCTAAGCGGTAATTTTTCTTTACTTTTTATCCGTGTTTCATCAGTGTTCATCCCTGCCCGACGATTCGTGTGGCGGGCGTGGCTAAATTTTTGCCTTTCCAATCTTCAATCTACAATCTACAATCATCAATCCTAAAAGGAAGCGTTATCATGAAGAGAGTATTAATCCTGTTGTTTGGACTTATTATTTTCCAGAACATTACCCAGAGCATTACGATACTGGCAGACGGTGCCGATGCGGCAGCAGGAGGAGCTATTACTAAGTCTGCCGTAATACTTGAAGATGATTTTAATGACGATCTTCTTGACGGCGTAAAGTGGGCCCATATTGGCATTTCAAAGAAGAGGCTATGGACGCATATGCCGGGTGAATCTGTCAGAGAGGAGGGCGGTGCACTTGTGATTTCAGAGGAGCTTACAAATGCCGGCGGGGCGGTCAAGTCAGTTCCTTTTTCGGTTGATAGCGGCGATATACTGAAGCTCACCCGAAGGGTACGCATCTTTCCAAAGGCCAATTTCCGGAATACCAGTGCGTTTGTCAATAGGAGCGGAGAACCTGCTGCCAGGTACAGATACTTTTATAAATGCAAGGGTTTAGTTGACGGTGTCTATTTTGATTATGACGGGAAAGAGCATCTGATCCCACCCTGGCGTGAATGGTTTACCGAAGAAGTAACGTACAATACCGTGACAGGTGAGGTCACGTATGCAATCCCGGGCAGGGGAGAGATGTCCCGCACTTTCGGTACTTCACCCGGAGATCAGCTCTGGCTCGCATTTGATGCCTTTGGATGGTCAACGGGGCACAAGGTCGAGATCGACTACATCAAGCTTGAGAAAATTGAATAATAGTAAATTTAGCCACGGATCGACACGGAGAAAACAGTTATGAATTATCAATTAGTAATTATGAATTGAAAATTGAACATTGAAGGGTTTATGGGATGAATAATAAAGAATTACTCGAAGCATTGAAAAAGGCTCAACTTGTTGGAGCTAAAGATGGAATATCTGAACAACATGAACAGCTGGCGCATTGGGTCAGTCAGGTTGCCCCTCTGTTACTAGACAGCAATGAACATTATACGACATTTATGAATGCTGCCGGCAAGGCAATGGCTCGTACATCAACTGACACTACAATTGAGAATATCAATATCATGAAAAGCGCAGTTGATAGTGCAATTAGTGAATTAGAAAGGGAACCTTAGGGATTGAATACTGGCTATTGAATATTGTATATTGGTCATTTGTGCATGGGGAGAAAAGTGCCTGAAGTTTGAAGTGAACTAAAGTGAGCTAAAGTTATGGTGGTTAATTATCAATTGTTAATTATTAATTATTTTTACTTTCATTAGTTCATTTGGTCTTTAAACATTGATTTGACATTTGAGCTTTGGCATTTGGATTTGATGATATATTCAATCTTCAATATACAATATTAAATATTCAATCCCTCTGGCTTTAGTTCACTTTAAACTTTAGCTCACTTATTTACCCTCCGCGGTGAACTTGCTTTTGCCTTTCGTCTTTTACTTCAACATTCTACATTCCTTGTTCAATATTCGATATTCTCCTTTTTCTCAGTCTTTTCAATTTTATTTTTGCTGCCAAAAGTCATCTGCCATTGCATTAATTGTTATTTTGATAAGCTCTTCAACAGAACCAACCTTTTCTTTTAAGCTATCGCCATCCTCATGATATTTGGCCAGTTCAGCGAAAATACCGTCCTTGTGTTTTTGTAAAATCATCTAACGCAGTCAAGATAGCATTCTTATACACCTCTTCATCCTTTGAGCCTTGATGTTTTCCTGCATAGACAACCACGCAGTGTTGAAAAATACCGTTAATCATTTCTGCATAGGTGTTATATGTTCTGTCAAATTTAACAGCTATCATAATTTTTCTCCCAATCCTGTACGTGTTTAATACACTGTTATTATATTGTATCTCTCTCTTTTTCACTGATGCCGAGCAGGTATATTATAGAGTCCATGTTTTTTTGTGATATATTATAGTCCGCCTTTTCTCTGACAGCCTTGTGAGCGTTGAATGCTATTCCTAAACCCGCCTTATCAAGCATTAGTAAATCATTTGCGCCGTCTCCGATTGCCACTACCTGATCCAGAGTAATATCCTCTTTATTTGCTATATCCTCCAGGATTTTTGCCTTAAACTCACCATTGATAACTCTTCCCGTGACCTTGCCGGTTATCTTTCCATCCTTTATTTCAAGATTATTGGCAAATGCATAATCAAGACCAAGTTCATTCTTTAATCGATCAGTAAAAAAGGTAAAACCTCCGCTTATTACGGCTGTTTTATAGCCTATTTTTTTTAATATTTTTATAAATTTTTTAGCACCCGGAGTGAATGGGATATTATTGTAGATTTTATCAAGAGCTTCTTCGTCTAAACCTGCCAGAAGCCGCACACGCTTATCTAATGACTCATTAAAACCTATTTCGCCATTCATTGCCTTGCGTGTTACAGCGCTGACTTCGTCACCTCTGCCGGCGGCCTTTGCAAGCTCGTCAATAACTTCAACCTGTATAAGAGTACTGTCCATATCCATCACAACAAGCCGTTTTGATCTTCTGAATATATTCTCTTTTTGAACGGCTATGTCAATGCCGGATTCTGAGCTTATGGAGAGCAGCTTTCTTGTTAAATCACGAATGTTTATTGATTTGTCGGTGTTAACAATCATCTCAACACAGCTGAGTTCTCCCTGGCTGAGCTGTCTGATTCTTTCTATATTAACGTTTTCGGAATACATTGCCCTGGAAATCCTGGCAACCACATCTGCTGTTATTTTATCTCCCAGGCATGTAATCGCGTACAGGAAATTATTGTCATATTGCAGTTGGTCATCCCTTGAAACTACTGTAAAGTCGAGTTCAACATTAAGTCTTTTCGCCTCAAGCAGCAAATCCTTAAGTAATGATGTTTGGTCTCCTTTACTTTGTCTCAAGTCTAATAACATGGAAAGCAATATCAGATTATGTATAACAATCTGTTCGATATCAACTATTCTCACCTCATTCTCAGATAGTATTGAGGTAAAAGATGAAACAATACCCTGCGCATCCGGCCCGTTAACTGTTATTACTATAAAATCACCCGAATCTTCCATTCTTCTCCTTAATAATTAAGATGGTAGTCAATTATCAATTAGTAATTATGAATTAATAATTCTTAATTGTTTCATCAGTGGTTATCTGTGTAAATCCGTGGCTAAATGTCTTTCGCCTTTCATTTGCTCATTTGAACTTTGGATTTCATTGGGATTTTGAGCTTTGACATTTGGGTTTGATATATATTCTATCTCCCTTTGCGTTCTCTGCGTCTTTGCGGTGAACATTTTTCTCCGTTCATTAATCCATTTGATCTTTAAACATTAATTTGACATTTGAGCCTGCCCTGGCGCGATCCGCACTGCGGTCTGGGCCAAGGCTTTGACATTTGGATTTACGCTGCCATTGCATTTAACTGTAGTCACTTTAGTTCACTTTGATCTTTAGGCACTTATTTTCTACTTTAGCTCACTTTAGTCACTTTTTCTCTTCCCCCGTCCCATCCGTCGAAGACCGCGCCACAGTTTACCCCAGTTCAGGTAAACGTGCAGGGCAGTAAGTCCTAAAGTAGCGTAGGCAAAATAGCGGTGCGGAACGAACTTGCGGAATTCAAATTGAGACTGCAGATAACCCAGGATCCCGGTAATGCAGATGGCAAATATCAACAGGATGCTGATTATAACATTAATGTCTTCGCGCTTCATTCACAACGTCCCCACCGCATGGAGGTAAATAACCGCCTCCTTTACTCCATCGACACCAATGAGCCGGTTAACCTTGTCATCAATAAAAGCACCTACGCTGACAGAACCTAATCCTAAAGAGACCGCCTGCAGATAGATGTTCTGGCTGATATGCCCGGCCTCCATATATACATAACGATAACCGCGTTCTCCGTATTTATGACGGATACGGTCAAAGATAGCCGATAATACAAATACCGCATCCGAATCGCCCAGCATCTCCTGCTTTAACCCTGCGGACGTAATCTCCTTTCTGAAATCTCCGGATTGTACAAGCTCCAATGTGTGGTTAAGAACGCCGTAATGGTAAATACCCTGCTCCAGGCCCTCCACATTGTTAACAACTACGTAAATCTCGAACGGATAGAGAGCTCCTGCTGATGGAGCGGTGCGGAGAGGTTTATCATACGTTTTACCCGTCGTCCCCTGTGCGCAGAACAGCAGCTGTGACAACTGGGGCATGGTGATCGGGGTTTTTGAATAGTTGCGGACTGAGCGCCGCTTCTCAATGGCCTCTTCAAGGAGCATTCCCCGGTACTCCGGTTCAGGTAATTGTATTGTCTCTGTATCGGTATAGTTCTTATACTGTGGTGGCTTTTTCGGCTTGCTGCGAAACAGATCCCCTATGACTCCGCGCCATGTTAAAGAAGTCTCATAATGGAACCTCTCACCAATGCTTAATCCTTCCTCTGTCTCTTGCTTCTTGCTCCCTACTTCAACAATCGACATTCGGTGTTCGACATTCAATGTTCGTTTTTCTCTTTCCTCTTCCTCTTCGCTAAATGCAGGTTGTATAAAAGTGGTCATTAATAAGAGCATCATAACAGTTGTTAAGATAAGAAACACCCTTACATTCTGTAAAATTCCCGGTAAACGGCTATGGATTATTGCTGTATGTTTCATGGTTAAATGTCTTTCCTTTTCCTCTTCGCCTTTCATTAGTTCATTTGATCTTTTGACATTGATTTGGCATTTGGACTTTGGCATTTGGATTTGATGATATATTCAATCTACAATATTCAATAGTCAGTCTTCAATCCCCATGGTTTGTCAATATTAAAGGCCTGACCCCAGAAATGCAGCTCTAGGTTTTTTTAGTTTTATATTGACTTTTTCAAATAAAAACAATTATACTTCTGTAAATGCGCCACTTTTAGCCGAAAACCCCGACGAGGTCAGGGAAACCGTTTAACGGTAGTTGTTTCCACAACGTAGGCTATCAGGGCGCTTTTTTTATTTTCTCAAATTAAAATTCCATATCGTAAATCGACTTTTTCCCCGCGGCGTATCACGTTTTAGATCAGGCAAACCTCCTTGTTCTGCAATGTATTTTACTAATTCTTTTTTTGACTCTCGCGTATTTGCAAGTAAATTGTATCCATTTTTTTGGAAACCAATTGCGCCAAGGATAATATCGTTAACCTGTATTAATTCAGATTCCTTTGAATCTCTTGGTTCCACGGATACAAATGGAGAAGTACCGATAGAATATTTCTTATTAATCCCTCTATTTAAAATGGTCTTTAGCTTATTCAAAGAATAGTGTGTATTTCTGTAGTCCAAATGGACAATAAATCTATCTTTTTCAGCTTCCCTGTAATATCTCTTGCCAAAGCAATGAAGTAGTAGTTGGTAATAAAATTTGTAAAAGCCAAGTTCTTTGTCACCTTTGCTGAATTTTCTATGATTCACCTGGTGGTTATCAACAATGATACAATGAAAATGTAAATTATCTGTATTATTGAGAGCGAAAAAGTATTCGACAAATCGTTTGTATTCGGTAACTTTCTGATTAGTTACTTTTGACCATTTTAATTCAGAAAACATCTTTTGTTCTGCACGATATTTCTGCATTGTCTGGCTAAACTCATCCACACTATCTGAAGGAATGATTATGCCGCCTATTACCATAAAGCGATCTTTAGACTGTCTGCTCTCATCACAGTAAATATGGTAGACCATTCTTGCTTATTTTCTCAATAAATTAATTTATAATTACGCTTCCTACTTCAACAATCGAAATTCGGTGTTCGACATTCGATATTCGTTTTTCTCTTTCCTCTTCCTCTTCACCTTTCATTAGTTCATTTGATCTTTTGACATTGATTTGGCATTTGGACTTTGGCATTTGGATTTGATGATATATTCAATCTACAATATTCAATAGTCAGTCTTCAATCCCCATGGTTTGTCAAGATTAAAGACCTGACCCCGGAAATTATCTAAATAATTTTGTATATTCTCCGAATACATATAGCTTTTCTCTTTTTCCACCTGTCATTTCTCTAATTATCTCTAACTTTTCCATTTCTTTTATCATTTTATAGACCGAAGGCATTGAAAGTTGAGTAATTTTTCTTAATCTTTGAGCATCCGTTACAGGATGTTCAAATAAACTATTGATAATTAGTTGAGCGTTATTATAACGACGACCAAGTGATTGAATTTTGCGATCTGTTTCTTTCTGTAATTTGAGAATACTATCAAAAGTATTAATGCCACTCTTTGCTGTTTCTATGATTCCTACTAGAAAGAATTTGAACCATTGTGTCAGGTTGTCTTTTTCCCGGACAAGTGTTAAATTGTCAAAATAAAGAGTTCTGTTTCTTTCAAAGAAATCTGATAGGTACAATATGGGTTTTTTTAAAATACCTCTCTCAACAAGATAAAGTGTAATCATCAACCGTCCTACACGACCATTTCCATCTAAAAACGGGTGTATTGTTTCAAACTGATAATGAATTAATGCTATTTTTAATAAAATCGGAATATTATTTTCGTCATTATGTGCAAATTTCTCTAGATCTGCCATGTACTCATTAACCGTGTTATGAATCGGAGGGATAAAGATCGCATCGCTTAAAGAAGCTCCACCAATCCAGTTTTGGCTATTTCTAAACTCACCTGGAAGTTTATGTTCGCCTCGTACTCCCTTTAGTAATGTTTTATGTGCCTCTTTTATTAATCTTGAGGAAAACGGGAGTTTTTCCAAATTGTCAATTGCGAGGTGTAGTGCTGAAATATAGTTTTGTACCTCTTCCCAATCATCTCTTTCCTCTTCTTTGACATCCTCTCTGTCTAGTAATGCATCTTCGATATTGGTCTTCGTTCCCTCTATTTTACTCGATTGAGTTGCTTCTTTTAAAACGTGCATGCTGATAAACAGATCAATATTTGGAATATATTCAGAGTACATATCAAGCCTTCCCAGTTGTCTATCTGCCTGGCTTAACAGATTTAACAACTCCGTATTCTCAAAATTCCATTGTCTGTTTATTTTTTCAGGTTGAAAGCTTTTATATGTTCCTTGTGTTATGTATGTTCCAGCTTTAAAATTTTTCATTCTATTTCCCTTTAAATGTTTTAGTGAATATACACGTTATTTAAGAAAATAGCAAGAAAATTAAATAAGAGATACACCTAATTAAGTTTTGCGATATAAACTTAATTAGCAGGCCTGTTTAATAGCCTTAACTTGTAGGATTTAATAGTAGGAAATTGGACCTAAGCAGTTATGACAACTTAATAAAGGCTTTTTGCTGTGTGTTTCATGGTTAAATGTCTTTCCTTTTCCTCTTCGCCTTTCATTAGTTCATTTGATCTTTTGACATTGATTTGGCATTTGGGCTTTGGCATTTGGATTTGATGATATAATCAATCTTCAATATACAATATAAAATATTCAATCACTATAGCTTTAGTCACTTACTTATCTTAGGGATAGCTTTTTTGTAGTAAAAAGTGTTGTTTAAGGCCTTAAAAGGCCGCATTTTTGAAGTCTTCTTCTCTTACATCAACAACTTAGCTTGGTCCGACCCTAAGTGCTGCTGCTTGGTCCGACCCTTTTTGTTATGGCTTTAGTAAGTGTATTGATTGATTCCCATAATTCCAAAACAGGTGGCTCCTACTCTCTGGAATTACGGTGATCATTAATTTTACATTGACTTGGTCAGACCTCAAGTTCTAAAGAGGAATGTGTGAGTAACGTTCGCCCTGTCGTTTTGAAAGTTTTGACCATAGGCCTACAAGCATATTCTATATTCAAGGTCTGACCCTGTCCACCTCTGTTATAATTCTTAAATCGAAGCACCTTCCCCTCTTTTCCACTTTGCCTTTCATTAGTTCATTTATCTTTTGGCATTGATTTGACATTTGGATTTGATGATATATTCAATCTTCAATCCCTATGGGTTTGTCAATATTAAAGACCTAATCCCTATTTTCTTATGGATTGAATCTTTTGTCATTTAGAAAAATTTGAATCTCTTCATTTCACTACTTTGACAAAAAACCACAAAATATCAGAAATGAAAAAACAATTGATAAAATATTTCCAAGTAAAAAGAAATTATAGGCTGTCCGATTCATCTGCCATCTGCCAAAAAGGCTTGCAGTTTTCAGTCCTATCCATGCACCTATAATAATCCACCCATTTATGGATATTACGATCGGATACACAAACAACTCAGAAAAACCAATGATTGCAGGTAACCAACAGTCACTAATATCTGGATTCCTTTTATGGGAAAAGAAAAAAGACCAAAACAAATTCCAATAACTTCTATGATGACAAATGATTCCGCCTTCATTCAATAATGACCAAGCCTTAAGCGAGCTTATTATTAAACGAATTAACAGCATGGAAAAAAAACATGCAATAATGTACAAGGGCAAGCATCCTATATTTGAAAATGCGTCCTGTATCTGACTAGAACGAATGGTTGGGTTTTCCATTATTTACTTTTTATTAATTTCCTCGTGATAATTTAAGGAAACTAGGGATTGCTATACTTCAGCAACTATTTGAAGTTTGTCAAATGGACAGGCCTGACCCATTATTTCCCTTTTGATTCTTGTAAAAACCAATTTGTTCGTGTGTTAAATAACGATATATTTGTGGTGGATGGAAATTAGGCCACTCTTCTTTTAAATTCTTCAAATGTAGTGGCTCGGAGAGTCGCAAAGCTTTTTTAAGAAAAATACCATAGCCTACCATTGAGCCTGTATAGTATTGGTTAAACTCTTTACGATCAATACCTGCATAATTTTGCACCTTCTTCCAAAGCACCCGAAGCGGAGCTTCGACAATCTTTTTCACTTCAAATTCTCCCACTAATGCTTTTACCGGAGATGATACATAAACTAAGACAAGATCACCTTTTGTTACTTTGGGACAGATGCGACGCAACTCAACTGTTTTTGTGCCATTAAAAATTTTATCGGCATATTTCGGTTTAATTGATAACAGTACCATCTTATTTATTGTATTGCTTCCTTTAATTTTAATTGCTGACCTATAGAATAAATTTCGTTGAAAACATGGTTTGAGACCTGAAGGGGTGACTGAAAGTTAGGCCGGTAAGCGAATTTTATCAATATAGAGTTAACACTCTTTAATGGTATTGGGTTTGTAAAAAGCTCAGTATCACTAAAGTGAATTGCCATAATATCTTGATTGTTATCTTTCTTCGCTATGCTAAAGACGTTTTCCCACGTGTACACTCCTAAACGACGAAACTGTTTGAATAAAGTTTTAGGTTGGCCGATTGTAATTTCTTCAAGCCTGGAGCAGGCCCTGATATGCTTTGTCCCATGATACTTGGGGTCATAGCTAATATACCATAAGATTCTGCCTGGAGCCTTTAATCCACCGGAAAAATGTTTTGAGCGATAATATACACTTTCACGATTAAAAGCAAGCTCAAGTTTTGCTCCAAAAAGTGTTTGATTTGCCAAGTTCTTGTCAAATAAATGATGAGCCCACCAAGCCTTGATTGGCACAATAAATGTTGGAATATTAGCATCTGCAATCTTGGCAGGCCAAAGAGTTTGTTCAATATCTGTCATCGCCTTAGAATCATTATTTGAATTATTTTGTTTAAGCATATTCGACAGCTCATAAAGTATACTATATTCCTTATCTATGATAGAGCCCAAACCTAACAAACGATTTGCTAACAAATTAGTAGTTTCTAAAACTGCCAAATTTGTCTTTAGCCATTCGTTTTTAACCTGAAAAAAGCCATCTTCTTGTAGTGCAGTCAATATAATGTCTTCTAGATATGGATCGGTAACTTTGGTAAACATTCTATGTTCTGTAGATGATAAAATTATGGATTGAAAAATTAAGTATCTTGCAAGTGTACCAGCAAGTGGGCTGCGTTTAACGCGGAACATAGGAATTCTTAATTCGTGATGGTCTTTTTTTTCATACACAATCAATGCGAGGGGTATTTGTTTTTTATCTAGGGCAACTTGACAAATGTATTGTTCTGGATCTGATAAGTAATGACGTAAAAGCTGTTGAAATTTAACTTTGGTTTCACCTAGATTAGAAGTTTGAAAGTACTGAGGCAGGACAGTTTCTTCTCCACTATGAACTCTTCTTATTTGTGAAAGCGTACCTGCAAAACGGGATACCTTGTATTCTGTTTCACGGCGAAATTCATCAAGCTTACTTATAAGACCGGCGGGATTAACTATGGATACACCGTAACTTTCGTAAATTTGTTCTGCCCTCTTTTTCAACATATTTATATCTCGTGTAACAAAAAACTGGGCCTCTGAAGCGATTGTTTTAGCAAGTTGATTTAGATCAGACTGATCACTTTCTGTGATTTTTTCTGGAAATAGATGCCGTATGGAAGTAGTTATCTTTTCAGCCTGTGCAGGTTGACAGTTAACACATTCGTATCTATTACGTGCTAGAGTAAATTTTTCTCTTCTCTCTACAGCATTTTCATTACGATTGATTTCATTAAATAATTCGTCGGTGATACACAAATCCAAACTATCTTGTAGCCAATCTGCTTGTAACGCTTTTGATTCTTCATTACCATTTTTTTCATTTAGGTCAAAAAAAATGTTAGCGTCAATGACTACTTTTAACTTAGACGCTACATGATTTTTAGCTGCTATGGTAAATAAATTTGCGTGCCCGTAATCAAACCACCAAACGGTTAATTCTTTACCCTCTTTATTTTTACCAAGTATGTTGTCTTGAGCAACAAATCCCAATTTTGGCCATATTTTATTAGCATCAAAGTCACGGCGACATGACAGTTTTATACCATAATGATCTTTTGTTATAGTTTTTAGATGATCAACTAATTTCTTTGCAATGCCTTGTCCTCTAATTGCTTTATTAACGCACAAATGTTGAATAGTAATAACGCGACCACGGTAACTTCTATACAGTAAATAACCAATGCATTTGTTTTCATTTTCAATGGCAACAAGAATATTACGTTTTGCAGCATACTCCTCAAAAGCGCCATCTGGAAAAAATCCAAGTGTCGCGGAGTTTGTTCTCCACAACAATTTTACAAATGGCAAATATGGAGAGTCATTACTAATAGCTTCTAGATGGATATTTTTTATTGACAAATTAACATTCCTTTTTTGCAATTTGCCCGAAACACCAATTTATCAGGATAGGGGAGTACGGGGACAACCCCCATATTCTGGACAGCAGTCTCAGTGTCCTTGTAGAATTAAGCTTAATTTATGAAAAGTATATCCATCATCCGATGGTATATCAATTTGGTAGGTCGTAAGTTACTAGTAGTATAATACTTTAGTAAATAGTAAAATCAAGAGGAAAAAGGTTTTCACCGCAAAGACGCAAAGGATAAATGTTAGATGCACGATATCCCAATGCTTTGTAAGTAATTATAAGTCGAATCATAAAAACTTCTCATTCGCGTTGTATCAGTATCATCCCCTTCCGGAATAAAGATAATCATTCCTTGGCGAGCACGAGTCAGTAGTACCCTATAGGTATTCTTCAAATATAGCATTCGCGTTTCGTCTTTAATATTTTGCCATGAAGTTCCTCTGAAATTCTTGTATTCCCATTGTCCATCTGCAAATCTGAAATTAGCATCCCATGCAACACAAATCCAATCAAGTTCAAGACCTTGTATGTCGAATTCGGTAGCAACGTCTTCCAAAAAATAGGATGAACGTACATCCTCCTTGTCATTTAGGAACCAGTATATTGGATCAATTTTGGCTTTAATATTTATACCATACGGTTTTAATCGGTATGCTCCTGACGATGCGACTATCCCACAACGTTCGGTTCCTCTCGCTTTTCTTCTTAGCCAGTTCTTGGCAACTTCTATATTTCTTGTTATAAGAATTGGATAATCGTGTATTGTTTCTAGATATAGTCTTTTTGCCTCGGAACTATCGCAGTCTAGTATTGATTTAACTAGTGCGGATACTTTTTCTGATCTGTAAGACCGGACAGATACTGATAGGTGCAACTCACTCTGAATAAATAATCTTTCTTTCGTAATCATTGAGAAGAGGTCATTGCCTCTTGTATATTCTTGATCAGTCAATTTATCTGAAACGTAGACATTCCATTGAGGATAATCTTTTTGAATTGACAAGAACCATTCAGGCAAGCCAGCTTCGCCTGTGTTGATTTCTTGACCACCTCCAATTAAGCATATGATAATAGACCAGTCCTCATGTCGATCCATCACGCTAATTAAGAACTCAGGTTCTGACATATTAAAATCCTGAATTCCCTTCTTCGTCTTCATAAATGAACTAGTTTGTTCAAGTGTCCATGCTCTTTGAGCTTCATCAAAAACTGCAACACGTTCTATTGGTGCTTCAGGTGTTTCTAGCGAATCATCACGAAAGTGGTGAATATTTTGAATAAATGCTTGTGTTTTGCGTCTTGCATCTTTTTTTGATAGTTCTTCGTGTGTACCTTTTTTCTCAGAGACTTCGTTCCTAGCCAAAGCTTCTTGTAATATCAAAACTAATGGACCATTGCCAGACAGGAAAACAGCATGCTCTCCTTCATCTACATTATGCCTTTCATTTGCAATATTCAAACCTGCCAATGTTTTACCTGCACCTGGAACGCCTGTTATGAAGCATATTGATTTATCTTTATTTAATTTAGAATCGTCAATTATCTTTGCAATTGCATCAGATGTCTTACTTAAGTTAATCGTATCAGAATCAGCTCTGGAAATTTCTTTAACACTATGACCTTTGTATAATGCTTGAGCAGCCTCAATGATAGTGGGCGTAGGTTTGTAAATAGAATCTTCCCATGCCGAAGGGTCAATATTGTTATTTGACTCGGTGGGTACTAAAAGGATTACATCTAAGAGGTTGTGTTTATTTGCTTTTAATGGTGTGAATACAGAATCTTCAAATTGGTAGAGTTTATTATTAAATTCTATTGCCTCAGTAGCAACAACAACAGGAACTATTTTCTTGTTGTGGCTCTGTTCATGAAAGTTTTTTAGGTCTAAGGCATAATCAAGAGCCTGATCTGTTGCATATTTTTCATATTGACCTTTTCCTACTTTAAATTCTAAAACAAAGACAACATCATTCAACAACAACACAACATCTACTCTTTTTCCCATTCTGGGAATTGAATATTCAAAAAGAATATAACCATTCTCTAGCTCAGAAAGACGTTCTTTAAGTATTCTGATTTGTGAAGTCCATGAGTTCCTCTGTAATTCCTCAAGTACAAACTCATGATGTGTTGCCAGAATACCTAAAATACTATTTTCTGAATCTTCCAAGAATGCAGCAACATTATTTGAATAATATGCTCTCTTAATTCAATTCTCTCTTTCATGATTAGTGGGGACACATCCCTTTTTGGGACTAATTTAGGCTAACATTTACTTTTATGTCGTTCCTATTATTAGGCTTTCACCTTTCCGTCTTGCTAATACAAGCAATACTATGTGTTTTATATATCAACGCCAATGACATATATGGGTACCTGAATAGCACTTTTAAAATGCGGTAAATATTTAACTACTTTTTCAAAATTTAAACTACCATCCCAATTTTGGGAATACTCCGTTTTCATAGTCTTTTGAAATGCTTTTGTTGTTGTAATGTACACACCAACATCGATCTTATCTAAACCAGAATAAGAAGAAACTTGAAACTTTAGTAAATCGATACCAATGAATGATGAGTGACCAAAAGCAACCTCTATGCCTATGCGTTCTTTCAGGAAATCCATTTTGGCTGATGGGTCTCCCGGCTCTTCGAATACGGATGGTTGAGGTTGCCATCCTTTTTCACAAAATAATGTGTCAAGTACTTCGTTAAATTTCGGTCTTGATAATTGTGAAATATCGATACTTGGATCACATATCACAGACTCCATTTCTTGCTTAATCGCTAAACGACTATTTAGAACCTGCTCGGCAAATCTGAATGAATATGTTTGAAGTTTAATTGACATATTTACCATTAAATTGCTTACTTAAAAAACAAGAGGGTCCCGCCAAACAGGCCGGTAGGCAGTGCTCGCAATTGTAAACGTATATGAAAAATCTTACTTATTTATAAACAAGTAAGACTATCTTTTTGAAGATGTATTAATATGCAGAAGAATTGGTATAAACCATGTATATATTGTACCTGGTATCTACTGGGTATTATAAAAAAGCGGGGGTGTTTTGCAAGGTAAAAGCATGTTCACCGCTCCCCGGACAAAAGGCGCCGAGGACAGGAAGGCGCGAAGAACGCGAAGGGAGGAAAAAACAATTAAGAATTAATAATTACTAATTGGTAATTGAACACAGATTTACACAGATAAACACAGATTAAGGAATTTGGGATTGAGGGTTTTACAATAAGTTTTTAAATTCTTCCAGAGTTAATCCGGACTGTCTTATAATAGATCATAATGTACCTCTGGCTATTTCTTTGTGATTGGGTATTGTCAACCTACGATAGGGTGCTTTACTGTTTCGAAGAACGATATGGCTACCTGTCTGGTGATCTTTCTGGTAATCGATCTTCTCTAATACCTTACAAAGTAGTTTGCCTGAAATTACTGGTAACTTACTCAGTTGTAACCTCAATAATTTCTTTTTGAATTGAAGGAGGGATTGGCTCGTTATGCTTTTTAAGGCTCTCTAAATATCCTCTTATTGCATCGTGAATATTGCTAATTGCCTCTTTTCGCGTTTTACCCTGTGAAACACATCCAGGTAAAGACGGACATTCAGCTACAAAAACTCCATCTTCATCTTGTTCGATTAAAATTCGATAACGCATTGTTATTTTAAAAAGGTTTATTGCTGGTTTATGAAATAACTAAATTATAATATTAAAAGATAAATTAAAAACAAGATAAAAATTTTACAACGGAAAAGCACGGGATAAAAAAAAAGAAGAAAAGCAATTCACCGCTAAGGCGCAAAGAACGCAAAGGGAGGAAAAAACAATTAAGAATTAATAATTACTAATTGGTAATTTACCACCATATCTTCCTGCCATTCCTGCCTTCCTAAGATGCCATGTTTTTAAAAGCCTTCTTCCGCTGAGGAAAACAGGAATTTAGAATGTTGAAGTGAAAAGGCGAAAGATTGTTCACCGCTCCCCGGACAAAAAGCGCCGAGGACAGGAAGGCGCGAAGAGCGCAGAGAAAAGAAATTTTAGCCATGGATTTTCACGGATGAAACACGGATTAATAAAATCAAAAAGCAAGAGGACGCGAAGGAAGGATATTGGGACACGGATTTTACCATGGAAAATCACTGAAGTTTAAAAACCTAAAGATTTATCCTGTTTTAACGGTAACCAATCCGTTTTTGTAACTTTTCTACCGGTTTTAATAACTGTTTGATTGCATCAAAAACAACTGTGAATTGTTTGTCATATTTATTTTCCATAGACTCAATTTTCTTCTGTAATTCCTTGTGAGTTAAAATCATTTCTCTGAGTTTTGTAAATGTCCTTACAATTTCAATGCTTGCCTGTATTGCCAGCGAGCTTTTAATTACGTTGGCAGCCATTAATGTTCCATGCTCTGTGAAAACATACGGCAAATACCCACCAAGGCTCCTTTTTGTTGGTATCGCATTTTGCGATACCAACATATTTGCTTCATCCTTCGTTAATTGAAACGTGAAATCTTCCGGAAATCGTTCACTGTTTCTTTTTATCTGTTCTCTTAATCTAATGGTTTTTACCCCATATAGTAACGCTAAATCCCTATCAAGTATCACCCTTTTACCTCTGATAAGCAATATTTTACCTTCTATTTTTTCTTGTGGTATCAGGCTGGTTTTAGATTTTTTCATTACTAACTTCCTGCCGTTCCTGCATTCCTAAGCGGTAATTTTCCTTTACTTTACTTTACTCCGTGTTCTCTGTGTCTCTGTGTGAGAATTAGTAATTGAATAAGACGGCATGAGAATCATTGCATTTATTGAGAAATAGTCAACAGGGTAAGAACCGGTATAAAATAGGTATGCTGTATACCAGGTAAGGGATTTAGGAATTATGAATTATCAATTATCAATTAGTAATTTTAATTGTTAATTGAACATTGACTAGTGACTAATGACAAACACAGATAAAAGGCAAAAGAGAATCCTCTCGCGAAGGCGCTAAGGAAAAGGAGAATATCGAATATCGAACAAGGAATTTAGAATGTTGAAGTATAATGGCATTTATCCTGGCAGCCACCAGAATCCCTGAATATCAAGATTTGTAAGCCCCAATTCTTTTGCTCTTTTTACAACCTTTTTATATTCTTTGCGAGTTATTCTCCTTGATAACTCCGGAAAATCAAATGCTTTGTAATACGGATTATACTGTGTCATAATATTGACATAAGTATCCTTTGGCAGATTTTCTGCTACCCACTCCATAATTTTTTCTGAACCACCGGTATCATTTGGCATAACCAGATGCCGAATCATCAGTCCTCTCTGCATAAGACCATCTTTTGCAGGTTTTGCCACACCAACTTGACGGTGCATCTCAAGGATTGCTTCCTTTGTAATTTCAGGATAACTCGATGATGCAGATGAATACTTTGCCGACAAGTCACTATCCCAGTATTTGAAATCAGGCAGGTAAATATCAACTATTCCATCAAGAATCTCAAGTATTTCCATACGCTCCCAGCCGCAGGTGTTGTATACAATTGGCAGCCGCAGCCCCTTCCCGGCAGCTATATCAAAGGCTTTCAGTATGTGTGGTGAATAGTGTGTCGGGGTTACAAGGTTTATATTGTGACAACCGATTTTCTGCAGATGAAGCATCATCTCAGCAAATTCATTAATATTTCTTTCATCGCCCCTGCCAAGCTGGCTTATTTCCCAGTTTTGACAAAATACACACCGCAAATTGCAATGGGTTAAAAAGATTGTCCCTGAACCGCCACTTCCAACGAGTGGCCTTTCTTCCCCATAATGCGGATGAAACGATGAAATAACGAGTGTTGCACCGGGAGAGTGACAGAATCCCTTTGTTCCTTTAAGACGATTAACACCGCATCTTCTCGGACAGAGCCGGCAGCTTTCCATAATTGCCCAGAGTTTTTCTGCCCTCTCTTTAAGCTCACCTGTTTTGTGTAGTTTCAGATATGCCGGTTCAAAACCGGAGCCTGTATTAAGTGCAGTCGTTATTTCATTGCCGAAAGCTACTGTCTTAAAACAATCAAAGAAGATTGCAGATAGACCTACTTTGAAAGATAGTCTGGCTGTTTTTTTCAGTAAATTTCTTCGTGAAATTTTATCAGGAAAAAAATCTTTCATGTTTTACCTCCTAATAAATGTTGATTGGACTGGCTTCTTAAGACAATAAAACTTGTCAGTTTAAGCAGCCCCACTGTTATACAGGTACCGGTAAGGCCAAGAACAGGCAGAAGCACAACAGCCCCTACAATTCCTCCAAACCACCCGCCAAACAGGTCAGAAGCATAAAGTAATCCTGCTGTATCGCTTAAACCTTTATTATCTCTCAAGTATAACATATTTGCCAGGGGAAATTGAGAACCCGTTAAAAATCCGCTTATAAATGAAATGACTAAAAACAGCATCTTGAAAAAAAGGAAAACGCCCGAGATGAACAGTAATGCATGTACAGCATAAAATATAAAAGGCAATAAAATAGAAAAATAGATTATTGCCAAATCAATTCTTATAAAGAATCTAAAACTATCTTTTATCCGTGCCATAACTTTTGTTATGAGCATTGCTCCACAAGCCGCACCTGCCATATAAGATGCCACAAGAAGCCCAATCCATGAAAACACATGTCCATAAATAGATTGGAAGGTAAAGATTAAAATAAGGTCAAACATCATTCCGGCAAAACCTGTTGTGATAATGGATAAAGTGATGCTTCCCCGGAAGAATTGCCTCTTTTTTGGCCGAAAAAAGAGATAAAGGAGAAGTAAAACGGCAAACAGAAAAACAACACTCCTCAAGTTTATCCTCTCAAATTGACCAAAAATCCCGCGTAGTGAAGGTGCATACAGTGAATTCCAATAAGAGATGCTGTAAAACATTCCCAGGGGATTAAAATCAGAATTGATTTTCTGACTACCCTCTTCAATAAAACGAGGGAACCACTCCTGCCACCCGTGATGCAGCTTTTTCTCAATATGCCAGGGAACAATCACATCTGCTTTAATGTCCCTCTTACTTAATCTTTCAATAATCTGTTTCCTGTCAATTGCTGAAATTTCCCGCGAATCTGATGCGAGGAAAAGGTTCCTGCTGTCACCGGGAAACACCCTGATATAAGAAAAGACACTTTCCAGGGTATTGTTAATACAGCTGTTGAGGTTTTTCAATTCTTCATTTATGTAACTTAAAGAACCGGGCAGCCCAATGACAAGTATTCCCCCTTTATTCAGCCTCTCCTTTACAAGAGAAAAGAACTCTTTTGTAAAGTACCTGTTTGCCTGTAAATTAGACGGTTCCGTAATCCCCACAAAAATCAAGTCGTATGCAGCCCCTGTTGTCTTCAGGAACAGACGGCCATCAATCTGTTTTATCTTCACCCTTCTTTCATTCATTTCAGAATCAGTAAGCGGTGTGGGGAATTTCCTTAATAGATCAAGGAGCAGCGGGTCAAGTTCTGCATATTCAATTGTCTCTATTGATGGATGTTTTAATACCTCATTTATTATTCCGCCTGCTCCCCTGCTCAAGATAAGGAGTTCTGCGGGTTCAGGATGGGCAAGAAGCGGAAGATGAACAAATTCTTCAACAGATGGTATATCCGGGACAGGCGTTATAATTTTTGGAATACCGTCCAGAAAGAAAATGTATTGTCCCTGATTTTCTATAACGCATATATTGCCGTATTGGGAGTTCTGGTAATGAACGATATTGAGGTTTTTCCATTGCTTTTTAATTGAATAATGGTGCAGTTTATCCGCCTGATTGGCAAAAACCAGATATCCGGAAAAAAAGATAAGTACACTCAAGATGACCAGAATTGTTTTTTGAAATTGTCCGGTTTTCCGGTAAGGGGCAAGTAAAATAAGGCATACTGAAAAGTTCATCATAGCAAGACACGAAGATGCCTGAAATGTATTAAGATAAGGGATTAAGAAGTAGGTGCAGACAATTCCGCCGATAATTGTGCCGACTGTATCATAAACATAAACCCTGCCGGCAGAAGACGCATCCTGGCCGGAAAAGATGGAATAAATCCGGCAGCTGAAAGGAAATAGTGCGCCGTGAAATATGCATACCGGTAAAAGTATAAGAAAAGAGGAGTAAAACATTGGAAAAAATCCGATACTTTCACCAATAGAAATGCCGATTGCTGTTTTCAGGATGCGTGTCAGAAATATTGCTATGAGTAAAGATAAAGAGAAAAGAATTATAATAACTGTATATGTTTCAATCTTTTTTCTGGATTTATCAGCTCTCCTGCCAAGAAAGAAACATCCAAAAGCCTCAAGAATAAGCCAGTTGGCCAGAATAATGCCGATGCAAAGTTCATTGCCTGAAAAAACTATCAGAAGCTCCCTTAAAAGGAGTATCTGAGCAACCAGTCCGCTGAATCCTATAACTAATATAGCTATACAAATGCGTTTTTTCATTAAACCGGACCTTTTCTAACGCGGCAGACCGTAAGTGTCAGCCGCCGCCCGTTAACAATACCACCGGCAAAAGGGGTTTCGATTTACGAATTACGATTTGGGATTTACGATTTACAAATGACCGAATGACAAATGGCTGCTGACCAATGACGAATAACCTTGCTTCCCCGGACTGGTAAACGCCGAGGACTTCGTCCGAAAAATCATTATCAGATGAGTATAAAACAATATAACATTTAGCCATAGCAATGGTTTCGAAATTCCCACATACTGTATTTTCACAAAATATTCTCAAACAGTCACTAAAATTATGGCCTGTTATTACGTATACCGGAATTGGTAATATTATGATTAGAAAGGCAAAAGAATGCTCACCGCGAAGGCGCAAAGGGTAAATAAGTGAGCTAAAGTTTAAAGTGAACTAAAGTGGCTAAAGTTAGAAAAGATTGGACGCGGATTTCACAGATGACAAGTGGCAGAAGCAGAGAAGGGCAAGTGTCCAATAGTAAATCCATAACGTGCACGATAGTGCACATGCAAAACTTATATCCGCTGAGGAAAGCCCGCCAAACAGCACGTCGGGTAAACAGGATTTACAGGAAACAAGGAAAAGGAGAATAGTTATTAAAACCAAATGCAAAAGATCAAATGAACTAATGGAAAGGCGAAAGGAAAAAAGAAGTGAACACTTAGGAAAGCTTTACGTGTAGTTTAAAGGATATCTTTCCGGATTACTTAAAATTTCTATGGATAAATCAACATCCAACTCAGGCCAGTTGAGATGATGACCGTGTATCAGCTTAACATTAATTAAAGATGATATTTTAGCATCCTTAAACCAGGGGTATTTAGCAAAGGGAAGAAAGTATTCTTTCTTGTCAAGAAAGATCCAAAACCCATGTTCCGAAATATTAGTTATTTCCGGTTTTGAAATGTTTTTTCCATTTTCTAATGATTTCATTTTTGTGCTTCTCAACTGTTTTTTGTAAAAAATTAAGTTCTCTCTTTGTTAAATCAGAATAAGTTGCCAAAGAAATAGTTGGCTCTATCCAGAATTTAGCTTCTCCATCGGGAGAAACAACATGTATGTGTATTCTTTCCTCTTCTTTTGAAAAGAAGTGAAACCGATATTTCCCCTCTTTGAAAACAGTAGGACTCATATGGCAAATTATAGCATACAAATGTAAGTCATTATAATATAAAAAGGTGGGGGTGTTTTGCAACGGAAAAGATTGTTCACCGCGAAGGCTGAAGGATTGAAAATTTAATATTGTAGATTGAAGATTGAATATATATCAAATCTAAATACCAAATCAATGCTTAAAGATCAAAAGAACTAAGCGATAGATGCCTTTTTCTTAGATTTGAGCTTTTGATTTTGGATTTCATTTGAACTTTGGATTTGGTCATTTGAACTTACCCTACTATTTTCCTCCCTTCCTGCATTCCTTAGCGGTTAAAACCCTTTGTATTCTTCGTGACTTCGTGTGAGGAATTCTAATCGCCAATCTTCAATATACAATATTAAATATTCAATCCCAATAGCTTTAGTTCACTTCACACTTTTCTGCTCAAGTACCAATTGTTATTGACTCTATACACAGATTTACGCTGTCATTTCTTACTCATTTTCTTGAGGTAGTCTTTTAGGCGGGCATCATCTTCTGCATTTACCGACTCTCCGTATCTGCCGGGTTCGTGCATGGCTTTCATTACGTTCAGCCACTGCTGGTAGGTATAACCAAGGGCTTCTATGTCAGGTACCGGGTGACAGAGCGAACATTTGTACCTGTAGAGCTTCTCGACCTCCGATACTTCCTCCTGCACATCCTCTGCCGCAGCCGCATCATGGCAGGAGTTAACCTGCAGGATAATAACGAGTGTTACTGCAAACAGTATATAGAGACAAAAACGCAGCTTCATTAATTCAACCCTCCTAAGTTGTCGGTAAATATGACAATATGATAAAAATAAATTTAACCACGAAAGAGACGAAAAATCACGGAAAAAAGGAAAAGCAAAAGAGATATTTAACCACGGATTTTCACAGATATACACTGAAGTTAAAAACAAAGGAAAAAGGAGAATAGTTATTAAATCCAAATGCAAAAGCTCAAATATCAAATCAATGCTTAAAGATCAAATGAATTAAGCAGTAGATGCCTTTTTCTTAGATTTGAGCTTTTGATTTTGGATTTCATTTGAACTTTGGATTTGGTCATTTGAACTTACTCTACTATTTTCCTCCCTTCCTGCATTCCTTAGCGGATTAAATTCTTTGTGTTCTTCGTGACTTTGTGTGAGGAATTATAATGACCAATATTAAATATTCAATCTAAAAGGGAGAGTTAGAATAAAAGGGTGTTGGCCCTATTATCATTACTTTAGATGTGTCAGGGATAGGTTCGATATATGGGAAAATCTATGCCTTATAGAACTCCACATCCCTGCCTGCCATGCCGGCAACTTTCTCCACCAATGCCTGGCGCTCTGCTTCATCCATACCAATAAAGGATCGTGCCAGTGCGATTTTTTCCTTCATGTGCTCAGGATTATCAGGGCCGGTGATCAGAACACTCACCGGAAGAGACCAGGAGAAGTGAAGGGCTTCACGTATGCTTACAACATTTGGTACGACTTTTGGTTTGTTCCCGTGCTGCCCATGTTGAGAACCCCCAAAGAATCCTCCGTTGGCAAGTGTCTTCATTGCCAGTATCCCGATCTTGCGTTCAACTAATTGAGGCATTACCTTTTCTATAAAACTCTCATAACTCGGATCTGCTATATTTACGGGCATCTGACAGGTATCAAAGATATCTGTATTTTCGAGTACGCGCAGATGCGACGTGGGTATAGTATGTCCAGTAAAACCGATATGGCGAGTCTTGCCGGATTTCTTTGCCTCCATCATGACATTAAACACGCCATTCTGCATGCGCTCATCAGTATCCTCCGGGCTGTTCAGGGCATGAACCTGCCAGAGATCAAGATAATCCGTCTTCATCCGGCGTAAAGATCCTTCGAGATGTTTTAGGGCAGTGTTGGCATCTTTGGCAGTGGATTTAGTCATGATATAAACAGCGTCACGATATTTTGGGGTAAGAAATTCTCCTAAATATCTTTCACTATCTCCCGATTGGTATGTTTCTGCAGTGTCGAAGAACCGTACCCCTCCTTCAAGGGCTGCTTCTATTGTAGCCTGTGCGTCACGTCTGTTCATCCGCCCGATATGCCAGCCTCCAAGGCCAAGCATGGTAACTGCCTCGCCGGTACGCCCAAGTACTCGCGTAGGCAGAAGCTCGCCAAGAAGGTCACCGGCCGATTTCTCGTTGCCTGTTAATAGTTCCTGGCCGCATCCTGGTATAAGAAAACCTGCAGTCAGGGCTGCTAATGATTTAAGAAAATTGCGCCGGTTTATCATGGTAGTTTTCCTCTAAATATCTTTATGAAAAACGTAATAATATATGTAATCTTTTACTATATTATACCACATTTATCTGTCAAAAAATCTAATCCTATTGCAGTGTAAGGGTGTTATCTTTGTTCAATATTACCTGAGTTCCAAACTGTTTACCTTCTCTATTCAAGGCGTCTCTCAGCCACAGTGCATCTGATTTTGATGCCCTGTTTACTTTAAAGTTTTTAGAATATAATAAAGTGAAGTTTATATAGTAATAAATAAAAAATAAGTCTTTGCCTGTATAGGTCTGTGGCTGGTTCCTTATTTTAAATAACTACCGTACGGCACTGTACAAGATGCGCAGGAATCTTTCACGCGAGGCTTTTAGTACTACCGCAACATTCGGCTCCTGTCTGGTAACACCCAGATGATCAACTACGGTTTGCCCGCGGCAGAGTTCACTCTCTTTCTCTATTGCCACATGCAGAAATCTGGTCTCGGTTGCCACCTCAGGATCAAGGGCAACTGCCATGGCAAGCGGGTCCGGCAGATCGAAACCGTCCATACTCATCTCTTTAACAGAAAATCTGTTCAGGACCTTCTGAATATCCACACAGAACTCCGCCAGAGGGGTCCCGACACTGCGCAGCTCCTCCATCTCCTGTGCATTGAATACAGCGTGTGCGAGCGAAGCATCCCACCCGACCATCTTTACCGGTAAGGCAGATTCAAAGACAATCCCGGCTGCTTCAGGGTCTACCCAGATGTTATACTCTGCAACCGGTGTTACGTTGCCGCGGCCCTGGCCTGTCCCGCCCATAACGACACACTCTTTGACCTCTCCTGCAATTGAAGGGTCCTGCTGCAGCGCCAGTGCAATATTTGTTAACGGGCCGAGCGTGACCAGTGTAATATCACCCGCAAAACTGTGGATTGTTTCGATAATTGCCGTTACTCCATCTCCCTCGGCAGGTGTTCTGCCGGAAAGAGGCAGCCCTATATCACCCATCCCGTCTTCGCCGTGTGCATACTCCGCCGTTACCAGCGGACGGCGGACCGGCTTTTCCGCTCCGCGGTAAACCGGCACCCGCTTACCGCAAAGTTCGACGGTATAAAGTGCATTCTGTACCGCCTGATCTACGTTAACATTACCACTAACAACCGTAATCGCCTCAACCTCGACATCAGGGTATGTAAGAGCCATGACCAGGGCAACGGCATCATCCGAGGCAGTATCGGTGTCAATCAGGAATCGGCGCATGATTATCTTTCCTTATCTTTTGTATTAATACAAAAAAGTATTTACCTGGTCTTACATAGCCTGAAGCATTTTGTCCAGGGCATCACGGCAGGGCATCGAAGGTTGTGCACCAGGTTTTGCTGCGGATAAGGCACCGGCCGCGTTGCCGTACATGACCGCTTCCGATAGAGGCCTGCCTTCAGCAAGTGCGACGGCAAAACCCCCGACAAAGGCATCACCCGCCGCGGTTGTATCAACCGCATCAACCGAAAAGGCAGGGAAATTTTCGATCTCGTTTTCCGTAATCAGCGAAGCACCCCGGCTCCCCCTGGTCATGATGACCGTCTTTACTCCGGATTGGCACAGCCAGGCAGCGGCCTGTTTGATCCCGGCATCCGTACTGACATCACATCCGGACAGCATGGCGGCTTCCGTTTCGTTGGGAATCAGGATATCCGTAAGAGAGAGCAGCTCCGCGGGCAGCTGCTGCGCAGGGGCAGGGTTCAGTATGACCTTTATCCCCCGGTTTCGAGCAGCCTTTGCCGCCTTAATAACAGCGGGCAGAGGTATCTCTAATTGAAGTAAGGTCAGATCCGATGACCCGATTACCGTCTCAGCCCGTGATACATCCTCAGGAGATATACGCCCGTTTGCCCCTGACGATACGACTATGCTGTTCTGCCCCTCTTCATCAACCACAATCATCGCAATACCGGTGGGAGCATCCGGGTCGCGGGTAACATTGCGAGTATCAACACCGGCATTTTTCAGACCGGTTATCAGCTGTTCGCCAAACATGTCATCACCCACGCGGCCCGCCATAGACACTTCGGCTCCAAGCATGGCCGCGGCGCAGGCCTGATTTGCACCCTTACCCCCGGGTATCATATGCAGATCGTCTGCACCGATAATTGTTTCACCGGGTTTCGGAATTCGAGGCGCCCGCACTACCAGATCCATATTTAAACTGCCAATAACAGCAATTCGTGTCATAAGACCCTCTTCCGCTCAGGAAAACAGGCAAAAGAATTTTCACCGCTCCCCGGACACAAAACGCCGAGGACAAGAAGACGCAAAGAAAAGAGAAAACAATTAATAATTACTAATTGACAATTGACCACCATAACTTTAGGCACTTTAGATCACTTCACACTTTAGTCACTTGTTTATACATTAGAACACTTTAAACTTTAGTCACTTTTCCCCTTATTGTTTATCTTCAAAATAGCATTCAGCCTGTTTAAAGAGCTCGTCGTATCTGATCTTCCTGATCTGGGAGTTGTATTTATCATCAAAATGGAGCTGTACAAAGTCACTAAAGTTCGGAGTGTTCAATTTGTCAAATGCCTCCCGGGTGGTCGGGTCGTGTTTGCGGATTTTAATAAAGTCGTCCCAGAAATGGTCTTTATTATCATATTTTTTCAATAATTCGTTAATCTCATTAGTTATCTTATCGCTGCCTTTTTTGTGCTGGAACTGACTGTATTCGATGTCGATACTCAGACTTTCCATGGTGTTATGGACCGTTGCAAAAAAATGTTCTTTGGCAGCATCGATCTTATCCAGGTCCTTTATATTTTTAAGCTTATAAATTGCATAACCCAGGCAGATTTCAAGCAAAATAGATCCGATCAAGGTCGGAGGAGCAAACGCTCCTGTTCTTAAAAAAATTACCTCTAACGCCTCAAAACCCAGCATGGTAAAACCGATATATTTCAAAAGGCTTCTCTTTTGAACCCTCTCCAGGAAACTGTCTTTAAGATGCCGGTATTCAAAATATGACGGCAAAATATCCTTAAATACGCGGTTTCTCAGCAGCTCAATTTCACTGTCCTTAAACTCACCGCTCTCCATCTCCATCTCTTTGGATTTTTGCGCGAAATACTCCTCCGTTCTCTTCTCAAAGCTCTCTTTAGGCGGATAGTACCTCTGGAACATAATCTCTTTTTCAAAAATCGTAAACAGTTCGTTTGCTATCTTTTCCAGGGATAAACTACTATGCGTTTTGTCGTTTTCAGATTTTTTTTCCATAAGAATGAAACAAAAATTCTGGAAAAATACCAGGGTCACATCTCTAACTATTACAGCTAGATATTGCTCATTTGTCAATAGTGATTTGCGATGGGAAAGTAATACCTCACACCAAGACACAAAGAGCGCAAAGGAATAAGGAGAATATCGAATATCGAACAAGGAATGTAAAATGTTGAAGTAGAAAAGTTTTAACCACGGGGAAAAACACGGAAAAGCACTGAGATTAAAGACAAAGAAATAATACCGTTCAGGAAAGCAGGAAGGGAGGAGAATAATAGGGTAAGTTCAAATAACCAAATCCAAAGTTCAAATGAAATCCAAAATCAAAAGCTCAAATCTAAGAAAAGGCATCTATTGCTTAGGTCTTTTGATCTTTAAACATTGATTTGGTATTTGGACTTTGACATTTGGATTTGATATATATTCAATCTTCAATATACAATATTAAATATTCAATCCCAATAGCTTCCCACCTGACAAACTGGCGGACAGGTAGGCACTTCAAACTTCCCCTCCAGCTATATTACTTGATTAAAAATCTAAATTCACGTATGATTTAGCCTTTATTTTTATAAATTACTGGTTGAGGAGGTTGTTGTGAAACTAAGAATTATGCTGTTTGCTGTTTTTATGCTGTTTGCTGTTTCAGCTGTTACTATTGCACAGGATGATGCCAAGCCTGCAAGCACCGAAGCAAAGCCGGAAAGCACCGAAGCAAAGCCGGAAAGCACCGAAGCAAAACCGGAAAGTACCGAAGCTAAACCTGAGAGTGCCGGAGCCAAGTGGTCGGAGTCTCAAAAGTTCAGCTATATCCTTGGCACCCAAATCGGCACTTACAGTAAAAATAATGAATTGGAAGTAGATGTAGAACTGTTTGCCAGAGGATTGCATGATATGGTTACGGGTGGCGAACTTGCGCTGTCAGAGTCCGAGATTAATGTTTTTATGGCAGCTCAGCAAAATAAGCTAAGGGAAAAAGCACAGGCAGCAATTAAAGCCATGGGTGATATAAACGCCAAAAACGGCCAGGCTTTTCTTGACGCCAATAAAGAGAAGGAAGGCGTTAAGGTAACCGAGTCCGGCCTGCAGTACAAAGTTATAACAGAGGGAAATGGCGCACAGCCCGTGGCGACCGATAAGGTTAAAGTACATTACAGCGGCACTCTGATCGACGGTAAGGAGTTTGACAGCTCGTACAAACGCAATCAGCCGGCAGAGTTTAGATTAAACCAGGTGATCAAAGGGTGGACTGAAGGCCTGCAGCTTATGAGTGTTGGCGCTAAGTATGAATTCTATATCCCTTCAGCGTTGGCTTATGGCCTGAATGCCCCTCCAGCCATAGGACCTAACCAGACACTGATTTTCACCGTGGAACTGCTCGATATTATATCACTATAATAATCCCCCCCTCCGGGGGGGTGGTACAGGAAGAAAAACAAATTCACAGCAAAGGCTGAAGGATTGAAAATTTAATATTGTAGATTGAATATATATCAAATCCAAATGTCAAAGTCCAAATACCAAATCAATGTTTAAAGATCAAAAGACCTAAGCGATAAATGCCTTTTCTTAGATTTCAGCTTTTGGTTTCATTTGAACTTTGGAATTGGTTATTTGAACTTACCCTACTATTTTCCTTCCTGCATTCCTTAGCGAATTAAAAAAACTAATGTCAAATGACCTGAATCATTTTTTTTGAATTTTAGATTTCTTAATCAATCTAAACAGTTTGTTTGCCAGTTGAATATCAAGATTTTCCAGTATTTCATGCTGGTCCAGGGCGGACTCTTTATCACCTGATGAATTGTAGATAAGGCCGAGATTATAGTACGACATTGTATGGCCGGGGTCGATATCTATAGCAGCCTTTATCGACTTAATCGCCTCTTTATACTTGCCCAGTTCACCATAGGCGTTGCCGAGGCCATTATAGGCATTTACATAATCCGGCTTAAGAAATACCGAACGCTTGTATACTTCAACCGCCTCTTTGTACATGCCCGCTTTGCCAAAGGCAAAACCGAGATTATAATGAGCCGTTGCATCAGGCTTAATCCTTATCACCTGCTCTAACGACTTAATCGCATCGTCATACATATACAGGTTCAGATAGACGTATCCGAGAGTTCTATGAGCCTTTGCATTATCGGGGTCGATCTTTATTGCCTCCTTGAACGACTCAATCGCCTCGGTATACATTCCTGATTTGAGATGTTCAACACCTTGATTAAATGGAACCTCTGCATCATCAGGATTTTTCTCCGCCATCTTTCCGGCTGCCCCTGCCGTATCTGCATTACAACTCTTTGCAGGAAACAGGCCGCCCGCAACTGCCAGGCAGATGATTGCCATGATCATTAATAGATATGTTCTATTCATAAAATATGTTAGAAGTGATTTGTCACTACTCTTGTGACAAGAATCTGAAAAGTAAAATTACTATATATATCAAATCCCAATGTCAAAGCCCAAATATCAAATCAATGCTTGAAGATCAAATGAACTAAGCGGTGGATGCATTTTCTTAGATTTGAGCTTTTGATTTTGGAGTTCATTTGAACTTTGGAATTGGTCATTTGAACTTACCCTGCTATCTTTCTGCCATGTCTCTATTAATCAGCTGATATTTCCGCTACACACGGTTTTACCAGTCTCTTAAAATCTTCATAATGCAGGGTGATCAGTTCAGTATACGAACCTGCGTTAAAGACAATTTCGTTCTGATCGGTGAGTTTCTCATCCACTATAACCTGCATTTCGTAAAGGTTTCCGAACGGAGGGATAGCACCAATTTCACACCCGGGAAACAGGTCTGCAAATTCATCTTCACCGGCAAGTTCAACTTTGTCCGCACCGGCAGCTTCCTGTATAAGTTTGAAATCAACTTTGTCGGAAGCAGACAAAACGGCCATGGCCATCTTGCCGTCTATTTTAACCATTACTGTTTTGGCTAATTTTCTTCCGGGTACGTGCGCAGACTCTGCAGCTTCCTGTGCCGTGTAGGCATGCGAATGAAAAACAGCTATATACTTGATGTTGTTCTTATCAAGAAACTCCTTTAATCTTTTGACGGGCATGATAACCTCCCTTCTAAATTATACCGGAGTAATTTATTTTATTGATTACGGATGACTTGTGTAAAGAGGAAAGTTTTGCTCTCTGATATTCTTGTGTGTTTCTCTCCACTGCTTGATATGGTCCCATTCACTCTCAATCAGTTCCCAGATAACCTCCCTGAGCCTTGTGTTTGTACACCTCTCTTCAAGTTCAAGGTATCTCCTGAGACTGGCCTTCTCTTCCTTAATTGAGAGTTCCAATGCTACGAGCGCGTCAGTACCTTTTGCAATGTTTATTGTATCTTCTGTGCCTCTATCTTCTGTCTGCAGCTTTTCGTTAACCAATCTGAAGTATTCGTTTTCAAGCTTTTCTACATGTATTTTCTCTTCCCATGCCATATGCTGAAAGGCGTGCGAGCCGTCAATTATCTCTGTTTTGCCAATTGCATTATGATAAAAATCACACGCGGCTTTCTCCGCTCTATGTGCCGTCAATATAACTTCAATGTCGTCCGGTGTAAATCTATAGTCCGGTTTACCGGGCCTGTTTGGTACAAAGCTTTTATCGGTAATACTTTTGTAAATTTCATCCCAATGTCCGAGGTGTTTCATCTCATCGTTGAGCAGCTGTTCAAAAAGATTTACTGTTTCAGTCCCCCTGTATTTTTCCACATAGTCACTGTACATCTTTATGCCTGCCAACTCGTCTGTCATTGCCAATTCAAGTGCTACTGTTGCATCTGCTTCCAGATTCGGCAATGCCACACCTCCGTGTTTATGCGGATCGTATTTTAAATCATCACTTCCCCCCAGCCGCTCATACTCCTCTTTTAACATCGTTACATGAATCTTTTCTTCCGACATCATATCCTCAAAGGCATGCATACCGCTTATAATCTTAACAGATCCTGATGATCTTGAATAAAATTCGTAAACAATCATTTCTGAAATAATTGCAGATTTTAAATCTTCCAGTAATGTGTCCTGGCCTTCGGTAACTGCCATCTGTTTTCTCCAAAATCAGATAAAATTTCTCATGTATATTATCTGATGGTATTACAGCAACCGGAGAAATTCAAGATTATTATTAAAAAAAACTCTCTTTCTTCTCCCGGCTTTTTTTGTATATAAATTCTTAAAACATATGAAAAAATTTTGTTTTTTTGTATAAAAGGTGTATATTGATTTAGTAAACAGTTCGTAAAGCCACTAACTCTAAGGGACAGTGAAATGGAAACACAAAACAGAAAAGACGGCACATATGTCTCAACAGATAAACTGGACAGAAAGTGGATAGACGTAAATATTCCCTGCAGCGCAGCTTGTCCCGTTATGACAGATATCCCGGGCTACATCCAGGCTATTTCAGCCAGTGATTATGAAACCGCATACCGCATCAATAGAGAAGAAAATATTCTGCCCGGTGTATTGGGCCGGGTTTGTGACCGGCCATGCGAACCTGTCTGCCGGCACGGCAGGGATGGGCTTGGCGATCCCGTAGCGATTTGCTTTCTTAAACGCGCGGCGGCTGATTATGGAATGAAGCCGCTGAATCGGGAAATCAAACCTAACGGTAAAAAAGTATGCGTAATCGGAGCAGGTCCGTCCGGATTAACCGCTGCCAATGACCTGGCCTTAAAAGGGTACCAGGTAACTATTCTGGAACAGTTCGACCAGCCCGGCGGAATGCTGCGTTACGGCATTCCTCAATTCCGCCTGCCGCATGATGTGGTAGCCGAAGATGTAAAATCGATTACCGACCTGGGTGTAACTATCAAGACCAATGTACGGATTGAAGATGCCGGCAGGATTGAAGAGCTGAGAAAAGATTACGACGCGGTTATACTGGCAGGCGGATGCGCAAACCCCAAACATACCACGCTTCCCGGAATTGACAGCAGGGGCGTATACTGGGGCCTCGATTTTATGATAGCCGCAAACAGGGAAGAGCTCGATATACCCATGGAGAATGTCATCGTAATCGGCGGCGGGTTTACCGCGGTTGACTGCACCCGTATGTCGTACAGGATGGGTGCAAAGAAAATTACGCTGGCCTACCGGCGTATGAAAAAAGATATGTATGTCGGTGCACATGAACTTGAAGTGATGGAGTCTGAAGGCATCGATACAATCTCTTTAGTGTCTGCGGTAAGAATATTAACCGACGATGACGGAGCGGTCACCGGTGTAGAATTCGTTAACAACTCTATTAACGAAGAGCGTAAAATCACGCCGATAGCCGGGTCTGAATTTGTCATGGAGGCCGATACCGTTATATTTGCCGTCGGACAGGAGGCCGATGAAAAAGTAGCGGAAACTGAAAATGCCGAACTGAAGAGTGAGTTATACATTGCCGGTGATTTCAGGAACGGCTCATCTACGGTCATCGAAGCGGTAGCAGATGGACGCAAGGTTGCCAAAGAAATCCATATACAGCTGTCCGGCATAAAAGGTTTTAAAGAGAGTATCCACATCAACGAGGTAAAAGATACCGGTAGAAAACGGGATTATGATTTTATCCCTATCCAGCCCATGGACACAACTCCCATGCGTGACAGGCAGATTAAAAATATGGAGGTTGAGACCGGGTATTCAAAAGAGAAATCAATTACTGAAGCAAAACGGTGTTACCTCTGCCACTACAATTACCAGATAGATATCAGCCGCTGTATCTACTGCCTGGCCTGCATCGATGTGATGCCGGTTGACTGTATCAAGATGGCAAAGAATATAGAGGTTACCGAAGACGGTAATCTGAATTATGTAGAGACAAAAAACTGGAGTGAAGTAGAGGCCATTACCATAGATAACGATAAATGCATCCGCTGCGGTAACTGCGTCCGTGCATGCCCGGTAGACTGCATATCCATCTCCAAATACAAGCTTGAAACGGAGGAGGAGGGAAAATGATTTATGATTGACGATTTGCAAATGACTATTGAGAAATGACTACCAGAATTTTAGCCACAGATTTTCACGGATAAACACAGATAAAATATTTAGGGATTAAGAGAATAGTAGTAGTAATAATTATTAAAACTTTGCGTTCTTTGCGTCTTCGCGGTGAGTGTCTTTTTTATAACTTTAGTCACTTATTAACAACCTGAGTAACACGAAGGTCAGAATTATATGAAGCATGTTATTATCGGTGCCGGAGTAGCAGGGATAAGCGCTGCCAAAACCATCAAGGAGCTGGACAGGGATGCAGAAGTGGTGGTAATCGGTGATGAGCTGTTTCTGCCGTACAAGCGCTATCTGCTGACAGAGTTCCTGTGCGACTCAATACAGAGAGACGACCTGCTCTTCTACTCTATAAAAAAGCTGACAGAGCTGGGAATTAAACTTCGTAAAGGTGAGTTTGTAAAATCCATTGAGCCTTCGGAAAAGGCGATAAAACTCCACCATAACGAAGTCGTGCATTACGATAAACTCCTCATCGCTACCGGCGGCAGGCCTGGCCTGGGGCTCGTGCTGCGCCCATTCAAGAAACATATCCACTTCTATTATTCGCTGTACGATACCCTGGTACTAAAAGAGAAACTGCCTGAAATCCATAAATGCATTGTCTTTGGAGAAGGTGTAAGCTGCCTGGACTTGATCTGTGTGCTGCACAACCTTGGAAGGAGGGTTACTTATATCACCAGAGGAGAGCGGGCAACATTTGGCCTGGAAGAAGAAGATTTTGAGGGTGACCTGCACGATTTTCTGGAAACAAAGGGGATAGAAATCATAACAGAGGACCAGATAGTCTCGGTAGAAGAATCGGATGACGGCGGCTACAAGGCCGAAACAATACAGCAGAAAACGTTAACGACTGATATCGTCTTTGCCTGGGATTTTTATAAACCGAATATCTCATTTATAGAAGATTCTGCAATCGAAAAAAAAATGGGTATTTTAGTGAATATACGTCTGGAGACATCTGAGAAAGATATCTATGCCGCCGGAGATTGTGTAGAGATTTATCATCCCTGCATTAAAGGATACTGGATTAATTTCGGACTGCCTAACGCACTGGAACAGGGGGTAATTGCCGGAACAAATATGACGGGACAGAGCGAGGAGTATAAAATACAGGATGCCATCGCTTTCAATCTTATGGGAAAATCGCTGAAGGCGAGGTGGTGGAGATGAAATATTCCGAAATTACAATTCGCTTTTGCGGAATAGCGGGTGACGGAATAGTAGCTTCGGGAAAGATTTTTGCAGGCGCCTGCGCCAACATAGGCCTGCATGTCATGGTCAATAATATCTACAGTGCCGAGATCAGGGGCCTGGGCAAATCTTCCGCAACAATCAGGTTCTCAACGTCGAAACTGTACAGTATGGGTGACGGGTTGGACCTGCTTGTGGGGATGGTAAACAAAGAATCGATTATCGACCTGCGTGATGTCAAGGAGGGAGGTAATGTAATTTATGATACCAGCACTATCGGTGAAGTAGCGGAGGAAGACAGCCTGGTATCCCATATTACTCCGGAAATTCAGGGACACGGCCTGCCCATTAAGAATCTGGCGAATGAAGCGACGGGGACAAACCAGGGCAAAAATCTGGTCGCTATCGGAGCGATCTGCTACTTTTATTCACTGCCTCCCGAGATGTTTGTAGATCAGATAAAAAGTGTCTTTGCACATAAAGGAGAGCATGTCATAGATGTCAATATCAAGGCCTTCAATCTGGGTTATGAATATTTCAAAGAGAACTATCCTCTCAATAACCGGTTTGAGATCGACAAAAAATCGGAACCCAGGGCATTGACAAGCGGCAATGACGCTATTGCCAAAGGAGCGATAGACTGCGGTTTGAAATTTTTTGCGGGCTATCCCATTACACCTGCAACAAAAATCATGGAGATCGCAGCAAAGGAACTGCCTAAGCTGGGCGGATGGACCCTGCAGATGGAGGACGAAATTGCTGCTATCGCTGCTGTGCTGGGAGCCTGGTTCGCCGGAAAGCGTGCAATGACTGCCACCTCCGGACCCGGTATTTCACTGATGAGCGAAATGATTAACATGTCGGTAATGGCTGAAATACCGACAGTCATTGTTAACGTTCAGCGCGGAGGCCCGTCTACGGGCCTCCCTACCAAGGTTGAGCAGGGTGATCTTAATATCTCGCTTTACGGCGGGGCAGGAGATTCACCCCGGGTGGTAATGGCGCCCACCGACTCTGAAGAGTGCTACAGCGGCATTCAGCTGGCATTTGACATTGCCGAGAAGTACCAGACACCGGTTATCTTTCTCAGTGACCTCTTCCTGGGACAGCGCATAGAGACCGTTACGATCAAGGAGAATATTGACAGGGACAGGTGTACTCGAAAGAAACCTACACCTGAACAGATGGAAAATTTCCAGCGGTATCAGATCACTGACGACGGTGTTTCGCCGCTGATCGTTCCGGGAGAACCGGGAGCCTTTTACTCCACTACCGGCCTGGAACATTCAATAACGGGTAACCCTAACTACGAAGCCGAAGTTCACAGCATGATGACTGCCAAACGGTTTCGTAAATTTGAATCCATGGTGGCAGATCTTCCCAAAGCGGACATCCTTGGAGATGAGACTGCCGAAATCGGGATTGCCGGCTGGGGATCTACTATAGGCTCTATACTGGAGGGGATGGATATCGCAAAGAAACAGGGAGTCAAGACAAAATTGATAAAGTCTATCATGATCCACCCGCAGCATGAAGACTCTTTCCGTAAATTCTTTGCCTCATGTAAAAAGATCATTGTACCGGAAATGAACTACCAGGGGCAATATGCCGCTCTGTTGAAATCACGCTACGGTATAAAGCCGGTTGAGATTCACATACCTGCTGTCAACCCGGTAAGCCCTTTAAAAATAGCACAAAAGATTATGGAGACACACAGTGAGCTTTCTGAGTAAACAAACAGTTATTGACGAATTAAAAAAGGCAAAAGCATCCAAAACGAAAGAGTGGAGAGACAACCTCCCCACCTGGTGCCCGGGATGCGGCCACTTTACCGGGCTACACGGACTCTATGAAGCCGCTGAAAGGCTGAAAATACCGCCAAAGGATTTTGTAGTAGTTTCCGGGATTGGATGCTCCGGCAGGTTCCCCTTTTTCATTAAAGGCTTTGGACTGCACGGCCTGCACGGCAGGGCAATACCGATAGCTACCGGGATTAAGGTAGCCAATCCGGATTTAACGGTTGTAGTAGTCGGCGGAGATGGAGATGGCGTAGGGATCGGAGGAGGGCATTTCCCCCACGCCGCGAGGAGTAATTTCAACCTGACCTACATATTACTGGACAACAGCATTTACGGCCTGACCAAAGGACAGATATCTCCCACCTCGCCAATGGGCATGAAGAGCGGCACATCTCCTTACGGGAACATTGCCCGCCCGATAAACCCCACCACACTCGCACTGTCATACGGGGCAACTTTTGTGGCAAGGACATTTTCCAGGGAACGTGATGCGGTGTCTGAACTGATTACCCGGGCCATCCAGCACAAAGGTTTTTCATTTATCCACGATCTCTCACCCTGCGTAGTGTTTAATAAAGATGTTACCTATCAGAGCGTTAACAGTGTAGCGGAAAACCTTCCTGAAGGACATGATATCCTGGACCGTACAAATGCAATGGCGCTGGCAGAGAGCGCTGAGCCCATCTACCAGGGGCTTTTCTTCAGAGAAGAGGCCCCATCGTTTGACGATCACGTAAAGAAGGTCCGGGAAGGACTATAGGATTGACTATTTAGGATTTATGATTGAATATATATCAAATCCAAATGTCAAAGCCCAAATCACAAATCAATACTTAAAGATCAAACGAACTAAGCGGTAGATGCCTTTTCTTAGATTTGAGCTTTTGATTTTGGAGTTCATTTGAACTTTGGAATTGGTCATTTGAACTTACCCTACTATCTTCCTTCCTGCATTCCTTAGAGGATTAAATCTTTTGACCAGCATAACTTTAGGCACTTTTTTTTTTGTCACGATTTATCAAGCAGGTCTTTTATCCATGTTATCGCTGCTGTTGCATGAGGCAGACCAACCGTAGTAATGGCAAGTATACCTACGTGCATTATTGCTTCTTTTGATACGTCTGCTTTAAGCGCGTTTCTTACCGCAGAGTGCACAGCACCCTCAGAACCGGTACCGATTGCTATACCGAGCTTTGCAAGCTTTCTCTCTTTCTGGTCTAAAGGGCCCGCATTGTGACATTGCGTCCCGAGGATCTCAAAAGCTTCACAAACATCAGGGTATTCTTTTGCCATCTCCTTAAACTGTTCCGGTAATTCGTAAGACATTTCCAACCTCCTGTAAAAGTTCCAATCTATTTTTCAAAGAATGTTTCAATGGTAATAATTCCATCCGAATAAAAATCAATTCTAAAACAAACACCGTCCTAAGTACAACAATATTATTAGAAACAGTAAAAGGGGAAAAAGGGTTATTCACCGCAAAGGACGCAAAGGGAAAGGAGAATATAGAATATCGAACAAGGAATGTAAAATGTTGAAGTAGAACAGTTTTAACCACGGAAAAAACACGGAAAATAACTGAGGTGAAAGACAAAGAAATGATGCATCTCAGGAAAGCCCGCCAAACAGCACGTCGGGTAAACAGGAATTACAGGAATAATTATTCTTTCATTTACTTTAGTCACTTTGATTTTTAGGCACTTTAGATCACTTCTTTTCCATTCCTGCATTCATCAGCGGATTAAACCCTTTGTGTTCCTGGTGACTTCGTGTGAGGAATTAAAGGAGTGAACGGATAACCTTGCTCTCGAAAGAGAGGCAGAGAAAAGAGAAAACAATTAAGAATTAATAATTACTAATTGATAATTGACCACCTTAACTTTAGGCACTTGTTTATATATTAGATCACTTCTTTTCCATTCCTGCTTTACTCAGCGGTTAAAACCCTTTGTGTTCCTGGTGACTTCGTGTGAGAAATTACTAAATCGCCCCCTGCATAATTTTCGTGTTTTTCATTGAAACCCCGGAGAATTCGCAATCATTTCGCATTTCCTGTTTTGTATATAAAAACCCATTTTTTATCTGAAATTTTACAGCTGTAAGTCTTTATTACATAAGACTATACATAAGCAATAATTTATTAAAAATCTGACTTTAAAGGCAGTTAATTTGCAGCAAAAATAGTTAGAGAGTACAAACAGTAATCTCAAGATAGGTTTACACTTAAATTAAACCAGAGTATGCTTATGGGAATATATTCCGTTTGCAAAGTGTCTATTCTATATTATGGGAGATTGTTAACATCGTAGCGAGTAATCTGTACTCCAAAATGTATTTTTTTACTGTTTTTTATTACATCAATTCACTATATGGAAATATTGAAAGGAGATTTTCGGGCAAGTGACATGGACGTTACTTCGCTTATGAATCAAGGGAAGGATTTATAAATCAGTAATTCTTTTGAGGTAAAGCTTTGTTTAGTAATCACAAAGTAAAGAGGAGGTAGCGTAAATATGAATAGTAAAACAGGAAAGGTGTTTTTTGTGGCGATGCTTACCTTAAGCGTAGCCATATTTTTTTCTATGAGTACAGCTTTTGCCAAGAAGAAGTACGGCACAAGCTCAGGCGGCTGGAAGAGCTGGCATAACGATGACGATAGCAGCGGCCACAAAGGGCATGGCAAGAGCCATGATGATGACAGCAGCAGCGGCCATAAGCCGAAAAAAAAGAAACCGAAGAGAGAGTGGCTTACTAAGGGAAACAGACATATTGATGATGAGAAACACTTCCTCGGTACAAGAGATGAAGCAGACCTCGTAATAAAGACAAACGATACGGAAAAAGCACGCGTTACAACTGACGGCGACGTCGGTATAGGAACGGCCAGTCCGACAGGGACGCTTCATGTAGTGGGCGGTACAGCTGATGCAGATACAGACGGTAAAAACGTTACGATCGAAGCCCAGGACGGCGGCCCTACTACAGGGGCAGGCGGTAACATAGTCCTGACACCGGGTACAGATGGTGACGGGTTATCTGCAGGTTCTGTATACGTTGGTGAGATAGACACCCTGGACCCGCCGGTACTCACTCTTGACGTTAACGGACAGATCAGGATCAGAGGAGGCGCTCCGTTTCTCGGTGCTGTGCTGACGTCAGACTCATTCGGAAACGCAACATGGCAGAGCAATAACGATGCGGATAACGATCCTACCAATGAGCTTCAGACATTGAGTCAGGCAGGCAACGACGTGACCCTTTCGCTTGGAGGTGGTACTGTAACCGTAGCGGATAACGATAACGACAGCTCAAATGAGCTTCAGACACTGAGCCAGGTGGGTAACAGCGTAACGCTCTCAAATGGCGGCGGTACAGTAAGTGTTGACGATGGTGACAGTGACTCTGCTAACGAATACAATACCGGGATTTCATTTGACGGTACCAGTCTGACGGTAACTGATGCGGGCGGTCCCCAGACCGTCGATATCAGCGGCCTGGAAGACGATGCAGACCCTGATCCAAATAATGAGCTGAATACTTCAGTTATTTTAAATGGAACAGACCTGGAAGTGACAGATGCGGGCGGTACCAAGTCAGCTGATCTCAGCGGACTGAAAGATAACGACTGGACTGAAGCTGGTAGTAATGTCTATCGATTAACCGGTAATATAGGTATCGGGACGGCTAGCCCCGGTGCAGAGTTGCATCTTGCCGGTTCAGATAATACACCTCAGCTGTTAATCAAGCCCAAAGTAATGGTAGGGGGCAACATATCAAAGATCAGCTTTGAAGACCCTGATGGAGGAACTGCTCCTATGGCAATTCAGTACAAGGATGATGGGGCTCCTGATCTTTCAATAACTGGCGGTAATGTCGGGATAGGTACAGTGGATCCGGGAGCAAAGCTTGATGTAACAGGTAATATCGCCGTAAGCGGAACCGTTGATAGTGTAGACATTTCTGATCATGCCGGCAATGCCAGTGCACATCATACCCGTTTTACAAATAGCGAAGAAACAGACCCCACGGTATTGCCGAGTGTAAAGGATGGAATCGTCTGGGGTGAAGTAGGAGGTATACCTGCAGATATTGCCGATGGTGACCAGGTTGATGACGCAGACGCTGATCCGACAAATGAGCGGAATACTGCTGCAAACCTGACAGGTACAGATCTGAATATCACCGATTCAGGAGGTACCCTGACAGTGGGTCTCGCCAGTCTGGTAGACGATGCTGATGCGGATCCAAACAACGAGCTGAATACCTCTGTAGCATTAGTTGGAACTTCACTTCAAGTAACAGACGCGGGCGGTACTATTTCAACAGATCTGAGCAGCCTGGGAACTGAGGTAGATCCCGAGGTTGGAAGTAACACTCTGAATTTCATGCCTAAGTGGAATGGTTCAGAACTCGTTACCGGAACGGTTTTTGATAATGGTACCAAAGTAGGTATCGGAACGACGGCTCCGGGTGCTAAACTTCACATTGGCGGCTGGATCGGTGGAGGTCTTAGAAGCTGGATGGATAACGGTGTTATTGCCGGTGATGACTCTGACGGAGGCTATTTTGGAGTGAAAAATGAAGGAGGTGACCGTAAGGACACGGTAATAGCCTGGGGAGATAATACTCAAGACAGCTTGCGATTTATCTATAATGATTCATCAGGATTGCCTGTCGACGGCGCGGAAGCAATGAGGATTACTGCCGGTGGTAACGTCGGTATTGGAACGACGACGCCACAGACACAGCTTTCTCTGGGCAGCAACCTGGCCAATACCAAGCTGGCCCTGTGGGATAATGGAATTGGAGGCTCGATCGGGCTTGGTATTGATAACGGCATATTCCGTTTTCACCTTAACCAGGCCGGTGATGCATTCCGTTTCTACAATGCGCCTGCCGGCACAGAGCTCATGGCCCTTTTGGGTACCGGAAACGTCGGCATCGGAACAGCAAGTCCCGGTGCAAAGCTTGATGTTGCAGGTAATATCAGGATAGCAGACGGTACACAGGGCGCAGGTGAGGTATTGACATCTGATGCGAATGGATTAGCCACCTGGGAACCAATTGCCAACGACGGCGACTGGACAATCAGCGGAAGCAATATGTCCTCTGGCGTTTCAGGCAACGTCGGGATAGGAACAGCGAGTCCGAACAGCAAGTTAGATATAGCAGGTAACATTGCCCTGTCTGGTTCTGGCACGACTATTACTACTGCCAATACAGATTTGGTTCTGGAACAGACTGGCGACGCTTTTGGAACTACAAGATTGACTATGCAAAATAGATTAGGTTCTGGTGGGCCTATTTTAGAAAACGCAAGCATAAACCTTGTTGATATTGGGTTTAAACCAAGCACTGGTCCGCAGTCTAACTTTCGACTTGAACGCAGACCGACTTTTCTTGTACACGCGGGGAATAGTAACGGTGAGTGGCAATTAATTGATGACACATTAGGGACGCTTGTAAAAACTCACGCATTTGGTAATAGTGCGACAATTATCAATTCCGGAAACGTCGGCATCGGAACGACGACTCCCGGGTTTAACCTGGACGTTAACGGTGACATAAACTTTACCGGCAGCCTTTTCGAGAATGGCAGCCCCTTTGTAAGTAGTCCTTGGGGTCAAAGCGGCGGCAATGTGTTCAGATCAACAGGCAACGTCGGTATCGGAACGGCGAGCCCAACGGCAAAATTACATGTGGTTGCACCTGGCATTAACTTACAAGATGCGAACAGAGGCAGGCTCAGCGTCTTAGATGGTTTAGGAGGCAGTCTGGCATACAGCATAAGGACTGCTGCCGGAGGCGGTTGGGCCTGGCAGTTAGTAGATGGATTAGACAATCCTTATTTTCATGTCACATATCCCAGCGGCAACGTCGGTATCGGAACAGCGAGCCCGGCACAGAAACTCGATATAAGTGGGAATTTGAGATTGACAGGCTCAATTGTCGCACCAGAAGGAACTTTAAGAGATGATAATGGCGGATGGGTTAGAACCTACGGAGCTACAGGTTGGTTCTCCCAAACATTCGGCGGCGGCTGGCATATGAGTGACAGCACCTGGATAAGGTCTTTCGGCGGCAAGAGTATCTATCATGATTCCGGAATAATGAGAACTGATGGCAGCCTGCAAGTTGGACCTGGAGGAAACAGATTTCTTGTAAACACTTCAGGCAACGTCGGCATCGGGACGGTCACGCCTCAGTCGAAGCTTTCTCTGGGAATCGACCTGGCTAATACCAAGCTGGCCCTGTGGGATAATGGAGTAGGTGCTCTATACGGCATGGGTGTTTCAGCGAATACTTTCCGTCTTCATACTAATTCGGCCACTGATTCATTTCGTTTCTACAATGCGCCTGCCGGCACCGAGCTTATGGCAATTGGAGGCAACGGCAGAGTCGGTATCGGAGCGACTACTCCTGCAAGACGCTTACATATTATTCATAATGATCCGCAGATTCGTATTCAAGATCCTTTCGGTGCCTGGGATCTTTGGGGAGGCGCTAATTTTCATATAAGACAACATGATTCTACTGTGAGCCATTTTGTAATCGAGCGAAATACCGGCAACGTCGGCATCGGCGTCGGAGCGTCTGCACCAAATTTCAAGTTAGATGTCCGCGGCACAATTGGAAACAATACCACACTTTATCATAGCGACAGGCGCTGGAAGAAGAATATTTCAAACATCACAAGTGCGCTAGACAAGGTTACTGAATTAAAAGGAGTTAATTTCGATTGGAAAGTGGATGAGTTTCCGGAAATGGAATTTACAAAAGGTACAAACATTGGTTTTATTGCACAGGAGGTTGAGGGAGTCTTACCTGAATTAGTAGTGACAGGAAAAGATGGTTTCAAATCTGTAAAATACGCTAATATAGTACCGATATTAGTTGAAGCATTCAAGGAACTCAAGGTTGAAAATGATGTTGTTAAGAATGAGAATGAACAACTCAGAGAGAAGCTAGCATTATTATCAGAGAGGCAGTCAGCCATCGAGGATATGCTGCTTGCACTGTCAACTGATCTGCCAAAGGATAAACTGGCAAGTCTGATTGGAAAAGAGAAGAAGTAAGGTGTTAGAGGCTTGAAGGTTTGAAGATTGATTATTGTCGATTGCAGATTGTTGATTGACAGAATTGGGGACGGGGGTCGATAAGATCCTTGTCCCCTTTCTTTTTTAACAGATTCACCGCGGAGAAAAACTCAAAGATTGTTCACCGCAAAGGCTGAAGGATTGAAAATTTAATATTGTAGATTGAAGATATATCAAATCCAAATGTCAAAGTCCAAATACCAAATCAATGCTTAAAGATCAAATGAACTAAGCGATAGATGTCTTTTCTTAGATGTCAGCTTTTGGTTTTGGATTTCATTTGAACTTTGGAATTGGTTATTTGAACTTACCCACTATTTTCCTCCCTTCCTGCATTCCTTAGCGGATTAAACCCTTTGTGTTCTTGGCGACTTCGTGTGAGGAATTAAAGGAGTGAACGAATAACCTTGCTCTCGCAAGGAGTCCAAAACTGGAATCCTCTCAAAAGAGAGGCAGAGAAAAGTGAAAACAATTAAGAATTGGTAATTATGAATTAATTATCCCTAATTGAGAATTGAACATTGATTACTGACTACTCCTTCGTACTCCAATCGTTAACTGTTATGTCAATGCGCAGGTTCTGTGCCCAGCCGGGTGATTCGTCTGCGCATTTATCGATACGCCTGATCCTGATCTTTACAAAGTCCGTACCGGTTTCAACAACCTGTACCGCAAACTGATCGGGCCAATCGTGATCGACATTCTCCTCCTGCCTTGCCTGGCATATAACAGTACCCGGCCTGGGTGTACTGAAGTTCCACCCGGTACATTTGATAGTCAGGTCACCGCCTTTCTCGTTCACGACATTGATGTAGCCGCAAACCCAGTTGTCACCTGATTTATTAATCTCTTTAACTTCCTTAGTTATCTCTTCAGTTGATCTGGTATTCCCAAGTAATCCCGAATTACCTGCATCTGGTGATGACCCCATTCTCTCTTCTCCTTCTACTATATCTTATCCTTAACAGGAACAGACTTGCTATTAAGGATTATTATAATAATGTTTCCCCACAGAACTCCCTATCATGGTAATGGTTTTCTGTAAGGTCTCTGGTCTACCGGTATGTAGCTCTGTTTAGCAGGGCCGGTATAGATCTGTCTTGGCCGTGCAATCTGCAGCTTGTTATTTGCTGTAGCTTCTCTCCAATGCGCGATCCAGCCCGGCAGGCGGCCAATGGCAAAGAATACCGGATACATATTTGTCGGAACACCTACCGCTCTAAAGATAATTCCACTGTAAAAATCGATATTGGGATAGAGCTTACGCTCGATAAAATAGGGGTCGTTCAATGCGATATCCTCCAGCTCAAGCGCAATATCCAGCAGAGGGTCTGTATGTTTTAATACTTCAAATACCTTTTTGGACAATTCCTTAAGAATCTGGGCGCGCGGATCAAAGTTTTTGTAGACCCGATGACCGAAACCCATCAGGCGGAAGCCGCTCTCTTTGTCTTTAGCCATCTCAATACATTTTTTGACACCAAGGTTACCCGAATGTATCTTTTCCAGCATCTCAATCACCGCCTGGTTCGCTCCGCCATGCAGAGGCCCCCAGAGCGCCGCTATCCCGGCAGAAATTGAAGCAAAAAGGTTAGCACCTGAAGAGGCTACCATACGTACCGTTGATGTACTGCAATTCTGCTCGTGGTCGGCATGCAGTATTAAAATGATATCTATGGCCCGTTTTATTTCCGGATGCACCTCATAATGTTCGTGCGGCAGAGAGAACATCATATGCAGCAGGTTCTCCGCATAGCTGTACCTGGCCTTCGGGTAGATAAACGGCTCACCGCGGGCCATCTTGTAAGAGAAAGCCGCTATTGTCCTGATTTTGCTTATCAGGATTGCCGCCGCCATCTCAATTTCCCTAGGATTGTGAGGCTTGGTAAGCACAGGGTGATAACAGCTCAACGCATTTACCATCGCCGAAAGCATTGCCATGGGATGAGCATCGAATGGGAATCCCTCAAAATGGTGCTTCAGGCCTTCATGGAGAAGGGCGTTATCGGTTAACATATTGGTAAATCTCTCTCCCATCTCCTTGGTAGCAAGGCTGCCCCATATTAAGAGGTCCGCTACCTCGATGAAATTGCTGTTCCGAGCCAGCTCTTCTATGGGTATACCACGATGGCGAAGAATACCTTTCTCCCCATCAATAAAAGTAATATTGCTTTGACATGAACCTGTATTGCCGTATCCCGGATCAAGTGTGATATAACCTGTTTCTGAACGTAGTTTTGATATATCAATGCCTTTTTCGTTTTCCGTGCCTGTGACCACGGGAAGCTCGATGTCTATTTGGTCGTCTTTTAGTTTTATCGTTTCCATATTGTTCTTTCCCTATTTCATCCAAATCGGTATCGTCCGGATTGAACATGCAGCAAACCAGAGATGTGCTCTTCAGCTTTCAATCGTTCCGGCAGATATCTACCGCTTAATACACAGACAGTCGATTCAGATAGTAAGAATCTCTGTTCCAATTGAAAATGTTATTTTTCACAACAAAAGCGGAATAACAGGTCAATAAAAACAGAGTTTTATTCTTTAGATAGTTTTTACGAATATTGTTAACTGTTAAATAAAAGAGAAAACCTAAAGGCGATATGATATTAATATTTCGCCTTAGTAACAACTCTTTTTTTCACACTTACTTTAAATTACCGGCTTGTAAAACAGAATTTTTTTGAATATGTTTGCAGAACTTGTGAGTTAATCGGTATTTACGTTCTTTGTGCACAACGGATTAATGTAAATTTACAAGTTTATGATAACTAACAGAAAAGTTGAAAGTTTACCCATACAACCCTTAATGCGGAATTGCTGAGACGTTCGCTAATGGCGGTGAATGGTCAATACGTTTAGAAACCTGAGATTCCAGATTTACCAGAAACTGGTATGGAATGGTGCGGTATCCCCAATTTACCAGCCAGGCAGGTATCCAACCACCCGGGTCAACATGAGCACAGAGCTCAACACGAGTGTAATCACGGCTGATTTGCTCAAATACCCAGCTGCTTTTCAAATGCGGGATGTGAACCCTATCGTTAACCACAGGGGCTGCGTCCGGCAGTTCCACACGCTCAACATCAATACGTGTAGTCTCCGGCCCTGATACCGTAGACATTCTTGCAGCATAGTCCCTGTCGGCTGTCGGCCAGACACCTGCATAAACGGCATATATAATAAACTCTTGATCACTGATTTTCTCAATTTTTTGCGTCTCCAGACAGCGAGGTGCCCAATCCGGATGTTCGTCAGTATCGAGAACAGCAGATACATACTCTGACATTGCACCTCTAAGGTTTCCCGAGGCTTTGAACTCGAGGTACTTCGACCCTTCGGCGGCACGCCTGCAGACAGTGATTCCATCAGACTCATAAACAAGATGCCACTCCGCCTCTTCAGCTGCCAACGGATTGTATGTCGGCACCGTAACAGTCAGCAGGAATACCGATAAGAAAAAACAGAAAAATCTCATTTTTTTCGTGAAAAAATCTCAAATTAATTACACAAATTTAATATGAAAACTTTGGTGTTATATAAAAACTGCAGTATACAACGTTCTGTATCTCTTTTTTAACATGCGTCTCAAGATCTTCAGATATCCGGCCGAACTCATCCGTAATTACATCTTCTGCCAGATCAATATCAGCAACTATAATAACCCGTCCCTGAGTTGCCGCAACTACACGAAAGTCGTGGTAGTCGACAATTTGTGAAAACGTTTTCAGGATCTCTTTGAATTTATCCTCTATGGACTGTATTTCCGGTGTCATTTTCATCACCGGGTCCATATGGCAAACTGCTTCGCCGCCAAAGGTTTTTCTCAGTTTGTGCTCACATCGTTCGGTAATTTCATGCATTTCAACAGCACCTAATTCAGCCGGTATCTCGGCATGCAGAGAAATCAAATACATTGAACCATAATCATGTACAATAATCTCATGAACATCTTCAATTCCATTGACTGATTGTGCCGTATCCCGAATCTTATTTATAATATCTTTGCCGGGAGCCTGGCCGAGGAGTGGCACCAGTGCCTCTTTTCCGTGATTATAGCCCTGATACAATAACCATGCAGACACCAGAATACCGGTATATCCATCAAACTCCGGATGATGGAAATGATGGCCTGTTACAAGCCCTACTATGACCATAAATGTCATTACAGATTCAATTTTATGGTGTGCCGCATTAGATAGAATAGCGTGTGAATCAACCCTCTTTCCCAGAAAAGTTACAAACCGTGATAACCACTGTTTTACTATGATTGTCGCAAGCATGACCCATGGCAGTGCCCGCCAATAGTGGAGCTCATGAGGATCAATAGCCTGATGGATAGAATGTTCTCCAATCTGTATCGCAGAGACAAAGAGAAAGATTGACATGATAAGCGGAGCAATGTGCTCCATTCTACCATGACCGAATGGATTTTTCGCAGTAGCAGGCCGAGCTGTCAGCTTGAAGCTTACCACAAGAATAATTGAGTTTGCCAGGTGTGAAAGAAGGTGAAAAGCATTAGCAATAACGGATACCGATCCCGACAAAACACCAAGTGTCATCTTTACCACAAAAAGGATAAAGGTGCCGTAGATCCCAAACCAGCCGGCAACCAGACCATATTGAATACGAACCGACTTGTTATCTGTATTATCTGAATCTTTTATGAACCGTTTGGCTAATTGTCTGTGAAATTCAATATCCATAAGCTGTCTCTAGCCTGGCACTCCCGCATCGTACTCTGTACTGTTTTAAATACTCTCCGCGAAATATACAAATTGGTATATTTAAAGATTAAGTGCCTTTCGTAAATAACAGCCTATTTTAGCAACTGTAAGACAAAAATTATATTACTGATTTTTTTATTGTGAGAATAAGCAGGGCCAGGTATGAACCTGGCCCTGCATTTTACTATTAGTCAA
>CAYFOK010000016.1:0-91673 GCA_964344685.1 uncultured Candidatus Scalindua sp. | reverse complement strand
TGCGAGCGGGGAGTGTTTTCTTATTGACAAGCACCTTCTAATGGGTGACTACAGTAAAATGTAGTCGCTTATTGGATGAGCTATAGTCACAATTTAGTCACATCAGCTTCACCATGAGGGGGTATATGTGAAGTAGATTTTATTGGGTTATCCATATTTGAATACCTCACGTACAATCCAAACCCTCTAATAACCATATCTCATGTCATCAATTTTGTTAAAGTAACGTTATGACGTCCTAACGAAATTTGTTATGGAATCATAACAAACAATGAAAATCTGAAAAACTAAGGTCTGTTGATAATCTCGTAATGTCTTACAATGTTGGAACTTGCATTCCTGTTGTTTTGAAAAAAGGTTATGGCACCGTATTTGTGATTGTACTTATACTAATACATTAGTTTTAGTGGGTATGTTGTCTTAAATAAAATTTGTTTTTCATGGAAGTAAGCATATGAACTTCCTTGCCAATATAGCTATTCTAGAACAATAGCATCTTGTTTCATTAATAATACATTATTTGTAGCATTTATATTCAAAACGAAAAATTGATTTTAAAAACATTTTAAAAAGGAGAACAAAAATGCCTAGTACTACGCCAGCTCGTTTAGAAAATACTGAAGTAATTTGGATCGACACAACCAAAGATAATACAGTTTTTTTTGATCCTGACACAGTCTACACAGTTAGAAGGATAGACCAAATGCCTCCTCAAGTTATACCCTCAGGGAAAACGCTTGATTTAGAAATAAGATCATTTTATGTTGATGAATTAAAAAATAAAGGATCATGGATTGGGCGGTTATTTTCTAAAAAACAGTCAGATGCAATATTTTCAATTGATGTTGATCATGACAAAAGTCCAGGTGTTGAGGAACCAGACGAAGTTCCTTATTCATTTGCAATGATAGTCCGAGATGGGAAATACGCTGGTGGACTTCCGCGCCCAGTATTCCGGAATATTGTGCCAGACGGAGATAGGTTGCGTCTAAAACTTACTTTGGTATCAAAAAGGCAAAAAATAAGTTTTGATGAATTTGAAAAATTATTAGAAGGCACCAAAACCATAGGAAAAGCATTAAATCTTACTCTTTCTGCAAGCCCATATTTCATTGTTGCAACCAAAATATTTGAAAATATCAAAAAACTGAATACACCAGCAGAAGAAATGGAATTATGGGATTTGGATTTATCCCTTTATTTTAAAAACCGATTAGGCGCTGGCTTTAATTATTTTCGTCCTGGTACATATGCCATAGTTGAGCTGGATAAAGAAATGGAATTAAAAGATAATTTATTCGATTCCATTCGTTTTAAAGATGGCCATTTATATCTGCTTCCTGATGGGGTCGATGAGTTACCAGAAACCCATCCTCAAAGTTCCCACGAGTACCATCTTAAGACCAACATGATTCAATTTGTTGTTGGTTAAGCAGAATTTTTATTAATTTAACCCATTTATTTTGAGAATATTTTAATAAACTTGCTGCACTGGGTGAAGTGTATCACAGTCTTTTTCAGATTCCCGGTTATAAACTGTATGGCAATGACCATGTTGTTACAGGAATGAAGAATTGAGGGTCACACCTTGATTTGTGATCAAACACAAACCACATTTCGCCAGTCACGCTGCACGTCGGGTAAGCCTGTAATATCCCTGTGTATTCTGATGATTAAATTTCCTCTTGATTTCGATTTCTAACCTCATTACTATACCGCTATATTTACACAATCTTCAAGTTTTCATACCGCACAGATATACACCATCAGATGATGGATATGCTTTCATAAATAAGTTTTTTCAAGGATGTTATACATAAAATTCTTCCCACGTTAGATTTACTCAAATTATAATATTTTCTTACAAAATTGCTTAATTCAAACAGGTTTGTAATAAGGAGTATCTATGGACATAATTTATTTTACTATAATTATTAGGTTTTTAGTTGTTGTATGTCTTATTGGTATGGGTTTCTATTCTATTAAACAGGGACTGAAATTATACAGAAACGGAACGGGCTTGAAAGAGGATGGAACATTGATAAGTGCCGAAGGCAAGAGAGTAAATATCAGATTATCATTAAAAACTGTTGGCTCTGTGTTAATGGTAACAGCTTTAGGTTGGGGTTACCTTGCGTATTTGTCCTTACCAAGTATCGAACAAGTAACAGACCAAAAGAAAGTAAATCTAAAGGTAACAGATGCAGAAAAACCGTCACAAGGAGGTGGAGGCGGTAGTGATGAACAGAAAGAATTTCCTATAGGTATATATACCTTCGACTAGTGAATATACTTTTCATAAATAAGTTTGTTTTGAAGGGATGCAAATAGATGGACTCTCACACTGTTGCTTCATAAAGCAGCAATCTAGCTTTTCTGGATAACATTCTATGATACCTAATAACTTTATAATGGCTTGTTTGCTTAGACCGAGGCGGAACAAATCATTAGTCCTCGAATCCGGCATTAGACTGATTACACATTATAAAAAAAATAGTTTGGAGAATCGTAATGAAAAAATTATTCTGTTTTTTCTTTAGCTCAGAACTAGGTTATTGCATATTTCTAGCTTGCTGTTTTATTGGACTTTGTATTTTCTCTGAGATATTTTCGGGAGGCCCACCTGGTATACCGAAAAGTTCCAGGCAATATTCGGAAGAATTTAAGAAAAATAGACAGCTTAATAGGAAATTGCTGGAGAGCTTAGCCAGAGGGGAAATGATTATTAAGAAAATGGAAGCAGATTTATCCTCCGTAAATCAAATAATTTCTGGTGAGGCAAAGTATTCGCCACAGAATTACTTTAATAAGAAAAAAACTAATGAGTATCATTTCCGCAATAAGTTTGAATCTAAACCGTTACCATTGTCACATAATCAGTTCACTACTAAGATTATTTCAATTATAGATGGAGACAATTTAAAGATAGACTACAAAGGGCAAAAGGAGAGTTTGAGACTTATAGGCATAGACACACCAGAGAGTAAAGATAATAAGAAGGCTAAGTGGGATGCAAAGAAAAGTGGAAAAGATATAGAAACTATTATTGAAATGGGCAAGATAGCAATGGAATATGTTGAGGGCTTGGTTAAGGCAGACGATAATATAAAGATAGAGTTTGATATTCAAGAAAGGGATAAATACGGAAGATTGTTAGGTTATGTGTATCTTGCAAATGGTAAGATGTTAAATGAGGAGATAATTAAGGCTGGTTATGCTAATGTTATAACTGTACCACCTAATGTGAAGTATAAGGATAGGTTTTTAAAGGCTTATCAAGAGGCAAGGGAGGGTAAGAAGGGATTGTGAAGAAAAGGGATCAAATCTCCCCTTGACTGCATGTTTCTGGTGATTTAAAAGAATAAGGGGCAGGCCCGCCAAAAATCTGCATTCGTAAATCTTCTTGGGGGGGGGGTAATGGTGCGCCCTGAAGTAATCGAACCTTCGACCCACTGATTAAGAGACGTAAAAAGACCATTTTTAATAATTTTCATAACTGCTTGATTTGATGTCTGTTATGTTGCTATCACACTAACTGTCAATGGCTTATAACTTTAATCTTTTCCTGTTGCTTCCTGTGGAGTCCGGCTGAATACTGCCGGCTTGACTACGTTTTGACTACAATTTGACTACAGTAAAATGTAGTGTTTTTTTGAATTAAGTAAGAACATGCCTGCTAAAGGCTGTATAAGTTTTCTCTCAGTTTAATTACGGAAATCAGATAGGATTTAAGGTGTGTTTATTTTAGTTATTGACAAGACCGACTAATAAGATAATACTAACTGCTTTAAGTAAGACTGAATATAACTAAATATGTGGAATTAGTCTAAGAAACTTGGTGATACGAAATTCTTAAGCATCCGCATAAAGAAGAATAAGCTAGAGATTTAGAATAATACAAGGAGGTCATTGAAATGAAGCTTAAGATTTATCTTCAACCAAGTGAAGAAGGAGGGTATACTGTGATCGTACCTTCATTGCCTGGGTGTATTTCCGAGGGAGAGACAAAGGAGGAGGCTATTAAAAATATAAGAGAAGCAATTGAACTTTATTTGGAACCTGTTGAGGATGATGTCTTGACTGTTTCTAATGCAGAAGAATTTGAATTAGCAATATGAGCAAAGTTCCCAGCCTGAATTATAATAAGGTAATTAAGGCATTACAACGTGACGGATGGGTAATTGTTCGTCAACGAGGCTCTCATATAAGATTACAAAAGCGTTCAACGGATGAGGTGTTGAAAATAATAGTTCCGGCACACAAACCAATTAAGCGGTCAACACTTTCTCATATACTTAAACAAGCTCGTATATCTTTAGATGAATTTCTAAAAAAGTTGTAATTTCACTAACAAACACTCGCCAGACTATTATTCCACATTTACATAACTTGTACTTATAAGAGGTCGTGCACCAGTTTTTAATGTTGTAACAATCAAAGGGCCCTATTGGTTGATAGCGGGGACAGGGTATGAACCTGCAACCTCCGGGTTATGAACCACATTAGAGGTAAAACCTGAAATAAACAGAAATAAGTAATGCCTTATTATCAATGGTCTTATATCTATTCGATAGTAAGGTCTTACTTGCTGTTTTCTACTGTTTTCTGTTGACTTGTTAGAAGATTGTTAGGAGAAATTTAACCAGTGACCCACTTAATTGTCGAGCAAAGAAAAGAAGGCGTAGCATTTTTGGTTTAGTTTAAACTACTTTGGTTTGCTTGTGTTTATGGCACAAATGGGGAGTATGATTTACTCATTGTTTTGATTTGCAATCTTAATGTACTGGTATTTATTTGCGTTGGCAATATGAATATATTTCATAAATTTACAGAATGGAAAACAAATCACAACTGCCTGAATTAGTGTTTGTTATGTCGCTATCACAATAACCATCAATAACTTATGATTTTGTTTCTTACCTGTTGAATCCTGTGGAGTCCCACTTGTTACGCTTGAGTTGACTGCGTTTTGACTACAGTGGTCTTGTCGTTTTCTTGCCACTGAGTTTTTGATTGGTGATCGAAAAGGGTCTTATCTTGCCTCTTGCTCAGATACAGAAAAAATCTTTCTAATCTCATAACAAATCTTAGATTATAAAGGGGCTAAACTAGACTTCATCAAAACTGAGGCTACTGATTTTGTCAACGCATTCACAAATATTCAACTTATGGTTAGGAATAATTTTTTGTTTCAATAACCTTCCTCTGGAGTGTTCTTAAGCCGATCCCAAGTAATCTTGCGGCCTTGGATTTATTACCTTTTGTTTTTTCCAGGGTAAACCTGATTATTTCCTGTTCTGCTTCCCGGAGAGTAAAGTGTTGAGGAATCTGGAAAAAATCGGCATGTTGCGGTTGAGTAAGGAAGAGGAAGGATGGAAGGAATTTTGCCTCAATTACGTCTCCCGGCGCCAGGGCCATAGCAGCTTCAACTGCATTTTCAAGCTCTCTCACATTTCCGGGCCATGTATAATTTAAAAGTAATTGCATTGCATTTTTATTGATTCCTTTAATTTGATAACCTTTTTCTTCATTAAAGCTATTAATAAAATGACTGACAAGAAGAGGAATATCCTCCTTTCTATCTCTTAGAGGAGGAATTTCAATATGTACAATATTCAATCTGTAAAAAAGGTCTTCCCTGAATTTTTTTTCTTCTATCAGCTTCTTAAGATCCTGGTTTGTTGCAGCCAGAACTCTGATATTTACATTTATCGTCTCATTCCCACCAACCCGCTCAAACTCTTTCTCCTGTAGTACCCTGAGAAGCTTAATCTGTGTGCTTAAAGACATATCACCAATTTCATCGAGAAAAATTGTACCCTCATTGGCAAGTTCAAATCTTCCGATCCTTTTTATAATCGCACCGGTAAAAGCACCTTTCTCATGCCCGAATAATTCTGACTCAAGTACCCCTTCATTGAAAGCACCACAGTTTACCTTAATGAATGGCTTTGACGCACGTGGACTATTGTAGTGAATGGCTTTTGCCACCATTTCCTTCCCTGTTCCGGTTTCTCCTGTAATAAGTACATTAGGATTTTTTGACGCTACAGAACTGATCAAATTAATGACATACTGCATCGGCTTACTTCTTCCATGTATATCTCCGAAACTGAACATCCCTTTTACCTTTTTCTCAAGTTCAACCTTTTCAAGAAAGAGTAGCTGTTTTTCAATTGCTTTTTCTATTACTGTGGTTAAAAGTCGAGGTTTCACAGGAAGTTCATAAAAGTCGTAAGCGCCATCTTTCATAGCATCAATAGCATTTGTAAGCGTTGCGCTTTCTGAAAGGAAAATCAACTCTACATCAGGTTTTATTTTTTTTATCTTTTTAAGAAAAGTTGATGTCTTAATTTTTAATATGTGAAAATCAGAAAGAATAATATTAATGGGATTACTTTTCAGTATTGAATAAACCTCATTTACGGAATTAGCCCTGTAAACATTTATTTTTTTCCTTTTCAAATAACTGATTATCTTTTTCCATTCCGGTTTTTCTTTTTCAGAAACAGTAAGAATATTAATTTGCATTTTTTGTCTTCCTGAAATAGGTAAATATTGATACTTTTTTATTTAAGACCACGAGAGAGCATGTCATATTATTCACTTAAAATATTGAATCTTCATTATTGAGGCCAAATTGACATAGTTAAATTAAGCAAAACTATAAACTTAAAGCAACAAAAATAAGTTTATAGATTTATAAGCATATATATATCAAAGTATTACGGAGAGAGTCTGTTTGGCATGTTTTTTGATAAAGTATAATTAGTCATTAATAAATTAAATAATTGCAAAGTAGTTCCAAGTGCTTTGATTAAACCAAATTCAACATAATTGAAAAGGTCCGAATTCAATCCAAAATATTATGAAGAGGTCTCTATTGTATGTTCATCATGTGTTAATTTGCTGTTTTTATGTAATTATGAGGTTGTTCGAGTTAAAAAGATAAAGATTCTAACAAAGGCTAATGTTATTTAGAGAAATTCTGTATAGATGGTTTTGACGATAAAACTAATCACATATTTTTTGATATCAATTCTTGCAATATTAAGGATTTAAAGGTTTATGGAAGTAATTTTTGATATAGAAACTTTTTTAACAGGACTCCTTATTTTTGCTGCGAGGATTGTAGACGTTTCTGTTGGTACAGTCAGGTTGCTGGCTATTGTATCGGGTAGAACTTTTCTTGCTTTTGTTCTGGGTTTTATAGAAGTAAGCCTGTGGCTGGTAATAATCGCAAAGGTACTCAATGAAATATCAGATAGGCCACTACTCGGACTATTCTTTGCTCTCGGTTTTTCTGCAGGCAACGCCGTTGGTATACTTTTGGATAAAAAGATTGCGTTAGGGCATCTGGTATTAAAAATATTTGTTCGGGATGAGGGGAAAGAGATAGCAGATAAAATTCGACAAACAGGTTTTTCTGTAACTACTTTTGATGGTGAAGGAGAGCATGGTGCAATAACCGAGCTGAGTATTATCTGCAGAAAAAGGGAATTAAGAAAGGTTGTTCAAACAGTTAAAATGCTTGACCCGGAAGCTTTTTATATTACAGAACCAGTACTAAGTGTAAGCAGAAAAATTACTAACTTTTTTAATCCTTTACACAAAATCAACAAACACCATAATTCAGGATCAAACAATGAAATAAATCATTTTTTAAACCCTATAGCTGATATTGTGAGGTAATTCAGGTCCAAACGATAGACAGTTTGCACCTTATCAAGAAAGATTTGGTTCCTGCTGAATATCAACCTTTAATGATATTCAAAAAGGAATAATAAGCTCTCTAAGAAGAATGCTTGGAAGTAACGCAAACTGATAATTCATAAAAGTGGAACTCCCTTTCAGGAGGGAGCTCCACACATTTAACATTTAATATTTATTTAGGAGGTCACAGATGGGAAAAAACTTTAATAAGAAGATTGATGAAAACAAATCAGCAACAAAGAAGGATTCAGAAAAAGAAAAGAATACAGATTCAAAGAAATTAGATGCTGGTATCGAATTAATTCAGAAAGGATGTAAATAAATCGATAGCGGTATCATAAGTATTTTTTTGTGGTTTTTGATTTTATATTAACTTTCTTTATAACTTTAACAAAAAGGAGAAATCTTATGTTTAAGCACAAGTACATAAATTTCGGATTTTTTTCGCTTGTTTCTATTATGATTGGAATTGCTATAAGCGTTTCTTATGTAACAGCAGAACCTCAGTTAGAAAACTATAGTGACACTACACAATCCTATATAATACATATATCTGATCAGCAGGAGCTTTCTGAAGAAAACATTAACATTGAAGAAGACATAGAAGAGTATGGATTTTACGTTAAAGGCATGACCAGCACAAATTGCGAAGTTAAAGTGAAAGACGCACTTTTAAAGTGTGCAGGAGTCCATGATGTATCTACCAGTCATGAGGATGGTTATACGGTTATAGAAGCAGATAACAGAAAAATGGACGCTAACGAAATTATAGGTGCTGTAGAAAAAGCTGGATATAAAGTTATTGAGGAAGAGTAATTTCTTTTGCATCTTCAAGGATATTTTTACAATCTTACATGGAGGAATATAATGGTCAACAAGAATTTCAAAAATAGTAATACAAAAAAAAGCGGTAAGTCTAAAAGCTTAAAGACAGAAAATGAACAGGTGAAATCGACCAAAAAGAAACCCTCAAAGAAAAAAAACTAACCTGATATTCTGGATATGGGAAGGGTGTAAAATAACACTCCTTTACCCATATCTTTTCTTTAAACACTTCTTAACGTATTAGTAGAGTAAAGAGTTTAATTGTTCATCTCACTCTTTTTTTCGCAAAATAAATCAGACAATTCATAAGCATTATGTATATAAACGTTGACATAAATCAAACCTTGAACCGTTAACTGTTATTGTACAGTAATTAGGATCAGTACATAGATATTATTTACAATAAATACTTTAATCGATTGCCTGAATATGCCGTCAAAAAAGAAAAATATAATTCATATTGAAAAACGTACTCTTGGTCCTGTACAGGATTTGGAACGTCATATCCCTTCTGAATGGTGGCGTACACTTTTTAACTCTGTTTACCTTAAAACAGACGGTGATGTTGTAGAGAATGATCAGAATACAATCCTTGAAATAGACACTATAATTAAGGTATCAGGATTGGAAGCCAATGACAAAATTCTCGACCTATGTTGCGGTCAGGGTAGACACAGTCTTGAACTTGCAAGGAGAGGCTTTAACCATGTTGTCGGTCTGGACAGGTCACGTTACCTTATCAGGCTGGCACGTCACAGGGCAAGAAAGAGAAACCTGAACATAATTTTTCGAGAGGGTGATGCGCGTCAATTCAAGATGCAGGCTTTATTTTACAATACAGTATTGATACTCGGTAACTCCTTCGGTTACTTTGAGAGGGAAGATGACGACCTTGATATCCTGAAAGCTTGCAGGAGAGTGCTTATACCTGGCGGGACACTCGTTCTCGATATTACCGAGGGTGAGTGGATGAGAAATAATTTTGAAGCTCGTTCATGGGAATGGATCGACCAGCTCCATTTTGTCTGCAGAGAGCGATCACTATCAAAGGACAGACAGCGTCTTATATCACGTGAGGTAGTTACGCATGCGGAACGGGGAGTAATTGCAGATCAGTTTTATGCCGAACGGTTATACGACAAGGAGACTATTAGCGCTCTCCTTGAAAAATCCGGTTTTGAATCTATACGTTTTCACTGCGAACTGCAGACAGGATCTGTACGTAACCAGGACCTGGGGATGATGGCACGGAGATTACTTATTACTGCTTCAACATCCAGATCTGCTAAGGTTTCATATACCAGACGAATTCCATTTCCCAATATTACCGTTTTAATGGGGGATCCACGATTACCTGATGACGTGAAACTAGATGGACATTTCAATCCTGAAGATTTTGAGACAATAAATCGCCTGAAACGCGCTCTGTCTGAAATTGAAGGTTACAAATTAGAATATGTGGACAATCACGCCTCTCTTCTTGGACAGCTTAGATCCAGACCACCGGAATTTGTCCTTAATCTTTGTGATGAGGGATTTAATAATAATGCATTTCATGAGCTTCATGTTCCGGCGTATCTGGATTTGTTATCAATTCCATATTCGGGTGCGGGCCCTACATGTTTAGGTACATGTTATAATAAATCTTTTGTCCGGTCTATCGCGGAAACACTCGATATCCCGGTTCCGCTTGAAACATTTTACACACCTGCAGATCAGTCGGCTACCATACCGGCAATATTTCCTGCGCTCGTAAAACCAAATAAGGGTGACAGCAGTATCGGTATTACAAAGGATGCTGTTGTTTATAATCCTGAGGAGCTTATTGAGTATATTAACATGCTAAATCACAATCTTCCTGGTCGTTCGATCCTTGTGCAGGAATTCCTTGAGGGTACCGAATACAGTGTTGGAATAATCGGGAATCCAGGGTTAACGGTACGGTTTCTGCCAATCCTGGAAGTAGATTACAGTGATTTGCCATCGGATTTACCACGAATTCTTGGTTATGAATCGAAGTGGGATCCGAATTCCGCATACTGGAAATCCATCAGGTATACCAGGGCGAACCTGTCTGAGACAAAAGAGAGGACACTTATAGATCACTCTATGATGCTTTTTGAACGTCTGGGATGTCGTGATTATGCAAGGTTTGATTTCAGAACTGATGCTGGTGGTCAGATCAAGCTCCTGGAGGTTAATCCGAACCCGGGATGGTGTTGGGATGGCAAACTCAACTATATGGCTGGATTTGACAAACTTCGTTATGCGGACTTACTTCGGTTAATTCTGGAAGCCGCACAGGAACGTATTATTGCCAGGCCACACAATTCTTTGATAAATGGGAATGGCCGCTGAAATACGTTTACGGTAAATATATTTAATCTGCACTTTAGTCTACACTTTGTGGAGAACCTGCGTAAGTATAACAGTAATATTGCTTGGTGGATTTTTTTGCATGAAAGAGGTTTCAAACTGGATGGGAACGTCAGACGGGGATACGTTATCATCCAATCTTTTAATTCCCGTAACTAATATTTAGAAAGGAGAATATCATGATTTCTTTACGAAAAAAAATACTCTTACTTTGTACTGTTGCCTGTTTTGTATTTGGGATGATCGGATGTGGAAAAGTTATTACGGAGAAAGTAGACCAGGAAATTGAAAAGCCTGCCGAGTCTACAAAAGAAAGCGCTCATGAGACTGAAAAATAAATAGTTTTAAAAAAAGAGAAACTGGATTTTCTGCATCGCCTATGGGGTATCAAAAAAATTGTAAAATGACTTTACGATGTTTTTTGATACCCCATAGTTTTTTTTATTTCTTATGTGAAAGAATACTATTAAATTAACAGTGATGAACTGATTATCAAATAGTAAATCTTAATACAAAAGATCATTTTCTTTGGTAGGGCCGTTATGATGAGAAAGTTTCTGAAAATTTGTTTTATCTGTACAATAATATTGAATTCTTTCTATCTCAATTTATCTGCCAGAGAAATGCAGCATGATTTCTATATGAAACCAGAAGATATTGAGATAGAAAAGGCCGTTAAGAGGGCAAGGCAGACGGTAAAAATGCTGGACGAGATGTACAAATCTTTTATAATTCTTATTACAGACGAATATGTGAAAGACAATACCATGTTTTCTGCTTTAACGGTGTCAAAGAAGGTTTTTGAGAAGATGGGTGCAAGAGGGTGGTATAAAGCGAGATTGCTTGACGCAACCGGCACTCCACACAACCCTGAGAATACTCCAAAGACAAAATTTGAAAGAGATGCAGTCGAATCATTCATATATGGAAATTCATTCTATGAAAAAGTAGAAAAAGCTGGAGGTGAGTATTATTATAATGCAGCTACGAGTCTCTCTATAGTTACAGACGGCTGTACTATTTGTCATCCAGATAATAAGCGAGGAGACTTGCTGGGAGGAATTTCATACACTATCCCTTTGGATATGTTCCTTGATTAACAGGAAGATAATTTTTTCATCTCTTTTGACGTCATTCTTGGAAATGAAGTGATCTGGTTCGGTAATATGAAATAAAGAATCTAATGTTAAACTTCTTTTTTATGTAACTCATGAAAATTATTTTAGCTATTGACGGCTCTAAACATTCAGAATGGACAGTAGATTTTCTATTGAAGATACCACTGGCAGAAAAACCTCAAATTAAAGTATTACACGTAATATCTGAGGGCAAACATATTCCACCCTGTCTAGACTCTGTATATCGCAAACTCTATAAAGATGCGTTACAGGAAAAAACTGATAAAGATATTCTGGCTGCTGAAAAACAGACTACTCGTATAGTAGAAAAACTTAAAACAAGATGGGATGACGTAAAGTCCACAGTCGAAAAAGGACATGTATCTGATACGATTATAAAAAAGTCAACAAGAGCGAAGGCAGACTTGATTATTCTGGGTTCACGAGGATTAAGCAGAACACAATCTTTCTTGTTAGGTGGAGTGTCCCAGAAAGTAGCTACCTATGCTCCGTGTTCTGTTCTAATCGTAAAGAAAAGAATACGTAATTTTAAGAAAATCCTTTTAGCAAAGGATGGATCTGGTTATTCCGATGCGGCAGTGATGTTTATAAAATCCCATTTTCTGACAAAAGAATTAAGCACCACTCTTCTTGTTGTCTTAAACTATCCTGCTATCATTCCACAATTTGGCTTTGAGACTATGGAAAGCAAACATCTTAAAGAGATGCGTAAAGTGGCGTTTATGTCGAATGCTCTATGTGTTGAGGGATATCCTGCAGAAATGATTATTGACACAGCTGATCGTCGAAAAGTTAATCTTGTAGTTATTGGATCAAAGGGTCTTACGGGAAATAAGCGTTTTCACCTTGGCAGTGTCGCAAGAAAAGTAATTACCTATAGCAAAAGTTCTGTTCTCATTGTCAAAAGCTAAGACAACGCAAATTGCATTAATATTTATATCAACATTATCATTATATTAATTTGTCAGCTTTACATATTTAAGATTCAAATTCATAAAATATCTATGAAGAAAAATATACATCAGTTAATATTGTTAACTTTTCTAATTGCTATTGAACTGAGTTGTGGTAATTCAAGTCTAGAAGCCCAGCAAAAAAGTCCATCATCCGAACCAGTTGATATTTCCACTTCACACACCACAGAAGAACTGAGTATCCACAAAGTTAAAACACTTATAACTGAAGTTGAAGGCAATAAAGAGCTTGAAGAAACTATTCGTACAAAATTGCTTAATCAGTATCGCGCAGCATTATATCATCTTGCATTATCTGAGCAGCATAAAAAAGAAGCAGAAGATTTAAAGCATTATATCGAAGTCACTCCTGATAAAATCAAAAAAATCCGGGAAAAATTACAGCAGGCCCAAAAATCTGATGTCAAAGATAAACCTCTGCCTGTTGACATATCAGAATATACCACGTCCAAGGAATTGGAATTACGACTTAATAAAGAACAGGCAAACCTGCTTGAAATGGAAAATAAACTATCAAGTATAGATGGAGAAATACAAAAATTTCAGATTCGTCCAGAAAAAGTTCAGAATGAAATAAATGAGGCAAGACAGAAACATGAAGAATATACACAGGCACTTAAAGTAAGTCCACCTGAAGATGAGATACCAATAGAATTTAATGCACAAATAACACTGCTGCAAGCAAGACAAAAATCGAGTTTTAATGAAATCACCAAGCTCGAACAAGAATTACAGAGCCATGATTTGAAGCGAGAATTACTGGTTGTCAAACGTGACGATTTAAATATAAAGGTATCAAATGCAGATAATATAGTAACAACCCTTGAGGATATGGTAAACCAACTTCGTGAAAAAGAAGTTAAACAAGCCCAATTAGATGCTGAAATGGCTAAACAAAAAGCCATAGGTAAGCATCCTGCGGTAAAAGAACTGGCAGAAGAAAACACAAGATATACAACTGAGTTAACAGATGTTGCTCAGTACATTAGTAATCTTGCTCCACAACAGACATCACTCAGTGATAATCTTGAACACCTCAAACTTGATTATGAAAACGCAAACAAGCAAATCGAAATTGCAGGTAGGGTAGATGAAGCCCTTGTCCAAATTATGTTAGATCAACGGCGAAGATTACCTGATATAGGTGACATGAAAAGAATCAATAAGGAAATAGGGGAGAAAATTGTTTCGGTAAGATTGAGACGATTCAGGTTAGACGAGCAAATCAAGTCAATAAGTAATATTCATCAAGAAGTAGCCCGTATTATGAAAGAAAAAGTACAAGAGCCTGTTTCTGAAAAAAACAGGCAGGATATTGAAAATGAAATTACAGAGCTTTTGACTAAAAAAAGTGAACTTTTAAGTAAGTTAGACTCGTCCTATGGAAGCCTGCTTAAATCACTTGGTAAATATCATTTCGAGCTGAATCAATACATAGAAAACGTTCAGATCTATGCTTCTTTTATTGACGAAAAGTTAATGTGGGTACCCAGTTCACCAGCCTTTAGTACGTTAACATGGCATAAACTTATCAGTTCATTTAACTGGTTATTCTCACCGAAAAATTGGAATGAATTGGGAGTTGCCTTTATTAATATTTTTATTCATTCACCTGTATTATCAGGAATAACTTTATTGATAACATTGTGGCTATTTTCTATACGAATAAAGCTGAAGAATAAGTTAGAAGTTATTTCCGATAACATTGGTAAAATTTCCACAGATAATTTTAAACATACCATTTTTGCCTTATTAATATCAATATTATCAGCTATTCCTTTTCCGTTCATACTTGGATTTATTTCGTGGCAACTATTGAAGATGGGAGGAACTGTGGAATTTGTTAAAGCGGTAGGATATGGATTGCTTTTTGTCAGTTGGTTCATTCTGAGTTTTCAGTTCTTCAGGGTAATTTGCTATAAAAAAGGTCTCGGTGAAACTCACTTCAGGTGGAAAAAAACCACTTTAAAAATTCTTCGTAATAATCTGTTTTGGCTTCTTGTGATTGTGTCTATAACCTGTTTTTTCGTAACCATGGTAGAATATCAAAACAATAATAATTACCGTGACAGTCTGGGAAGATTATGTTTCATAATAGCAACAGCTGCCTTCGCAGTTTTTGTGAAAAGAGTAATTCGTCCCAAACGAGGTATTTTTGCAAACATAATGTTCTCTAATCCTAATGGTTGGTTGCATCGCTTGAAGTGGCTCTGGTACCCTGCTGCTATACTATTGCCAATATCGTTAGCGGTGTTGACTGTATTTGGATATTACTATGTTGCCTATCAATTAGGTTTTAAGTTACTACAAACCCTCTGGATATTGTATGGAGCAATCATTGCTTATTATTTAGGTATCAGGTGGTTTTACATCAGGGAGCGAAAACTTGCATTAGAACAGGCACTTGAAAGGAGAAAAGCCGCAGCAGAAAAGGCCACAAAAGAAGAGACGGTTGAAACAAAAGAAGAAACCTTACCACATTTAGAAGAGCCTGTTGTTGATCTTGCAGAAGTAAAAGAACAAACAAGAAACTTACTCAGGTTTTTTATAGGTTTTTTAATTGTAATTGGATTCTGGATGATCTGGACTACTATTTTACCTGCTCTTAATTTTCTCCATAACATCAAACTATGGCAACACTCCGTAGTAGTAAACGGTGAAACAGCTCAGCAATGGACGACTTTATTTCATTTGTTGCTCTGTCTTGTTGCTGGAATCATTACAACTGTTGCTGCAAAAAATTTGCCAGGTGTCCTTGAAATTACAATTCTTCAAAATCTGCCAATACAGGCAGGAAGCCGCTACGCTATTACATCGATTAGCCAATATATCATGATTACGATAGGTTTAATATCGATCATTAATATTCTTGGTGTGAACTGGTCGCAATTTGGATGGATATTTGCGGCCTTAAGCGTTGGACTCGGATTTGGTTTACAGGAAGTAGTGGCAAACTTTGTGAGCGGTATTCTACTTTTTATAGAACGTCCTATACGAGTAGGTGATATCGTTACAGTTTCTGATGTATCAGGAAAAGTAACCAAAATCAGGATACGTGCCACAACAATTACCAGTTGGGACCGTAAAGAATTCGTAGTACCAAATAAGGAATTCATTACCGGACGTATTCTTAACTGGACACTTTCTAACAGCATTAATAGGATTACCGTTGATGTTGGTATTGCTTATGGATCTGATGTGGAGATGGCACGTGAACTGCTTTTGTCAATAGCGCATGAACATCCCGGGGTAATGGAAGATCCGTCTCCCATTGCTATCTTCCAAAAATTTGACGACAGTACATTGAATATGTCGTTACGTTGTTATCTACCTAACCTTGATAAGCGACTGGCAACTATTCATGAACTTCATTCCGCTATACACAGCAGATTTAAAGAAGCAGGTATTGAAATTGCCTTTCCTCAACGTGATCTTCATATCAAAACTTCTGACAGCTTTGCGAAAGAATCTAATGATCAGCTGTTCAGAAAAAAAAATAAATAGTGAAATCTTGAGAATATGACTAAGAAATGTTTAAAGGCATATTTACTGTAAGAATATAATGTGTTTAACCTTTGTTTTTCAGCCTTTTGTGAGGACGAAAAGAATAACTAATGTCAGATCGTGAACTACTATTATCAGTTATCAGAAAGTTGGTTGAGGACGATTATGAAAAACTGGCGAGAATAATGGAGGGATTGGATGAGACTGAAATATTGAACGTCATGAAAGTTCTTCCTCATGCTATATCTGCAAAAGTAATCTCAGTTTTGTCACCAAGCCTTGTAGCTTCTCTTTTAATACAGTTACCATCTGAATTTCTTGAAAAGATTATTGGTGATTTCGATCTACAGAAAATCAGTGATATAATTCTTAGCTTACCGGAGGAGTTAAGAAATGATCTACTGGAAAAAACTCCTACAAAGAAAAAGAAACTCATCAGAGACCTGCTTACCTTTCCTGAGGACAGTGCCGGACGTATTATGAGCAGAGATTATCTTTCATTTCATGCTGATATAAAGATAAAAGACGCTATTAATAAGATTAAAGCTATGGCACGCAGGAAAACAACATTCTCATATGCCTATGTAGTAGATAGTGAAACCCGTTTAGTTGGAGTATTAAGAATGTTTGACCTGATTGCAGCGTCAAAAGATGTTACGTTGAGATCAATCATGAAAACGGAAGTTTATTCTATTGATAGCTTTTCCAGTAGAGAGGATGTTGCCAATGATTTAAAAGTGCAGAAGTACTCTGCCGCACCTGTTGTGGATAGCCAGAACCATCTTCTCGGAATTGTGCGGGCAGAAAAGTTGATTATGGAGGCTCAGGAGGATGTTGCTGAAGATATTCAGAAGATGGTTGGAGTGGCGCCAGAGGAAAGGACATTCTCGTCCATGTGGTTTTCACTTGGCAGACGTCTGCCATGGCTTCATATTAACCTTATAACAGCTTTTACAGCAGCAGGTGTAGTTTCCATTTTTGAGGATATTATCCATCAGATAACTGCATTAGCAATTTTTTTACCGGTAGTTGCAGGACAGGGTGGTAACGCGGGAGCACAGACCCTTGCTGTTGTTATGAGAGGGTTGGTCATGCGGGAAATCCCAAAAGGCAGATTTAAAAGTTTACTTTTAAAGGAAGCTTACCTGGGTGCGCTTAACGGAATAATTATTGGCCTGGTAACTGGTGTTATTGCCTGGCAATGGCAGGGGAGTTCTTTTTTAGGAGTTGTAATCGGCCTGGGAATGATAGTAAATCTGATTGCAGCAGGTTTAGCCGGTGCAGCCATTCCAATTATAATGAAAAAGCTTGGTGTTGATCCTGCCCAGTCATCAAGTATTATCTTAACTACAATTACTGATGTGGTGGGATTTTTTGCGTTTCTCAGCTTTGCAGTAATGTTCCAGAAACATGTTAATCTTAATTAGGGTTTAGGCTGAACGTCACCTGAGTTTTTATGGTCAATACGAGCAAAACAATACTTAATATACAAGTATCATAAAATATCAAATCATATCACGAACTTCTCTTCTTCAACAAAGTTAATTTAACCATACTTTTTTGCAACCCCTAACAAAAATACGTCATTATGGCGTATATAAGATTTAATAAGTTGTGATATATGGCCAAAATAACATTACTATTATATTTAAAAATATTGAATTTAAACAAATAAATCTTGGTACCAAATCAGTAAGTTGTTTGTTATCAATGGCATATGATTTGTTAGAATTTGGCATGCAGTTTGATATAATAAAAATTGAATTTAATAATTTTATCTTTTTTTAAAGAAAGGTGGGAAGAATGAGAATATCATCAGTAAACTTTATATTGACCGTTCTTTTTGTGGTTGCGATTAGCTTTTTTACTACGAAACCTCTGTACTCTTCAACAGGAGAAGAACATCAGGATGAAACACAACTATCTGATGAACAGTTGGCTTCTCTTACAGAATCATATTCATCTGAAGACTATAATGTCTATGAAGAAGACGATGAGAGTGAAGACGAAGATGAGGATGAAGATAAAGGCGATGACGAAGGCCAAGATGATGAAGACAAAGAATAATAAAGAAAGAAAAATGCACCCTGTTTCTAAAGCAGGGTGCATGCGAAACAATCATTCAAAATAGGAGGATTAATGTGAGCAGAACGTTTAAGAAAAATATTATTCAGAAAGAAAAACAAACTAAAAAAAATAGTAAAAAAGCCAAAATAATCTCCGCTTATCGAAAATATAGAGATGTATATGATGAGTTACTGGAGTACAAAAAGGTAACAAGTTATTAAATCCTCGAAGCAGGCGATTCTAAAAGGGGTGAAAGATGAAAACGGTAACAAAATCATCAAGATGCCTGAATACAGTATTTAACAAAAATCTTTTAACCGAAAAATGTGAATATTAAAAAATATGAATAATGAGCACTAAAAGGATGGAGATACAGATAAAGGGTATTTATTTTATTATTCAGGAGTGTAAAAAATTATGGGAAAAGTATTACAGTTTAATGAAATGGCAAGAGATTCTTTGAAATCGGGTGTAGACCAGCTTGCCAATGCAGTAAAGGTCACATTAGGACCTAAGGGACGTAACGTTCTTATCGATAAGAACTTTGGTTCACCCATTGTTACTAAAGATGGCGTTACCGTGGCAAAAGAGATTGAACTTCCAGACCAATTTGAAAATACAGGTGCTCAGATGGTAAGAGAGGTGGCAGCAAAGACAAGTGACATTGCTGGTGATGGTACAACAACTGCGACAGTACTGGCACAAGCAATTTTCCGTGAAGGTTTAAAGAGAGTTGCTGCCGGTTTTAACCCAATGGGTGTTAAAAGGGGCATTGAGAAGGCAGTTAATGTAGCAGTAAAGGAGCTGGCAAAGCTCTCAATTCCAACCAGGGGAAAGAAAGAGATAGCACAGATTGGGACGATATCAGCTAATAATGATTCGGAAATTGGTAATTTAATTGCAGAAGCAATGGAAAAGGTTGGAAAGGATGGTGTTATTACAGTTGAAGAATCAAAGAGCAGGGATACGATTCTAGAGACTATTGAGGGATTACAGTTTGATAAAGGCTACCTTTCACCATATTTTGTTACTGATGTAGCTACTATGGAAGCTGAGTTAAAAGATCCAAAGATCATGATCTTTGATAAAAAGATAAGTTCAGCAAGAAGCTTCCTTCCAATACTGGAAAAAGTCTCTCATGCTGGCAAACCCTTACTTATTATTGCTGAGGATATTGAAGGTGATGCATTGGCTACATTAGTAATAAACCAGATTAGAGGCACTTTAAAGGTGGCGGCTGTTAAGGCTCCTGGTTTCGGTGACAGGCGCAAAGCTATGTTAGAAGATATTGCCATACTTACCGGAGGAAAGGTGATTTCTGAAGAAGCGGGTTTTAAGCTGGAAAAGACAGAAATAGGCAATCTCGGTGAGGCAGCAAAGGTGATCATTGATAAGGAAAACACCACGATTGTTGGCGGAAAAGGTGGAAGTGATATAATTCAAGGCAGGATCGAGCAGATTCGCCAGGAGATTAAGAATACTACTTCTGACTATGATCGTGAGAAATTAGAAGAGCGCCTCGGGAAATTAACCGGTGGAGTTGCATTGATTCAGGTTGGCGCAACAACAGAGGCTGAGATGAAAGAGAAAAAGGCCAGAGTAGAAGATGCTTTGAATGCAACCAGGGCTGCTGTAGAGGAAGGAATAGTTCCTGGCGGAGGTGTGGCTTATATACGTTGTTTACCTGCCTTGAAAGAGGTAAAACTGGACGATCTCGATGAGCAGGCAGGCATTGAAATTGTAAAAAAAGCGTTTGATGAACCTCTGAAAGAGATTGCTAATAATGCAGGTGCTAATGGCATTGTAGTAGTGGAGAAAGTTAAGGAAAATAACAATAAAAACTTTGGCTTCAATGCAGTGACAGAGGAGTATGAGGATTTGGTTCATGCAGGTGTGATAGATCCAACAAAGGTTTCACGAATTGCATTACAAAATGCTGTTAGTATTGCGAGCCTGTTAATTACAACAGAAGCAATAATTACACAAAAAGCAGAATAAAGTATAAGTTTGTACAGAAAAATATTTAAACAAAACCATGAAAAGAAGATAATCTCAAGTGGAAAAATAGATAATAACATTACCGAGTACTTTCTGCTAACTCAGTCAACAGGTCATTTAAAAATAGATATCTATTCTTAAGAAGTTAAGCACGATGATTAAACTCAAAAGAACACTATTATTATGAGAGAGGACACGATGATTAACGAAGAAGATATTCTTGTATTATGTATTTTGGCTATTGAAGAGTTAATAGAGTTATTGGAGGAGTCAGGCCAGGACAATGTCATGCTTGATAAACTGAGACTACTTTTGTCAGATAATGTATTTGAAAATGGCAAGATTAATGTACGGCACTCTTTATTGAATGAATACTTTCATCATGTTTTATCAAAATACAAGCTTTTTTTACAAAAGCATCCTACGTGGCACTTATATAATTAAGTATAACTGTTACTGGGTGCAGAATATTACTGAGAGAATCTGAAATATGGAAACTATACTTTGCGTAGAAGATTATAAGAATCAGCTATTACTATACGAATTAGAATTAACTTTTGAAGGCAATAATGTGATCGCGGCTGGAGATGGTAAAGAGGCTGTTAAAAGTACTGGAACAGACTCCTGATCTGATTATTATGGGACCTAAACCAGCCAGATATGGGTGGGTTAGAGATTTTGCGAAGGATTAAGAGGATTAACGGAGTCATCCCTGCTATTATTCATACTGCTTTCAGTGATTATAAGGAACGTTATACATCATGGGAGGCTGATGCTTATATTATGAAATCCTCAGATTTATCTGGATTAAAAAACAAAATAAAAGAATTACTTGATAAAAAAAGCGTTAGTCCTGAAATGCAAGAGGTACGTACTAAATAAATTGTAAATATTTAGTAAGCACTTATGTTTCAGTATCTTGGATGTTTTAAAATAAATAAATTTTACATTATTCTTTAAGAAAAAATTAATCTTAGAAGGCAAAATGAAAAATACTATGCAAATCAGTAAAATTCTCAATAAGCTCAGGTTGTTTGAAAAGGCAAGCTCAGGTTGTTTGAAAAGGCAATTATATACATTCTCATCATTATGATGATCATGGTCATATTGCTTTCCACCTTAAGACTGGGATGGAAGCTATGGGGAGAGATGTATAAAGCACCTTTTCGAATAATATTTTTCTTAAATGTTCTACTCACATTAATCCTCCAATTTTAAAAGTTAGTTTTATATGCACCCTGCTATATAAACAGGGTGCATATTTCAAAATTTCTACTTTTATTTTTCCTCCTCTTCACTTTCTTCTTCTTCTTCTTCTTCTTCACTACCGTCATATTCATCATCTTCATCAGAAGCCTGATAACTACCAAAAAGTTATTGATTGTTCCAGAGACGATAATTGTTGTTCAATTTGTGATGTTTCTTCCTGATATTCTACTTCTGTTGAAGAGAACAGAGGTCTAATTGTAAAAATACTGATCGCTACCACAAAAAGAACTGATAGTATAAAATTCACTGGTATATTCTCATTTTTCCCACCTTTCTTTAAAAAAAGATAAAATTATTAAATTTAATTTTTGTTATTTCAAATTGCATGCCAAATTTTAGGGAATTTCTATAGCGTTGTGTATAAATGGCTTATGTTGTTGCACATCTAATTTGATATTCTAAAGTCAATATTTCGAATTTAAATTACTATGCCAATATGACCATACTATAAATATAATAAATATAATTTCTGCCAAATTGACGTGTTTTTTGGAGGGATTGCAAAAAAAATGGTTAAATCAACTTTGTTGAAGGAAGAGAAGTTCGTGATATGATTTGATATTTTATGATACTTGTATATTTAAGTATTGTTATGCTCGTATTGACAGTAAAAACTCAGGTGAAGTTTAGCCTAATCCCTAATTAACATGTTTCTGGAACATTACTGAAAAGCCGAGAAACGCGAAAAATCCCACTACATCAGTAATTGTAAAGCGGAAAGCAAATAACGCAATTGTATAAGAAAATATTATGAAATAGTTTGTAAGGAATAAATATGTCGTCCTCATAATAGTTGTTTCCATTTCTCAAATCCTTTCAAAATCATCTCAACAGCAAAAGGCCTCTTTAATAAGATGGTGTTTGATTGAAAAAATTATGGAAAAAGTTCTACCTTTTTTTAACAGGTAAATCTTAATTTCGATAAAGTGGCAGGTCCTGAAATAGGTAAATAATGATAGTTTTTTATTTTCAACCCTGCAGTTGTATGTCATATTGTACAATTGATACGACAAATACAATTGATAGAGGCCATATTGACATAGTCAAATTAAGCTAAGAAATAGATTTAAATCAACAATAACAATTTCTAGTCTTTATAAGTGCTTATATGGCAGGCCAATAGAATGCAAGGCCTATTGGCACGATTTTTGTTATACAAAATTATAGTTACAAACTAAATGAAGAGTAACTATATAGAAAGATTTACAGTTTGCACCTTTAGAATAACCAACAGGTTCAGTTGAATATCAAGCCTATTATTAATAAGACGATATTCAGGTGAAGTACTAAGTACCTCAATAAGCATTTGAGGAATGTCAGCAAACTGATAATTAATAAATAGGGTACTCCCTGCTTATTATGGGAGGGGGTACCAGAAAATCTAAATATAAAGTACGTCATTTTAGATGTTAATCTATTCATGAGAGAATTAACAAAATCAATGGAAATTGATGTAAAAATAACAGCTTAACTTTAGAGTTTTCTCTGCTGCTTGGCGGCAGAAGAGCATACTGCATTTATAGTATCAATTTTAGGAGGAAAATGATGAATAAGAACCTTAATAAATAGAATTCAGGTAAAAAAGGTAGGACCTCGAAAGAGTTCCAAGAGAAAAGATGTACAGATGAAGGTGAGTAGAAAAAAGTCTTCTCATAAAGAAGAATAATATAACTTGCGGATAAAGGAGGATTGGAAGAACCACATCCCCATATCCTTATTTGTTCAGTCAATAACATTTATAAAGAGAAGGTAACGACGTGATTGCTAACAAAAAAAAGTATTTAGAATTATCTTTTCAAAAAATTTTTCAGTAAAGGAGGATTAAAATGCTTAAGAGATTATCATTTTTAACAATTATAAGTTTATTCTTTTTTACAATGACTTATACAGTAACTATAGCGCAAGATACAAAGGAAAAACACATTACCATTATTGGCACGTTAAATAATATTGACCATGAAAATGAAACAATTACTGTTATAAGGAAGGCAAAGAAGGGTGACACAATTGAGAGTGAGATAAGATTAACTGATAATACGAAGTACGTGTTTGTCAAGAGCATTAGTGATCTGGAATCTGGTGATACTGTCTCCGTAAAGTGCAGTGGGCCGAAGGGAGATTATGTGGCACTTAAATTAGTAAAGATAAAAAAGCCTAAGAAGGATTAAAGTTCTTTAGTCAATTACGTATGAAGTAAAATGATGAAAAATAACCTTGTCAAAGAAAAATCAAATAAAAGAGTTACTTGATAAAAAACATATTTATATGAAATACCAAAGGCATGTGGTAGATAAAATGTTAATTTTTTGGATGGTTTTCCAAGTCATATATACTGGATGTTTTAAACAGGTAAAACTTTGAATTATTCTGCAGAAAAAAATTAATCTTAAAAGGTAAAAAGGTAAATACTATACAAAACAGTAAAATTCTCAATAAGCTCAAGTTGTTTGAAAAGGCAATTATATACATTCTCATCATTATGATGATCATGGTCATATTGCTTTCCACCTTAAGACTGGGATGGAAGCTATGGGGAGAGATGTATAAAGCACCTTTTCTGACTCTCAATATTGACCAGTTATTTGTGTTTTTTGGTTTCTTCCTGATGATCCTCATCGGAATCGAGTTATTAGAATCGATTAAGACGTATTTAACAGAGGACAAGATACACGTAGAGGTAATATTTACCATTGCGTTAATAGCTGTTGCACGAAAGGTCATAACATTAGAGCTGACAAAACTCCCTGAATATACACTTATAGGAATTGCGGCTATCATAATATCTCTTTCAACAGGATACTTTCTTATAAAAAAAGTTCACTTGAATAACAAGATAAAAAATACATAAACATACCATTTGACACATACATAAAAAGCTATGGTCAATTTTGAAAAGAACATATAAGAAATTCATTAGAGTGATCAGACACAGAGATATGCGCGGAATTGTCTCTGTGTTGTTTAGTAATGTATTCCGTAAGGTAAAGGAGGTGAATTATGTCATTAATAAAATGGAATCCATGGCGTGAGATTGAGGATATGTTCGACCGTTATGACAGGGCAGTCGGCTGGCCAAAAAGCAGAGGCCAGGAATTGATAGCAACCGGAGACTGGTCTCCCCGCGTTGATATAGTGGAGAATGATAATGAATTTGTCATAAAGGCGGAGATTCCCGATGTCAAAAAAGAGGACGTTAAAGTCTCTGTTGACAATGGAGTTTTGACAATAAAAGGTGAGAGGAAACAGGAGAAGGAAGAGAATGGTAAAAAATTCCATAGAGTAGAAAGATATTATGGATCATTTACCCGCAGCTTTACTCTTCCCGAAAATGTGGAAGAGTCTAAGGTCAAAGCCACATTCAAGGATGGAATGCTGAATCTACAGGTTCCGAAGGCTGAAAAAGCCAAACCAAAGGCTATCGAAGTAAAAATCGACTAGGGTTTCTTGTATCACCAAATACAAACCCAGCTAAATGAGTATAGTGTTTAACCCTAGCTCATAAGGCTGGGTTTGGTGTTATCTTTGCTTTCATGTTTGTTACGATGCTATTATTATAATATAGGTTTTAGAGATAAGGCAATGTAAATAAAGTTTGAAAATGGCAAGATTAATGTACGGCACTTTTTATTGAATGAAGACTTTCACCATGTTTTATCAAAATACAAGCTTTTTTTACAAAAGCATCTTACGTGGCACTTATATAATTAAGTATAACTGTTACTGGGTGCAGAATATTACTGAGAGAATCTGAAATATGGAAACTATACTTTACTGTAAAAAGTATATCTTGGCTCTCTTTCACTCAATCATCTAATATATACGCCATAAATGCTTAGAACAATTTGTACTACTAACAAATTATGCCATCTTGACGTAGTTTATTATAATGATAATAGAAATTTATTGTAATTAAAGCATATATTCAATTTTATAAGTTGTTATTTATCAAGACCTTGCATGATTGTGGCTAAATGGCACAGTTTTTGTTAAAGACTTAAATAGAAATTGTAAATTAATTACCAGGCTAAAATCATGATTTAGACGTTTACTCTTTTAACTCAACACAGCGAGATTTATATCAAAACTATCGCTTTGTGTACTAACTATTCAAACAACTGATCGCAACCAATAGAAAATGAAGTATTAAAGATAAACATAGCTGTTAAAACATGACACTTACATGAACTTAAATAACTATTAGTTATCTATTCAATGGTTTGTCGAATTACTGGATGTTCGGAACAAGAGCACATGCCGGGATATGTTGTGATGAATATCATTGGTATGACTGGCGCTAAATGTGAAGAGACTATAAAGAATGCCATCTTGAAATGTAAGGGCGTAGAGTATGCAAAGGCATGTTACAAGGAAAGCAGCGCAGCAACTAAAGTTGATATGTTTGGAGTAGATATTAATGAATTAAAGGATGTTGTTGAAAGCGTCGGATTTAAAGTAAATGCAATGTATTTTAACACAGAATTATAAGGGCGTTTTTCTCTTTACCAATAATGGAAATTTGGAAGATCCGAAAGTTATTAAATAAATTATTTTTCCTCATAATTTTCATCCTGTTGCTTTTTGCAAATTTCTTTACATTTGCTATAGCTCAGGAAGAAGAGAATAGTTACTCAACAATACTTGGAAGAGTAAAAAAATATAGACCAGGAAAAAGACATGATGACTCTTGGAATAAAGACGAAACAGGATGGTATCGGAGAACTTAATATAAAGATTTGTAAGGGTACGAATTATATATTTGTCAGAGATTTTAAAGGGTTGTCAACGGTTGAAAGCTTCAAGGAACTAAAATCAGGTGATGATGTATCCATGTAGTGTAAAGAATCAAAAGGTGAATATGAAGTCTTTGAAATTGAAAAAATAGTTACAGCTGACAAGGATAAAGTCACGAAAGGCAATTCTTAATATATCCATCCAAAAGGGTTAAATCTAAAATGAAAATATTCAAGCTGGAACCAATAACAATAAATCTAGATGCTTACCATTGGAGTACAAGTACATATGATGGCATTGTAATAGTACGAGCAGCAAATGAAAAGCAAGCTCGGAGAAAAGCAGCGTTTAAACTTTCTATCGCGAATGAAATATAATCAAAAACACCTTCTACACCTATAAGCCCCTGGTTATTGGACGATTTTATTGACTGTAAAGAGGAGTTCGACTCACAATATACCATTGATGGTGATGTAGACATTTTATTCCCGAACCTTGTGGCTTCTATCAGGAAAGTTCGAGAAGATGATCTTTCAAAAACGAAGTTCCTGACTTAGGGACTTTGTCTTTATTGTAATCATACTATAAGGAGACAACAAGATGTTTGTGAAACAGATTTTGAGGAAATTATAGATGCGGTAAAACAGGCAAGTTTTTCTGTTATAGGAGAAGGTTAATGACTTCGTATTTATAAGAATTATTAGAACAATTTTTATGGAGGAATATGATGGAAAAGAATTTTGAAAAGAATACTTCTAAGAAGCGTGGCAGACCCAAAAAAAACTCTGGGGGAAAAACTATGCAGGCTAAAACAGGTAAGCAGAAGTCTTCAGGTAAGAAAACCTAATCGAGCTCTTTTTGAAATACGGGGAGGAATAACACCTCCCCATTTTTACTACAATAAATAATTAACTCCTAAATATTCAGGAAATAATATTAATGAAATGCCTTATTATTGCCGCAGGAATGGGAATCCGTATAAGAAATATAGGTGCGAGCAAACCACTTATCCGACTTCTTGGCGTAAGAATAATTGAACGTATTATTGTTACTCTTATAAAGGGAAGCATAAAGGATTTTTATATTGTTACCGGCTATAATGGGAAAGAAGTACGTACATTTCTTGATACCCTGCCAGATAAGTACTCTATTAATATTACCCACATAATCAATGAAGAGTGGGAGAGAGGTAATGGCCTTTCTGTTCTGAAGGCAAAAGAGTTTATTCGAGGTAATTTTATCCTGGTAATGGGTGATCATCTTTTCAATATGGATTTGATAAATAAATTAAAAGCAAAAACTCTTCTCGATGATGAAGTAATACTTGTTGTAGACAGACAATTAAATAATCCACTCGTTGATAAAGATGATGTAACAAAGGTTGATATCAAGGATGGAAAGATTACTAATATCGGCAAAAATCTCATTAATTATAATGGATATGATACCGGTATATTCATTTGTACATCAGGGATTTTTAAAGGAATAGAAAAAAGTATAACAGAATATAACGATACGTCATTAAGTGGAGGGATAAAATGTCTGGCTCAGGAGGAAAAGGTAAAGATATTTGATATAAAAGAGGACTTCTGGATTGATCTCGATACACCTTATGAATTGGGAAAAGCAGAACGGTTTCTTCTGAATCAAACAGGTGGTAAACAGAAAGACGGGCCTATATCAAGGTATATTAACCGACTGGCTTCGAGATTTATATCCCGATATTTATTAAGAACCTCTATTACACCAAATCAGATTTCATTCATTTCATTCTGCTTATCTGCTTTTGCTTCTCTACTTTTCATTGCAGGAGGATATAAATGGTTGTTAGCCGGTGGTGTACTGGCACAATTATCTTCCATTATTGACGGATGTGATGGTGAGATTGCCAGGCTTAAATATCAGGAAAGTAATTTTGGTGGATGGTTTGATGCGATTCTGGACCGTTATGGAGATGCCTTGCTGGCTTTTGGTTTGACGTGGCATTGTTATTCCATTGATAACGGTTCATTTGTGCTCTTACTTGGTTTCGTCGCTCTAATCGGCTCATTCATGATTAGTTATTCTATTGAAAGGCACGATTCACTTGAACATAAATATCATATTCGTTTACGTGACTTACTACCTGTCAGCAGAGATGTAAGGATCTTCTTTGTGTTCCTTGGCACTCTTTTCAATCAACCATTATTAATACTTGTTACATTGGCTTTACTGACAAATTTGAAAATATTTACAAGAATATACTATTATTACAAGGTAACTAATGAAGACAAAACCAATAAAGAAGCGAAATTAGTTAATTATGAAAGAAGTATTCTAGGAAAAGAGGAGCTTTTATATGAAGAATAAAATCAAAATAGCAATAGTAGGCATTGGTAATTGTGCCAGTTCATTAATACAGGGAATTGAATACTATAGAAATAATAGTGATACTATTGGTCTCATGAACTATGACCTTCAAGGCTATAAGCCTGGAGATATAGAGGTGGTAGCTGCCTTTGACGTTGACAAAAGAAAAGCTGGCAAAGATGTCAACGAAGCAATTTTTCAAAAACCAAACAACACAACAGTTTTCAAAAGAGATATTAAGCCAAACGGTACAATTGTCAAGATGGGTAACATTTTAGATGGAATTTCTGACCATATGAAAGATTATCCTGTAGACAGGGCATTTTTACCTTCTGATGAAAAACCTTGTGATGTAGTTAATGAATTGAAGACCAGCAATGCAGAGATTCTCCTTAATTATTTGCCTGTTGGTTCAGAAGAAGCGACTAAATTCTATGCGGAATGTTGTTTAGAAGCAGGTGTTGCATTTATAAATAATATACCTGTCTTTATCGCATCTGATGAAAATTGGTCTAAAGGATTTAAAGATAGAGGATTGCCAATTATAGGTGATGATATTAAAGCACAGCTGGGCGCTACAATAACCCACAGAACGTTGGCCAAACTTTTTATGGATAGGGGAGTAAAACTCGATAGAACTTACCAGTTAAATACGGGAGGAAATACAGATTTCTCTAATATGCTTAACAGAAGTAGATTGAGATCTAAAAAAATCTCAAAAACTGAATCTGTCCAATCACAATTAGACACGCCTCTAGAAACAGAAAACATCCATATAGGACCAAGTGACTACGTTCCATGGCAAAATGATAACAAAGTCTGTTTTCTGAGAATGGAAGGTCGTATGTTTGGCAACATACCAATGAATCTGGAAGCCAGATTGTCTGTTGAAGATTCACCTAATAGTGCTGGAGTTTCTATTGATGCCATCAGATGTTGTAAGATAGCATTGGATAGAAATATCGGTGGTCCACTTATAGCCATATCAGCTTTTACTATGAAACATCCTCCGATTCAATATCCTGATAATGTTGCTAAGGAGATGGTAAAAGTTTTCATTCATGGTGAGAAATATAATGGGAGGAACAAACAAGAACAGGGTGATCAAACAATTAATAGTTTAATCTAGGGTAACAATGTAAATAATTTTTTATATAAAGATAATTTTTGCAATAAAAACTTTGAAAACTAAATCCACTTACTGTTGAGTGTGTTTACTTACTTGTTAATGATACTTAGCTTGCTGACTCAGGGATGACGCTTGAAGAGGTTGATAAATTGAAATACTTAAATTTAGAGTATTTAAGTCTAAGAGATAATATTGATGAATGCATTAATTAACTACAGGCAAAAAACCTAATCGAGATTTTTTTACTGCAGAGAAAAAATTAATTTATTGGAAAGGGCGACTTGTATCATGATTAAAGGAACTGTTGTATGGTTTAACGATAGAAGAGGAATTGGATATATTTCCCGGGATGAAGGAGAAGATGTTTTTGTGCATCATTCCTCAATTCAGGGTAAGGGTTATAAAACTCTTTCTACAGGGAATAAGGTAGAGTTTGAAATCGTAAAGGGCAAAAAAGGTTATGAGGCCATAGAAGTTGTTAAATTATGAATAGTGATTAGATTTATTGAAAGGTTAAAACGACTGAAATGAATGCATTAATATTAGCTGCCGGTGACGGTACCAGGCTTCATCCTCTTACAATGGAAAAGCCAAAAGTAATGATAAATATATGGAGTCTGCCTATTCTTGAAAGGCTTTTATACAGTTTAAAAGAAGCGGGAATAAGGAGGGCTGTAATCGTTGTCGGATACAAGGCAGATAAAATTATTGATTATTTTGGTAATAAGTGGAGAGGTGTTGAGATAATATATAAAAAAGTTGATAAGTATGAAGATGGAATTCTGACATCTGCTGTTATGGGGGAGGATGTAATACATGAACGATTTGTTTTTGTCTGTGGAGACACTATACTCGAACCGGAAACTATAAAACGGGCAATCGAGATGAAGGGTGACCTTATAGTCGGTGTACGTAATGAACATATAGCTGAATCAGTAGGGGCTCTGGTAGGAGAAGATAATAGAATTAGCATTATTGGCATGCAGAAAGAAATGAAAGAGTGGAACAGGATAGTAACAGGAGTTGCTGTTTGTGAACCCTCATTTCTCAGAGGGGTCAGAGATTGTGTTGATCGTGGTAAACTTGATCGTCCTTCTGCTATGCAATGGGCGATTGACCAGGGCTATAGTGTCCTGGCTTTTGATATGACCAATGATCCATGGTGGGAGATGGACAACCATGAGGATCTGAAAAAAGCTCAAAGGGATATATTTGAGAATGCATGGAAAAAGAGGTTCAACCCGACCGATATTAATATTTTTAAGCGCCTTTTTAATCTACCTGTTTCTTTACCGCTAACAAAACTTGTATCAAAGACAAGGCTTAAACCACATCATTTAACTTTGATCTCTCTGGCTTTTGCTCTATTGGCATGTGCTTCATTTATACTTGGATATTTCAGTATTGGAGGGATTTTTTCTTATACATGTGCAATGGCTGATGCAGTGGACGGAAAAATATCAAGGCTGAAATTACTGAGTTCTAAGGGTGGTTCTTTTTTTGATTCTGTAATTGACAGGATATCAGAAATATGCATTGTGACAGGTTTAACTTATGGTGCATATACAAAGACATCAGAACTTTTGATATTCTTTCTGGGTTTTATTGCTATATTGGGATGGCTTGGAAGGTTCTATTTAAAAGAACTTTATATTAATAAATTCGGGATTGCAACGTGGAAAGCCCTTAAAATGTCGGCATTTGAAATTGTAGGGCACAGAGATGTAAGCTTCTTTATAATCATGATTTCTTGTTTTGCCGGTAATCTTGTAATCCCCCTTCTTTGGATGGCATTATTTGGAAATATTCTCTCCATATTTAATCTACTAAAATACTTTGGTCATCTAGACAATGTTCTTCCTGATGCATCAAAAGAAAGTTGGTCGGTTTCGAGCACTCCAATCCATAAAATTGTTGAAGAAAATGCACATCTGCAGACAGGCATTGGATGGATTGGAAACAACAATCATGATAAGACCTGTGCCGAGCAAGTCTGAAAAAGGTATATTTAGAAATAAATTAAATAATTGAAAACTTTAATAAACATGGAGAGTGATTGAAACCTGAATAAAGACAATAAAGTATCACTGTAATGATTAAAATATTCGATCTTAATCTTTGGAATTACAATAATTTTGTGGAGAGAAAACCACGTATAGTAGAGGCAATTAAGAAATACGATCCTGATATAATAGCCTTGCAGGAAGTCAGAGATGATTTAAGATTTAATTCAAATGGCTACAACCAGGCTAGGCAGTTAAATATCATGTTGGGTTATCAATATCTTACATTTATGAAAACTATGGATGTAAATAAAGTAAATAACAGATTAAAAAACCCTGCTTGTATCGAAGGCCTTGCCATACTTTCAAAATACCCAATCGTTAAGGTTATAAGAAAAAAATTGGTGCAACATGAAAACGATAAATATACGAGAGGTATACTCTATGCCAGGATCAAGGCACAAAAAAATATTGACGTATGTGTAGTGCATTTTTCGCCTCACAGGTTATTTAGTAAGCTGCACCTTGAAGAAACAATAAAATATTTTAAGCAACAGAAACTAACACCCATAATTCTTGGTGATTTTAATATAGATAACCAGGATTATATTTCAAATCTAGTTGCAAAAGACTATGAAATTTCAACCGACTTTAACCCCTGTATTACCCTTCCTGAAACAAAACGAACTATAGATGGTATATTGTTACCAAAAGAATATACATTTAAATCATTCAATTGTGCCGGAACAGATCTTTCTGATCACAGAGCATTAATCGCCGAAGTGTTACTTCCACTTTAAGATGCAAAAACAAAAAAAGGATCAACTCTATTGGATTATATTACTGTTTTTTTGATATTACGGCTTTTTTGGTTATTATTATTGCCGGATTATTTGGTGCATCAGGATGCCGGTTTAGCAGTTTAACAGGTCTTATGATAGGATTTTTTGCAGGTACTTTATTTATTGCAATTACCCCGATAGTAGCTCAAACTTTATATTCTGGTCTTCAATTTCAGCCTGAAAAATCATATGTAATTCAACCTCCTAGTAATCTTGTTTTAAAAATCTTTAAAGCGATTTATCTTAAATAAAGATCCATTATATTAAGCATACAAAAAAGTGAGATACAAAAATGACAAAGAAAAAATGTCCAAATCTTAATCACAGCCGTGTCAGTGCTCCAGTACGTTTCTGCCCCATGTGTGGTGAAGTGGTTAATATAGATATTCGATTTAAAATTTGTAGTGATGAAGAACATGCTAAAAGGAGGAAAGGTATGAGCAAATATTGTATAGATTGTGGTAAACAGCTAATTCATTGAATATGATTTTAGTAGAGCAATATTTGTTGAAGATTTAATGTCTTAAAAAAAAGCTAATTTCTTTTGTAAATCTGTTTTTTTTGATATCTAGAATGAACAGATAGAGAAAATGCTTTTAGGGAAAATTCATGAAAAGTATCTATGATGCTCAAAAAATATTTGATTCAGCTAACCTCAGAATTTCTATTACTGCAGCTGATTTATTTGGACGTTTAAAATGTCATTCTTCAAGGAATGGTTTTGCTACTATTAAACAACCTTTGAGAGAATGGATAAAATCAGAAGATTTTACAATAAACGATGCTGAATTAAGATACAGTCGGGGATGTATATTCAATAAACACCGCACTGAAGTCCTAACAATTCCATATGAATGGGGTGTTGCACTTCTTGTAGACTTGGCTTCTTATGTCTCAGTGTCAGAGATTATTGAGTTAACAATATCTATTTGGAAGCAATGGATAAATCAGCATGTATCTGATGAAAACGAGTCGTCTGCCATTCGGGTTCAAACAATCCACCGCAAGGTAAAAAAAACAACAATATTTACGAATGAATTATCTGGTGATGTTTCCACAGAACAGATTGAATCTATGATAAGGAGAGCATTGGATGAGTTGAATAACTAACAATAATGCGGTTTGCCGTGATTTAATTTTCATATTGTTGTCTTTTGCTCTTCTCCAGTATAAAACTCCTTCATCCCTGTAGCTAACTTTTGTAACTGTAAATCTACCAAATAATTTACCGTGTTTTCAGGATATTTTCCATCCTCTTGCTTCTGGCCCGCTGATACATCAGTTAATATCTCTATACCCTCGTCTATTGTCTTGACAGGATAAATATGAAATTTTCCTGCCTTAACCGACTCTACAACCTCCGGTTTGAGCATCAGGTCGTCAACATTTTGATGAGGAATCATAACTCCCTGTTCAGTAGTAAGCCCTTTTGACTTACATACTTCAAAAAATCCTTCTATTTTCTGATTCACTCCACCTATCGGTTGAATTTCTCCCTTCTGATTTACAGAACCGGTCACTGCGATATCCTGCCGTAAAGGACACCCTGAGAGTTCTGAGAGTATAGCATAAATCTCCGTAGAGGAAGCGCTGTCGCCGTCAACTCCAGAATATGACTGTTCAAATGCAAGACTTGCGCTCATAGAGAGAGGTTTGTCCTGAGCATATTTACCTCGGAAATAACCACCTATGATGAGCACTCCTTTGTTATGTGTTTTCCCACTGAGGTCCGCCTCTCGTTCTATATTAATAATGCCTGCACGCCCCATGCTGACTTCCGCCGTTATTTTCGATGGGCGTCCGAAACTGTAATCACCTAAATCATAAACCGAAAGTCCGTTAACCTGTCCTGGTTTTTTCCCTTCTATATCGATCATCAACACACCTTCTTCAATCATCTCCTGAATCTTGTCTTCTACCATACGGGAGAAGTAAATTTTTTCTTCTATGGCCTTATTGACATGTTTGCCTTCTATTACTTTTGCTTTGTCTTCTTTTGCCCAATAATGAGCTTCCCTTAATAAATCAGCTATGTCGCTGAATCTGGTAGATATCTTGTTCTGCCTGCCTGCAAGACGTACACCATATTCGATTACTTCTGCTACGCCTGAATTCGAAAATGGCATCAATCCCTCATCAATGCATATCTTTTTTACAAAAAGGGAATAATGCTTAATAGCAGCTTTATCTTTAGACATAATGGTATCGAAATCAGCCTTTACTTTAAATATCTTTTTAAAATCTTCATCATAAAAATAAAGTAAATGATACAGATAAGCATCCCCAATAATGACTATCTTCACATCTATATCTACCGGCTCAGGTTTCATTGCAGAAGATGAAAACAAATGGAAAGGATCGTAAGATTGAATGTCCAGTTTACGATTTTTCAAAGTACGCTTTAAAGCTGCCCAGACACCGTATTCGACTAATGTGTCTATCAGGTTTAACACCAGATAACCACCATTGGCCTTTAACAGTGATCCGGCTTTAATCTTCGTAAAGTCAGTGTGCCAGATTCCGGATTTGTCCATAACTCTTTCAATGGTACCAAACAGATTTTTGTAGTTGGGAGCGGTTTCCGTAATCACGGGTATACGTTCTAAATTAGAGTTGTCTACTACCACATTAACTTTAAATTCCAGAAACTCATCTGCTTTTGGTTTTTCCATGCCAGGCAAAAAGATCTGATGTCTCTTTTCCTCTTCTCCCTTGAATCTGCCTAAATTCTGTAAGACGTAATCTTCAACAGTATCCAGATACTGGCCAACTGCTTCGTATGGATATTTTCCTTTTAATTCTTTTATCAGGTCTTTAATTACAGGAGAGCAAAATTGGCGTTTGAGATCTGATACTGCATTTCGCATTTCTTTTTCCATTTTACGACTTTCCCGAGCAGCATGTTCCATTTCTTCCACTAAAGCTTCATGCTTTTCCCTTATCTTTTTTAACTCTTCCTTGCTTATTTCTCCTTTTACTACTTTACTATGTAATTCATCAAAGGAGGCTTCCTTTTCTTTTACAACCGGACGTAACTCAGGTACAGACACAGTCCCCATATCAACATTAACCATTGCAAAGCCTTCTTTACTGAACTTCTCTTCTAAACGTTCGTAAAGACTATCAACATGTTTTTCTATATCTGCAATAACCTCTTTGCTGCGTTTTTTAAATTCCTTACTTTCAAAAATCTGTGGAAGGGTCTTTCTCAAGCTATTAACCAGATCATCCATATCATTCGCAAAATTGACTCCTTTTCCTGCGGGTAATTTCAGAACCATGGGCAAGTCAGGATTAGAAAAATTGTGTACATAGAATATATCGTCCGGAATCGAGCCTTTTGTATTAATTTGTTCCAGGATGAATTTAACGGTGCTGGATTTGCCTGTACCGGTGAGGCCGGCTACATAAATATTATATCCAGGACTTTTTACTGCTAACCCTAATTTGATGGCTTTAAGCGCACGTTCCTGGCCAATGATATATTCAGAAAAGCCTAACTCATCAGTAGTTTTAAAACTAAGGGAGTCAGGGTCACATTGCCAGCGGAGTTTTTCGGGTGGGATTTTATTGTATTTTGACATATTCATTTAGTTTTCCATTGTGAATCTTCATAAAATCCACTTAAAATTTTCGTAAATAGTAAAAAAATCAATAAGTAATCTTGAGTTAATTTTAAAAAAAATTATAATGTTTTTTCGGTCTATTTAAAAGCAAAAAGGCTCTTCTGATTTACTCAAGTTTGACCTGCTCCCCCATAAACGAGACCACTTTTTATGTTACAATCCAGTACGAATGAGGGTCCCCCATTTTCTGGTCCAGCTATTATGCGATTTTTTTGGCTTAATAATTGGATTAAGAAAGGGGGAACACATGTCACAAAAGCGATACAAGTCTGAGGAAATAATCCATAAGCTTCGAGTTGCAGAAGTAGAATTATCTAAAGGAAGTAGTACGTTACAAGTATGTCGTAAACTGGGAATTACAGAACAAACATATTACAGGTGGCGAAAGAAATACGGCGGGATGAAGGTTGAGCAGGCCAAGCGGTTCAAGGAATTAGAAGCAGAAAATGCCAGGTTGAAAAAGCTGGTAGCTGATCTGTCATTAGACAAGGAGATACTAAAGGAAGCTGCATCAAAAAACTTCTAAGCCCGGCAAAGAGAAAACGTGTCATAATACATATACAAAAGACATTCACCAAGACAGTTTCACAACGTCGGGCATGCAAAGTATTGGGTCAACCTAGATCAACTCAAAGGTATAAAATAATTGTCTCTGGTGACGAAGGAAGATTAGTACAGAGAATTGTAGAATTGGCGAGAGATTATGGTAGATATGGTTATCGAAGGATTATGGCTTTGTTACGGGAAGAAGGTTGGCAAATTAATCATAAGCGTATGTTACGGTTATGGAGAAAAGAAGGGCTGAAAGTACCAGCCAAGCAACCTAAACGTAACCGTCTATGGTTTAATGATGGTTCCTGTGTCAGACACCGTCCAGAGTATAAGGATCATGTATGGAGTTATGATTTTGTGATGAGTCGTAGTGATGATGGTAGAGCAATAAAGATGCTCACAATAATAGATGAATATACAAGGGAATGCCTTGCTATTGTAGTTGAGAGACGATTAAATTCAGAAGATGTTCTTACCAGCTTGTACGAGTTATTTGTAGAACGTGGAGTTCCTGAATACATTAGATCGGATAATGGGTCAGAGTTTACTGCAAAAGCAGTAAGAGAATAGCTTTCAAGTGTGGGAGTAAAGACACTTTATATAGAACCTGGGAGTCCTTGGGAAAATGGATATAATGAAAGTTTTAATGGTAAATTTCGTGATGAACTTCTAAACTGTGAGATATTTGAGACATTGTTTGAAGCAAAGGTGTTGATTGAAAGATGGCGTAAGGAATATAATACGTTTCGACCGCATAGTTCTCTTGGATATTTGCCGCCTGCTCCAGAGACTGTAGAGCCGATACAGACAGTTTCCGCTACGCTACAACTGTTTGTATAAACACGAACTCTAACTTTAAAGGTGGTACAAACAACGTGGGCAGGTCATAGATCTGAAGCCTCTAGCAGAATAATAGTGAGGATAGGCATCAAAATCAAGTGTAAAATAAGGACTTACTACAAATTTCTCATGTTTTAAAATAACCTATAATTGAAGATTTGCAAAAGAGAGTGTCAGTTGTTTCTAATTATCAAGTCAAAATAGCATGATGTGGTATCGAAAGATAATGTAAGGATATAAAGCCTAATTAAGAATTGTAGTTAATAAATGTTGTAAATTTTGCCTACTAAATTGATTTTATAAGTGGTTTTGGTATTATCCGTGAGTCGAAGCTTATTATCAATGCGTGTGCAGACGCAATAATAAATCTCTGATTCGTCAGGTTCAAGGCCATTAGCCCAGCTGCACCTCTCGGAATGATGTGGTCTTTTTATTTGGATGTCTTATGGATATAGCTAAGTTGAGACTTCAAGAAAAAATAGTTAGCAAAATTGTGCTTATCAGAGGAAAGAGGGCTATATTGGATAGAGACCTGGCAGAGCTTTATGGGATAACAATTGTAAATTTGAATAAAGCCGTAAGAAAGAATATTAAACATTTTACAGAGGATTCTATATTATCTTTGACCCACCAGGAGGTCAGTGATCTATCACAATCTGATAACAGATCAGACACTATTGCTTTTGCCATAACAGAACAAGGTATAGGAATATTGTCACGTGTCCTGAATAGTGAAGGAGCTGTAGAAGTAAGCATCGAAATTAATAGGATGTTATCTAGAGAGTTTGATAAATATACAGAACTTGTTAAATTTGTACAAGAATACCCAAAACACAAAAAACACTTACTTTTGATAAATGACGTTAGCTGTGAAACATCAATGATTTCTGCTTCATTAGGGCAATTCATAAGCAACAAATATGACGAAATAAATCAAGAGGAAGGCTCAATCGATAGCATAAGCAAATTTGGCTACTCTGAAATGACAGAAAAACTGATTGATGCAGAATCAGAAGACGATGTTGAACAAATGGTTTCGATGTGGTTTAAGCATGGTCTTCACCGTTGGATTAATTTTGAAAAGTCAGCAAATGAAAAAATAGCTAAAGAATTTACAGATCATCTCAGTATGGATGATTATATGGGTAAAAAAAATTACTTATTATTAGAAAATCTTTCAAGATTTCACTATGGTCTATTAGAATCTTTTGTGCCTAAACTTCTAATTAATGAAAAAACGTTTGTTGTAGCATCTTTGAAACCAGGAGAATCGCTTTCATCTCTGCCACCATCATTTCTTAATTGCTTTAAGGTGTTTGATCTAGTAACTGAGAAAATAGTGGACGAAGCCAAGCCATCTAATGAGACAAAAGATAATCCACGGTTTTTATTTAATGATAAAGGCTTTACTGTAACAATTGATGGCAAACAATATGAATTTGGAAATAAAGACAGAGAATATGTCTTTCTAAAGAAATTATATAATAGTTTAAATGAATATGTTATTGATTATGATTTAGCAAATGAAATTGGACTAGACCTTGAAAATGATGAAATATCAACAATTTTGACCAAAATAAAATTATCCCTAAAGAAAATACTTAACACTCACAATATTGTAATTAAGAGAAAGAGGCAAAAAGGAGGCAAACATGGAGAAGGTGCCTATAAACTGGTAGTATTGTAAAATATAAAACTTTTCAAAACGAAACAAATTTTGTTTAGAGGCTATAAACGTATATAAATACGTTTATAGCCTTTTTTTGTGGAGAAAAAATAGTGGTAGAAAGACGGTATACTGACGGTAGACTCATGGTAGGATATTTTCAGAATAATATGTTAAACAAGTTCGTTATCTAAATATTGTTCTATTCTTGATAAACAAAAACATTGATGCAATCTAACGAAAAACTCCTATCAACGGCAGATGTTTTAAAGCGGCTCAACGTTCCGATGTACAGATTAAGATATTTATTTCAGACTGGAAAACTAAAGGATAGTGATTTCATCAGATTGGGAAACGGTCACCGAATATACCGTGAAAGCGACATACCGCGAATCAAAGAGATACTTTTTAGGATGCAAAATAGATGACAATTACTATAGACATTATTTCGCTGGCACAGCAAATTAAACTTGATCCCAAAGCCAATGGTGGAGATTGGGCATGTGTTAGATGCTACAATTGTAAATCGCATAAAAATGGCGATCGGAATCCGTCGCTTGGTCTAAACCGGAAGACAAATCGTTATAAATGTTTTGTACCGGGATGCGGCGTTCACGGAGATGCAGTTGAATTATTTATGAAATGTACAGGGCAAATCCGACGCCAGGATGCTGTACTAGAGATTAAGAAGAATTTTAGTGACTGTTTGATTAAGAGCAATGAGCCAGCTGGAAAAACAAAAAACATAATATTACGTGACTATCAGGATGCCCTAGATGTTATAAGTAGCAATTCAGAATCGTATGCAAATTTGGCGAAGGATAGAAAATTTGTTAATATTGAAAAAGCTGTCAATTCGATGAAAGCAAATAAAATTGGTTTTTTAAATAATAATTTTATAATTCCTCTTTTTGACGTTGGTGGCTGCATTGTTGGGCTTCAACGTTTTAATCAAAATGGTATTTGTAGTTCGAATGGTAAACTAATAAATCGTAGAGGAAAGTCTCTAAAATCTGTTAATTATTCTGTTAAAGAAGGCTATCGTCCCGGTTTATTTGGATTAGCCCCAACACTTGATAATAACTATAAAATTCATACCTACATTAGATGTGAATCCCCGATTAAAGCACTTTCTTTACACATTCATATGGGTTTCGACGGCAAAGATGGGATCCTTGCTTATGGTGTTCCAGGTGCTGGCATATCACCTGAATGTGAAAAAGAGCTGGTCAAAGAGTCTCGCTTATATTTCTGTCATGATTGGGACTTTGGAGATATCAATCCTGGTCAAGCAGCAGTTTTGCAAGTATCTAAAAAGCTTAGCAGCGCGGCAGCATTATTTAATATAACACCATCACAAGAAATTATAGAGAATTTTGAGTCTCAATATTGTACAAAGGTTGATTTGACAGATGATTTCTTTAACGAATTTGGATACCTGCCAGAAGATTTTACTGCTCTTATGGATGTTAGAGAAGAAATATCTATTCAAGAGGTACCCGACAAAGAGTTCTATCGAAAAGCTGATCTTGGTAAATGGTTGAATGAAGTTCCTCCAGCGCAACAGTGGGTTTTTAATGATGTTCTATTACAAAATATTTTAGGTGCAGTTCTCGCACAGGGTGGCACAGGGAAAACTCTTTTCTCTTTTGGTCTTGCAATAAGCGCTGCTACCGGCAATACAATTTTTGACTTTTTAAAACCGTCAGAACCAATGAAAGTGTTATGTATTTTCGGCGAAGATTCTGAACCAATTATATGGCAGCGACTGAAGGCAATAATAAGTGACCTTGAAAGACAGAAAATACTAATAGATGAAAGCCTACTTACAAATAATTTGCATCTTTTCTGTGGTCAGTCAGATCCACTTATGAAGCTTGATTTTGGGAATCCAGTAACAACGGATGCATACAAAAGCTTACAATACAAGATAGAAGAGCTTAAGCCAAAGCTCGTAATACTTGATCCTAAGAGCCAGTTTTTTGGCTTAGAAGAAAACTCCAATGATTATAACACTCAGTGGACCAATTCATTAAAGCGACTGACAAATATTAATGGAGCTACTGTCTTGTTTACCCACCATGTCACAAAGGCTAGTAATGGCCTACTTAATCAGTCTGCTGCACGTGGCGGCGGCGCATTAACTGATAATTGCAGGTGGGTGGCTAATATGACAAAAATATCCGAGAAAACTGCTAAAAAGTTTGGTTTAGACAACTATGAAGATTTTGTTGAATTTAAGATAACAAAATCAAGCTATACCCGGTTGCCATCAGAATCTATTTATTTTTCCAAGGTCGAAGGAGGAGTTTTGAGGCAAGCAGAGTTGGAATCATACAAATTTTCTACAATTATCGATATAGTTGAGGGATTACTACATGATGGAAGCCTAGAGAATGTTTCAATAGACCAGCTGCTTACAAAATCTAGAGGAAAAGAATTACGGAACAAAATATCGGAAATTGCCGGATGGAATGTTACTAAATCAAGTATAGAAAATGCCATCAATGGTGGGATTAATAAGGGAGTTTTCCGGGTTGAAGACATGATTAAATCTGGATCGTGTAAGCCGACACGGTATCTGAAAATTAAAGAGATAGTAAAGTAAAGTGTAAAGTGTGATTTCAAAAGACGTAGTCTCTACTTTACCCCAAGGCTAAGTATTACATGAGGTTAGAGTAAAGTGAAGTCGGTTCTCTTTTAACATACTCTACTTTGCTCTAAGTCCTTTAATGACAAGGAAGGAGTAAAGTGAGATTTTCGTATATAAATATATATACAAGTATGTGCACTTTTCTATGCACAAACTTGTATTTATCAAGATTTACATGAAATCGCTAAACAAATCCGTTGGGATTTTAGTAACGTATCTCAAACTTGCGATGCGTTACGAGAGACTTACGTATAACGGTTACCACGTGTCCTGTATAAAAAAGATACTTGAGATTTGATTATTGTAATTTTTTTACTTTAGAGGGTAGATTAAGGCCCATGACAAAGAATATATTTTGGCTGTAGGACGGTGGTCAGTGCTCAAATATTTGTGGTATCGTAAACCTTTTTAAAAGCTGCCACACTATTAAAAATGCGCAATCGCTTCGCTTCCGTACTTTGTTTTCTCTTTCAAAGTACCTTTTTAATTTAAAAGATGTCAATGTTTGTGGAATTGGAAGATGATTTAATATTAGGTATTTATAGACAATTATAAATGAAAACAGAAATAGTAAAACGTTACGTAGGCATAAAAGAAGCATCTGAATATACATCTTTGCCAGTAAAGACATTATACGAGTGGGCGGGTACTGGACGGATTCCTTCTGTCAAAATAGGCCGTCGTGTGCTTTTTGACTTACATGATATAGATGAGGTAATGACTAGCTTAAAACGAATTAATAAACAACATGAACAGACCATCAATAATATTGTTGAAAAGGCTTGTGGCAGTGGCATATAATCCGGCAGATAGCGACATGCAGATACTATCAGGCCTCGTGAGAGGAGGTGAATATGTTTAAGAGGAAAGATAGTGATCTGTGGTGGATGTCTATTCGTCATAATGGTAGAAAAATTCAAAAAAGCCTTGAGACTCCTGATAGAAAACTGGCGAAGGCAATAGAGGCTAAAGTGAGAACAGAGCTTGTTGAGGGAACTTACTTTGAGAAGCCTATTGGGCGTGACAAAACATTCTCTCAGTTGATTGACAGATTTATGAAGGAGCATGCTCCTAAGGTTTCAGTTGGACAACAGAGGAGTTATTCTACTTCCTCTAAGCACCTTCTCAAGTTCTTTGGAGAAGCTAATCTTTTATCAATATCTCCTAAGATGATATCAAGGTATAAGGTGCTAAGGAGAGAGGCGGGACTAAAACCTGCAACCATCAATCGTGAGGTGGCAATGCTCTCAAAGGCTTTCAATCTGGCAATAAGAGAGTGGGAATGGCTGGAAATCAATCCGGTATCCAGGGTTTCAAAAGAGAAGGAAGACAACGAGCGTGACAGATGGCTGAGTGTGGATGAAGAGGTGAGTCTGCTTGATAATAGCCCTGAGTGGCTGAGAGACATAATCCTCTTTAATCTTCATACCGGGCTCAGGCAGGACGAGCTTCTCTCCCTTTTATGGGACAGGGTTGACCTGTTCCGTAAGACGATTCTTATTGCGGATACGAAGAATGGTAAGCCAAGGACGATCCCGCTTAATAAGACTGCACTTGGTATCCTGGAGAGTAAGTCCAGGGTTATAAGTATCAGGAGCAGGATTGTTTTCCATAGTAAGAGTGGGACAAAGATTGACAAGCATAACCTGAGGAGAGCGTTTGTGACTGCTAAAGAGAGGGCTAGTATTGAGGATTTTACATTTCATGGACTGCGTCACACATTTGCAACTCGTCTGGCGCAGAGTGGAGTTGACCTCTATAAGATATCAAAACTGCTCGGACATAAGGATATCAAAACGACCCAGCGTTACGCTCACCATTGCCCTGATAGTCTGCGAGATGGGGTAGAAATCTTAGAAACTGACTACGTTTTGACTACAGTGGAGAAAAAAACGGCAATTTCAGGAGTTGGAAATTGTCATAAGTCTTTGGGGGGTAATGGTGCGCCCTGAAGGAATCGAACCTTCGACCCACTGATTAAGAGTCAGTTGCTCTGCCTGGCTGAGCTAAGGGCGCTTTTATTGTTTTTTGAAAGAATTAGTGATGGCCAATGTTCAGTAACAGATGACCAGATTTATGGCACGCCCGGCAGGACTCGAACCTGCAACCATTGGATTCGAAGTCCACTACTCTATCCAATTGAGCTACGGGCGCTCAATTTCTCAGCTACTTAACCCAAATGATTTAAGTAGTCTTTATTTCTTATCACACTTCATAATAAGCACTTTAAAAGTGCTGCTCTTTACAGTTTTTACCGTAAAAGCACTGCAGCTTTTACTGCAAATATTACAAATTATATAGCTATAACAGTAAAATGCAAGTGTAATAATATTGCTATATTGTCCGCTCTTTTATGCATGAAATCCGCTGTGAAACCGTTAGATTTGATACCAGAAATCATCTGATTTGAGTGAAATATTTATAGCTTGAACAATTTTGTATGAATGCTTATTATAGACAAATCTATGAAATGGTATGCAATTCACACACGTTCAAGGCATGAAAAACAGGTAGATCTGTTTCTCAGTGAAAGAGGAATAGAGACTTTCCTGCCTCTAGTACATACGCTCAGCCGGAGAAGAGACCGGAAGAAGTATGTTGATTTGCCTCTGTTTCCCGGATACATGTTTGTTTTTACGGAAAAAGAGCGTCTGCCTGATGTTAAATTTACCAGAGGTGTGACAAGAATAATTGGTACTGACATAGATGCACCAACGCCAATACCTGATAAACAGATACTGGATTTAAAGTCGATTACGGAAAGCGATGTACAGCTGGACCAGTTTCCATATCTTACAAAGGGTAGAGAGGTAAGGGTAAAGTCAGGTCCGCTTAAGGGGGTTGAGGGGGTACTTGTCGAAAGAAAAGGTCATTATAAGCTTGTTATACGCATCGACCTTCTACAGAAAGGTGCTGCAGCTGAAGTGTATATTTCTGATATTGAACCAATGTAAAGTATCCTTGGTACAAGCTTGATGCTTGTTAAGCACCAAACAGCAAAATCCCTGCCTGGCCGGCCGGCAGGCAAATAACAAATAAATCCTGATCAGTCCCCGTCCGACCAAGTCATCCGGGCGGGTGACAAGTCCATTCTGGCAGGTAAAGAAATCTAAAATTCCATGACGGCTGACATTGTCAGCGAATGACTAATGAAATATTTAATAACAGGAGCTGCCGGTTTCATAGGCTTTCATTTATCTAAACGCCTTCTTGAAGAAGACAATAATGTTGTCGGGATTGACAACCTTAATGAGTATTATGATGTTGATCTGAAGAAGGCCAGGTTAAACGAACTCAAAGGGCACCCAGGGTTTACATTTCATAAACTGGATTTAGTTGATCGAGAGGGAATTGAAAAATTATTTTCTGAAAATAGTTTTGATTATGTCGTAAATCTGGCCGCACAGGCCGGTGTAAGGTATTCACTGACAAATCCGCACGCTTATGTTGACAGCAATGTTGTAGGCTTCTTAAATATACTTGAAGGGTGCAGGCACAGTGATATTAAACATCTGGTCTTTGCTTCTTCGAGTTCAGTTTACGGGGCAAACACAACGATGCCGTTTTCGGTACACCATAATGTTGATCATCCTATCTCTCTTTATGCTGCCACAAAAAAATCAAACGAACTTATGGCCCACTCCTATTCAAGTCTATACAAATTACCGTGTACGGGACTGAGATTTTTCACTGTTTATGGTCCGCTTGGACGTCCGGATATGGCTCTGTTTTTATTTACCAGGGCAATTATGGAGGAGAGGCCTATTGATGTGTTTAATGAGGGAAAGATGAAGAGAGATTTTACATATATAGATGATATTGTAGAAGGTGTAATCAGGGTAGTTGAAAGAATCCCGGAACCTGACACAGATTGGGATAGTAATAATCCGGACTCTGCAACGAGTTATGCACCATATAGGATATATAATATTGGAAATAGCAGTCCAATTGAGCTTATGAAGTTTATAGAGGTATTAGAGGATTGTCTGGGGAAGAAGGCGGAAAAGAACCTTTTGCCAATGCAGCCGGGCGATGTACATGAAACGTTTGCCGACGTGGACGATCTGGGCAGTATTGGGTTCAAGCCTTCCACTCCAATTGAGAAGGGAATCAGAAAATTTGTAGAATGGTACCTGGACTATTATGGAAAGAAGTGACAGGAAGCTCTTAAGGTTATACTAATACTTTTCCTCCATATTTACCTTGACTTTGTCTTGAAAGAAATGTTAAATGCTAGTGGTTTTAAGAAAAATTAATTAGACATATAGTTAGCCGGGGAGAACGGATGCTCTAGACACTTCATTTTTCTGCAGCAAATTTCACACATACAATTCACACACATTATTAATATGGGATTCCTGTTTTGGAAAGGAGCAATAACATGGATGTTATGCGCAAAACAGCTGCAATATTAATATTTGCAGCCCTGGTATCTTTTGTCAGTAACTTTGCCAATGCGGAGCATAGTGCAAAGGTAAACATTAACACAGCAACAGTTGAGGAGCTAATGTCATTAAAAGGCATTGGCGAAAAGAAGGCGGAATCTATAGTTAAACATCGTGAAAAGCATGGATCTTTTTCCACAATTGATGGTTTGAAAGATGTAAAAGGTATTGGAGATAAGGTCTTCAGTAAAATAAAGGACCATATTGCGATTGAATGATCTCAATTTTTTTGTATGTATTATATTTAGTAAAGATTGAATTACTTTTATTATAATAAATAGTTTTTTAGAGCAAAACCGGGAATCCCATATTTTCTTTCGTTTTGCTGAGCATCAGCGTTGGTAATAGTTTTTCCTGATACTGTTATCTGGGGAAAAATCTTAGAGACTGAATAGGTTTTTCAATAGCCGGGTTCTGCCTGAACAGGAAGTTCAAAGTGTATCCGGTATGAAGTACATCTAAAACTGGTTTAGCCGAGCATGGAAGCATGGTTAAATTATGAATAAGAACAATCACGCATTTACATTGATTGAGATTGTCATAGTTGTATTAATTATTTTTACAATTATGGGACTGGTGCTTCCTGCCCTTTCGATGATCAGGGAGAAATCGAATCAGGCAGTATGTATGAGCAACATGGGGCAGATCTTTAAGTGCCTGGCTCAATATGCAGCCGAAAACGATGGTTATCTACCGTTGGAGAGCAATAGTGCGTCGTGCAGCGGCGAGGTCTGGTTCAAAGCTGTTGATAGATTCATAACAGCAGATATATTACCTGAGAATCAGAAAGAGATTTCGACAAAAGAGAAACTTATGCTGATAAAACAGGATCCTGTTATTAATACGGTATCTCAAGATAAAAAGGACAACACCAAAACCATTAAAATGAATACTCAGCTTGCTAAGGGATCAATGTGCAGCCGGATGATTGACTCAATAAGATTTCCGTCCAGGACTGTATTGTTATTTGACGGCAGGATTAATAATACAACCATCGCGAGGCAGTATGAAGGTTCCTTCGGAAGCGTCGCGCAAAGACATTCAGGAGGTGCAAATATTCTTTTTATGGATGGCCATGTCGAGAGAGTACAAAATGGAGATAGTGACGGTACCACCAATGAAGGGTGGCCGAACGAGCATGCCGACCGGGGAATAATATGGGACCCGGATTAGTAATCTCTATTTATTAGAATTCCAATTCACAAATCATTTTATATTCACTTCTTCAATATTTATTGATATACTTTCAGTTTAAGCTCTGCGCAGGTATTTAAAGGGTTTTCTCCTGACAGGATTTTTTATGAATGCAACAATAATAGTATGGAGAGATTATTTAAGGACTTTATTGGAATTTTACGAAGCTAAAAGAGGGAGCCTTTATTTTTTTTATCCCATGCTTTTTCTATTCTTTGTTCTAATAAATATTGCGTGTTACTGGTGGGCGATGTTTACGGCCTTCCCTGAACTTACACGCGGCATCCCCGGTCAGCACTATTTCAAAGTACAATTTCCTGTTGGCTTTCTGGGTGCACTTTTCGACAGCCTTTCATTTTTTGTTACTATACTTATTATTCGCCATGCTCTAGGTGCCAGAAAAAATCTGGAATACGTTTCACATCTATCGCTTGATCTGATAATTGCAGTACTGGCGACCTTCTGGGTATTGTATGTCTTCTCCTTTTCCGGTTGGCTCATTCATCTATTTGAATCAGTACGGCAGGATCTGTCCGGCAGGAACGAGGATTACAGAAAAATGCTGAATGATGCATTGAGAAATCCGTTTGCCAACAAGCGTAACATTTACTTTGGCGTTATAATGGGTATCTCTGCCATGCTGCCAACATGTTGTCATATATCAATGTTTCTGGTGTCTTTTTTTCGGACAAGATTTAAAGAAAAGGCCTGAATGATCTTAACGGATCAGGTGTTTATTGTGACAGGCGGTCAATTGTCAGTCTTGCAGCCTCTGCCATGAATGCGGCACCAATGCCCAGTGCATTTTCATCGAAATCGAAGGTTGAGCTATGGGCCGGTATTCCTTCCAAACCTTCTTTCTGGGCACCCAGCCTTACAAGGCATCCAGGGGTCTTCTCCAGATAATAAGAGAAGTCTTCACCTCCCATACATGCAAATTTGCTGTCAACCAGGGCTTTGTCTCCAATAATGTTTTTGACTGCCGCTCTGGCTATGTCACACTCTTCGACGGTATTAATAACTGAAGGGTAGCCCATAGTAAAGTCTACACTGACATCTGCATTGTGTAGTATCCCGGCCGCGTCTACAATACGTGTTATGCCCGATAGTATCTGCTCCCTTACTTGAGTTTCTGTTGTACGTATCGTTCCGGTAAGCTTAGCTGTCTCTGCAACGGCATTTGGCACTGAGCCTCCTTCGATTCGCCCTACCGAGACAATAGACGGATGCATGGGATTTACTTCTCTTGATACTATAGTCTGCAGGGACATTACAATAAGGCTGGCTACTACTATTGCGTCAACTGCATCATGCGGCTGTGCCGCATGGCCTCCTTTGCCGGTAATAGTAATATCAAATCTATCGGTAAAGGCTGAAATCGGGCCGGGCTGCACTACTAATTTTCCTGTTTTATAGTGTCTGTCAAGATGGCATGCGAATATTGCTTTTGCATTATCGAGCAGTCCTGATTCCATGATCTTCAGAGCTCCGGCGCCGCCTTCTTCTGCCGGTTGAAATACAAGTAATACACTACCGGTCTTAAGTGATTCCTTCAATAAAGAGGCTGCGCCTAGCAGCATTGCGACATGGCCGTCGTGTCCGCAGGCATGCATTACGCCTTTAGTCTTTGAGGCAAACTCAAGCCCTGTCTCTTCCTGAATAGCCAGGGCGTCCATGTCTGCCCTTAAAGCTACCACCGGTCCTCCATCATTAATCTGACCTACCACACCGGTTTTTCCAACTTCTGTAGTAGCCTTTATACCGAGCCTTTCTAATTCCCGGGTTATGACGGCCGCGGTGTTCTCTTCCTGATAGCCCAGCTCCGGCTGCATATGGATCTCACGGCGGATGCTTACCATCTGTTGAAACAGTTCTTTTGATACCATGTTCATAAATTTATTCTATAAAAATCGTGATAAATATCCAGATTAAAAAATATGTTTAATTCTACTGGACAAAAGCGCACTGAACCATAAAATGAATTCTGTGATTATGGTTTCCGGCGGTGGAGGTATTACCTGTGGATAATGGCAAAACAACTACTTTATATCTCATGAGGCATGGGCAAACTGAGTATAACGTTCGCAGGGTTATCCAGAGTCATAATGATTCTCCGTTGACGCGTGAAGGCATTACTTCCACAAGGGGCAGGGCTAAAATGCTCAAGGGTATAATTTTCGATGCCATCTTCTGCAGCGATCTTGAAAGGGCCAGAAAAAGCCTTGAGATATTACTGGATGAGTTGGATACCAATATAATAGTCAATTATTGTGCCGATCTAAGGGAGATAGATTTTGGCCAGCTCACCGGTAGGAACATTGAAGACATAATGGACATCATCCAGCTTCATAAAAAGCAGACTCATAGGCGTTACCCTGATGGAGAAAGCGGAGATTCATTCAGTAAAAGGGTATTAGATTTTGTCGAAATGGTATTAGATTTACACGTAGGAGGGACAATTCTGTTTATGACTCATTTTGGAGTTATCGAGACTATATTAAAACATTATATTAATAAGCTGGACGATAGGTTAAATACAAAGAATTATGATATTGGAGTATTATACTTTAATAAGAAGGGTGTAAGTTACAAATGGATATGAAATTCAAGAAGGTATCTTTTCACGAGAATGAGATTCTCTTTGGGCGTGATTCTACTCCGTATATTACGGCTGTTGAGTTTGATGGGGAAAACAGTGTGGAGGTATTTTATCGTAAAAAAAAGAAAATTACATCAAAGAAAGCAGCTTTTAAACCATTCATCTTACTGGAAGAAACCAGCTATATGGATGGCTGGGATGGAACGTATAAGGCAAAGAGGCTTAAGGGAGATGCTTATTATAAGTACCTGGTATTGCTGGAAAACTGGGCGGATTTACAGCTCTTATTGAAACATTTTAAGAGGGTAACTGGAGCGACCCCTGCAAGCCTGAGTGCACCATTCTTTTTTTTAAATGATCCGGTTCATCAATATCTGCTCATTTCAGGCCAAACACTCTTTAAAGGAATGCTGTTTGAGAACCTGTCCAGGCTCCAGCTTGACATCGAAACTTATTGTGCAGAGGGATTTGAATTTTCGAATCCACATAGAGAAGAAGACAGAATTACTCTGATATCTCTATCGGACAGCAGCGGGTGGGAGTATATCATTTCAGGTAGGGAACATGACGAGAAAAAGATGCTGGAGATTATGGTTGAGCAGATAAATTTAAGAGACCCTGACGTAATTGAGGGTCATAATATCTTCAACTTTGATTTGGTTTATATAGAGGCACGTGCGCGACGGTATAAGGTCCCTTTGGCTTTAGGCAGAAATAAGCAAACCATCAAATCGCACTCGTCACGCTTAAACATAGCCGAGAGAACAATTTCTTATAAAAAATTTGAGGTCTATGGACGTCACATTGTAGACACGTATTTACTGGCACAGATGTATGACGTTACTGCGAGAAGCCTGGAGAGCTATGGCCTCAAGAATGTAGCCAGGCATTTTAATGTTGCTTCTCCGGACAGAACGTATATAGAGCCGGATAAGTTAAGCTGGTATTTTGATAATAAGCCGGATGAACTTATAAAGTATGGTCTGGACGATGTCAGGGAAACAAGGGCTATCAGTGAGATACTGGGACAAAGCTTTTATTATCAGACACAGATATTTCCCTACTCATTTCAGAATACCATCATCAGGGGAAATGCGACAAAGATTAATTCGCTATTTATAAGAGAATACATAAATTCATGTAATTCAATTCCCCGCACATCTCCGACCAGAGAGTATTCCGGAGGATATACAGACATGTTTCTTCAGGGCGTTATCAACAGGGTTTTATACTGCGATGTTCAGTCATTGTATCCATCCATAATGTTAACGTTTAAATATTTTCCAGACGTTGATGAACTGAATATTTTTAATTCGTTATTAAGCGATTTGAAGGATTTCAGGTTGAATGCAAAGGAGATGGTAGATACTGCTAAAACAAAATCAGAAAAGATGTATTATGATGCGCTCCAGTCCACTTTCAAGGTGCTCATAAATTCATTCTATGGCTATCTTGGCTTCGCTTATGGTCATTTCAGTGATTTTGAGGTTGCCAATAAAGTAACAGCTAAGGGAAGAGAGATTATCAAATCCATGATTGAATGGCTGGAGGATAACGATTGTAAAGTGATAGAGATTGATACTGACGGAATATACTTTGTTCCTCCCGACAGAGTTAAAAAGAAGAAGGACGAGGAAGGGATTATTAATGAATTGTCAAACTCACTGCCTGAAGGTATAAAACTCGAATTAGCCGGCAGATATAGAGCTATGTTCAGCTACAAAATTAAAAACTATGTGCTTCTTGATTATAATGACAAAATAATCATTAAGGGGTCCGGCCTGCGTTCGAGAGGGCTGGAGCTCTTTCAGCGCAGATTTATGGAGGAGATGTTCCTGTATCTGCTCAAGGGAGAAGGGGAAGAGGTGGATAAGCTTCTGGATAAGTACGAGAAAGAACTTGAGAATCATAAGTGGGACAAAAAGATGTTTATCAAGAAGGAAACTCTTAAGGAATCGCTAGCAGTTTATTCCGAAAAAGTAAGTCAAAAGAAGAGAAGCGCCGCAGCGGCATACGAACTGGCTCTTAAATCGGAACGTAACTACCAGCCTGGTGATCAAGTCTCATATTATGTAATTGGTGACAAAAGCAGGGTAAGGGTGTTTGATAACTGTAAACTTGCTTCGCAATGGGACAGTAAAGAGCCGGATGAGAATGTAGAGTATTATAAAAAGAAGCTCAAGGCTCTTTATGATAAATTTAAGCCGTTTTTCTGATGTATGGTGCCAGAGGTGGGAGTTGAACCCACACCCCCTTGCGGGGACCGGATTTTGAGTCCGGCGCGTCTGCCAATTCCACCACTCTGGCTACCAAGTTGTACCTTCAGAAGTCATATTCCTTTCTTTCGAAAGGATTTTCAGCTTTACCTTTCTTCCCCGGGCAAAAGATGCCGAGGGCTTCTCGAAAGGATTCCAGTATGACCTGTCTTTCGGGAGGACTCCAGTATTAAAATAATCTATGGCTCTTTCTTTTTGAGATCGGAGGGCCAATTATCTCTGATAAAATTATGGCATTGGGAAGATCTTTCTTCGATAAAGCACCCCATGGAAAAGTTGTATGGCAAATATCTCTCTTTCCCTTTACAGGAAGAGGAGATTTCTGTTTTTTATCAAATTTCTTTGTTAATGGTGATACGAATTGACCAACTTGCGCCTCAGGTTCTCTTTCAGGTTCCTGCTTGACTCTCTTTTTTAAAGGTTTCGGTTTTTCTTCCTTAACACTTATTTGCTTTCTGGTCTCATGTCTTTCAATACCAAGCAGTTCTTCCATGTATCTGCTAAGCTGGTCATCATCTCCCCCTGCTGTATGCTCGGTTTCAGCAGTCCTGTCAATATTGGTGTACGCTTTGCTTCTGGCCCGGTTTTTAATAGCGGTGTATATTATAAAAGCAATTATTGCGATAGCCCAGACTAATTGTTCCATTAATGTTTCCTTTGGTTAATAAGCACTACTTACCTCTCTTTCGAGAGGATTCCAGTATTGCCTCTCTTCCCCGGATAAAAAATGCCGAGGACTTTTCGAGAGTATCCCAGTTTATGTAGAACTTGCCGGCAGACTAAATATAATGATGTTACGCTTTTGGAATATCATCGCTTGTCTTAGAAATAGATGTTCTCATTTCCGTATCTGCCTGAATATTTTTCAAATGATAATAGTCCATTATCCCTAGGTTGCCTTCTCTGAATGCCTGAGAAATTGCTTTTGGGACTTCCGCTTCTGCAAGAACAACTTTTGCCCGGTTCTCTTCTACCAATGCAGTCATTTCCTGCGCTCTTGCTACTGCCATTGCTCTGCGTTTTTCTGCTTCTGCCTGTGCTACTCTTTTGTCAGCTTCAGCCTGGTCAGCTTGAAGTTTGGCTCCTATATTTTCACCCACATCAATATCGGCAATATCGATAGATAATATCTCAAAGGCGGTACCTGAATCAAGACCTTTTTCCAGTACCCTTTTTGAAATTGAATCAGGGTTCTCCAATACCTTCTTGTGTGTTTCTGCAGAACCAATTGTGGTTACTATGCCCTCACCGACACGTGCAATAATAGTCTCTTCCGTTGCTCCGCCAACTAACCGTTCGATGTTTGCCCTTACTGTTACACGGGCCTTTGCCTTGAGCTGGATACCATCCATTGCTACTGCATCAATCGTCTGCCTTCCCTTGGTCGAGTCAGGACAGTCAATCACCTTCGGGTTGACACTTGTTTTAACGGCATCCAGTACGTCTCTTCCTGCCAGATCTATTGCACAGGCCCTGTCGAAGCCAAGGTCAATTTTTGCCTTATCGGCCGCAATTAATGCCCTGATTACGTTAGGGACATTACCTCTTGCCAGGTAGTGTGCTTCAAGTTGAGGAGTATCATAATCAAGGCCTGCTTTTTTTGCCATTATGCGTGAGTCGACAATGATTCTTGCGTTAACACGTCTGAATGTCATTCCGATTAGTTGAAGAAGTGCAACATTGGCACCAGATGCTAATGCCTGTATATATAACCAACCATATTTAAATATTAAAAGGAGAAACAAAATTAAAAAGATGGCGCCTATAACAATTCCGATTGTTAAAGCTTCCTTCGAAGCGGCAAGTAAAGGTATGTTTATATTTATCATATTTTTCTCCTTCGGGTTTATGTTTTTACTGGTCTTACTACTATTCTATTTCCCTTTACGTCTGTAACCTTAATCCTGGTATTCTTTGAAATCATTTCACCTTCTGAGACAACGTCTACCTTGTGGCCATTGATATTTGCAGTCCCTGAAGGTCTCAGGGTCGTAACAGCAACACCTTCAGCGGACAATAAGTCGTCCCTTTTGTCTGTAGAAGAGGCAAAACCCTCTTCTGAAGCCTTTACGGCAAATGTCTTCGTAAGCAGTTTATACCATGTTATAAAAAATATTGGAATAAAGCAAATGCCTATACCAAGCAATATGTGACCTAACAGGTTTGAAACGTGTAAATATGCAAATATTATGCTTGTAACAACGCAGCCGGCACCACAAATACCGACAATTGCCCCAGGTATGAATAACTCTATTGTTATTGCCGTTAAGCCGATTATAAATAGTGTTATGACTCCTGCTGTACTCATAAAAAGTTCAAAGTGCCTAAAGTTTAAAATAAGCTAAAATTATTTCGCCTTCACCACAATTCTGTTACCTCTGATTTCGATTATTACAACTGTTTTCCCTTTTTCTATATATTCACCTTCAGTTACGACATCGAGTGTGTTATTGTCCACTTCAATCTTACCAGTAGGGTGTAAGGCGGTTAAAGACTCTCCTTCCATGCCTACCAAACTGTTTTCCCCTGCGGGTTGAGGAGGGATTACAAAACCACTTACTGCGGCTTCTGAAGAAGTCAGGACTAAACGATTGAAAAACGGTATACCCGGCATAAATTTAAATAGTAAAAAGACGGCAATTCCACTGCCAATAAGACTACACATTACAGCAAAAATATTTTTAACAAACATATCAACATCGTATGGCGTTTTAGGAAAAGTAAAATCTTGAAACGATAAAATTGCCCCTATGAGAATTAAGATAATACCAGGTATACCCGCAATACCGAAGCCGGGTATAAAGAGAATTTCTACCGCTATCAGAACGATACCAATAAAGAATATAATAATCTCAGGTGTCTCTGCCAGACCGACCAGATGTTTGCTTAAAAATACGGTCGCAAGGCAGGCGATACCAATGATTCCGGGTAATCCAAAGCCAGGGCTCTTAAACTCCATCCATAAAGCTGCCAATCCAATACCAAGCAAGATAGGAGCGATTCTTCCCAGGAACCTTACCAATTCTTCAGACCAGTTTGTTTCCAGTATGACAGGTTCCGTATTATCTAAATTCAGTAACTCTAATAAGCTGTTGCGGTCTTCTACAATTTCTTTTGCGAATTGGAATTCAACAGCCTCCTTTGCATGCATAGTGAGCAGTTTTCCCTCTTCTATTACCAGCTTTTTCGACTTAATTCTCTTTTTTTCCTCTTCGCTCATCTCTTTCAGCTCTCTGCCTGAAATATAAAATCCTTCAGGTTTCTCGTCTGTAACCACGCGGTATACTTCTATCTCTTTTGTAACCATTGCTTCCGCAAGCAGGACAGGATAACCATTTTTTTCTGCAAACTTCCTGAATTTAGTTCTCAGTACGGTTTGTATTTTTTCGCCCACGGTTTTGTAACCGCCTTCAGATGATGGGACTATTGGCTCACAGTCTCCCAGTTCTGCCTGAGGTGACATGTATATTTCATTACATGAAATTGCTATCAGAGAACCCGCCGAAATTGCCTTTGTAGGAATGAATGCTATAGTTTTTGTGTTCTTAATATTGCCGATATGCTCTGATATTTCAAAGGCAGGTTCCAGCTGACCACCAAATGTATCTATTTCAAAAATTATGATGTTTGAGCCATTCTCTTTTGCAATTGCGGCACGTCTTTTGAGAGAATTATAAATACCACCATCAATCATCCCTTTTAGAGGTATGATTGATACAGTTTCACGATATGAACTGCCTTCTTTAGAGGCGGCAAAATTCTCTGTCTCTTCTGAGCTGGATGCTGCTGCTAGCTGGGTTAATATGAAGTGAGCAATTAATAAAGAGAGGAAAATATTTATAAACTTTTTCATAATAGATACTTACCATAAGGTGCCAATGGCAATACCGACAATGAAATTTATCAGAAATTAGAATGCTTGTCAACTTCAATAGTATTAGAGAGTATCCAATTAAAAGTTGTTTTTAATTGTAAGAGTGATAGCAGCACATATTTTAATGGGTAATATTCCCCAGTTTTTACCCAAAAAATGTTGACTTTTGGGTATAAAGCTTGTAGCATTCCACAATATTTTATAATTTGGAGAAAATTATGCGTAAATTAGACGGAACAACAAGTTTAAATGTTGATGATATCGTCAATAACAAAAATCTGAAGGAAGCTCATTTACATGATATCCTTGAGGCAAGTGCCATTATTAATTCCAAACTGGAATTAAACCATGTGCTTGAACAGGTTATAATTCATGCCACAAAACTGACTAATTCAGTTGCTGCATCCATTATATTAATCTGTGATACAAGTAGTGATCTGGTTATTCGTTACGCAACAGGTCCTGCTTCTCATGCGATTGTAAATGTCAGGTTTCCGGCTGGAAAGGGAATTGCCGGATACTGTGTAGATTCAGGAAAGGTAGTTGTGGTTTTTGATGCCAAGAAAAATCCGCACCATTTTACAGAGATTGATAAGCTTTCAGGATTTAAGACTGAAAGTGTTTTGTGTGTTCCGTTGAGTGTAAAGGGCAAGACGATCGGTTGTGTTGAGTTGTTGAATAAGCGTGATGGTACATCATTTAACGATGATGATATTGCCGTTGCTACAATAATGAGTAATTTAGCTGCCGTGTCAGTCTCAAATGCCAAGAGTTATGATAACTTACAGAGAACGAATTATGCGCTTAAATCACAGTTAAGTTCAGAAGGCCTGGTAATTGGTAAAAGTAAAAAAATGAAGAAAATACTGCAGTCTATTAATAAGCTGAAGGACACGAAAAGCAATGTCCTGATTCTTGGTGAATCCGGGACCGGCAAAGGCGTCATTGCGCGTACTATCCATGAACAAAGCAGCCGGAAAGATAACCCGTTTGTCACCGTTAATTGCTCTGTTCTATCACCGACTCTCCTGGAAAGTGAACTGTTTGGGCACGAAAAAGGAGCATTTACAGGCGCGGATAAGCTAAAAGTAGGCAGATTTGAGATTGCTGACAGTGGGACCGTTTTCCTCGATGAGATCGGAGAAATTGACAAATCGATACAAACCAAGCTTTTAAGGATATTACAGGAAAAGGTATTTGAACGTGTAGGCAGCACCAGGACCCTTACAACAGATATCCGTATAATAGCTGCAACAAACAGTGATTTAGAAAAAGCAGTAGAGCAGAATCTATTTAGAAGAGACCTCTATTACCGTCTTAAAGTCATTGTCTTCCAGCTGCCGCCTTTAAGAGAGAGGCGGGAAGATATTCCTGCTTTCGCAGAATTTTTTCTTGAGAAATACGGTAATGAGTTGAGTAAGTCAGCTCATAAGTTTGATAAAGAGTGTATGGATGCTTTAACAGGTTATGACTATCCGGGTAATATAAGAGAATTGGAAAATATTGTTGAAAGGGCTGTAGTACTGGCAGAAGATGATGTTATTCATATTGATGACCTGCCGGATGAAATCCAATATAGAAAAAAGGGCGTATTTGATAGAAAGATTGCGGAGCCAGAAAAGACTAGATCTATTTTTGAAATGGAAAAGGATACGATTTACAAAACTTTGCTTGAATGTTCGTGGAACCAGAGTATGGCTGCACGTTTATTGGGGCTTAGCCGTGATAAATTAAGATACCGCATAAAAAAATATGGGCTGGAAAAATCTGTTAATAATTAATAAATAAGGATTTCACAATAGCCAATTGAAAACTATGGCCTCAAGAATTACGAAGGAGAGTATTTATTTTTTTAATTGCCTTATGAATTAGTATACACTCCGGAATATTCCAGATTAATCCAGGTAAAATCTTGAATACGATTCCAGCGCTTTCTGCAGAAAGCCCATTTTCTGGTACCGATCAGAAGGGTTTTTCTCCAGACATTGCAGTATTATTTTATCCAGCCATTTTGGTATTTCCGGGTCTTTGTTACTCGGAGGTTCCGGCAGTTCATTAATATGCTTGTATGCAATATCTCCATCATGAAAAGGTAAATGCCCGGTAAGCAATTCATAAAGTGTGATTCCAAGTGAATAAATATCACTTCTTTCATCCACCACTTCTTCATCTCCTCTTATTTGTTCCGGTGACTTATATAGAGGCATTTCGTTTTCCTGGTTTGTTTGATTAATCATTGCGATATTTATGATGTGTGCCAGTCCAAAACCAGTAATTTTTACGGTGTCGTCTTTGGTTAGCCTAATATGGTCAGGTTTCAAATCCCTGTGAATGACGCCATGATCGTGGGCATTTTTGATTGTATCACAAATATTTATAGCGATCTTTAATACTTCCTGCCACGAAAACTCCTTTTTCTTTTTGATGGTCGCAAGGCTCTCACTATCAATATACTCCAGAACCATGTAGCAAAGTGTATCTATATTAACATCATAGACCTTGACTATACCATTATGTTGAAATTTATTGATAGATTGTATATCAGTAATAAAACGCGTTAGTGCAGCTTTATTATGCCTGATGTCTTTTTTGATTACTTTGATAACAACATTGTGTTTGAGTGATTTATCTACCGCTTTGTAAAAGACCCAGACATTGTCTTCGCCTATTTTCGTGATATTTTCAAAACGCTGGTTTAAGATTGTCAATAGCGCTTTGCCTTCTGACGATGCTGTTAAAGCAGAAATCGTTTCCAGCCGTTTTGACACATCCTTGTACTGTAGATCTATAGAAAGAATTTTGCCATAATATAATTTTGCATCATCGAGTAAGCTATTTTTTTCACATGCACTTGCTATCTGGTAGAAAAGCTGCAGTTTTTCTTTGGTCGGTACGTACAGTGCCGAAATCATATTGAAATAATCAATAGCTTTATCATTATTTCCTTTGTCAAGAGAGTACAGGCCTAACCGTAAAAGTGCTACAACCCTCTTACCGGAGTTAGATTTGGCAACACTCTGGAAAAGTGAGATTGTGCGTTCTTCATTTGTGCCAGTATATGTATAAAGCATTGCTAAATTAAAATTAAGTATATTTGTCTCATCTTCATTAAGATCATCAGTTTCAAGTTTGTTCTCATATTCAGTGATTTTTCTCCGAATATTTATATTTCTGATATCCTTTAGCATTTTCCTATATCTTGTGTCTTCCGGTCTGAGATTTATCAATTTCTCAGTTTTTGAAATACAGTAATCCAGTAAGTTATCGTGAAAATAATCTGGAATCAGTTTAGTAAGGACCTTTTCCATTTTGTTCTGGTAATTTGCATTATCTGGTTCTACTTTCAAAAGCTGATCAAGCCTTTTTTCTGCCTGTTCCAGATTGCCTACATCTATATAAAAATCTATCAGGTATTTAATAATATTTTTGTCAGTGTCTTTATTATCAACTGTTTTTTCTATAGACGAGATAATATTTGTTTTTCTGGAAGGGGCCAGTTCAATTACTCTATTATATTGAATAATTGCTTCGTCATACTTGCAGGATTCCAGATAAATATTTCCTAAAAGGTATGACGGGTTTGCGTCTTTAGGGTACTCTTTCTGGTGTTTAATCAGAAGAGGTATGGCCTTAGAAGTTTGTCCTGAAAGGTAATAAAGATGTTCCAACACATTAAGAAGGCTCTGCCTGTTATGTTCGTCCCCTTGAACCCTTTCTATAAATTCGGAGATTAAAGAATCTTCTTTGCCTCTCTTCTTGTATAAGTTATATAACTGTTTATAAGATTGTTCAATAAAGGGATCCGTTTTAATAATTTTTAATATTCCGCTCGATATTGATTTAAAGCGTTGTGGGCATTCTACAGTCATCTCTTCATATTCTTGAAGGGCTTTCATGCAATCACCATTCTCCAAATGTATTTTGGCCAGAACAATGTACTTGTCAGAAAAATGTTTACCAAGGGACTTAAGACGGTTTAGAATTTTTATGGCCTTAGGATAATTGCCGTTAATATAGCAAATTTCACCCAATATCATATGGTATCGCATGTGGTGAGTGCCCAGGTCCACTCTTTGCCTGAGGATATCAGGTGCGGGTTCTAATTCGTATATTTTCATACAGGTGTTATATGCTTTTTCCAGGTCGTTGTCGTCGTAGTATTCAACAGCTAGCTTATTTAATGATATAATCTTTTTAATATCATGGTGGTAACGATCGGTCTTTGACATAATTACGTCTCTGAGATTTTGCAGGTTATCAATGATAATGGATATAGTTAGAATGTAAAAAACATGAAGAACAAGAAATAAATCAAGTATTCGGTATAGAGTTCAGGTCATAACACCAGCGGCTGGCTGTGCTATTTAAAGTATTTTATATTAAATAGCTTAATATGGAAAGGGTCTTTCTTTAAACAAATTCCTGATGATCTTCAATAAAATCCTGTATTTCAACGGTGCAATTCAAAATTTTCTCATCTGTTGCCCTGATGCGCTCACTCATTTTTTCTAGCATTCTGAATGCTAAGCTGGGATCTCTACTGATTTTTTTCAAGAAATTTTTCTGATTTATTTCAAGAAGTTTTACATCTCCCAATGCCTTTACGGTGGCAGAGCGAGGGTTATTGTCAAAGAGTGACATCTCTCCAAAGAAATCACCCTCCTGCAGTGTTGCAAGTATGGTTTCCACACCATCTTTCTCTTTTATTACCTTAACTTTCCCGCTTAAGATAATGTACATCTCTCTACCAACCGAATTTTCTACGAAAATATTATCTCCATCCTTATAATCCTTACCTAAAGAATCATCATTATCCTTCATGAATTATCTCCAAAATTTATTAAAACGAATAAAGATAGCATTAAAGATGTTTACTGCAATTCTTAAAAACAGTTTGTAGTGAAATGCTCGTATGAAAATTTCTGTATACTGTTCGTTGCCGGTAAATGTATCCCATAATATGGTACTGCATCTGTAGCCTGACTCAGGGTTTTTCTGCTCATTTCGTGAAGCATTTAACAGTGCTTCACGCAGAATGGGTGTTTTATTTATGATATCAGTAAAGGAGAACATAATCTTACCAAAAATATTATCCCTGTCAATTTTCCTGCATGTTGGATAGAAATGTTTGTGAAAAGCAGTTTCGTCTACTCCATAGAGAATAGCGGTATTTGCGGCTGCCTTTGCTGTAAGATAGGCGGAACCGATTCCGTCTTTGTATAAACGTGCAGAACATGCGTCTCCTATCATAACTATTCTGTCGGCAAAAGGATGCCTGGCAGCACCTACATTAATTTTTGGTATGCAGCGGCAGAAAGTGTCAGGAATATTCCATGCATCAGGGAATTTCTTTTTCACATCGGGATGGTTAAGGAAATCCATTATGGTTTGCCTGGTTATATCCTTACCGAGCATACTAACGGTTACATACGAACCTTTGGGCGTTATAGCTGCAAATTTTACCCCGGGCTGATTTATAAGGAATACGTAAACAGCATTGCCAAACTGAGTTGATACATTGTGCTCTCCTATCTGTATTTCTGATTGATACGCCTTGATTGTAGAAGGGCAGGTATAACCGGTTCCAAGCTCTTCAAATACTTTAATGGTTTTGCTGTTAATCCCACAGGCGCCAACTACAAGATCGGCTTCAGAGAGCTTGCCTTTTTTTGAAAATACAATTGGCCTTCCGTTGTTCAGCTTAATATCTTCAATTCTTATATTTTCGATTTTTGCACCCTCATTTTGAGCACAGTCCAATAGAAAGTCGTCAAAGCTCTTTCTTGCATGAATCGATACTTCATCAGTTTGATTAACAGGACCTCCCCCTCTATAAACAGTAGCAATCCCTTTCTGCTTACTGGGGCTGTTGAGAAATACATCACCACCAGTAGTTTGGAAACAGTAGGTATCAATTGCACGTTGAACTATCGGTGCTTTCAGGCAAATACCTTCGATAGCAAGCATTTGCACCAGGGATTCAGAGATAACCCCCGCACACATATTGCAGCTGGAAGGCCCTTCGGTTGAAAAAGTTTTGTTTTCGTAAATAGTCAGGTCTATATCTTTCCCGATTTGTTTCGCCAGTTTGAGGGCAAAAATACTGAAGAATGAGCCTGCAGGGCCTCCACCTATGACAGCAATCCTGGCACCGTCATCAAGCTCAAAGCTTGAATTCTCTTTCAAATTATTCATACCGTACAAATAAAAAGTCTAACCTACATACAATTGAAGGAAGAACTGTCAAGCTATGATAGTAGTAAAACAGTGCTGTTGTCAAATTATGTAAGTAGCCAGTTATTATTTAAATTATTGAGACCAAGTTCTCTTTTAGCGAAAACATTATTTGTAAATTGGAAGATGTTTTTCTGGCGCTTCATTTAATCCTGGAAATAGTTTATCTTTATCTGACACAACCGGTACCTCTACCGGCCAGTCTATTGCAATAGAGGGGTCCGACCACAATACTCCATATTCGTCATCCGGGTAATACAAATCTGTGGTTTTGTATAATACATCCGCAGTCTCACTGAGGACACAAAAGCCGTGAGCAAAACCTTCAGGAACAAAAATCTGCCGTCTGTTTTTATCGGAAAGATATTGTCCCGTCCATTTCCCAAATTTGGGAGAACCTCGGCGGATGTCAACGGCAACATCATAGATCTCACCAGTAATAACATAAACCAGTTTACCCTGCGGATGATTCAGCTGATAGTGCAGCCCTCTAAGTGTACCCCGTGTTGAATGTGAATAGTTGTCCTGGATAAAGGTATGATCAATGCCTGCTTCAGCATATTTTTTCTGATGGAATGTTTCCATGAAAAAGCCGCGGGAATCTTCAAAAACCCTGGGCTCAACCAGTAAGACACCGGGAAGATCTGTTTCAATGCGTTTAATAGACAATTTCTAAATCTCCAATTTAGTAAGGTTTGCCAGTACAGTGATTTTTTTATATAAGCCAAACACTAGACACCGTAGTGTGCTTTCACCCACGATAAGTATTCACCGCTCTTCACCCTGTCTGTCCAATTCTGGTTCTCCATATACCACTGAATTGTTTTCCTGATACCTGATTCAAACGATTCTTCTGGAAACCAGCCTAATGCGTTCTTCAATTTGCTGAAATCTATTGCATACCTTCGGTCGTGGCCGGGTCTGTCCTTTACAAACGTGATCAATTTCTTTCGTGGTCCGTGATCCGGTAAATTTTTGTGCTCATCCAGTATTTCACAAATAGTTTCTACAAGTTTCAAATTCTCCAGTTCATTATTGCCACCCACGTTATATGTCTCGCCATGATTTCCTTTTTGCATAATCATCCAGACTGCCGTGCAGTGGTCTCTCACGTATAACCAATCTCTGATGTGCAAGCCGTCACCATAAACAGGAAGAACTTCACCATCAATGGCATTAAGGATCATAAGGGGTATCATTTTTTCAGGAAACTGGAATGGGCCGTAATTATTGGAGCAATTGGTTATTGTAACAGGCAGGTGATATGTCTTATGATATGCCCTCACAAGATGATCAGAGGACGCTTTGGATGAAGCATAAGGACTGTTAGGTTTGTAAGGAGTTTCTTCCGTGAAGAAGCCTTCTTTGCCCAGGCTGCCGAAAACCTCATCTGTGCTGACATGGTGAAAAAGTTTGATATTATCTATCTGGCTTCTGGCAACTTCCAACAGATTAAAGGTCCCTATTATATTGGTTTGAATAAATGTGTCAGGTTTAACAATTGACCTGTCAACATGAGATTCTGCTGCGAAGTGGCAAACGCTATCAATCTGATATTTATCAAATATTTTTTCAACCGCCTCTTTATCACATATGTCAATCTTTTCGAATAGATATCGATCCGGAAAGTTTTCTTCTACTCCATTTAAGTTATCAGGGTTTCCAGCGTAAGTCAGGCTGTCTATATTAATTATCTTTCCTGTGAAATCAGATTCTTCAAGAAGATAACGAACAAAGTTTGCACCGATAAAACCACATCCACCGGTAACTAATAAGTTTTTATACATCAGTTCTGCCTTAAGGTATTATCTGTAAAAAGGGAGATTTGCAAAAAAATCTGGAAATTCCCCGTCTGGCTTCTGTTAGAAATATATCTATTTACTAAGGTTTATGCAAGGCATTGATTTTTAACATCCTTATTTTATTACAATGCTGAAATTCTTCAGAGTCTGTTCTCTCTATATTGCTATGACATCTATCAACGAGGGATCGTCAACTCCCAGGCCTAAAGTTGCTGCGGTTTGAATATACTTTGGCTCTCTACCCGCCTCTTTAAGAGATGGCATATTTACTTCTTTTCTCTTTTTCTCGATAATCTGTGCTCCGACTCGATCCAGGGCCACTGGGTCCGTTCCAATCAACATTCCCTGGAAATCCCATGTCCATTGTGGTTTGAAGGCCGGACCACCATGGTATTGTGCTTTAAGAGCATCACAGACGATTAACCTTAGTTTATCTTTTATAAATGGGTGGCTGCTGAGATCGGCAACATAAGGATTACAATTATTATCATGGTATTTGTTGGGGTTGTGTATAATCCCAAAAAAGTTTTTCATCCCTATCGATACACCTGCAAGATCGTGGTCTTTCAGCACCGGCACATTTACTATTGCTGTACAGAGTGATGATGCTATCTTACTGAAACAGCTTCCAACACTGCCGATGATCAGTGGTTGTGAATCGTAGCCTCCTGAAGGGAGATCATCTGTCCCAAAACACTTGAAACCACTGCTGCGTCTACGGATGCTAAACCCGGCGCTTTCCAACTCTCTATTGAACCTTTCGAATATTATTATATTACCCTCTCTCACCCCGGCAGATTTAATACCGTTGATGATTGCATCAACTATTTCCGTATGAGGTGAAAACCTCTTTCCTGCCAGACAATTAAGTTTGATGCCTACTATATCGTTTTTATTGAAGAGGCTTCTCCATGCATCCAGCGGCTTCTCTGAATTAGTAATTTTTAATAGTGCGCTGTCAATGGCCATACTGATAACAGAAGCATCTATTGTTCCGTTAACGCTTGTGAATCGCTTGTCTTTTGCAAGTATAACTTTTGATCTTAGCGAAGTTATATCTTCTGCGGAAAGAGTTTTGAGGAAATGGTTGTTGCTGAATAAGAGAGATGAAGTGCAGAGTCCGGTTCCTATCGTCGTTACATCTTTAAGGAATTCTCTCCTCGATTTTTTGATAGACATTTTTTCAATTGTTATTGCAGCTATGTGTGTTAGTTTTAAACAAGATTTTTTGCTAATTCAAGATGCAAACCTGTCTTAACTGAAGGAATATTATAGCAAAAAATGGCTTGGTGTCAATGTGTTGATGCGTCAGATACGTACGTACGGGGTTATGGTAAAAGGGGGTTTTTGATAACTTTGTTGTGTCTGGAAGCTGACAGATACTAAAAAATTAAGCCTTATCCCAACAGGTGAGATAAGGCTTAATTTATATGTAAAGAAATTAATGGCTTCTGCTCTAAGCTATGTGTTAAGCGGTTTCTCTATTTTTTACAGATTCATGCGTTATTACTGGAAATAATTCAATGTGAAGATTCGATCAGTGTCTCTTCGATCTCATCTAAAGCATCTATTCTGGTACCGCCATCATTGGTGCCCAGCTGTTCTTTTAACTCTTCAACAGCCTGCCTGGCTTCTATCAGATTCTTTGTGTAACCGGCCTTATCTGTTTCCAGGACGAGCTTCGCTACCGTTACTAAAGTTAACTCTTTTTGCAGGTCAGCAAGTTCTGCATCAAAGTCTTCACTTGCTTCTGTAAGTTCAGCAACTTGCATTTCCAATTCACTTTTTTCCTTGTCAGCTTTTCTTAACTCACTAATTATTTCAGGTACCTTTAACATTTCTGCTTTACCTGCTAAGATCTGCTGTTCCATATGATGAACTCTTTTCAATTGAGCTGTGTATTTGCCAATGGCGGTAATTGCCAGCGTAAAAAATATAATAGCACAAACCGCAAATAAAGCAGTAGTTGTAGCAAAAATTTTAACCTTTCCTGTAGCCATTGTTTCCTTCTCCTTTCAAACGCGTTTTTCTGTAAAAAGTTACTGGAGTCTTATTTAAACAATTTTCGATAATCTAACAAATACCCAATTTTATGTCAAGTATGAATTTGTTCTTGAAGCTTGTGTGGCTGTATAATATATAACTTCTGTGAATTCTGAGATTTATGATTGAATATGCTAATTTTTCCTGTTTTATTGCATGAGAATACCGGTAATTATTAAAAGGGTCATAGATTGTGGACAGGGATTTTGATTGTTGGTGTCGGTATTATTGTCTATGAGAATTAGCCTCTAGCCCGGATTGAGCTGAAAATGAAAAAAGATCTCCAGAGAGAGAGGTGGGTTATCTATCTGTTATGGCATTATAGAAGAACATAAAGGAATGATATCAGTCAGTAGTAATGGAATTGGGAAAGGGGCGGCATTTACTATTTCTTTGCCGGTAGATGAGAAAATTAGTACGGCATAGCTGCAACCAGGTTTGAAGTGTCTAAAGTGAACTAAAGTGCCTAAGGTTAAAAAATAGAAGATTTGTGTTTTATCACACCTTTAGCTCACTTAAAACTTTAGTTACTTTTAACTTTTTCGGATTTCTTAATTCTGCAGGTGCCCCTTTTCGTATTTACTCATAAAATCTTTGTAATTTGAGAAAGAGAGATGGAATGTCTTATTCATCAAAGATTTTCTTACTTGAACCATGCCATCTTCAGTTAAATTATCTGATAAGAGCAGTTTGAGCTCATCTATTGTTTCTTTATCCACGTTACTGTTCTCTATTGAGTCTATGTGTTGTAGAATCGATTGAATAAACAGGTGAAGAACATCTTTTTCGTCAATCATCTGTCACCTCGTATGGGTAAAATTGAGTTTCTATAGTTCCATTATTATCGGAGCATTTGAAAAATTCTTTAGGAAAAAGTGTATTTTGTGACAATCGGTATGAAGATAGTTTAAAATGTCTTAGTAGGCTAATGAGTGAATATTGCTCACAAAATCGTTGAAGATACTGAAGGTAGTGATATATAATGCCCGATAGTAGGAATGTGTATTAGATAATAGTGTCAAAAGTGAAAAACAGATAAAATTTTGCTTTCTACCAGATTCCCGGCAGCGAAATGATCTTATTATGAAAAATAAAATTAAGCTTTTTTTTGTTGATGATGAAAAAATAGGTGTTTGTGATCTGCCTGATGAGATCAGGGGGATATGTGGATACCAGGGATTACATTTTACATGATGATATTTCTCTCTCTGATCTTGAGAAACAGCATATAATTAACATTCTGGTGAAAATGAACGGAAACAAAACGCGTGTGGCTGATACTCTTGGCATATCTATAAAGACGCTATATAATAAGTTAAATTCTTACAAAATTTCTTATAACTTAAGATAATCAATATGAGATTCTTTAAATTATTACCCGGGAGGAAAAAATATTATGTCAGATTATTTTGATTGTCCAAATTGTGGTGCAGAAGTGCCGATGAAAGCAAAATCATGCCCAGTTTGCGGATCAGATGAGAAAACCGGATGGTCTGAAGATACAATGTATGACGGTCTTGATCTGCCTGCGTTTGAAGAATCAGATATCCAGGCAGATAAACCCAAACCTCAAGGCAAAATAATGTATATCATCGTGGTGGCACTGACAATCCTGGCCTTTGTATTGTTTTACATGTTATAACGAATACTATCACTTCTGATCTGGCGTGTATATAGATTTCCATTGTCCCGTCCGAACGGATTCATCCGGGAGGGCATGTAAATGAAAATAAGCTGAGAATATCAGTGTGGTCATGTTACTTTTTTATTTAAGCTTAGAATGTTTAATTAGAGATAGTAAATAACTTTCATAATGAATATCCCTTTAAAAACAGAGACCGGTGAGTTGCAGGCCTGGGAGATTCTTCATGGGATGAATCCTGAAAATGTATGCAACAGAGCAAAAGTGTCTTATGATAGTTCCTTAAACATATATACTTTAAAATCATTTGGTCAGGATATAATGGTCTCTATGAAAGACAATATCATATACAGTGATTCTCAAGAAAGTGATCTGCTGCTGAATAAACTCAGAGACTATACAAGATTATCTATTCTCTGGTATCTTGTAAATGCAAAGGATGTGACCCTCGTACATAAACTGGTAAGGCCGGAAGATTTGAAAGGAGGAAATATATATTCAAAGGGTACACATGTACTCCCTCTTGACAGGATTGCATTTAAATACGGCAGTGATATTGAAGGGTTTCTCAGAAGGGGTGTAGAGTTCGGCTGTGAAGTTCTGGATTATGGTGACGCATCTCTGTGCCTATTCCCTTTTCCAAGAGTTCCAGTTACAATAATTATTTGGAAGGGTGATGAAGAGTTTCTTCCCAGAGCAGATCTTTTATTTGATTCTACCTGTGAAATCCATCTACCGGTAGATATCGTCTGGTCAACTGCCATGATGAGTGTTTCTGTAATGCTTTCGTGAAATACAACATTAAAATGGCATTTTCAATGTATTCGGTTAATGAACTCTAGTATGCTTTCAATTGCATATTTTGTTTCTCCTCATGGGTATGGTCATGCCTCACGTGCATGTGCTGTAATGGCTGCCATGCATGATATTAATCCTTCGATAAGATTTGAAATATTCACAATAATCCCTCAGTGGTTTTTTGAACAATCCCTTTCCGGAACTTTTACTTACCATCGATTATTGACTGATATAGGTATAGTTCAGAATACACCTCTGCGTGAAGATTTGCCTGAGACGATTCGCAGGCTTGATAACTTTCTCCCATTTAATAAATCTCAAATTACGAACATATCAAAAACGGTAAGCAAAATAAATTGCAGGTTAATCATATGTGATATTTCTCCAATGGGAATTGCGGTAGCACAGAAAGCCGGTATCCCTTCAGTATTGATCGAAAACTTTACTTGGGACTGGGTATACGAGAATTATGTAAGTACAGACTTTCCTGCCGGTAAATTTGTTGATTATCTAAGTTATATATATGGATGTGCGGATTATCACATCCAAACAGAACCTGTTTGTTATTATCAGGATGCTGACCTGTGCACGGTACCGATCAGCCGAAAGGTTAGAGCTGCTTCATTGCAAATCAGACAAAAGCTGGGCATACCTGATGGGGTAAAGATAGTAATGATTACCATGGGTGGGATACCTGAAAGATATATGTTCTTAGAACATCTGACGCAGCAAAATGATACGTATTTTATTATCCCTGGTGGTGGTCAGACAATGCAGACTGCTGATAATCTGGTATTATTACCTCATCACTCCGATTTTTTTCACCCAGACCTTATTGATGCTTGTGATGCAGTAATAGGGAAGCTGGGTTATAGTACCCTTGCTGAGATCTATCATGCCGGCATTCCTTTCGGATATATTCCACGCTCAACTTTTAAGGAATCTGAGGTACTTGAAACGTTTGTAATAAATAAGATGAGCGGCCGTGCCATTTCTGAGTCACAATTTCAAAAAGGGAGCTGGCTCTCTTTCCTTCCAGAAATTCTGGCATTACCATGTATAAAACGAAATGAATTAAATGGGGCGGTAGCAGCAGCAGAGTTCAATTACAAATTGTGCTGAACATTAAGTTCGGTACATTGTTTGGAAAATAAACATAACCCTTCTTTTAGTAAATATGTTTCAGTGTGTATAATAATTAGACAGTTGGCCTGGTTTTATACTAAAAACAGGAGGTAATTTGTTCCAAAATACTTAGGGTGTTTACTTCATAACTGCTTGTTAAATAGATAGTTAAACTGTACTTTGTGGGATAGTTGATTTGTCTGTTTTGGGTTATTTTTTGGCACATAAATAGCGTGATCATAGTTATTACGCCATATATCATTAAAAAATGGTTTTCTGGAAAGAGAATTATCTAAAAGCTCATAGCAGTATGATGTGTCTGAAATCCGATATAAGTGTAGAATAATGCTGGTACTGTGTAAGCTCAGAGTTTCCAATTAAGTGAAATAATGTTTTAGTTTTGGTTATAGGTACTGGAAAATACGGTAGAAATTCTTAAGAAGCTTTAGTATAAAAAGCCATGGAAGATACAATAAAATCGACAGCAAAATTTGATATTCTTGATCATTCTCCAATTGGTCAATTTATTCTGAGTAAAGACTTTGTAGTCATCTTCTGGAATAAATGTCTTGAAGAATGGTCAGGTATTTCGAGAGATAAAATTGTTGGAACAGATCTGATTACTCATTTTCCACATCTTGAAGATAATAAGTATACAGAAGGTATAAGAAAAGTATTCCACACCAACCAACCCGTTACATTCTCTGCCAATATTTATGAGTACTTTATACCATCCCCTCTGCCTGGAGGAAAATTTCGTATTCAGAATACGTATATAACACGTATTCCGGCACAGGAGGATGGTGAATATTATGCCTTTTTTGCAATACAGGACGAGACAAGTGTTACGGAGGCACTTGAAAATAATGAACGTGCCATGAGTCAACTCAAAGAGGAAATAGAAGTTCGTAAGCAGGCAGAAGAACAATTGGTACAGCTGGCACGTTATGATAATGTAACCGGGCTGGCTAACCGTACACTTTTGCGAGAAGGCCTGTTACGGGCTCTGGCTAAAACACGTCGAAACCACAAAACATTTGCTTTGATGTTTTTAGACCTGGACCATTTTAAGGATATAAATGATACCATGGGACACGATGTGGGTGATTTATTACTGAAAAGTGTTGCTGACCGGTTGAAGGGACGTGTGCGTGAGAATGATCTTGTGGCACGCATGGGTGGAGACGAATTTGCTGTACTCATTGATGATTCCAACCCTGATGATGCTGCACATGTTTCGCAGGGGATACTAGATGCACTTGCACCAATTCATAAGTTAGGTAACAATGAAGTTTTTGTAAGTTCCAGTATCGGGATTGCAATGTGCCCGGAAGCCGGTGAGGACCCTGAAAGTATATGCAAGTCTGCTGACACAGCAATGTATCTTGCAAAGAAAATGGGAAGGAATAATTACCAGTTCTTTTCACAGGAGTTGCACGAGGAGACAATGAAGCGTATACATCTTGAAAATGATCTTCGACATGCTCTTGCACAAAATGAGCTTACTCTTTTTTACCAGCCCAAGGTAGATATGGCTGGCAGGGTTATTGGTATGGAGGCATTGATTCGCTGGCAACACAGTAAATTAGGAGTAATAAGTCCAGATAAGTTTATTCCCATGGCGGAGAAAACTGGATTGATTTTTCCAATCAGTGAATGGGTATTACATACAGCATGCAAGCAAATTAGTGAGTGGCAGAAAAACCATTACTTATCAAAGGACGCAACACTTGCCGTAAATGTATCTCTAAAACAGTTGAATCAGGACTCTTTCTGGGAAACGTTTCTACAAATTATATCTGATACAGAGCTTGATCCCCATTATCTGGAACTGGAACTGGCTGAAAGTGCCATTATGGATAATCCTATGTCAACAATTGCCTTACTCGAAAAAATACACGGTTTGGGTGCTTATATCGCCGTAGATGATTTTGGAACAGGCTTCTCTTCCTTGAATTATCTGAAGCGTTTACCAATTGATGCCATCAAGATAGATATGTCTTTTGTGCAGGGTATTGGGAAAGACCATAATGATGAGGAGATTATTAAGCTTATAATCACCCTGGCAAAGAGTTTGGGATTACAGTCAATAGCTGAGGGTGTGGAAACCAAGGAGCAGGTCACTTTCCTGCATGAGCATAAATGTGATTGTCTGCAGGGCTTCTATTTCTGTCGTCCTTTGCCTGCTGAAGTTGCTACACAATTTTTGAAGGAAATATCAGCTGAAGAGCAGTTAAAAGATGCTCAATGCTCTGCTACAGATTAATTGCCTGGTTTACGAACCATACTAGAAATAGATATCTCTTGCTCCCCGGGACAGAGATTTTATTTTGCCAGATGTCATATTTCTGACTTCCGGATCTGCAATTTTACAAATCTCAGATGATATAAGAGCCTTTGTCTTTCCGGCAAGCTCCGGGTTATAGTCAAGAAGGTATTCCTCAAATGTTAGAAGCGCGTTTGGCTGGCAAAAGTTCTTAATATCACCGGGTTTTGCGAGATCCATAAAATGCTCACCAGTTCTGCCGGTTCGATAGCAGGAGGTGCAGAAGCTTGGAATGAATCCTCTGTCCGTCATATCTTCTATAACTTCCGATAGGGACCGTTCATCCGATACACTGAATTGCCCTTGTTTTTTTTCGTTACTTCTGTAGCCGCCTGGCAGTGTCTTCGATCCAGCCGATATCTGCGATACACCGAGATAAATAAGTTCATTTCTTAAAACGGCATTCTCTCTTGTAGAGAGTATTATACCGGTATATGGAACAGAAAGACGGAGAACAGCAATTATCTTTTTAAGATCAGTGTCTGATACAGGGTAGGGGGGGTGGATACTTATATTAGAGCCTGGTGCAGGCTCAAGCCTTGGAACAGAAATGGTGTGAGGGCCTACCCCGAACACTTCTTCAAGGTGCATGGCATGGAACAGCAATGCCAGTACCTCAAATTTGTAGTTATACAGGCCAAACAGCGCTCCTATGCCTATATCATCTATGCCGGCACTTTGGGCAAGATCACACGCGTAGAGCCGTTTTAAATAATCTGATTTTGGCCCGGATGTGTGCATCTTCTTATATGTGCCTTCGTGGTATGTTTCCTGGAATAATTGATATGTTCCTATACCTGTATCCTTAAGTCTTTTGAAATCATTCACTCTCATAGGTGCGGCGTTGATGTTTACCCTCCTTATGTCGCCATTCCCATCCTTTGTGTCGTAGACGGTCTTTATTGCCTCTTCTAAATAGTCTATATTGGAGGCAGAGTCTTCTGCGGAGACTATGAGAAGCCTTTTGTGTCCCTGCGAGATCAGGGCTCTGGTCTCCTTTTGTATTTCATCTGAATCTAAAAAGCGTGTTTTAGTATTTAAATTTTCCCTGCGGAAGCCACAATAGAGACAGTTATTTACGCATCTATTTGATAGATAGAGTGGTGCGAATAAAACAAGCCGGTTACCGTATATTGTTTCCTTTATGTGTTTAGCAGTTGCGAATATCCTGTTCAATGTAACATGTTCATTACAATTGATAAGTACAGCTGCCTCTTCAGGACTGAGACCTTTTAATTCCAGGGATTTATTGATTATAGTCTCTACACGTTGGCTGGAAGGATTTTTTGTTTCCTCCAGAATTTTACATATTTTATCTTCGTCAATAAAATTCTTCATATACCTAAATCCGTAGGGGCTCTTCCGATACTCTTAAGCAGTTGCAGCGCATCTGCAATCTGATTCTCTACAGAAACATCTACCGTTGCCCTGTTAGGGTAGATATCGTAGAATCCAGCGTAATCTTTGGGTGTAAGGTTCAGCATTATTGAATTTGCTCCTCCCATAAGTGCCTGCCGCCTCGCCTGCGGGTTTATAGATTCAAGTGCCGTAGTTACAAGAATTTTTCCGTAAGGATCGATAAGCCTTAAGACAGAAAGAGCCTTAAGTACGTATTCAGCATCTGGTGCATTATGTCCGGAGAGTGGAGTATCAGGATGAGGGATAAATGGGCCAAAAGAGTACATATCACAGCCTAGCTCTTTAGCAAACATAAAATCGTCAATAACACTTTCAGAACATTGTCCGGGAAGACCAATCAGGCTTCCACTGGCAATAATATATCCGATATCTTTAAACAGATCGAGATACTCGACCCTCTCCTTCAATGATGAGTGGGGGTGAAGCTTTGAGTACAGTTTACTGTCAGATGTTTCAAATCTAAACAAGACAGCTTTAGCACCCGCATCAAATGCCTCTCGATAAAATCTCTCTTCCCTTTCTCCAACACTCAGGAAGATAAATACAGGATAATTTTCCCGTATTTTGTTAATCAGATCTAAAATATCTTCTGATCTGTAAGAGGGATCTTCACCCGATTGAAGAACTATACCCTTAAACCCGAATCGATTTACTGCGTTTTCAATGACTTCGATGATTTCTCCGGTATTAAGACTGAAACGTTTTAATGATGAGTTTTCTGAATTGATGCCGCAGTATGCACATTGTGAAACGCATCTGTTTGAAAACTCGATAATACCATGGACGCAGCAGGCATTATCTAAAAATTTCTGACGTATGAAATTAGCTGATTTGTGTAACACATCTATTTCGTCCAGGTCTTCGCTTAAGAGTAGTCTCAACGCCTCCTCACGAGCTAACGATTTACCATAGGCGGCTCTATCAATTATTTTCAGAAAACCTTTATCCAGATTTGGCTTATCATTTGATAACCTGGAAAGTCTTGCGTCTGTTTTCTTCAGCTCAAAGAACAGCTCCTTCCATGTATCCAGGATCTCTTCCGCATCCTCTTCATCTATCTTCTGCACGACGAACCCACCCTGTGCATAGACGTAGTCACCTACCTGGAGCTCGTAGAAGTCGTTTCGTGCCTTCCGCTCCTCACCAAAATACTCAATGGTGACCAGATTATCAGTAATACTCTTTACGTTTCCTGGAATTGCGTAACACATATTTCCTATTTAAATAACAAAGGACAAGGGGATGCTCATTTTCCAAAATCTTTAAAGATATCAGCAAGCGTTTGTTCCGAGGAATTTGATATCATACTTTGTGCCAGGGTAAAAATTGGCTTAGCTTGATCCTTTGGCACTTCAAAATTGAACCTGGAGTTTTCTGTTTCAAACGTAAACATCGATACTAAAGTGGTTCCCGGTCCGTTGTTAGTTGCTATTAATTTGAAATTGGTGGATTTCTCTCCTATAGTAACATCTGTTTTGACAAAAATTGTTACCGGGTTGAACGAAATAATTTTTATTTTAGAGTATATTTCATCACTTCCATTATTTGTTCCTATCAGAACAACAGAATTGTTTGTCCTTACAGTAGCCTCATACTCAATAGTCTTTCCGGCGACAGTAACCAGCTTTGATACGTTAGTTTTTTTTATATGTAATCTATCTGTATTCAGCAATTGTGCAATTCTATCAATTAGAGGTCCGGACAGTGCCAGCCCAACAATAGCAGGTTTATCTGACTTGTTAAGTGTGATCAGAGCAATGTTGGCGTGGATCATTGATAATTCCGCAAAATCCTCCTCCGGGTTTATGCTTAAAAAATTTACTGAAAAGTAATCTTCTGCATCATTAAAATGAGTCTTAATAAGTGCTTCCGATAATTTATCATCTAGAGAAACAGCTTCGGACTCTCCAAAGCTGCTATTTGTAAAGGGAATCAATAAAGTAACCGTCAACAATATACTGATAAATATCCTTTGCAATTCTCACTTCCTTTTATGATAATGTTTCTGTCTGCACAGTGTCTAATTAGAAATACCCACAACATTCTTTCTTCTATTGTCTGAAAATTCAGTTATCAGTGACTATGAGGCGTTTTCCGGTGAATGTATTACTGAATGTCCTGACCGGTATAGCGACAGGGTCAAAGGGGTCTGCACCGGGAGGGAACATCTTGCCGGATAGCTCTCCGCTCACCTGCTGATACGTTTTATCGAATTCTACGGTGAAGCTGAAGAGTGACGAACCGACACCATCTTCCAGGGAAGCAAAATTAAGTATTCTTGCGGTTATTTCCCTTTTTCCTGTATCCTTCCATACTCCCTGCTGATTACTGAATTTGATGTTTGACTGGCGAGAATGAATACCGAACCAGCAGCCGTCCGCGGTGATCGTAACAATCCGTGAGCCGCCGTCATCAGCCTCAGTCAGTAGGTAGGTGCCGGCAATCTGTTCACCGAAGGTGACATGGTGTTTGCCGGACCCCGCCTCGCTTGTGCATAAGATAGTGAGGAACAGGGAGAGTGACATAATTACCGGAGTATAAACTGAGAAAATTCTGCAACACTTCATTGATTTACTCCACATCTATAGACTCAACAAATACATTTTTACCTTCCGCAGGTCTTACGTTTACATGAGCACCTTCCGCAACTGTCTCTTTACACCTGAGATCAATAAGGAATTTCAGGTTCTCATCAGTCACATGAGAATCATTGCCTAATATAACATTGATGGCAACCACCTTCTTGTGATTACCTTCTTTTGCTTTTGAAATAACGTTTTCAATAAGATTTTCTACTATATGGAATTCATGCAAAGATTTTTCTCCTTTTCCAAAATACTATCTACGATCTTCGGGAGGAGTTTTTTTATCGTATCCGTCAGCTCTTCACCAAAGCTGAATGGATCATTCACTTCAATAGCATATATCCTGATTTCATCAGGTATTTCCATCCCTAACTTCTCTCCCATTTTTATGTTCCAGTATAGTCCTGTATTATGTGGTGAATTCATCCGCTTTTGCTTTGGAAGGTCGTCAAGGGATAACTGATAGATATCTCCATCTTCACCATACTCTGTTTTTATTGAGTCTATCACAATAAGCGATTTATATCCGTTTATAAAATCCAGTATATTTGTGCCTACCAGTTGTGTTTCGATGAGATCACAATCTCTATTATTTAAACCCTTGTGTACAAGCCGTGCAACATCAAGGCCTACCCTGTCGTCGCTTAAAATAGAATTTCCCAGTCCTAAGATAAGGGTTTTATGCTTCTTCATTCTCAGTGGCCAACGTATTTTGAAATCAATTCTGTTTAAGGTGTTTTATAAGATTTCTGTCTTTATCGTAGATATCCACTACCAGCGGCATTGCTCCTGGCAGAGAGTGCGTCGCACAGGCAAAGCACGGATCGTATGCCCTGAATGCCATCTCCACTTTATTAAGCAGGCCTTCGGTTACGACAACTCCCTTTTTTATCAGCCTTTTGGCTGCCTCTTTTATGGACATCGATATTGCAGCATGGTTGTTTGTGGTTCCTACGATCAGGTTGACCTTTTTTAATACACCGGTCTCGTCAGTTACATAGTGGTGGTATAGCGTGCCGCGCGGTGCCTCAACTACACCTACACCTTCGCTCGGTTCTAATGAGGGTATGGTTCTTATCTCTTTACTGGTTATTTCAGGATCACTGGCCAGTTCCTGCAGCCTTTCAGCTGCGTACATTAATTCTATAACTCTTGCCCAATGGGTGGCCAGAGTTGCATGTACCGGTTGTCCGCCAAGTGTATCATACATCCTTTCATATTCGGCCTGTGCAAGTGGTGTTGCCATACCATCAGATGCATTGAGCCTGCCAAGAGGTGCAGCCCTGTATATACCGCTGTCATTACCATCAACAAACCCTTTCCAGCCTTTTTCCTTTAGATAGGGGAACTTCAGATATGTCCATGGTTCAACGTGTTCGGCGAGGTGCTTGAGATAGTCCTCCGGCTTGAACTTGATGAACTCCTTTCCGTCAAGATCAGTAACTCTGATATCTCCGTCATAGAAGTTGACCTTGTTATTTTCGTCTACAAGTCCCATATAGTGAGTCTTTATATTATTGTAGACGTCACCTTTAATCAAATCAACATATTCGCTGTTCTTAAGTACCGTGTCTTCGAAGACCTTGAGCGTAATTTTGGCAAATTCAACGGATTCGTCAGCAATTTCTTTTAATCTTTCATGTTCTTTTTTGTTTATACCTTTACTCATTCCGCCCGGCATGGCACATACAAGGTGTATCTGTCTGCCTCCCAGCATTGCAGAAACTTCATGCGAGATGGCACGTTGTTTTATGACCTTTTTTCCCAGTTCCAGGCCAACTTTGCCAATAACTCCGAGTATATTTCTTTCAGCTGGCGGGGCGTCAGGGCCCATGACAAAATCAGGGCCGCCCAGTATGTAGAAATGAGTAGTATGGTCTCCAACGTAAAAAGCACTATAAATTAATTCTCTTATCTTTTTGGCAGCAGGCGGTATTGTAACACCATAGACAGCATCGGCTGCTTTTGCTGATGCCATGTGGTGTGCCTCAGGGCAAACCCCGCATATCCGTGTAGTTATACGCGGCATCTCCTCCACCAGTCTTCCGACACAAAATCTCTCGAAGCCTCTGAGCTCCGGAACCAGAAAGTATGCGTTGTCTACATTACCATCATCATCCAGGAAAATTTCTATCTTTCCATGTCCCTCAAGCCTTGTTATCGGGTCTATCGTGATTCTCTTTGTCATTCTTGATTATCTTTCTTCTTAATGTTGAATGCGGTAACCCAAATCTGTAGAATGTTCCTACCGGGTCCGGTATATCATCAATTATTCTTTCTATTTCCTCTTCACTATCTGCGTCTATTACTGAAGCCACCGCGCTTAAGAGTTTTGCTCCCTGATCTTTTACTCCCGGTGGGGGGCCGTAACAACCTCTACAGGGCATATTTGCCTTGAGACACTGCGCTCCACAGCCGGACCTTGTCGCAGGGCCGCAGCAGATTATGCCCTGCTCCAGCAGGCATACCTCCCAGTCAGCCTCTATTTCGTGTGGTCTTACAAATTTCTTTATTTTCTTTTCTTCTTTCTTATGTTCACACTCATGGCATACCGTTCTGGAGAAAGCGCCGACTACAGACCCTTTCTCAGGCAGATTACCTGATATGATTGCTTCGACAGCGTTCCATATCTGTTCTGCGACTGGCGGGCAGCCTGGAACATAATAATCAACTTCTACGGTTTGTCCCAATGTTTTAACCGTATCGTAGAAGCTGGGTATCTTCATTGTACCCTCATCCACAGTATATTCAGTCTGAGGCCGGTGATTATCAGGGTTGTCAGTTGAGGGCGTTTCTTCATACACATAATTAAATATCTCTTTCTTGCTGTTTAAATTTGCGAGGCCTGGTATACAGCCTTCGTGGGCACAGGAACCGAAGGCTACCAGTACTTTGGATTTTTTTCTGAGAAGCCTGGCCATGTGCTCGTTCTCACTGCTCCTGATGGCTCCATTGAAAAGACATACGTCTATAGATTTGTCTTCCATGGCTTCTACATCTTTATGCTTGATATCCATGGCTGCAGGCCAGAAGACTATGTCGAAGGCTTCCGCCACATCCAATATTTTCTCCTGCAGTTCCAGGATTGACATATCACAGCCTCCGCAGCTTGCCGCCCAGTTTATTGCCAGTTTAGGCTTCGACACTGTCTACCTCCTCTATTTTTTCTAATTCCAGTGGGCCAAGTTTTCTTATAACTTCTGTCATATCATTGGCCTCATTAGCTATCTTTTCACCCTCGGCCGCTGACGCCCATATCAGGCGCAATCTATCCTTCTCAATGCCGAATTGTGTTAAAAGTTTCCTCAGCAGTACTACCCGGCGCAGGCATTTAATGTTTCCTCCCTCGTAATGACATTCTCCCGGATGGCAACCTGAAATCATAACGCCGTCGGCACCTGCACGGAATGACTTCATTATAAAGGTTGGATCAATTCTTCCTGTACACATAACTCGTATTATCCTGACATTGTGTGCATACTTAGAACGTGATGTTCCTGCCAGGTCAGCCGCTGTGTACGAACACCAGTTACATAGGAAAGCCACTATCTTTGGTTCAAATTTGTCTGTTTCCATAATTTCTAAATGTCAAGCAGGATTAACTATTCTCCCTTTCGAGAGGATTCCAATACTGGATTCCACGTAAAATCAGGGTTATTCATGAGTCTGTTATCTTTATACTGCCAGAATCCCATCTATTTCAGCCAGTATCTGTTCGTCCGTAAAATGTGCTCCCTTTATTGCTCCTGCCGGGCAGGCTGCAACGCAGGTTCCGCAACCCTTACATAACTCTTCAACCACTTCAGATAAATTCTCTTCTGCCCTGAACTCTATTGCTGAGAATGGACAGATATTGTTACATATTTTACATCCGGAACAAAAGTCCTTGTTTATAACAGCGGTTATTGGTTCAATCTCAACTTCACCCTTGTATAATATCGAAAGTGCCCTTGCCGCCGCTCCAGATCCCTGCGCAACGGAATCTGGTATATCCTTTGGCCCTTGACAGCAGCCCGCTATTAATATCCCGTCCGACATAGTAGCCATAGGGTCAAGCTTGGGATGCTTTTCGATAAAGAAGCCGTCTGAGCCTCTTGATAGTGAGAATAATTTTGCTATCTGATCTGCATCGCTCCTTGGTTCAATGCCAACGCTTAACACTACCATGTCGACAGCAATTCTCCTGTTCAATCCTAAAAGTGTATCTTCACACTGTATGATGAGTTTACCTTCTTCTTCGGGGGATTCAGCAAAGTCTGTAATCTCAGGAACTTTTCCTCTTATAATATTGACCTTTTCCTTCTGTACCCTTTCGTAAAATTCTTCGTATCCTTTTCCAAAGGCACGCATATCAATATAAAACTCATAAACCTCTGCATCTGTTTTTTCTTTGACAAGATGGGCAAACTTCAAAGAGTGCATACAGCATATTCGTGAACAGTGTCTGTTGTAATTTTCATCGCGGGAACCTATGCAATGCAGTATTGCAACAGATTCAGGTTTCGCACCACTCTTTAATAATATTTCACCGTTGGTTGGACCTGCTGCATTGCTCAGCCTTTCGAATTCGAGGCTGGTTATAACATTGTCATATTTCCTGTAGCCATATTCCCTGGCGCGTCTTGCGTCGAATAGTTGATAACCTGTGGCAACTATTATATTGCCCACATCAATTTCCATAGATTTATCTCTCATACTGTAGTCTATTGCATTCGGCTCACAAACCTTTTCACATTCTCCACAGTCAGAACAGGCACCGCAGGAAAGACATCGTTCTGCTTCACGTTTAGCATCCTCATCACTAAATCCAAGTTCTATTTCATCAAAATCGACAAGCCTTTGTGAATCTTCTATACAAGGCATTTCGGATCTCTCCTCTGACGGAAATATCTCTTTGAGCCTCTCAAGTTCTTCATCACTTACATGATAATCCATTACCGGTTCAAGAGATTCTTCTTTATCATCAAATAGTTTTCCTTCTTTCAAATACCTGCCAATAGAAATAGCAGCTTTTCTTCCATGGGCCATAGCTTCTGTTACCGTGCTCGGGCCGGTAACGACATCCGCACAGGCGAATATGCCATTTACACTGGTTGAGAGAAATCTGTCATCAACAGATATAGTATCGAATCTGGTAACTTCTATTCCCGCTTCCTTAACGAAGCCGGAATCAGGTCTCTGGCTAACTGCAGGTATCAGTACATCAAGAGTTACTTCGAATTTTGAATCCGGTACCGGTATAGGACGCCTTCTGCCGCTTGCATCAACTTCTCCCAGTTGCATTCTTATCAGAGAGACGGATCTTAATCTGCCGTTTTCAGTTACTATTTTCTCAGGAGCAGCAAGGAATTCAATTTTGACGCCTTCATTAATTGCGGCATTTACCTCTTCCGGATTTGCCGGCATTTCATTTCTTGAGCGGCGATAGAATATGGTAACATCCTTACCCAGCCTCTTTGCAGCCCTAGCTGAATCAATAGCGGTATTACCTCCTCCTATAATCCCTACTTTTCTACCTGACTCAAATGATTCCTGATAGTTTACTTTCTTTAAGAAATCTATCCCGTGAATTATGCCATCAGCATCTTCTCCATCCATTCCAAGGTTCATACTTTTCTGTGTGCCGGCGGCTATCAACACCGCGTCAAACCCTCTTTTCAATTCTGATAATTTTTTATTGTTACCTATAGTAACATTAGTTTTTATCGTTACTCCCAGTTTTTTTATATCGTTAATCTCTTTGTCAAGAATATCCTCTGGCAATCTATAAGAGGGTATACCAGTGCGTAACATACCACCAGGCTTTTGAGCTGATTCGAATATTGTTACTTTATATCCTTCCAGTGCAAGATCGTGAGCTGCTGTAAGTCCACCCGGGCCGGAACCGACTATGGCTACACTCTTGTCTATTCTTTTTATATCCGGAGGGCTGTATTCTTTGACCCTGTCCGCTATGTATCGTTTTAAGGAGAGTATGGCAAGCGGCTCGTCAAGGGCACCTCTCTTGCATACCTTCTCGCATGGATGGTAACAGACCCTGCCGCATATACCGGGCAGGGGGTTAGTCTTTCGCATAAGAGCGTATGCTTCTTTCAATTTGCCGACTCTTATGAGTGCTATGTATCCCTGTACATCCATTTTTATTGGACAGGATGTTTTGCATGGAGGTGTTTCCTTTTTGTCTATGACGTATATATTTGGAACTGACTGTGCGAATGGCCGGTAAATAGCGTGCCTCTTAGACAGACCTTCCTCGAATTCACTGGGAAGGTCCACCGGACAGACTTTTATACATTCCGCACACGCTGTGCATTTCTCATTTACAAAACGTGATTTCTTTTTTATCCTGATCTTAAAATTGCCTACATAACCTGATACGTCTTCAACCTCGCTGTAACTTAACAACTCTATATTTGGATGCTGACCCACAGAAACCATCTTAGGAGTCAGAATACAGGCGGAACAATCCAGGGTGGGAAATGTTTTATCCAGTTTAGCCATATTCCCGCCTATAGAGGGTTCCTTTTCAACCAGATAAACTTTATTCCCTGAATTTGCTATTTCTAATGCGGCTTGTATCCCGGCTATACCGGCACCGACTATAAGTGTATTTGGGTTAACCTTTACCTTTTTGGTTTTAAGGGGTTCGTGGAAATAAACACGATTCACAGCTGCCCGGACAAGTGCCTTTGCTTTAATGGTTGCAGGAGCTTTGTCCTCTGTTACCCAGGAGCAGTGTTCCCTTATATTTGCCATCTGGAATTCGTATCTATTAATACCTGAGTGTTCGCAAACACACCTGAATGTTTCTTCATGCATTCGTGGAGAGCAGGATGAGACAACGATCTTATTAAGACTATGATCTTTTATGTCCTGCTTTACCATATCCTGTCCGGGGTCTGAACACATAAACTTATAGTTCCTGGCCACTGCCACTCCCTTCAAGGTTCTGGCATAATCCACTACCTCATCCACATCAACCATTTCTGCAATGTTATTACCGCAGTGACATACATAAACACCTATTCTTGTTTCGCCGTTATCCTTGTTCATGCAAATAACCTCCTGAACTTTCCATTAACAGGTGTAATGGATTTGTCTATAGCCATCTCTTTTATAGTAAAACCAATCGCCAATCCAACTGCCTGGGTAAAGTAAAGTATTGGTATTTTGTAATTTCTCTTAAATGTACGGTTTATCCTTGCTTGATATGCGTCGAGGTTCATATGGCATAATGGACAGGTAGTTACTATTGCATCTGCCTCGTTCTCTACAGCACAATTCAGTAATTTGTCTACAAGTTCGAGTGCCGCTCTTTCATCGGAAGCGATGAGAGATGCACCGCAGCATTTTAACTTATATGCATAATCAACTACTTCAGCACCAAGGTGTGTTAGAAGCTCATCGAGTGATGTAGGTGATTCGTGGTGATCAAAAGAGTTTTTTGGCCTTACAATCTGACATCCATAGTAAGGAGCCAGTTTTATCCCCTTAAGGGGTTTCTTAATTTTAGAACTGATGGTTTCATACCCTATGTCATTTATAAAAATGTCCAGAAGGTGCCTTACTCTCACCCCACCATTGTACGACATATCAGCCGCGTTAAGACACGTTTCCACCTTTGCCTTCAGGTCCTCATGTTCCCTGAGATAAACTTCTGTCTTATTAAGAACTGCAAAGCAGGCACTGCACGGAGTAACCAGATCTTTTCCCTCTCTCTCTGCCAATGCCAGGTTTCTCGCAGATATGGAAAATGACATAAGTTCATTAACAGACATATAACTGGTAGCACCGCAACAGTTCCAGTCTTCCAGTTCTTCAAGTTTTGTATCCAGAAGCTCCACCACACGTCTTGTCGAAATATCATAGGGAGTAGAGGTAGATTTGAGACTACAGCCTGGAAAATAAGAGTAGCTCTTCATTTTTCGCCTCCCAGTGTATCCGCTTTCTTAATGATAGCCTGAATTTCTTCTAAACCGCTGTTTTTTATCCGATGTGGAAATAGAGGCATTCTACCCTTTAAAAAAAGCTTAAGACCCAATGGTAACATTTTCAATAAACTCAAGGGGTTTGTTTTCAAAAAAAGCCGCATAATAAGTTCTGTTTCGTGATTCCGGCCATACTTATTTACTATGCTGGCAAAAGCACTTGATAAAGCGGGGGAAGCGGTACTATCCGAAGACATTCCATACTTTATGGAAAGCCTTTTTAAAATATACATAATATCAGTAAGCTTAATACCGCGAGGGCATCGAACGTGGCAGGAGTAACATGAAACGCAGTACCATATGGTATTTGAGGATAATACCTCATTACGCATACCGGCCTTTGCCATGGCAAATATTTTACGGGGTGAATAGTTCATCCTGGATACCATCGGGCATGATGCAGAACAGGTACCGCATTGTATGCAGTGTCTTATCTTCTCGCCTCCCGGTATTGAAGATATCTCATCCAGGAACTTAGTATCTTCTTTTATTGCATTATTCATGATTCTTCCTTCTAGTCGTTAAGCAATTTTTAAGATAATAATAAGTAGTGCCATTAATATTATTCTATCAAATTATCTTAAATCTCTAACAGAAAAATTAAAAAAAATAAAGTAATCAAAGATTTTGTAAAGTATAATTAAGTTAAAGGGGAGCAGTTTCTACTTTTGAATTTATTTTATTGATATAATTGATTTTTAATTTTTTGAATATTTGGAGGGCCGGAAAGGATGGAGATAAAAGAGCTTGTTGCCAAGGCTGCAGAAGAGGAAGAGAAGTCTTATAAATTTTATATGGATGCAATAGATCTTACTCAAGATGCAGCTGCAAAAATATGGTTGAAGGATCTGGCCGGGGAAGAGTTAAAACATAAAGAGATGCTTCTGGATTTTGATATCTCTAAAATATCAAAGTTTGAGCCTGGTGAAACGCAGGATCTGCACATTACTGAATTTCTGGTTGATAAGGATGTTTCAGAGATAAAAAGCTTTCAGGATGTGCTGATTGTTTCTATGAAGAAGGAGCAAAAAGCGTATAACTTTTATGTCAGCATGGCTCAATCATCAGATAATGAAGATATGAAGAATATGTGCAAAATCCTGGCTCAGGAGGAATTAAAACATAAACATAAGATAGAGTTGTATTATGATGATATAATCTTTAGTGAGAATTAAATTGATTCTTGAGGGTGCCGGATTAATTGATGGAAGGTAGATGTATAAGATATTATTGTAACGGATTCAGGGTCAGGGGTTTTCAGTTTCATAGATAGAATATATAAACGGAAGTATGCGTTGCTCTTTTCAGGAATGATTGTATGGAGGCTACGTTATGGTAAAAAGAATAAATCATGTAAAAGACAGGGAAGTGGAACGGCTGATTAAGACAGATATCAGCGAAATGAAAAAAGTCATAAAAGATAAAGAGAGGCAACGAGACGTTGAAGGAAAAATAAGAAGGGATATGGAGTACGAGAACTCTCTGGAAGGAACTTTACAACATTTGAGAATATGGGGAGAATCTGCTACTGAAGATAAAGAGAATAAGGGCATTATTGCTGAAACACTTCTGAGATTGCCCTATAAAGTTAGAATGGAAACTTTGAGTGAGGTTGTCTTTGTCATTGTGACTGCACACGGGTTAACTACCAAGGCAACCTTTCCGATAGTATTAAGCAAAGGGGATGCAAAACAAAAGGGAGAAGCTTACCATACGACAATAGAGCACCCGCTCATTGTTTTGAATTTTAAAAAGCGTATGAGTAAGTCAAGGAAAATGGATACAATAGCTCATGAGGTTGCACATTTTATACTTGGACATTATAAGGTCAGCAATCTGACAAATCAGAGAAAACTCACTAATGAAAGAAAAGCAGACGATCAGGCTGAAAAATGGGGATTCAAACGGCGTTATGAGGTTTACAATCTCTAGCCTGGAATCTACCAACCTTTCAAAACTGCTTTGATTATTAAAAAGAGGCTACGTGAAAAGAATAAAACTGTTTGAGATAATTCTTATTGCTTTCATTCTGGGTGCAATTTTTGGGGCTATTGTAGGGGAACCTGCCGGGTGTTTAAAACCTGTGGGAGATGTTTTTATAAAACTTCTCAGTATGTTGGTTGTTCCATTGATTTTTGCCAGCCTTTCCACGGGAGTTGCCGGATTCGATATAAAAAGGCTGGGGCGTATAGGCGGTAAGGCGTTAGTTGTCTATTATGTCACAGCCATAATAGCTATTTGTATCGGTCTGGGGCTTGCAAATATTTCAGCAGTAGGGTCCGGTATAGACCTGGGAGATCTTGCAAAGGTAGAACCTTTGAAAACACCGCCATTAACCACCATCCTGGTCAATATTGTGCCTGATAATCCTGTCAAGTCTCTTGCAGAAGGCAATATGCTGCAAATCGTTTTCTTTGCTATCCTCTCAGGTGTGGCAATGGGTGTGACCGGCCGCGCAAGTGATCCTCTTCGCAGAGGTTTGGAATCTCTTGCTAACGTTATGTATACCATGGTTAGATTTGTGATGTATTGTGCTCCAGTCGGAGTGTTTGCTCTGATTTCCTGGACGGTAGGAACCCATGGCATCAAATCACTTGGCCCTATCTTTTACCTGATACTTCTTACGTATGCAGGTTGTGTTATACATGTGTTTGTAGTTTACAATGTTATTTTGAGATTTGGAGCAGGAGTAAAACCGTTTGAGTTTTTAAAGAGAATCAAGGAGGCGCCTCTATTTGGTTTTTCCACTTGCAGCAGCACAGCAACATTACCTATAACCATGCGGCTATGTGAGGAGAGGGCCGGGATATCTAAAAAACTTTGCAGATTTGTACTTCCTTTGGGGTCTACAGTTAATATGGACGGTACTGCCCTATATCAGGCGATGGTGACGGTATTCATTGCAAATGCCTTTAACATGGACCTTACTATCAGTCAACAGGCGATCATTCTGCTTACAGCAATGCTTGCCTCTATAGGAGCCGCGGGTGTTCCGGGTACAGGTCTGATAACGTTGATGATGGTGCTTAATTCAGTCGGTGTGCCTTTGGAAGGAATTGGTATTGTGCTGGGCGTTGACAGGATCATTGATATGGCACGAACCGGCACTAACGTATTAGATGACGCAGTTGCGCTCGCTTATGTCGCTGGTACTGAAGGAGAAGGATTTGCAGAAGGAGTCAGGATTCAAAAGGTTAAAACAAACTGACCCGTATATTTTAAGTTGTATCTTAAAATGGTAATAGCCTGGAGGGTTAGATATCTCCTCAGTCTTTTCTTTAAAGTTTTTATACGGATAAATGCGTCTTTCAAAATGAGTGATTGGTACTCTCAGTATCACGCTCATTCACATTGGGACAGATTTTTCTAAGGACAGGTCAGAATGCGAAAAGATGAGCATCTAATAAATGAGGAAACTCAACAGCTTGGAAGGAAAATCTTTCAATTAATAGGAGATGAGACTCCTTCCATATTCAAGAAAGACTGGTGGAGCGGCAAGGTTCTTGATTGGTGTATACAACATCCTGATTTTAAAGTCCAGATGTTTCGGTTAGTAGATGTACTTCCCAACCTGAAAACACCTCACCAGATAAGTCAGCACATAAGAGAATATCTTTTACAATCAGGTGTAAAACTGCCATCTTTTCTCAAGTTGACCCTGGACACATTGATCAGCAACCCCATTACCGGACCACTGGCAGCAAGACAAATTCGGAATAATGTTCATGATCTGGCAAAACGCTTTATTGTTGCTCCTACACCCCGGGATGCTGTTCCCCGGCTTCGAAAACTATGGGATCAGGGAATATTTTTCACTATGGACCTCCTGGGTGAGGCGGTAGTTAGTGAGAAAGAGGCTGTGGAATACCAGAAACGTTATCTGGGAATCTTTGACGAGTTTGGATCAGAGATTATAAACTGGCCTCTTCCTGGCGCAGCCAGGGACATTGGATTGCCTCGACTCAGTATCTCTATCAAGCTCTCTTCTTTATACTCTCATATGGACCCGGTAAATTTTACCGGAAGCATCAATGCAATCAAGGACCGTCTTCGTCCAGTCTTCAGGAGGGCAAAGGAGCATGAATCTTTCGTTAATATTGACATGGAGCATTACAGGATTAAAGACCTGACAATTGCAATTTTTAAGAGCCTGCTTGAAGAGGAAGAGTTCAGTGAAAGCCCGAGAGCCGGTATTGTGATTCAAACCTATTTGAAGGATTCAAAAAAAGATCTCAAGGAATTGATAGATTGGGCCGTGAAGCAGAAACGTTCACTCACCGTGCGTCTGGTTAAGGGAGCTTATTGGGACTACGAGCAGGCTGCGGCCAGGCTTAATAGTTGGCCTGTTCCAGTATACCTGGATAAACGGGAGACTGATAAGGCCTTCGAAGAAGCGACACGGCTGTGTCTGGAATCCTATCCATTAATACATACAGCTATCGCCAGTCACAATGTTCGTTCCATTGCACATGGCATTGTATATGCGAAACACCTGGGCATTCTCCCTGCATCCTGTGAAACACAGATGCTATACGGAATGGCAGAGCCAATAAAAAAAGCTATGCTTAAGATGGGGTACAACATATGCGAGTATACGCCTATTGGAGAATTTCTTCCGGGGATATCTTATTTTGTGAGGCGGCTTATGGAAAATACTTCCAATGAATCATTTCTGCTGCAAAGTTTCACCAGGGATACCGATATTGAACAACTTCTTCGCAAACCAGAACCGCCTCAGGCAAGTCCAGAAGAGTTGAAAGAGACTGCAGTTTTGGATGATGAGATAAAACCGTTCCGACAGGAGCCATTACTAGATTTTGCCAAGATTAATAATCGCAATTATTTTCAAGATGCCCTGGATGATGTTCAGGCAGGATTAGGGAAGGAGTATCCTCTCCTAATTGACGGAAAAGAGGTTCACGGAGAAATGAAACTTGCCTCCGTCAATCCATGCCAGCCTTCGCAGATTGTCGGACATACTTTTTCAGCTTCAAAAGAAGAGGCTGAATGTGCTGTGGCTGCTGCCAGGAAGGCTTTCATCAAGTGGCGCGATATTGATTACCGGAAGAGGAGCGGGCTTCTTTTTGAAATCGCGGAAAAACTTCGGTCACGCCGCGGAGAGTTGGCTGCCTTACAGGCTTATGAAGTATCCAAGACCTGGCGTGAGGCGGATGCAGATGTATGCGAAGCCATAGACTTTTGTGAATACTATGCTAGGGAGATGATACGTTTAGGCCGCGACTGTCAAATGGATCCAATGCCTGGAGAAAAAAATTTCTATCTGTATCAGCCCCGTGGGGTAGCTCTTGTTCTGTCACCCTGGAACTTTCCTCTGGCAATCTCAACTGGCATGTCAATGGCAGCTTTAGTTACAGGAAATAGTGTTATCTATAAGCCATCCAGCCTGTCACCCATTACAGGTGCCGTTTTATCTCAGATTGTTAATGAGGTGGGAATAACTCGTGGGGTATTCCAATATCTTCCATGCTCAGGAGTTGAGGTCGCTTCCTGGCTGGTTGAGCATCCGGACGTTGATCTTATCGCATTTACTGGTTCCAGGGATGTCGGACTGGAGATAAACCAGAAAGCGTCTGTATTTCGCTCAGGACAGAGGGGGATTAAGCGCGTGGTGGCAGAAATGGGAGGAAAGAACGCTATCATCATCGATGAAGATGCGGATCTTGATGCAGCGGTTCTGGGAGTGGTGCAATCAGCTTTCGGATTCCAGGGACAGAAGTGTTCGGCATGCTCCAGAGTTATAGTGCTTGAGGGGACCTACGACAGATTCAGGGAACGTATAATAGAGGCTACTAAAAGCCTTCAGGTTGGAAACCCTGTGGATCCCGCAACACAGGTAGGCGCTGTCATCGATGAACATGCCCGGAAGAAGATAATAAATTTCATTGAGATTGGGAAATCTGAAGGCCGGCTCATCTTTCAGGCAGAGAATTTGAAGGAAGGTTATTTTGTGGGGCCTACTGTTTTCGAAAATATTCTTCCTCACCACCATTTAGCTAAAGAGGAGATATTCGGACCGGTTCTGGTACTTATGAGAGTGAAGAGTTTAGACGAAGCTCTTGAAGTTGCTAATGGGACTGATTATGCTCTTACCGGAGGCCTTTACTCCCGTAGTCCTTATAATATCAAGCGTGTTAAGAAAGAATTTCAAGTTGGCAATCTATATATTAATCGCACAATTACCGGGGCCATTGTAGGCAGGCAGCCATTTGGAGGATTCAAGATGTCAGGGATTGGTTCCAAAGCAGGTGGACCAGATTATCTACTTCAATTTATGGAACCTCGAACCGTAACAGAAAATACCATTCGAAGAGGCTTTTCCCCGGAAATTGGGAATTAATTAAAGACATACTTTGGATAGTTAACTGATTAAATAAATCAAAATCTAATAGTACAAACCAATATAATGGATAAAAGAGGACCAATAGCAAATACACACGTGAAAGTCAATGAAGTAGAAAAGTTAATCAGGAAGAGTATTCGTGAAATGAGAAAGAATACAGGAATAAAAGATAAGGACAGAATTTGTAAGGAAGAAATGAAGATCAGGAACCAGATAGAATACGAGAATTCTGTTGACGGCGTTTCTGAAAATTTGAAATTCTTTGGTGATACGGAAGAGGACGAAAAGAGAAAGCGTATTGTTGTTGAAACACTTTTAAGGTTACCTTATAAAGTCAGAAAAAAGACGATAGACGAGGTCCTTTTTATCAGTATGAGTACGGCAGGAGTGACTTTCAGATTTGAGGGTTCTGTGAATTTGAGAAAAAAAGACTTTAAGCAAAAGGGAAATATTTATCAAGGAATAATTGAACTGCACTTTATAATCTTAAATTTTAGAAGATGCAGGAAAGATAGAAAGATGGATGTTACTGCACACGAAATTGCGCATTTCATCCTTGGACATCATTTAAATAAAAATATAAATAGGGGTGTTATTGAAAAAGAAGCAGAAGGTCTGGCTGTAAAGTGGGGGTTTAAACGTGGTTATAAAGTGTAGTAGATAGTATTTAATCTGACAGTAGTACTGGTTCTGTCTGTAATGTTTT
>CAYFOK010000015.1:0-96570 GCA_964344685.1 uncultured Candidatus Scalindua sp. | reverse complement strand
GGCAGCCGCACAGTGAAAGATTTCGTCTACTTCACCACACAACCTTCTGTAATCCTGCCTCTCCAACCCCAAACCACAAAAAGTTATATCTCCCCAGTATATTTCTACATTACTAAAAAATAATTCATGAAGTGACTTTTCATTATTTAACTGCCCATCAACAACTCTGCATTGTCCCTGCGAGCATTCTTCCAACTGATCTCCCAGTATCAGTTCTTTGATCAAACTTTTCGAACCAAATGAGGTCTGATAAGAATCGCTGTCTCTTTTTCTTATTAACAACCTGAGCTTACATCCGGAAACTAAAAGTCTCCGCGTAACGGCGCTACCGAGAAAACCTGTTGACCCTGTTACTAAAATCACCTTCTTCATTTTTTCCATAATAAATTGAACCCTCTCTCTCATTGTTAAACTGAAACATCACTCTTAATGGCTTTCAAAATTACAGTTTTGTTGTTCTCGTCTATTCATGCTCGAAATAGGATTTTCAAAACTGAATGAAAACAGTAAATGGCAATAAGATTTGCTTAAATGAGATATATCGAAGTCAGCTGATACACACTAGCGGAACAAAACCTGTTAATGCCTGAACGATGTACGGAAAAAATTTCACTGACATTATGGTGACACTCTGAATAAAAGTTTGTGCGTGAAAAGAGGTTGATGAAGGAATTAGTATTGGTGAATCCGGAGGGATTTATTAGATAGTCGAGATGCAGAACAATGTCTGCATCGCTATGATCAGCTTTACCTAAACCATGGTCTTCATTTCCGTGATGAATATGAACACTGCCTTTTTCAAAATGGAGTTCAGAACCAAACAGTAAAAACCCGCATAATGTTGCGCTTGAAAGACAAAAAGCGAACAATATCAATAACACCAAATCCCGATCTTTAACTGCTTTTTTATACATTAATGCTTCCCCTCCAGTGTAACACTGCTATTGAAGCTATGATATTTTCATAAAATTATTGTAGTGTTAAACACTTACAAACAAACTGCTTACATCACTTGTTAGTTGAGCAAAGATGATGCCAATTCTAGAAACCCATTCTATAAACTATGGTCCACTATATTAAGTTGTTATGTTGTCATAAGATATGGAGGATATTTTACTTAGATACCGATGAGGCAGAATTTGTATTTCATTTTAGTATTACACATAACGTCATTATAGATAAATCAAATCAGGTTTTACGGACAGCGTGTCACCCATCATAGTAAGTTATTAATGCATGTAAAATACTATACTATATCTATGGACATTTAGCGCCTGGGCATGATTTGCCGTCTTGCAAAGCATGTAATTAAGTAAATATATTATTTAACAGAAATTTGTCAGTTAAAGTCTGATAAATGCTGGTGGCTATTAAGGAATTTCACCTATTAATTAAAATATTATCACCTACTAAATATTTATGAAATTTCCCGATTTTATATATTAAACCATGGTGTAACCCATATATATTTTAAGTGAAACACTAACTTCAAAAATACCTTAATCGGCAGTCCCATCATAGACAGGAACAAAAATGCCACCAGCGAATATCTAATTGTCCCCAATTTTTGAAGTGTCTGACTTCCCGTTGCTTTCATAAGAAGATAAGGAATCGTCATACCCAGAAAAAAGTAGGCACTTATAACACCTCCACCAATCACAGAACCCAGAAGGGATTTCGAATCAATTCCTATAAACTGTGTCAGATCATAATTAGTTTCTGCTACTATTCTGTGCGCATCCCACTCCTGCCACGGCCAGAACCACAACCAGCCAGGCCCGCGCATAAACACCCCTACTATTATCAATAAAACCCAGAGAACATGAAATCCAAAGCAAAACGTCAGTATTGCAAACTTTCTCTCCTTAAAAGTATAATACCCATTACCTTTAGGGTTTATATCGACATAAGGCATTGCCATTAATCCTACTATTATCAACGTAGGAAACATTACGCCTGCTATCCACGGATCAAAATATACCAGCATTTCCTGCAGCCCCAGGAAATACCATGGCGCCTTTGCAGGATTAGGCGTCACACTGGGATCTGAAGGCTCCTCCAATGGTGCATTAAGAGCAATTGACCAGACCATCAGGATTATGGTTACGATTATGGCAGCAAGAAACTCCTTTCTCACCAGATACGGCCATGTTGGCAGTTCTTCCTCAGACACATGCGAGTCCTTCTCCTTTGCCAACGATTCTCCTTTGACAAAGGCCAACGCACGGTATCTTCTCTGTTCAGAATCTTTCTTGTCTGACACCTTATAATTCCATTAGTAAAATTAAAGAATATTCGTAATGATCCACACTATAATACTATTCTATTTTTGCACACACGTTTCCAGCGGTCTCTTAAACCGCAGCTTCAGTATAAGAAAATCTCTGCATCTTTATTGCATCTACCGGACACCTCTTTACACAAAGGCCGCATCTGATACACTGCTCCTCATCTATAGCCATAACAGCATCCCAGTCATCCGGTACTGACCCTTCCAGCATATCATCTATATCAACCTTGTCCCGGGAAATCATTGCGATACAGTTGTGCGGACAAACATCTATACACCCTCCACAAAGTACACATTTTTCATCAATAAATATGTTATAGTGGCAGAGCAGACATCTGTCTGCTTCTTTGGAAGCATTCTCTTTTGAAAAACCAAGTTCTACCTCCTTGTCAATATCCCACCTTGCTCCCATCGGAACAGAATCCTGTATCTGGCGTGGTATTTTCTCATAACCGGGATCGTTTCTTACCGGCTCTTTATCCTTAAAAAAATAATCAATCTTTCTTTCTTTGTCACCACTTAGATATTTATCTATAGCCCTGGCAGCCTTTCTACCGTCAGCTATCACTTCAATAGCATTCCTCGGTCCTGTTATGAAGTCTCCTCCCGCAAAGACACCCTTCCTGCTTGTAGTAAAATTTTCGGCATCAACTTTAACAGTACCACGTTTTGTAAATTCTACACCTGATTCCCCCGCCATAAACCCTGTATCCGGCGCCTGACCTATTGCCGCAATTATCATATCTACAGGCAATGTAAATTCACTTCCTGGAATAGGCTCCGGCCTTCTTCTTCCACTCGCATCAGGTTCTCCCAGTTTATTCTTAATACATTCCAAAGCCGTTACTTTTAATTCTTTATTTCCCGATATTTTTATTGGTGTTGTCAAGTATAGTATTTTTATTGGTGTTGTCAAGTATAGTATTTTTATTGCCTCTTCCTCTGCCAGGCTTACTTCAAGCTCACCGGCAGGCATCTCTTTCAATGTCCTTCTGTATATTATAGAGACCTCTTTGGCGCCTAATCTTAATGATGATCTGGCACAATCAATAGCTGTAAACCCTCCTCCCACCACTACGACCTTCGGTGGCACTTTTTTCTGCTTCCCAAGATTAATATCTTTCATATACGTGATACCGTTAACAACACCTTTCAAATCTTCTCCCGGTATCTCTAATGCCAGCGATTTGTGCGCCCCAGCTGCTATGTATACAGCATCATATTTTTCTGCTAATTTATCAAACTCCTCCGAATTGTTTATGGGGCTGTTTAGTTTGAGCTTTATGCCAAGTTCCTTAACCCAATTCACTGCTTCCTCAATCTTATTCCATGGTAACCGGTAAGGAGGAATACCTACACTCAACATACCCCCTGCCATAGGAAGAGCCTCAAAAATTGTAACATCATGCCCCTTAACCGCTAAATCATTACCGGCAGCAAGCCCTGAAGGTCCGGCTCCTATTATAGCGACTTTCTTGCCCGTCTTTTTTGCTGCTAAACGGCTTCTTGGATATTTTTTCTCTGAAAAATCAGCCGCTACTCTCTTAAGTGAACAAATTGATATCGGCTCATCGATCTTGCCCCTACGGCAAGCACTTTCACATGGATGTGTACATACCCTGCCCAGAATATGCGGAAACAGGTTTGCCATATAGTTCAAATCCAATGCACTATCGTAATCCCCTTCCTGGATCCTCTCAATATAATTGGATGCAGGAGTATTAACAGGGCAGGCAAATTGGCAGCTTATATTCTCTCTAAACCAACTTTCATCAGCCTGGATGACCTTGTAATCCACCTAAACTTTCCTCTATTAAATAAGTAATAACTATTTTTTCCCTTCTTCACTTTGCCGATCATGTTCAAATGCCTGACTAAATGCCAGCCACGTAAAAAAGACTAACAGGGCTATCAAGCCAATTATTGGAATATTGTCAGGTTTACTAATTATGTGCCAGAGGTTTTCCATTTCTTCATCCTTAAATGATTAATTTAATGAAGCGATTACTTTACAGTTTGCCAGAAATTCCACCGTCCTTACGTATTCTCCAGAAATGTACTATTAGAAATATGCTCACTATCAAAGGCAAACCTATACAATGCCATATATAAGCCCTCAAAAGAGCATTTCCTCCAACCATTGATCCTCCTAATAACGCAAACCTTATGTCGTTATAAGCAGTCATACCAAGTAACTCCCCAAACGGGCCTTCATGCCCCAGGGCTGGTGTTGCCCTGGCCATATTGGTCCCTACAGTTACAGCCCAGAAACCCAATTGGTCCCAAGGAAGAAGATATCCAGTAAAACTCAAAAGCAGGGTAAAGACCAGAAGAACAACGCCTATCACCCAATTAAATTCTCTGGGAGGTTTGTATGAACCCGTCATAAATACCCTGAACATATGGAACCATACCGTAATTACCATCAGATGAGCGCCCCACCTATGAAGGTTTCTCAAAAGTAATCCAAATGGTACATGGTTCTCCAGTCCTTTCATATCCCAGTATGCGTCTCTAACATTTGGATGATAGTAAAACATCAGGAAAACACCTGTAATCGTTAAGACAAGGAATGTGAAGAAGGTTATACCACCCATGCACCATGTAAATTTGAATAATGGGGCATGTCGTTTCACTTTGGCAGGGTGCAGATGGAGAAACACATTACTTATTACGGTCTGCATTCTCGTCTTTGGTGTGTCTTTAAGGCTATGACGGAAGAAAGAACTCCAGATCTGGGAATTTTCTATGGAATGTTTAATTGTATCTGGAATTCCTTTTAACTTTACCGATTCCCGTAAATCCTGTTTTTCTTTGTCATCATTATCGCTCAACCAAATACCCCCTCTACATCTGTACCAGGAAGGAAAAGGCAAGATCCCACCAGCAAGGTCACAAATCTCGCCTCACATCAGTATCAGTAGCAACCGCTCAAGTGAAAACCTGAAACACGTTGTACTGAATGCGTATAATGAGCGGCATAGCTTAAAAAAGCTATGCCGCTCTATTGGAAAACCCAGATTAATGAAACGCCTAAAACAGTGAATCTAATTATTCACTACCAAATTAATACCCGACAAAAAACTCCGTCAGCATCAAAAAAAACTAAACCGGAAGAAACGCACCCGGTTTCTGCCATTCATCACGCTCTCCCCTGAACCTCACACTCTCATCAACTATAATCTGACCGTCTTCAGACAGAGCAACCTTAAATCTTTCCAATGGCCTTGGAGCAGGGCCTTCAATGTTGACCCCATCAGGGGTAAAGCCACTTCCATGACACGGACACTTAAACTTCCCCTCAGATGACAGCCAGTTAGGGGTGCAGCCCAGATGAGTACATTTAGCCTGAATTACGTATATCCTGTCAGTCTCCCTAACTATCCATACCCTGAATTGTTTTTTAAACCTTTCACTGACACCTAACGTGTATTCAAGTGGAAAGCCAACCTTGTATTTAGTCGGAGGCTCATAAATAATTCGCGGAAAAAAAAATCTGATAGCAGAACCAACTACTGCGGCCAGAAACACTCCTATAAAACCCCAGCCAAGCAGATAAAGTGCTCTCCTTCTATCTACAGCATCTGAAGTTATATTTTCATCCGATGTAGTTTGGCAATCCATTGTTTTACTTTTTCTTCTTTAGATTAAAATCAACATTTGCTTCTTTTCCTGCCTCAACAGTTACATCTTTAGTCACAGTTCTCAACTTCTCATGCCACGCACTAACCTGATAAGTACCTGGTGGCACATTATCTATCTTGAAAACACCATCTTTTCCGGTAACACAAAAATATGGATTTTCAAGTACCAAAACAAATGCTGACATCTCAGCATGTACATTACATAAGAGCGGTACAGAACATGCCTGATCAAAATCTACAGTCTTAATAACACCAACATCATAGGTACCCAGGTTAAACTGCTTGCAGCAATCCGGCGGAGAGTAAAGATTGTGCCTTACGCTGTCACTGTTTGGAAAATCTATCTTTGTTCCCTTCTGAACAGCTATCACATGAGGAACAAATGTCAGATTCAACTGATCCAGAATACCTTTTTCCTCAGGTGCAGGATAATTATTTCCATTTACCTCTTCAATGTAAACAACTACATCTTGCGGATGCCTGACTCTTTTGCATTTTACAGTTCCAGTTATGGAGCCACCGTTTTCTACTGTAACTTCGGTCTTGATTTCCTTCTTTAACGACTTCAACGCCTCAATTAATTTTGCCTGTGCTGCCTTGGCCTGTTCCTCTGTCATTTCCTGAGCAGAAACATTATATGTGTGAAAAAATGCAACAAGCAGAGCTACAACAAAAATTTTCAAAAACATTCTCATACTGACTATCCCCTTTCCTTACGAAATAATGTAAAAAAGCCTCAATTGACAATTGGTATTTATTTTAGCAGGTATAGTGCCAAGTTGTCAAGTGAAGTCATGCTGTTTATACCACTATCCATAAGAGCAAAAAATAAAAGAGGATATGTAAAACGAGCCATAACAGTCTAAAATCCTATCTGGTGACCTTAGGCAACAACCCAGTTGATAAAATAAATGACTAAATCTTCTGCCGACACATCATTAAATGAATTAGGTTCGTAATTTAAATAGGTACTCCGTTAAATCTTTGTAAGCTATTTGCGTTTTTTTAATGTGAAGTTTACCTCTGTGGTTTTACCGCCTTCTACCGTCACCTCTAGTTCTTCAGACCTGAGTTTTTCGTGCCATGTCTTAAGCTTATATGTGCCTGGTGGTACATTTCCAATTGTAAAACTTCCATCTTTAGCAGTAACGCCAAAATATGGGTTATCCAACACAACTACAAATGCAGACATCTCTGCATGAACGTTACATAAGAGCGGCACCTCACATGATTCAGTAAACGTAACAGGTTTTGAGGCCCCAACATCATACGTTCCTAAATTAAATTGATTACAGCAATCAGGAGGAGAGAAAACATTGTGCCTGACTTCATCGTTATTCGGAAAATCAACCGTTGTGCCTTTCTGCACAGCTAATACGTGAGGTATAAAAACCAAGTTCATCTGGTCGACAATACCGCGTTCAGTTGGTGGATCGTATTCGTTATCTCCAACGGTCTCAATGTATACAACCGTATCCCCGGAATGCCTAACCCTTCTGCACTTAACCTTACCTGTAATAGTTCCCGGATTGTCCACCTTAACATCAGACTTGATCTCTTTTTTGAATTCCTGCATTGCCTTTTGCATTTTCTCCTGCATGTTTGCAGATTGATCCTGAGCCCCCAAGTTTGCCTCAGACAAAATTAAAGCTACAAACGCGAGTACTGTTAAGCATATTGTTCTCATAAGCATAAAACCCCTTTCAAGGATTTGATAAGCCAAAAAACTATAGTTATGTCTAAATTAACATGTTAAAAACAAGCAGCAGAAACCCAAGCCAGCACGGGGAGGTCAGTGTCTGGTCTTGGGATTCTGTCTGTTCATAGTAGTTACATAAACTTTTTGTCCGTCCATATTGTTACTGGAAACAGGTTGATTTGCAGCTATTTAAAAAGCAATATCTAAACCAAACTGGTATGTAGTATCCATAAGCCTGTTTCCCAGATCAACCGGTTCTGATCCATCTGAAGAGTCATCCATATAATTGGAAAAATTTGCAGCAGCCTTGAATTTCATATTCGCCCTCAAGACTATAGTTGTATCCCACGTATACTTTGTAAACGACTTCAGATCCCTTACATCATAATCAGGATTTACATTCTCAATCCTGCCAGTTTGTATAAGCCATGGCAAAGCAACCCACTGAATTTCCCCTGTATAAATTGATGTATCAAAACTTGAACCGGTCTCCCGTAGTGTGCCGGTGCCAAAAGTACCAGCTGCATATGTTATTGAACCGCTGATATCATCCTCCATATACGATGCAGCAGCCATGAAATTAAAGTTTCCCCAATAGGCATCAACAAGAACACCGTATCGTTTGAACCTGTTAGCATCAGGATCCCAGGTACCGCCTGCCACAGGGTTTCCAATACTACCACCAGCAAAAGGACTGTCAATATACGCGCCAGTCACACCGCTGTAATAATAGCCCTTTACCCTGACTGAATTATCCTGCCAATTCTCTTTTGCCACCAGTGAATCATCAACACCCTCTTCACCCAGTACACCCATGCCCCATAGTTTATAAGAAACCATGGCATACCAGTCCTTATGGTTGTTAGTTTCACCGCCACCGGGACCTCCGTTTGCAGTAGCCGCGGTCATATTATCAAGTATACTCTTAGTATCTCCTACAGTTCCTGCAAACCATGCCTCACCATCACCTGTACTACCATTGACTATACCAAGTGCCCATTCAAGACCGCCCTTGCCACCAGGCCCATTCTTACTACCCCAGAGCTCAATACCGGTCTGGTTAGGATGAAATCCAAAAAAGTTACCTGATGATATTGTGGGCATAACGCTCATAATATAACCAAAAGTAGTCATCCTCCTGTGATTAGATATAGGATTCCCTCGTATATCAAGCTTACCCATCCTTATATTAAGTAAACCCTGCTCTCCAAAGATAAATGGTGCATAGTTAAGATAAGCTCTCTCCAATGTTTGAATCGGACCTGCAGCGAAGAACGATAATGTTTCTCCAAATGTCCCGCCAAGAAGCACCTCTATATCATCTATACCTCTGAATTCAGTATCGTTCTCCCTTTCCGCCCTAGAATTAACTGAACCTCTTGTACTACCAGGCCTCTCCTTTGTCACTGTTAAATTGGTAACCATCTTGAAACCAATAGCAGGCATCATTGGTATATCACCGGGCCATACTGCCTTGGGAAACAGCCTTGACCAGGCATCGGCGCCCATCTTTACAGGCTCTTCCTTTACAAAAACCTCATCACCTCCACCAGGCATCCTCAAACCGTTTGCAAAGAAAGCTTTACCAAACGCATTGAGCTTTGGGTAAGTTCCCCAATGGCATGTGGTACATGACGTCTTGTACTTCCTGGCAAATGGCGGGATTGCCTGTGAATCCTGAGGAAACATTGCAGACAGCAACCCCATAACGGCAAAGACCAAAAAACTGGATAATAGAAATTTCTTTCTCATAAAATATTCCCCCTTAATTCCAAAACTAGAAATGAAAAGACAAAAATGTTTAGATTGAATATATAATTTAAATAAACTCTTACTATTTAACTCTATTTAATCCGCCTCTCTGCGTATTGTGTTATTGTTCTCACTAAAGCCGATTTAGCGGAATCATAGATTCGCAAACATAGTACCATCTTTGAAACACACACAACTCTCCTCCACCAACATCATAGATAAACTGCTATATTCATATGTGTTATGACAAAGAATCAGGTTGGTATTAAACAAGAGGGCTTGACTGTGTGTTTCCAAAAATGCATAAGCTGTCATTTAGTAAATAGGCCGGGGAATATCTAAGACACAATGTGTCACATAAGCATATAAGTAAATAATTTTAAGATATTAAGGCTAACGAAACCTGATGATAAATAATCCTGGAATATTTCCATGGCACCTACTTCACTACACCTTTTTTTTGTTGTTTTGCGAACGAATCCTGCAGAGCAAGATAATCGATGATAGGTAACTACCCCTATAAACGCGACTGTCTATACCTAATTTTTCTTTCCAATTTATTAATATATTGGGGGAAAAAATCTTTCGCTGTTTTGACAAAATGGCACTAATATCAGCATTTCCTTTTGCAAAGATTCATCATTCTAGATAATACTAATAATTAAAGGCACAAGGCTTTTATATATAAATTCTTATAAGAACCATGTTTTCAATAGTTTGCACTATTTACTATGCACTGTCCTTATTGATTAAAAAAAATTAAAGATTTTTTATGTTTTACATTTTTGTTACAAGAATTGAGATTTTCCCTAAAGCGAATCACTGTATAAGGGGGCTTCAGAAATGATTTTGGTCGTGAAAACTACATGAGGATCAACAACGGGAAATTGCACTGTGTTTTTGAAGACAGATAATAAGCAATTGACATTGCTGGATAATCTGCATCACCTCAGGCATGACATGACTAATCCATATTATAATCTATTTGATTCATGTCTACAGTAAAACAGCCTAATACGGAAATGATGGAATGTACGTTTAGATGAGATAACTTATTTGCAAGAATCTGCTACCGTGCTTATACCCTGATAGCATTATACTGATATGTAATTATCAAAAACTTATAAGACCTTTTCTAATTGAATATTTTATGAGACCTGCTGTGTCGCGTATGTGGAGTTTTTCCTTTATATGGGCCCTGTGCACATCAACGGTCTTTACACTTAACTCTAGGAGTCGAGCAACCTCTCTATTCGTGTGCCCTTCCGCAATTAACTGTAATACTTCACGTTCTCGACCAGTAAGTATATCCAGGCTATCAAATACCTTTGATTCTCCCTCAGTGTGTTTTATATAATCTTTAACTACTACTTTCGAAATTGTGGGACTTAGGAAAATATCTCCTTTTGTTACTGCATTTATTGCTGAGACAAGATCTGATACTGCTGACTCTTTGAGTAAGTACCCTGATGCTCCTGCCTGGAGTATTTGATGTACATACTCTTCACTGTCATGCACAGTTAGAACTATAACCTTGATTTCAGAATTCAATTTCTTAATCTGACGTGTAGCCTCAATTCCATTCAGATTTGGCATGGTGATGTCAAGAACTACTATATCCGGAATTAATTGTTCTGCTTTTTCAAAAGCATGTCTTCCGTCTTCCGCCTCTCCTACAACTTCAATACCTTCTTGAGACTCCAGAAGAGCTCTCAAACCCTGCCTTACTATTGTATGATCGTCAACAAGCAATACTCTAATTTTAGACATTCCTACCCACCTCAAGAAAAATGTTTTCTTTATTAATTTTAAAAGGAACAAATATCTTCAATTCTGAACCTTTGTTTCTTTCAGAATGTATTTTCAGGCTCCCATTCAAGAGCGCTATCCTTTCCTTCATACCGAATAAACCTATGCTTATACCATTTTTGTTTTCTTCAAACGCTTCATTTACGTCAAAGCCAATACCGTTATCTGAAACCCTCATTTGAATTCCTCTCTCCTCCTGTGCTATTTCTATTGTTACATTTGTTGCCTTAGAATGTTTTACCACATTATTCAAGGCCTCCTGTGCACAACGATATAGAAGTATATCTACCTCGGGAGGAAATCTTTCATCAATATTTTTACCTATAACCTCTACATTTATATTAGTTCTCTCAGAATAGTTTTTTGAATATTCTTTTATCGCGGACTGAACTCCAAAATGGTCCAGCAGCGATGGCCTGAGCTCAAATGCAAGCGTGCGAATCTCCTGCAAAGTATGTACTAACAGTTGTTTTGTATCCGCAAGCCTTTTTCTGACACTTGCAGTGCCTTCGGGAATTTCCCTTTCCAGCATCTCTACATTAATTTTCATGGCAGTAAGCGCCTGTCCCGCTTCATCATGCAGCTCTCTGGAGATCCTCCTTCTCTCTTTCTCCTGGATAGAGATTATGTGCGAAGTCAGTAGCTGCAACTCTCTTCCGTGTTTTTCTGCCGCCAATGCTTTCTTTCTTTCAGTGATGTCCCGCACAAACGCCCTTGTCGCTATAAAGCCGCCATCAGCAGCATACATGGCGTTAGCATTGATTTCAACATTTATTGTCTCTCCTTTTTTTGATAGAAATATTGTTTCTATAGAATCATTACCCTTATCAATGACATTCCGTATATGATTTATCACTTTCTCACGCTCATTATCAGGTACAATATTTTCGATTCTCACTCCCATCAGCTCCTCAGACGTGTAACCAAGTTTATCTAACATAGTTTTATTCATGTCTACAAAGAACCTCTTTTTATCCGTACGATAAATAATTTCTGAAGAATTTTCAATCAGGTCTCTGTACCCTGCTTCTGACTGCTCCAGGTCATCCCTGAACTTTTTCAAATTTGCTGTCATCTTGTTAAAAGAATCCGCCAAATTACCTATCTCATCTTTAGATTTAATGCCTACGATACCTTTTAAATTACCGTTTGCTATGTCACCCGCAGCCAGAGCTAATGACGTTATTGGATTTGTTATCATCCTGGCGAAAAAGAAGGCAACTGTCAATATCACCATAACTCCTATGACGCCCATAATGAAAGCAAACCTTTGTAAGCTCGCTAGCGGAGCAAATGCCTCAGATATATCCTTTTCCGCCAGTATAACCCAATCCATCTCTTCAACATACCGTGATACGCCTAGTATCGGGTGCTCTCTATAGCCAGTATAGATACCTATCATTCCTACTTCATTATCGAACGCTACCCTCACAGCTTCTGTGTCAACAACCTGCTTAAGCACAACATCATTATTGAACCTTGACTCAGTTATCATTAATTTGTCTCTATTAACAATATAAACCTCTCCTGTTGAACCCAAACCCTCAAGCTGTTTTTCCTGTCCAAATTCCCCTATTATTCCGCTGTGGGTAATTTTGCTAAAGCTTTTACAACTGTACCTATTAACGACCATACCTAAGATGTGCAGCCCGTCGTTGGTCAAGAGAAGCCTTGCCACATCAAAGAAAGTATTTTGTTCAAATTCAGGAGAAGACCTTATATCACTTACGCAAAAACCTCTCTTCATTGTCTCCTTAAAGTATGTTTCACCTGAAACATCCCTGCCAATCTGATCTACTTCTGTCGAGCTAATCACTTTACCTTCAAGATCAACTACAAACATAATAAGAATATCAGGGTCAAGTGGTTGTTTATTGACAGCAAGATGGGAATTTAGTTTATCTGTACATTGCAGGGCGTCATCATCCATTCTGGTTATTTTTTCTGTACAATCTCTGATAAAGCCATCAGAGCTGAAATCAATGATCCTCCCTCTCTTTCCATCCAGGAAGATACAAACGTGTTTATGTAATTCGTCAGCGGCTATTTCCAGTTGATCAAAAATATTTTTCTTAACAGTTTTGTAAGTATAGAAATAGCAAAACGTAGCAGTTGCAGTTGCTATTAAAATGGAAGGAAGCAAGAACCATAACAAACTTTTAACCTTGATAGTCATTTTCTATCCGATCCTGGCGTTGGTTTCATCCACACTTTTTAAATTGACAGTAAATCGAAATGGACGGTTATGAAATGTATTAATTTACAGTCCTCAGGTTTGTCTCCCTGTCACGATAGTGATAAGTCTCTCCTGCCTCTACGAAAATGTCCGGCTCCATTTTAATACTCCGGATCCAGGTAGATTCGTGTGGCGGCTTCCAGGATATTTTATATCCTCCAGGATTTACTTTTTCAAAAAGATAACGCCCATTTTCATCCGTAGTTGTCTCAAGACATAAACCTTCTTTTGGTTTACCAAATATTCCCCATTTTTCCAGCAATGTTATTTTTACCTGACATCCCGGAAGAAGCTCTCCTTTATAAAACATACGGCCTGTTACCCTGCCATAGTTCTCTTCATCATATACCTTTTCTCTGTTTTCAAGCTCTCCCCTTAACTCCTTTTTAATTTTATCCTCAATCGATACACTCTCTTGTACTTGCTCTTCCTGCTTTATCTCAAATTCATGTCTTATTTGTTCCATTATCTGTTCTTTTAACAACTCAGCATCCACGGGTGGTTGCGCACGATCTTCACGATGCGCACTCAAGGTATCTTTTTGATCACTACCGGGAAAAGCTATCCGAATTGCAGAAACCTTTTCTCTGGAAATTTGTAACGTAATATTTCCTGGAGTCTTTGTTATTTCCATAATCTTACAAATGATCTTTTTCTCTTTACCATCAACATTGACGAAAACAGCATCTGGATACTGAGACTCACGTTCCGATTTGACACTAATCGAATTGACCTCATCTTGAGAAACGATAACCTTAATAAACTCCTCGTTCATTTCGAGTATTTTTACATCAACATTTTGATCAAAACCTTCCAACCTTAAGGTATCAGCAAACATATTTGTACAAATTGTTAAAACCAATACCAGAAAAACACAAAAGAATCTATGCGACATTTCTTCTCCTTTTGTTAAAAATAAGTAGTGGAACAAACCATAATCACTCTTAATAACTGTTGTGATAGAAATTAAAAGAATAGTTCGTTTGTCAGAATTAATTCCCTGAATAACACTTACAGGTACAAAAACTTTGAAATGGGCTAATTTGCTACTGTACAAGTGTTTTTTTACAATATATGTACAAACACTGTATGTATATCCAATAGGTAAGTTTAATTAAAAGGGCTCAAAAACGCCTAGAATTGAATGCTAACAATAGTAAACTTTCGTTTCAAGAGAAAAATGAGCGGAAAAGCTGATTCTATATATTAACAGAGCCAGTACTTAAGTCTTTTTATAGCTTTCTGAAGGTTTGTTTTTCTTAATATAATTCTGAATTAGCGGTTAGTATTTATTTGCGAATGCATGACGGACCTTTAGAATAGTTATAGAGATAAGTATACTGAAAATAAAGAGGCTTATCAGTCCTATAAAGTACTCACCGATATAAAATGTTACTGACAGAATAAATATCATATTCAGGAAATACAATACCGGACCCATCAATGCATTCCCGGCAAACTCTTTAGACCAACCCATCATTTGATCTAACTTCTGAAAGCAGTATATGATTGCAAGCCCTACCAGAAACCATCCCAGAAAATTAGATAAAGTTACCCCAAAGTATATACCTTTTTCAGGGTAATAATATATCTGCCCAAGGAACCATTTTGAGCCCCTGAGAGACACAGGGTCTATTAACACATCCTGAAGCACAAACAATATCGCAGCTAGAAAGAGAACCTTTTTTGAATACCAGGGAGGAAGTGACAGTTCAAATTTCCACCCTTTCCTGGTTACCGGCGAAAGTACCAAAAGGGCAAGTGAATAGCTGAAATATCCCAGAAATGAGTACGAGAGTGAATCCATAAAAGGAACATTAGAAATGAACAACTCTTTCCCATGTGTTTCACCCGTATAATGATAAAGGCCGTAAGGAATACCAATACGTGTAGAGGAATACTCAGAAATGAAAGCGATAAAATAAGCCAGTATGGTAAAGGCTATTATCCTTTTCAGCCCAAGCTGAAAAACACCTGCGATTAAATAAAATCCCAGCAAGACAAATACATATGGCCTTAATAAAATAGTGGAGATCAGTATACCAGGAGTTTCCATCTATAATTTTTCTATAACTTTCAAAAGTTTGTCTTGTTCGTTTTTCTTGGTACTAACCTCTTTCCATTGGGATTGGGGCTGTATGACATTTATATAGAAACAAATCGCAAAGAGAAGGCCTTCTGTTATACATATCCCCAAAGGCATACCGATGTACCAACCGAATGGAAAAGCAACAATCTGTCCGCACAGGAAATAAATTATAAACGGTACTGTACCACCTTTTTTCTTTTTCCCTGCCACTCCCTCATTTAACTCCTCTATTTTACGATCAAGATTCAAATATATTTCATTACCTTTTCTCCTTAACAACTCCTTTTGCCGTTCACGTTTCTTTGACAAAAGTGGAAGCTGGATCCCTGCAATATACGCATCAATAATCGAATTATTTTGCACTAATTTATCTATTTCATCGCGTCCTTCCAATAACAATTCTACTGACACTTCCTCAGGCACACCATAGCCCAACTTATCAATACCCTTTATCGCATTAGCTAATAAAATTACTTCCTTATTCTCTGTTTCTAACACCTTATTAATTTCTTCGTATTTCCCTTTCCTGATCTCCTCATATAATTCAACAATTTCAGAGCTTATCTGCCCAAAATCCTGTTCCCACAAAATCCTTAAGCAGTAGACAATATCATTATTAATAACTTTTCTCAACATTGGGATAGCCTTCTCCGGCCTGTTCAGCAAGGCATTATATTGAGCATTCTGATATTTCGCTTCAGTGAGTCCGGGTGAAAGATTAATGGCCTCGCTTGAACATTGTTCTGCCTCTTCAATAAGACCAAAATCACGCTTGATTAATGCCTTATACAATAACGCATAACTTGTGTAATAAGTAGAATGCAGCCTGACATATTTTATGGCTTTGTCAAAGTAGGCCAAGGCCTTTTCCTTATCTATTTTATGAAAAAGGTGAATCATCCCAAGATTAAGGTAAATAGAGAAATCATTTTTGATCACTGACTCTAGTTCAGTAAAGCGTTCCAATGCAATTTTCATGTCCCCCCTGGCAAAAGCATCATCCGCTTTATGCCTGAGTCCTTCCATTTGTCTATCAGGAACCTGATAAATATCCATCATAACTTCATGCATCTCTTCAGTATTTTTTTCTATAAGCCAGACAACGTCAGATATTCCCCACTCAAAAGCGGCCATCAACCCTCCCATCCCATGCCCAACTCTTTTTATGCTATAATTAATTTCTTTAAGCGCATCTTCCACTATTCCCTGACTTGCAACAATTTCATCTGCTGAGGCAATCTGAGACTCAATCATCTTTTCCGTTTGATTCTTTAAGGTGTTTTTTATCCCATCGACTTTCTTGCCAAGCTTCACATCTTTATAATATGCGCTTCTCTTTTCCCATGGAGCAAGCTTGTCCGTATATGTATCCATCGATTCCTCCGATAATATACTTACCTTTTATTAACACAGCATTAAAGGTGTTATGAAACCAAGAAATATAACATTAAGAAGGTTTGCCGGTCAAGCCTCAATTAATGCTTAAAATTATTTGGTAGAATACTGACAAATGTGTTAATCTGGAATACAATATTTATTATTAATCAAGTCTTTACCTGTGGTAAAAAAAACATATAAATTTCGTTTATTATTTTCAAAATTATATATAGGCATAAAGGAGTTATAAAATTGATTAAGACAAACAAAAGCAAATTAGTTATGCAATCAGTAGTAGGACAGATATCAAGCCCTACCTTTGCTAACACACCGTACGTAATCAGCGCTGACGGCAAACCACTTGTCCTTCCGAGTGTCGGAGGAATTACATACAATGTCAGAACAGGAGATCCGGCTATAGGCTGGGCAGCCGATCATGTAGAGCCTGGAGTCAGCATAACTAACACAGAAAAATCAATAGGAAGCTGGTCACCAAACGCCGGGCTTAATACACTGGCATGTGCCGGAAATGAGGTTAAGGTTGTATCCGGAGACGCCAAGGGAGCCAAAGGAGTTGTAACAGGAAAACACGGCGGTATAGAACATGTGATAGTAGATTTTCCGACAAAGGCCCTTGAGAAAATGGTAATAGGTGATAAAATGCAGATTAAAGCATACGGAACGGGACTGGTATTGACGAACTATTATCCGGATATACACGTGATGAATATCTCCCCACACCTATTATCAAAGATACCCGTAAGAGAATCAAAAGGCACTCTCAATTTCCCGGTAACGCATATAGTTCCGGCAGCTATTATGGGATCCGGACTGGGCTCAAACCATAGCTATTCAGGTGATTATGATATTCAGATGTTCGATGAGAAAGTCGTAAACAAATTCGGGCTTGGAACACTTAAATTTGGAGATTTCGTCGCAATTTCTGATGCAGACCACTCCTATGGAAGAATATACAAAACTAACGCAATCTCAATAGGCATCATAGTTCATTCAGACTGTGTTATCGCTGGTCATGGACCGGGCGTAATGACGGTACTCACTTCAGGCAAAGGAAAGATCAAACCGGTAATGAATAAAAAATCAAATTTGTCACACTATTTAAAACTGAACCGTTAATCGAAAATAGGAAGAGGGAAAACCTGATGATAACTAAATCTGATTGGACCCAACCTGAAGATAGAGCATATTTTCACCAAATCTCTTCAGATTGTATATCAAAATTAGCAGAAGTAGTTACAGCAGTCAGTAAGAGTGAAGTAGATGTTGAAACAGCCTTTAGAAAGTATGAACAGATACTCAAAGATGAAATAAGTGATCAGGAGTTTCTCTCCTTTGCTATAGGAAATCTAAACGAATTATCTTCTTATATTGCTAAAGGAATAACGAATATTAGAATTCACAGGAATGATGTAGATGAGATCTGGTTTGATGTAGACGACAATAACGATCTTTGATCATTAATGTTCAGTAATTCTATCCTTATTGAAGTTGGTTTAAAGAGCAAATTGGTTAAACAACTGGCCCTAAGTAGCATTACCGCATTTAGCATAAAGTATAGCTTCTTCTCTCAGCATCCTTGTACTATGAACTTCAATAAACCTTTCTAGTGCCAAATCAAGGTCTATGTCTACCTCTGTAAGAATAGATTCAAAAAAATCAAGTGTATATTTTGATATCACAATCATGTCTTTGTCAAAAGCATTAAGCGTTTCTTTCAATCGGCCATTAGACCCAGCTCTCTTTTTGAGAACAGAATAAAACTTTTCATTCTCGTTTTTCATATGTGCAAGTATATCATTTTTTGCCGCCAACAGTTCCAGTTGACCCTTTTTTGTATGAATATTCAATTTCTTAATTTTCCTGAGGTTGTCAATGATAACTTTATGCTCTCTCTTAAATTTTTCAAACATATTTGACCTCCTTAAACAAATATAACCGCAGACATGAGTCTAATAATTATTTTCGTGATTATCAGTATTGCACTCTACATGCCAAAGAATAAAATTAATCATACTGTCCATCTCATTCAAACACAAGCATCTACCTATCAACATGATACGATAAAAGTTTTTCACTCCGGAGAATAGACAATACAGAAATTGAATAGCTTATTGGTAAAATCACCCAGCTTTTACCCAATATTACGCAATCCGGCTGAATTAGATCGAATTGTACAGATAAGCCTGACACAGCTGCGAAAACATGGTATTTTAATTGTTTGAATACTGCACTATCCGCTTTTATAATCAAACACGTCTGTTTAGACATAAATCTTGATAAACCTATGAATATAATATTCATGCACTTGAAAACCTTGCTTTCGCAAGGAATCCAATACTGGAATCCTCTAGAAATGGAGGAGATATCTAAGTAGATGAAAAAGAGGCGATCCTTTATTATTGTTGTAGTATTAGCCATAACAGGACTGGGAATAATGACAGGATGTTCACCTGATCAGGAAACACTGACATGGGTAGAAGTGATAAGCGATATCAGAAACAGATATCCGGATGTTAATCATATACAAACAGCAGAGTTGCAATCATGGCTAATAAGTTCCAGCAGTAAACCAGTAATTCTAATAGACGCCAGACGTAAGGAAGAATTTAATGTAAGCCATATTTTTGGAGCAAAGAATATTCCTTATAACAGCAAGGATCCCTTAAAACATTTGGTGGATATTAAACCCGACAACCCTATCGTTGTTTATTGCTCTGTAGGATATCGCTCTTCCATCCTGGCAAGTAAATTACAGACTCTCGGTTTTAAAGAAGTTCATAACCTGGAAGGTTCAATATTTAAGTGGGCTAATGAAGGGAGGCCACTTGTTCGGGAACAGACAACTGTTCATAAGGTTCACACTTATGATACCAGTTGGGGAAGTTTACTTGAAAGAAGATACCATTAAAAAAGGTTGATAGCTACAGCGCCTTCGACTTCCTTATGTCGTTAGTTATAAACTCATCTGCAGCATACGGCCCCCAGGTCCCGGCCCTATAAAGGTGAATATGTGGTACTTCTTCACTGGCCCAACCATCAAGTACACCATTTACCAGTGTCCATGCTGCCTCCACCTCATCCTGGCGAATAAACAGGGTAGTATCACCAAGTATTGCATCTAAAATCAAACGTTCATACGCCCCTGGTGATTCAACATCAAAAACATCATCATAACAAAATTCCATATCTTCGGGTTCTAAAATCATTTTGGGGCCAGGAACCTTCATACCTATTGACAGGCGTATACCTTCATTAGGCTGAACCCTCAAAGAGAGCATATTGGGTTTCATTCGACTCCTTCCCTCATCATCACCATCTGTTATGTGGCTAAAAAGAGCAAGGGGCGGCTGCCGGAACTCAATATTTACTTCAGTAAGACGCTCTGTAAGAGCCTTTCCGGTACGAAGATAGAACGGCACTCCAGCCCAGCGCCAGTTATCTACATGTAACTTCAGTGCAACAAAAGTCTCCGTTACAGAACTAGGCTGAACACCATTCTCTCTCAAATAATCCGGAATTAATTTTCCATCTATCGTACCTGCCGCATACTGCCCACGTATGGAACACTCATTTACTTCTTCAATACCAATAGGAGGTATGGCACTCAGCAGCTTAACTTTTTCATCGCGGACGGCATCAGGTGCAAAAGAAGCTGGTGGTTCCATAGCGACAAGTGCCAATAATTGCAACATATGATTTTGCACCATATCGCGAAGCGCACCAGAATTGTCATAATAACTTCCGCGTCCTTCCACGCATACAGCTTCTGCTACTGTGATGTGAACATGGCTTACGTAGCGGCGATTCCATAGCGGTTCAAAAATACTATTTCCAAAGCGGAATGCCATTATATTTTGAACGGTCTCTTTACCAAGATAATGATCAATACGATAGACCTGGCTTTCATCTAAAATAGACAAAATACTTTTGTTTAAAGCGCAGGCAGTCTTAAGATCCCGGCCAAACGGTTTTTCAATAATTACCCTAGTCCAACGGTTTGCATCATTAGGATCAGCTATATGTCCGGATTGACCAAGCATTGCAATAATTCCAGAAAAAACGTTTGGAGGTGTAGCCAGATAAAATAGACGATTGCCACTTCCAGAAGGTATTCCCTCTTCCTCATCAACTCTTTCCAGCAGTTCTTTTAAATCATGAAAACTTTTGCTATTATCATAACTTCCAGTCTGGTAATAACAAGATGAGCTGAAAACCTTTAACTCAGCAGAACCGGTATTCGGTTTAGACCGGGCAAATTCTACTAAAGCTTCTTCAATTTCCGCACGAAATTGTTCATGAGATTTTTCCCGTCTGGCAAACCCGACTATCCTGGTTCCTTTTGCAAGCAGACCGTCCAACACCAATTGATACAAGGCCGGGATTAATTTGCGTTTTGTTAAATCACCGGACGCCCCAAAAATTACTATAGTAGCAGGCTCAGGCTTATTCATTTTTCCTCCCAATCAGCATGAAAAACACCTTCTTTGTCAATGCGCTCAAAAGTATGTGCTCCAAAGAAGTCCCTTTGTGCCTGAATCAGATTAGCTGGTAAGCGCTCACTTCGGTAGGAATCATAATAGGCTAATGAAACACTCATAGCCGGCATGGGGACACCCATATCCACAGCACACTTAATGACAAAACGCCAGGAATCCTGGCGGGCATTTATTGCCTTTTGAAATTCCTCGTCTACTAACAAGTTAGGTAAATCCTTGTTACGATTATAAGCATTTGTTATATCATTAAGAAACCTGGCCCTGATAATGCAACCTGCCCTCCAAATCCTGGCAATGGTACCAAGATCAAGATTATAATTATACTCTTCAGAAGCCTTTTTAAGCAGACTCATTCCCTGTGCGTAAGAACATATCTTTGACGCGTAAAGCGCGTCCCGCACAGCGTCAATCAGTCTTTGCGCTGTTTCTCCTGTATATTTTCCAGTTGGACCTGTTAAAATGCTCGCAGCATTTACCCTTTCCTCTTTTTGTGAAGACAGAATTCGTCCATCTACCGCCGCCGTTATTGTAGGTATCGCAGACCCGAGGTCCAGCGCGTTTATGCTCATCCATTTACCAGTGCCCTTCTGTCCCGCCTTGTCCAGTATTACATCTACTAATGGTTTGCCGCTCTCTTCATCCACCTTTTTGAAGACATTCGCTGTTACTTCAACCAAGAACGATGAGAGCTCTCCTTTATTCCATTCTGCAAAAATCTCATGAAATTGTTGAGCAGAAAGTCCGAGGGCCTGTTTGAGCAGATCATAAGCTTCTGCGATAAGCTGCATATCGCCATACTCAATACCGTTATGTACCATTTTAACATAATGACCTGAACCTCCAGGGCCAATATATGTCACACAGGACTCCCCATCCTCATCTGCCTTTGCGGCTACTGCCTTCATAATAGGTTCAACTTCTTTGTAAGCATCCCTGGAACCACCCGGCATCAGACTTGGACCCCATAAAGCGCCTTCTTCTCCACCGGACACTCCCATACCAAAAAAATTGAATCCCTGAGACTCCAGTTCCTTAGCCCGCCGTTCTGTATCAGTAAAAAAAGAGTTTCCCCCATCTATAATTAAATCACCCTTGTCTAATAGAGGAACAAGTTGCTGTATCGTTACATCAACAGGTGCACCCGCTTTAACCAGTAACATTATTTTGCGGGGACTTTCCAGCGAGTCAATAAACTCTTTTATTGTGTATGCAGGTTTAATATTCTTACCGGATGCAGGACCTGCAATAAATTTTTCTGTTGTTTCAGCAGACCGGTTATAGACAGCCACACTGTAGCCGTTCCGTTCAACATTCTGTACAAAATTCTGGCCCATAACACCCAGGCCAATAAGACCAAATACTTGCTTATTCATAATTATCCATTATCCTCATTAAATCTTACCGGTTAGTTAAAAAGGAAACATTACCTCCCTTGCATTTTTATTAATCAACACCATAGCCTCGGAATCCAGCATCCAATGCAACTCGCCGTTTTGTGGGTTGACCATGCTTGCAGGAATTTCTATAGCGGGTTGTTTATTACTCATTATACGCTGTACAATCTCAGACTTGGACCTTCCAGAAACCAGGAATAAGATTTCTCTGGCTGCATTAATCACAGGCAATGTCAGAGTTACCCGCCATACATTAAGCTTAGGAACAAAAACAGCAACTGCATGTTTTTCACACTCTTCAACTGCATCTGTTTCAGGAAAAAGTGAAGCAGTGTGGCCGTCCTCTCCAAGTCCAAGTAGCATCAGGTCAAAGCATGGCAAACTGCCATCAAAATGGTCATGCAGCAGCTCCGTATATTCAGCAGCAGCATCTTCCGGTGCAATTTCTCCTCTTATTCGATGAATATTCTCTTCAGGCATTTTGATATGTTCAAGAAGTGTCTCCTGCACCATTCTAAAATTACTATCCTGATGTTCCGGTGGAACCATCCGTTCATCACCCCAGAAAAAATGGAGCCTGTCCCACTCTACGCTATCCAGGTAAGGATTTGCAGCCAACAGAGAAAAGACTCCTCCGGGAGTTTTGCCCCCGGAAAGTGCCATGTTACATATTCCTTGTTGCTTTATAGCCTGCTCTATGCAATTAGCTATACGCTCTGCAGTCGCAGTTACAAGCTTCTCCTTATTTGGATAGGCGTGAATATTCTTATTCATATTGATAATTGCACCTCTGCATTATCAAATTATTTTCTATTTATTTTTCTTTATAACGTTCTTTGCCACCTGAACTACTCTTTCAGTAGTAAAGCCAAACTCTTTAAACAGATCACCGGATGGTGCAGACGCCCCAAACTCCTTGAGGCCGAATATACCGCAATCATTCTCTCTTCCGGTATATATATGCCAGCCAAAAGTAGACCCTGCCTCAACTACAATACGTTCCTTCACAGAACGAGGCAGTACACTTTCCCGGTACTCTTTATCCTGGCTTTGAAAAAGACTTAAGCACGGCATACTTACTACCCTTGCCCCGATCCCCTCACTTGTCAATTGGTCATATGCATCCAGACATATCTTAATCTCAGAACCGGTACCTATCAGGATAACATCCGGTGTAACATCACTTTCAACCAGAGTATAAGCCCCTTTTAACGCTCCTTCAGCAGAAGCGTATTTTGACCTGTCAAGAGTAGGCATACCCTGCCTACTCAAAACAAGAGCAACAGGACGGTCCTTTAGTCTCATGATATATTTCCACATAACCGACAATTCATTGGCATCCGAGGGGCGGATAACATCCAGACCCGGCATCGCACGTAATGATGCAAGGTGTTCTACAGGTTGATGAGTAGGCCCATCCTCACCAACACCAATACTGTCATGAGTAAAGATATAAATCACCGGCTGTTTCATCAGTGACGACAGACGAATTGCAGGACGCACATAATCTGAAAAAACAAAGAATGTAGCGCCATATGGTCTGATCCTGCTTAAAGACATTCCATTTATAATTGCTCCCATAGCATGTTCTCGAACACCGAAATGAAAATTCCTTCCACCATAGTCTTCCCTATTAAAACTGGAAGCCTCTTTTATATATGTCTTTGTTGAAGGGCCCAGATCAGCCGAACCTCCCATAAACCACGGAATTTTATCAGCGATTGGATTTAATATTTTGTTGCTTGATTCCCGGGTAGCAAGCCCTTTGGAATCAGCTGGGAATTCAGGAATAATACTTTCCCAATCTTCAGGCAGCTCGCAATTCTGCATCATATCAAACTGCTCTGCCAGATCAGGATGTGCCGCCGCATAAGCCTTCAGCTTTTCATTCCACTCTTCTTCAAGCTTAGCCCCCTTTGCAATTATACTCTCCTTTAGCTTCACTACTTCATCAGGAACATGAAATGTTTTATCAGGATCCCATCCATAATTTTCCTTCGTCGCTCTTACCTCATCGTCACCCAGAGGAGCGCCGTGAGCACCGGCAGAATCCTGTTTATTAGGGCTGCCATATGCAATATGACTATCAACAATAATAATAGACGGACGGTTTTCTTCGCCAATAGCCGCTTGGATTTCCTTCTCCAGTGCCTCCAGATCATTAGCGTCTCCAACATGCTGTACGTTCCAGCCGTAAGACTTAAATCGAACAGCAACATCTTCACTGAATGCCAGTGAGGTTTCGCCTTCAATAGTTATATTATTATTATCATAAATCCATACCAGGTTGCTCAGGCCGAGGTGCCCTGCAAGAGATGCCGCCTCACCTGAAATACCCTCCATCATACATCCATCACCCGCAATGGCGAAAATATTATAATTAATTATCTCGTGACCGGGACGATTGAAATATGTCTGGAGCCATCTTTCTGCCATTGCCATACCAACACTGTTTGCAGCACCCTGACCAAGAGGCCCGGTAGTCACTTCTATCCCCGGCGCCATACCATACTCAGGATGACCGGCACATTTACTATGTAACTGTCTGAAGTTTTTAATATCGTCAAGGCTGATATCATATCCAAATATGTGTAATATGCTGTACAAAAGCATGGATGCATGTCCTGCAGAAAGTATAAAACGGTCTCGATTAGGCCAATCAGGATTCTGAGGAGTATGACGCATGAACCTATCCCAAAGTGTAAATGCTACAGGTGCAAGGCCCATGGGCGCACCGGGATGCCCTGAATTAGCTTTTTGAACTGCATCTATTGATAATGTTCGTATAGTATCTATGCATAACTGATCCAGGTTTTGTTTTTCTTTCATTTTCCCCTATCCACTTTCAAATTATATAAGTTTTATGTAATTAGATTAAGACTCGGAAGCAATATATGCAGCTCCCAGTAACGCAGTATGATCATCAAGAATAACGTATAAAGGTGTTTTTTCTACCAGATATGATAACCGCCCTTTATTTAAATAGGAATTAACCGTAGTGCCATCTGCCAGTTTTTTGTAAATTCCAGCCGGAATCCCACCGCCAAGATAAATGCCCCCTGTTGCAATTAAACTCAGCACCATGTTGCCAGCCTGCGCACCCAATACAGAAGCAAAAATATCAATGGCTTTAACACAGAGTTCATATTCGCCTGTTTTTCCCGTGGTTGTGATTACTGTACCGGGATCTTCTTCGCCTAACCGTTTTGCTAACCCTGGTGGTTCAGGTGCAAAACCGGTCTCCTTCAAAAATTTATAAATACTGCTCAACCCCGGACCAGAAAGAACACGGTCGTAGCTGACATGATCATGTTTTGACATTAAATATTGAAAAAGCTTTGCTTCCAGTTCGTTTGTAGGTGCAAAGTCCGCATGCCCCCCCTCAGATGCCAATATGTAATGCTGACCGGCACTTGTATGTACATATGCCTGGCCAAGCCCGGTTCCAGGTGCCAGCACACCAATAACATTTTCTCCTTTTCCGGATCCACTGTTATGGTTCTTTGGTTGATCCTCTGCAGCAAGAGCAGATGGTCCACCCTCATGCAAAACATATAAATCTTCAGGCATTAAATGAGGTACAGCAGCCGCAGTAGCAACAAGATCATTTACCAGTTTAACCGATGGTATATTCAAATCATTACTGATCTGTTCCTCTTTGAAACGCCAGGGTAATTTGGTAGCCTTCGCCTCGCCATTAACGACAGGCCCGGGAACGCCAAAACAGGACTTAGTTACAGAAACATCATATTTATTAATAAAGTGTTTCACAACTTCCTCAAGACACGAATAGTCTCGGCTGACAAATGTATCTGTATGTCGCCTTCTTATCCTTCCATTCTCTAACTGGCATAATGCCAAACGTGTCTTGGTTCCACCTACATCCCCCGCAAGAATCATTTTATAGCCCTGTAACTCCGTCTAAACAATTGAAAATCCATACACGATAATCTATTTTAAAGATTTGGCACATCTGAAACCAATTGTATCGTTTCTGTAATCAGGTTCATCATAATCGCGATTTGCACAACGGATATGGATAACACCTCCACCATTCCAGGATCCACCTCGTAACACCTTACAATCGCTCAGCGCGCCTTTGCCTTCTTCAGGAGGCTCAAATTCATAAATAGAAGTACCCACATCCTCGGGTCTTCCGAAAAACGGTTTTTCTTCTGCTTTGTCTGGTCCCTGCGGGTCCCTGTAAGGAGCTGAACGGTAATATTGACTGTCAAACCAGTCTGCTGTCCACTCCCAAACATTCCCTGCCATATCGAAGCAACCGTATTCACTTCTGCCCTGTAAGTATTTAACAACAGAAGTTGGTTTTTCAATCCTGGATTCTGAACAATTTAATTTTGTCTTATCAAATTCATTTCCCCACGGATATACCCTGCCGTCGGTACCACGGGCAGCCTTTTCCCATTCCGCTTCAGTTGGAAGCCTTTTTCCCATATATTTTGCAAATGCTTCAGCTTCATACCACGAAATATTTACTACCGGACAATCATCCTCACCATCCATAGCACTATTCAAGTCATTACTATCCAGTGGCCCTGTCCGCAGAATATAATCCCATCCTTCCTTCGACCAGAAATCTCTCTGTTTATAACCACCTGATTTTATGAACTTTTTATATTCAGCATTAGTGACAAGACACTTATCAATCAGATATGCCCCGAGATAGACCTCTCTCTGTGGAACTTCGACATCGAACCTGCTCACCTCAACATTACTATCAAGTTCCAGCAATTTGTTAATATCGTCCTCTGTACTTCCCATCAAAAAAACACCTTCAGGGACAAGCACCATTTCCTTGGGAATATTCTGTTTTTCATCACATTTTGAAATCATAGTACATAAAGCTTATCACAGAATGTTTTTATGTCAAATAGTCTTTCTAATGAATAAGGATAGTGTCTATAAGTGCTTTAAATTCTTAATCAGGAAAGATAAATCTAGAAGATTCAGGTTTGTGAAATTGGGAAAAAAGTAGACAGGAGAAATAGTGAAGTGTTGGAAATTACGGACTGCAGAAAAGTGCCACTTATTCGTTAAAGTCACACCGTTTAATTACTTGCAGAATCTACAAATTTTTTAATCTGTTCATAAGCAGTGCCGGGAATGTCGATAAATTCAAAACCATATTGTTGAGCATCGGAACCTTCATCCTCAGGCTGTTGTGACCAGACAAGACGAGCAAAGGTATTAATCGGATCATTATCTTCACTAAGTAAAAAGTTTAAGCGGATTTTGTTTTTCCCTGAAGAGAGTTTCTTCAAATGACTACTATTAAAATCGGGAACATCCCTTAAGCCTGCACCTTTGGCACTGATATCGGTAATAGAAGCCTCATACGCATTCTTACAATGATCAAGATCCGTTTCGTTCCACTTAACAAATTCGAATCCAACCCTGATATCAACCTCAATCCGTGGAAAAAGCCGTTTATTGTCACGCATTTTTTGCCTCTAAATTATGTACAGTATATTAATCAAACCAGAGCCTGTCACTAAGCGTTTGTATGCCAATATAGTTTGTACTATTAATATCGGCATCTTCTTCACATTCTTTAAGTATTTGAGTGGAAAAACATCACCTGAATCTTTGTAACCTGGAATTCTACTTACGTATTAACCTTGTTAATACCCATGAGCTATCCATATACCAAACACTATTTTTATGCTGTAACATTTATCTTTTGCTTGATTTACACTGTTATGCAAGATACTCTTAACTAAATTGATTGTTATTAAGATAAGCAAAAACAGAAAACTGGATTAATGGAACCATTTAAGAAAAATGACTTTCCTACATTAGGCATAGAAGAAGAGCTGCATCTGATAGACACAGAAACTGCTGAACTTTCACCTTCAATTAAGGAAGTTATGGCGCTTCTTGACTCTGAATTCCGGGAAAGAGTGTGTTATGAACTATTACAGTGCGTCTTAGAGACGCGCACCGGTATTTATAAAACTGTTGACGATCTCATACAAGAGACTATAAACGGCAGAACTGTCCTTGCAAATAGCTGCAAAAAACTCAATATAAAACTTGTCGCTGCCGGAAGCCATCCATTCTCAGATTGGAAGAAACAGCCTTTTGTCGACAATGAACACTATCAATGGGTGCGTGACAATTGTGCATATATTGCACACCGTATGCTCTCTTTTGGACTACACATACACGTAGGAGTAAAAAACGAAGAAGCTGCCATATATATTATGAACGAAATGCGGCGCTGGACATATCCACTCCTAGCCCTTTCTGCAAACTCTCCTTACTACGATGGTGTAGATACCGGATTGATGTCTACACGCGCGCACCTCTTTCATTCTATGCCACGTACCAAATTTGCTCCACCCTTCAAATCATTCTCAGAACTTGTAGTTTACTACGAAAAATTCCTTGCTGCAGGTGACATAACACGACCAGGTGATTTATGGTGGATTATTCGCCCCCAGCCTCCACTGGGTACTGTTGAGTTTCGAATCTTTGATATCCCCACATCCGTCCGCCGCATCGGGGCATTTGCCGCGCTTATTCAGGCCGCCGTTGATACATACCAAGACAGATTTTTCGCGGGAATACCGGTAAGCGAGTTTAATACCGGATACCTCGAAGAGAACTGGTGGAAGGCCACGAGATATGGGATCAACACTGACATAATAGAACCTGAAACGGGAGAGATCATTTCCATCAGCGAACAACTTAGGCGTCTTTTAGACATGACCGCACCCAAGGCAAAAGTACTTAATGCCGAACATCACCATAATTTTGCCAGAACAATGATAGAACAGGGAAGTGAATCAGATCTGCAAAGGGTTCTCTGCAAAGAACTGAATGATAATTTAAGTGCACTTGAAAAGGAACTTGCCAGAAAGACACTGGACTTCTCTGTTTAGAAGAGTATGACTAATTAAAATCTCCTTAATGCTCCTTTCGCAGCAAAGGGGAATAAAGGGATTACGCTAATTTAACCCTGCTACTCCACCTCTTTCATTTCCAGTATACCGCAATGGCATAGGCCAGGTTCATCAGCCACTGTACCGCAATCACACATGGTACCACAATCACACTCGTATTCGTATTCATCGCTCATCTCTTCCCTGTCTGACGGTATAGTTGCGAGGCCGCAAACGCATCTACCACCGGGCTCATAAGTCTCATAAGCACAGAGACATCCACCGGCACAATAACAGATGTAAATTGTCTTCTTTTTCTTTTCTTCCGCATTAAGATTATTGACAGTGTAAAGAAAGCCTCCTGAAACAATCATACAAATTGTCAGTATTGTAATTAAGTTACTCTTTAATTTTTCCAACACAGTCTTTGCCCCTTTCTACATAGATAAATCCGTGAATATTATTCTGTATCAACGAACCACTATTGAGTATTTCAAAATATTAAGTGGCTAAAGGAAAACAGGGGTTATTTATATCTAATATTGCCCAGTAAGTCAATTACACTTTCAATTTATATAATTGTACTGAAATTAACGGCTGTTACACCTTTTGTAAAACAAGTATCGACAGAAGAATTTCCAGAATGCATTCACTTTTACAAAATGCAATTCAACTATAACAAAAATCTTTATCATGATCCAACCTGAAATCAATCATAAATAATTATATTTGCAATTAAAGAATTTTTCAAAAGCTGTAGTGTGATAGAGTGGATTAGCGTGATGATAAAATATTTTTGCTGATTTATTTTTTACTACTGGCAGGTAAACCGGTATGGATTTTTAATTTCGAAGATTATCTATAGCAGCTAAAAGGTCTCCGAAGGAGCCAATCTCAAACACCAGAAAGACATTTCCGCATATTTGAGGGTCCTGAACCTTGAAGTTGGCACGTATCAGCATAGACGCCAAATCTTCTTTTGAATCTTTTAACTTTATCAGTTCAGTAAATTTCCCTTCCTTATAACTCGGCGGCGAAAAATCTATCTGAGCGGACAGTAAATTAGCAATTGATCCCACAACGGCATTAATTAAAATATTTCCGACTTCGTACAGTGTCCCTGATACCGCTTCAGCAAAACCCTCTGAGCCCGGTTCTTCACCTGTAAGAGCAGTCACCAGCTCTTCTACACTTTGCGATGGGAAAACAAGTGCAGAGCTTCCTGAAAATGGACCGTGAAAGTCGAGTTGAACACTGGAAAGATTATTGTGATTTACATCTTTCAACTCTTTTCCGGGATTTTCCGGATCAAACATGAAAATAGATGGCACCTCTAATTCAACATGGGATTCCAGCATGCCATTAAAGATACTGGCCGCCTTCCCTATCCCAATATTTACTATTTCTCTCAAAGCATCTAATTGTTCATCAGTTGGTGCTATCACTAACCCTGTTCTCCCTTGTTCAGAATCTTTTCTATAGCCATACTCAATTTTTCTTTGTCAGGAGGCTTACTGAAAAACTCAGCAACACCGAGGTTCATGCACTGATCCTTGACAGTGTCCTGAATATTAGCGGAAATTACGATTACATTTACGTCCATGTTTGTTTCACGCAAAAGTTCCAGCAGTTCAGTTCCCTCCATTTCAGGCATAAGGATATCGGTGAGCACAAGGTCAGGATCTTCACTGGTTATTTTGTCCAGACCTTCTCTTCCGTTCCCAGCTTCAATAATCTCATGCCCGAGTTCGCTAATCAGCTTCTTTAACATTGTACGTGTAAACTTTGCATCATCTATGATCAGAATTTTTGCCATATAGTCTCCTCCCTAAAATTACAATTAAGTTCCACCTTTTTCTGACAAACCAGGATCCACAATTTCGAAATAATAACCGAAACCAATCTTAGATTTCAAGGTAAGCTGCCCGATACAATAGAAGTACTTGCCGGGTTCGAGCGTAACATAACGTAAGCCCACTCTGTGTGATACCTCAGAATACTTATCTTCAACCTTTTTGACAGCCCAATCCCCTGATTCATACATAATCTTACCTACAAGGTTGTTATCCGTAACCCTGTACAGGCTCTTACCTACCACTATTGGTTTATCCTTAGAGTAATCAAGTATCATTAAGCTGATACAACAATCCTGCTCAAATGCTTCTGCCGGACACTCAATTTTTGTTGGTTCTCCTTTTTTAAGAAAAAAACTTATACTATTATCATCACGTTCCGAATAAAAACTCACATATTCAAACTTTTTATAATCATCAACTCTTACCAGAAAAACCCCGCCACTCTCAGGATACTTCCAGAGGTTCAATTGCGGCAATCGAACCTCTGAAAAATCATGTACGGTTAACGGAATAATCTGTTTTGCATAATCTTTTTTTCTAAACAATATTTCTATTTTACCGAGATTCGATTTGATCCGGTATTCGCCATTTTCATCGGTCTTCGCAGTAAAATCAGTCCCCTTAATCTTAACCTCAACATCTTTTACAACTTTGTCAAATCCATCCAACACCTGTCCTGTTAATGTCCCTTGTCTAGAAAATGACGTTGAACAAAAAAATGTTATAGTAAAAACAAGTATTGAAAAAATCGTTAAAACTTTTTTCAGTTTCATAATTATATGTATTAATAAGGTTTTGAAGAGTTATTTTTAGTTACTTGACATTAAGCAAACCATGAACCTACTGCTTGTACAGAAAAACTCTTTACACAATTCTACAAAAGCAGGAGTTCTATAATGCTTAATGCAATAAGAAGGCAATACACTACACAAGATATAACAATAAATCCACTAAAAACAGATAAGGATGTAGAATATCCACCCTTATATTCTGCTGCTCTGCAATACCTTTTATATATTTGAAAGTCTCTTTTGTATCATTGAAAGCTACAAGTGCTTAGCCATGTTATGACTTATTAATCGGCATAATCTTATTGACATTATATATAAAATTATTTTAAATGACCTTTTCGCTTAGCAGAAGCTTCCGGCTGAAGAAGAGTGGCATCGAATTTTTTTATATAAAAACAGGCTATTTAATTAAAATATAGCCTCTTATCAGTACACCAATAAATCCAGGAGATTGATATGGAAAAAGTTTATATGTCAAAAGATGGCTACCAGAAATTAACAAAAGAGTTAGACGAAATGAAGAATGTAAAGAGAGCCGAGATTCAGGAAGCAATTGCAACGGCTAGAGCGCATGGCGACCTTAAAGAAAATGCTGAATATCATGCTGCAAGGGAAGCACAGGGTCTGCTCGAAGCAAAAATTCGCCAGCTTGAAGACAAACTTGCAAGGACTGAAATTGTGGACACCTCCAATATTCCAACTGACGCTATACACTTCGGTGCAAAAGTAGAAGTCGAAGATCTGGATACCGGAGATATTGAAAACTACGAGTTGGTAGGTGCAGGTGACGAGGATCCGATGAACGACAAAATACTGGTCTCTTCACCTTTCGCACAGGCGCTATTAGAGCACAAGGTTGGCGATGTAGTAGAGGTAAATGCCCCGGCAGGTGTATTGAGGTTTAAAATATTGAAAATAGAATATTAATCCTGAACTCTATCATACTGTTCAGAACGATAGCTGCGCAGCTTATGAAGTCGCAGAAATTTGTCATTCTAAGTGAAGTGAAGATCTCTTATCCATATGGAAAAAAGTTCCTAATCATACTCACGGACAGAGAGGGAGGCCACACTTCACTCAGAAATTCAGTATCACCGGTAATCACAGTACCTGATGTTTATGCCTTAAACTCCAAGTTTCTGATTAAAACTATTTTTTAGGAGAGGTTTTACAACTTGATTTCAGGTCATATTTCCTGCAGAGATTCTCTGTATTCCACTTTTTCTCCATCTTTGTAACCAGATGTATGAGCTGCTCGTGTTCATCCTGCAAGATCTCATCAAATATCTTCTCATCTTTCTCCTTGATTTCCTCACCTAAGATCTTTGCATTATATGGACCCAGAAAAAGTCTATTGATTGCCAACCTGTTCTCTCCTTTCTGTAAGTAGTGCTTTTGTAACTGTTTTTGAATTAATAAATACTCTTATGTCTTTAGTATCGGATAATCCTGCAAAAACTTAAGAGATAAATTGCTGTTTCTTAAATTAATTGCTCATCGCCTTTTTCACCTTGATTTTGAAGAGGCGCAACACTATTATTCCAGCAAACTGGCACAGACTCATCCTTACATATTTTAATAATATATGACTCATTTAGACTGGATAGTATTAATAACCTACCTGATTGGTATTATTGGACTTGGCATCTGGCTGTCAAAGCGGCAACAATCTACTGATGACTATTTTCTAGGTGGTAGAAAAATGGGATCCACGGTTATTGCCATCTCTATCGCTGCTAATCAGGTAAGTGCAATAAGTTTGATAAGTGCCCCTGCATTTGTGGCACTGAAAGCCGGAGGTGGCATTAAATGGCTGCAATTCGAGTTTGCCGTACCGGTCTCCATGATTGCCATAATGTTTTTACTGGTACCTGTATTTCGTCATCTCTCCGGTGCCTCGGTATATGAATATGCTGAACGGAGATTCGGCAAGGGTACACGGTTCACGCTATCAGCCCTTTTTATGTTTTCGAGGGGCCTCTCAACAAGCGTTATCCTGTATACATCAGCGCTGGTACTCTCCGTGGTACTAAGTCTGCCTATTTTGACCACGATGATTATTATGGCAATAGTCTCCATTGCGTATACAACAATTGGAGGAATAATGGCGGATGTTTATAGTGACATAATCCAGCTTGTCATTTTATACGGAGGGGTACTTATTGCGTTGATTGTATCTATAAATATGTTAGGAGGAGATTTTTCCTCCATTTCAATTGACCCCGCACGCCTGAATTCGATAGACTTTTCCCATCACGGCTTTGGAGATGGCCGGACCTTTGCCTTCTGGCCCATGATTATTGGATGTTTTTTCCTTTATATGGGCTATTATGGATGCGACCAGAGCCAGGCCCAACGGTTACTTGCCACTCCTGACAATCGCCAGACACAGAATGCACTGATGATCAATGGATTGATAAGGTTTCCGATAGTCCTGACCTATATCATCTTTGGAGTTGTTCTGGCAGCCTTTATTCAAAACCAACCCGACTTTGCCGCTCAGCTTCAGGACAAGAACCCGGATTACCTGGTACCCACATTTATGATTAACTATCTGCCGGTTGGTGTGGTAGGCCTGGTGATGGCTGGTCTTTTCGCCGCTTCCATGTCCAGTATCGATTCAGCCTTTAATTCACTGTCTGCGGTAACTGTTTCAGATTTTGTCCTTACATTCAAACCGGACATGGCACAAAACCCACTCAAGATGCTTCGTATATCAAGATTAGTAACCTTATTATGGGGGATTTTCAGTGCGGGAGGCGCCTACTTTGTAGCAAGATCTTCATCCACCGTAATAGAGATAATAAATATGATAGGTTCAGCATTTTCCGGCCCTATCCTGGCTACTTTTTTAGCCGGCATTCTATTCCAGTCTATCACAGGTCCGGGCATAATTACCGGCATTATAGCCGGAACAGCACTTAATTTCCTGCTGGGGCAGTACATACCGTCAATCTCATGGCTCTGGTGGGGGCCAATCGGGTTCTGTACAACATTTACTGTCTCTTTTATATATTCAAAAATATCCCCAAATACCTCACGCACTTCAAGAGATTGGACATTAAAAGGTATATCAGAGAAGCACCCCGAAAAACGGAGCTGGCTGAAAGACGGTAGAGTTTATACACTGGCAATATATACATTTGTTATTATCATAATCTCAATAATAGTTTCAAGGATCTTACATTCAATACTGTAGAAAAAGTTTGAAGTTAAAAGTGAACGAAAGTGCCTAAAGTTGGAACAATGGTTTGAAAGAAAATCCTGTATTAACAAATCGTAAATCTGAAATCGCAATTCGTAAATCATAACATGCACCTAGCCTTAATAGACTGGTTAATTATATGTGGATACTGCGTCTTTGCCCTGGGAGTGGGAATTTATTTTTCCAGAAGGGCAAGCAGGAACACCAGGGAATATTTCCTTTCCGGAAGTACCCTGCCATGGTGGCTGGTGGGAACATCCATGGTAGCCACCACCTTTGCCGCAGACACTCCGCTTGCCATAACCGAATTCGTACGCAGTGACGGTATATGGCGTAACTGGTTCTGGTGGAACACATCACTTGGCGGCCTCCTTGGAGTATTCCTCTTCTCAAGACTCTGGAGAAGGACAGGGGTATTAACAGACAATGAACTTATAGAGATCCGATATTCAGGCAAACCGGCTTCTGTCTTAAGAGGTTTCAAGGCGGTCTATTTCTCCACAATATACAATTTTGTCGTAATGGGATGGGTAATACAGGCGATGTCAACCGTGTTCCGGGTTACACTGGGAATCCCACAGGAGAAGCAGTGGATATCAATAGGAATATGTGTGATTATCGCGCTGGTATATTCCGTACTCTCAGGTTTCTGGGGAGTTGTTGCAACCGATCTTATACAGTTCGTCATTGCGATGGGGGGAGCAATTACGCTGGCAATATATTCTGTCAATGCGGTCGGAGGTATGACAGAGTTAAAATTACAACTGGCAACAGTGGCTAACGCGAGTGATTCTGTCCTTAACTTTTTCCCACCGATAGACTCAGGCTTATCACCTCTTACTGCAGAGTTCTGGTCGTCACCACTCTTTATGTTCCTGGTATTCATAACTATGATGTGGTGGTCTACCCACAACGCGGACGGGGGCGGATACATAATCCAGAGAATGCTGTCGGCAAAGAATGAAAAACACGCTCTCTATGCAACCCTCTGGTTTAATATTGCGCAATACGCCCTCAGGGTGTGGCCATGGGTAATTGTAGGACTTGTAACCGTTGTAGTATTCCCGAATCTTACGGAAAGCAAAGACGCCTACCCGATGGCCATTAACAAATTCCTGCCTGCAGGCCTCAAGGGCCTGCTCATCGCTTCATTTCTTGCAGCATTTATGTCAACCATCGACACACATCTCAACTGGGGATCGTCCTATTTCATAAATGATCTGTACAAGAGGTTTATGGTTAAGGAGGCAGACGACAGGCACTACGTTATAGTTTCAAAAATCTGCGTAGTAGTTCTGATGTTAATTGCCGCTGTTGCGGCGTCGTTCATGCACTCTATCAGCAAGGCTTGGGAGTTCCTGATCCCTATGGGAGCGGGAATAGGGCTTGTCCTGATTATGAGATGGTTCTGGTGGCGCGTTAACGCATGGTCAGAGATCTCCGGTTTAACAGCATCGGTTGTCATCAATCTGGCATTACAATTCTTTGACCTGGGAATACAGCACAGGGTCTTCATAATCGTTCCCTCCTCCATAGCTGTATGGATGATAGTAACCTTTCTAACAAAGCCTGAACCTGAAGAAAACCTTGTCAGGTTTTACAATCTGGTATCTCCGGGCGGCTTCTGGAAACCAATCAGGCATTTGATAAATACGGATAAAAAGACCATACTTGGCTGGAACTTTCTCACAAACTGGCTGTCAGGAATAGCACTCATATACGGAATAACATTCGGAATAGGCAAAATAATCTTCGCAGATATCATTACCGGAAGTGTTCTTCTATTTATTGCAGGAGCGGGAGCTGCTATTATTTTTATTGGATTGAAAAAAGGTTTTGATTAGGACTTGAAAAGTCCGTACCCTATTGCTAGCGAAATCAATGTATTATGAATCTTATTATCTTGTTTGAGAATGATTTTATAGAAGGCACGGGACGGGTACGTATTCAGGACCATCGTCTTGAACACATTCGCAAGGTAAACAGGCCATCGGTTGGAGATGAATTGCGTGTTGGTCTGGTAAATGGAAATATTGGGCAGGGCGGAATTACCCATATTGATGAAAACAAGATTGAAATGGATGTAGTCCTGGATAGAGAACCGCCTGCGCCTCTCGAACTGACACTCATCTTTGCCATGGTGAGGCCAAGGGTTTTTAAGCGTGTCATAACACAGGCAAGCGCTATGGGAATTAAAAAAATCATAGTAATTAACTCATATCGTGTAGAGAAAAGTTTCTGGAAAAGCCCTGTGCTGAAAGAAGAATGTTTGAACAAATATCTAATTACTGGGCTTGAACAGGGACAGGACACTATTGTTCCCGAAGTTTTTATTCGCCCACTGTTTAAACCCTTCGTGGAAGACGAATTACCTGATATTATAAAAGGCACCACACCCTTTGTCGCTCATCCGTATTCGTCAGAACATTGTCCTTATAATATTGGTAATCCGGTAACGCTTGCGGTTGGCCCTGAAGGAGGATTTATCACGTATGAAATCAATAAATTAATCGAGTGTGGATTTACTGCCGTTCACCTTGGAGAGAGAACTCTGCATGTAGAGAGCGCCATCTCAGGCCTGGTATCAAGATTGATGTAGACTGTTAGAGTATAATCGAATAGATTATAGAAAAGACCATATAACCGGAATAGAAAGCAAATGGCAAAAGATATAATTTCACTAATAGCTAAATATAACATCAGACAGGCTGACCCTGCACCGGGTAAAACTGCCCTCCTTGTGGTGGATATGCAGGAGTATTTTCGCTCTATAGCCGAACCCATCATTAAGAACATCATTTCATTGACAGAAGTATGCCTGAAAAAAGGAGTTAATGTATTTTATACCCGACACGGCCACAGAAATAAAAATGATGGAAGCATGCTTTCAAGATGGTGGGGAGACCTGATCATATACGGATCAGATGAATGGAAACTAATTGACAAACTCAATGCTCCTCCTGAAAGCATAATCGACAAGAACAGGTACAACTCATTCAAGGAAACCGATCTTTACCAGAGGCTCAAGAGTGCCGGTGTGAATGACATAATCATTACCGGTGTTATGACTAATTGCTGTGTAGAGACTACGGCAAGGTCAGCCTTTGATCAGGACCTTCGTGTTTTCATCGTTGCGGATGCATGTGCCTCTGCCGTAATAGAATTGCATACTGCAGCACTGAAAAACCTGGCTTATGGATTTGCCTATATCGTGGATACCGAAGAGATGATTGGGTCTTTGGAAATGTGAGAAGTACGGTATTGTGATTCTAGTATATGTACCCTTTTACTGTATATTATTCTATCTTCTTATAGTTTATTCTTGACCACGAGCAAACACTTGTCACAAATACCATGTGTAATCTTTGGGAACTCAGCATGGTCAAATAGTTCCATCTCATAAATTGCATCCTCCACTTCCATCCAGCCAGCGGGTGTTTTTACACATTTACACCACGCACATAATACTATCAACCCCTCTCCACGTTTTGCATCTGTATTAAGCAACTCTACTTCAAGGCGCAATTCCTCACGAAGAATATGTGTTTCAAATTCAATAGCCTCTGGATCGATGCATGATAATTTCGTATGCATATAGCGGCGTACCTTTGGGCTGTCACAGCGGAAAGGTAGCTCTATATATTTCTGTGTATTACGCATTTTGTCAAACATAATTTTGTATAGATGCTTAACTTCCATTCCTGAAAAAAAATCTAAAAGTGGCTGGCCTTTAACATTCTTTTCACACAGCTCAGGCGTACCGTTTTCACGAGCAAAATCGTCCCAACTTGGACTTACATAGATAATTTTATTTTCACTGTCAATTCTATAGATAAACGTTTGATTCTTTTGTTCTGTTATCATATTCTCTTTTTGTCTTCCTGGAACTGACTAATCTTTTCAAACCTGTCCTTGAGCTTGTCATGATGCGAACCATTCCAGTAAATTCTATTACACCCTTCACACGTATAAAATTTATCAAAGTAGAGAATAGTCTTCGGTTCCAAACGGTGGAGAATCTCAGATTTTTCCACGCCCCTCACCTTGCAATTACAGATCATACATCTGTAGAATGGTCTCATATGTGGATAGAGATCAAACCGGTCAAGCACTTCACGGAGTTGTTCCTCTGAATCTGTTGATCTGACACAGTATCCATGAACAACGACCTTCGCATGCAGAAGGAGGCGGTCTCTGGTTATGATAATGCGGTTTTCCTGTAGAGCTCTCCTGATAATTTCTGGATCATCATAATCAATCTCATAAACAGTATCAAAACCCAGCATTCTGAGCATCCTGGCAAGTTTACCCAGATGAACATCAAGGATAAAAGCATCCTCTCGCAAAGGCTTATCCCTGAGCTTTACAATAGATTTTAATGTAATGTCTGCTCCGACAGGATACACCTGAACACTGTCGCCAGGTTTTAATCGGTATCCAAACCCTACGGATCGTCCTTTGACAGTGATTAGGTCTACCTCTGTATGAGGCACTCCGATCGCCTCTATAGGGTCTTTAATTGATGGGCTTCCATTGAAGAGATAAGAAAAGAATTGATTTCGCCTGTTAACCGGAAGAAAGTCATTCAATTCTTTATAAAATTTGAATTGTGATGCAAATTCAAAGGAACGTTTGCATGATCTGGGCATAAATATATGATTGTCCTTTATAAATAACGTTTTCCACGGCAGGTTAGTCGCAGTTCTATTCAGCGCAGCCTGATTTCAACCAAAATAAAAAAACCCTACTCCCTCTGGTTTAACTGTTTTAGTATCTACCGAACCTCTCTCTTATTCCAAGTCAGCCAATTGTACTTTATACCTTCCATTCGTTCTTCTGTCCTTCAAATATCTCCATATCGTTGCATATTTCGGATATCACGTCATCAAACAATATTGCCTTTCCTGTAGTAGTCCTTCCCCATACATATACATTGCCATCATTCCAGACAGGATGCCCCTTTTCCCGCAGCCTGTCATGCAGCCAGTTTGAAACGTGTATCCATTCACAAATCTCCTGCATTTCGCCTCTTGCATTCTCAATGTCCGGCAGGCAATCCTCCAGTTCAGAAATCCGGTCATCTATATCTGCCTGGTTAACTCTGTTTGTCTCCTCTGATATCTCTCCATCTGCCAATATCATATCGCTAAAGCTCTCTTCACCTTTCAATTCAGCAATCTTCTCCCCTATCTCTTTTACTATCCTCTCTCTTTCTGTTTCCAGAACGTCGCCTCTTGAGAATTTCACCTTTTCATGGACCTTCAGATCTTTTACTTCCGGAATATCAATACGGAATTTGTACAGATTTTCTATCTCATTGAATAACTCACAGTTCTTGTTCCCTTTTATCGACTCCATTAATGCTCCTGTACGCTTAAGGATCTCTCTCTCAGCAGATCCATCCTTCCGCCCGCTTTTGATAATATCCTCCATTAATGTAGTCATAGATCCCAGGATATCTCTTTCAATAGATACCTCTTTTTTTTCACACTTGATGATCCTTTCCATTAATGAACAGATAGACCCAAAGACCTCTTTGTCTACAAATTTCTCTTTAATAGTTTGATTCTTTTCTGAATTATAATCTGCTATACTCATCTACGGCCCCTTTCTAGTTATTGAACCTAATCTCCTTGTAGTTGCTCAAGTATTTCCTTTTACTTTATTTTCTCCCTTTTCTGAGAAATGTCCACTTTTTTTCTTTACACTTTCTATTTCTTTAGGAAGCACCTGCCCCTTCTTAATTTATGATTATAGGGTTGCGTATGTGCTTACCATAGATTTACTGTGGCACACAATTATCATTTAATAACGTACATATGCTTCATATTGACACAATGATAATGTTATCCCCCGGATGGCTTAAATTATTGATTGCTGATATATGTCTATCACCCTAAATTACTTAGAAGAACAGAAAATAATATATTATAAAATGGAATAGCTGTTGCTGATTGTATCTGGGTCTATACTACTTTTTATTCTGCTGGATTTAAAGATTATGATGAACATTGACCAGAGAGAGATAAAAAAAGGTGCATTACAGGAAATTTTAACAGAATTTTACCCCAACAGCATTTCATATCTTAGAGAGCTTATTGAATACAGAATGTATGCTGAAATATGGAGTAACAACAGAAATGCGGCCTGGCAAAAGAGGAAAGAGATCGGGCATGAGGGTTATCTAAAAACACTGGCAATGGGAGAGGTGATGAAAAGGAGAAAGATCGATAAAGTAAGATTTGACTCTTTTCTAGTTGCTAATTCAGTCAATTACACCGTAAAAGGAGATGATAAAAGTGCTCATGCAATATTAGGATGTATTCAGGATAATACTATCTTTAACAACATTATTGAAGAGAACAGACATTTATCAAGAATGCAATCTCAGTTTCCAGGCCTTGATTTTCATCCTGAAGAGTTTATACCTGACCCGCTTGAAATTAATTTGTGGAATTTGAATTTACAAAAAGATGCGAAAGAGAATAAGTGTTTTTTTGAAATACACACTAATGCTACTGAAATTTTAAATATTAACCAGAAGATGTTTCTGTTTCATATATTCGGAAATGATGCCCTCTCTAAGAAACTTCCTCTTCTCTCTAAATCTAATCGCAAAACAATCAGGTTCCTATTTGAAAATCCGGTAAATCTGGAAAGAAAACACACATTAAACATGATCCCAAGATTATGTGTCGCCAGACCGTTTGATGAAACTATAGTAATTGATTTTGCAGCAACACTTGAAGACTATGAGGAAACATGCCTCCTTGGAACATTGATAAGGCAAACAGATCAGGCTGACAAAAGGAAATGGTATGAAAAATTCATGGCCCATGGCTGAAAGAAGCACACAGAATAAACATTAAATTCAACTGATAGAAATTAACATAAAGGCTAAAATAATGTCTCACTACTTACCCATTAAATCATGCAGTTTACGAAGTGATACTATAGTTGGCTGCGATCTTTACTTGTTGATGAAAACAAGTTCTGACAGCCGATATATACTCTATTGCAGAGGAGATGCTATCTTTGAAAACGACAAAAGGGAAATGCTGCTGGAAAAAAATATCAACAGGCTTTTTATAAAAAAGGATGATCAGCAGAAGTATTACGAATATCTGGAATCTAATTTTCAGGATATCATATCAGATTCAAGAATTCCTTCTGATGAAAAAACAGGTATAGTCCATAACGTTGCTACCTATCTGGCAAAGGATCTCTTTAAAGATCCAAAGACCGGAAACGTCAGCAGAACACAGGCCTTTGCGCACAACATGGTTGATTATATTCTACAAGATTGTAATGCCGCACACAGCCTGCTGAAAATTGCCGTACATGAATACCATACCTATACTCATTCTGTAAATGTGGCTGCTGTAGGTACCTTGTTTGGAAAGAACATCGGTCTCGATGATGACGTTCTAAAGAATCTATGTTCAGGCATACTCCTGCATGATGTCGGCAAAACAAGGATCAGTACCGATATCCTTAATAAGAATGGAAAACTGACAAAGGAAGAATTTGAGAAAATCAAAGAACATCCTGAAATGGGTGTAGAAGTATTAAAGGAGACCGGATGTAAATTAAAACATGAGTACATAATAACACTACAACATCATGAAAATTATGATGGTACCGGCTATCCATATGGGCTCAGAAAATATGAGATACACCTTTACGGCAAGATTGCACGCATAATAGATGTATACGACGCATTAACATCGAAAAGACCGTATTCAGACGCAATAAGACCCTTCAAAGCCCTTTTAGAGATGAAGGAAAAGATGCTCAACTGCTTTGACAGGGAGCTGTTCGTTGATTTTATACGTTTTTTAGGTCCTTACGATCCACGCGAAGAGCAGAGGAAATTTGAGAAATTAAGAAACTGAAAATAGGGTATGGCACAGATTAACACTAAAAGGAAAAAGGATTTTCACACCGGCGCCGCAAAGGAATGATAAAGGCAGGAATGCTGTTATCTATGCCATACCCCCTCTCCACTGCCCTCTTATGTAATCAAAACCTGTTTGTCCAGCCTGAATTAGAAAAAACTTGCCTAATTCACTCCTGCGTTTATAATTGATATTTTCAAAATTTTCTCTTATTTTTCTAATTTCTCAACAAATGCTTAAAATGAAAAAATATCTACTACATATCATAATCGTATTATTTGTACTTCTTTCTGCTCCACTTATAAAAGCAGAAGAAAAACCACAATACACTCTGCGCTCGTCTTATAGAGATTTAATTGCTATGCAGGTTCAGTTCACCCCAAATGTTTTTGTAGTCAAAAAACACGACTATGGATTTTACGGTTATAGTACAATCAATAATAGTTTTGAAAGCAAGTCGATTAATGGTGATAGTGTGGTAATAGATCACACCACAGGCTTGATCTGGCATCAATCCGGCTCTGATAAAGAGATGGATTGGCCTAAAGCGAAACAATGGGTAAAAGATTTAAACGACAGGGGATATGCCGGACATTCCGACTGGAGACTGCCTACTGTTGAAGAGGCGATATCACTGCTGGAACCGGAAATAAATGCAAGCGACCTATACATAGACCCTGTGTTTGATGCGAAACAAACCGGTATCTGGACAGGCGACGAAAATGACAGTGCAAGCTATCTGGATGGTGCTTGGAGTGTACGCTACACTGGTGGTTACGGCGGTGGTAACGCATGCTGGGTATACGATAATGCCAGCAACTATGTCCGTCCGATCCGTTCAATTAATAAAATACAATAAGGAGGTGTGCCCTGATTGCAGAGAACACAATCAGGGCACCGTGCGAAGAAAGTCTGTTAAAGGCTATAAGAAAACAAGTATCATTTTCCCCGGGTTTTAATTGACCTGTGGATCAAATGCCATAATCTCATCAAGATAGGATGCCATAAGGGAGGAATAATCCAGGACATGAAGCAAATCGAAAAGATTCGTTATCGCTTCTTCAAAATAAGGATCTTCTCTTAAAGATTTGGCAAAATAGTCCACTGCCTTTTCTAAATCATTCATTCTATAGGCAATAACACCCATGTTATTATACGCAACTTTATTTTTTGAGTCCTCTTCGATTACGGACAGAAAGCAGCTTTCAGCCTCTTCCAATTTGCCCTCAGCATAAAGAAACTCACCCTCTTTCAGTTTATTAATAGTCATACACTATCCTTTTTTATCCTATTAGTTGCAACTCGTTTTCACACAAACATACTTACGTGATTCAAATTAAAACATACAAGGCTTCCTGTCCGTAAAGGCAGGAAAGGAGGCTACTGAACAACCTTTACGGACAGGCGGAGGTATATAGTTAATATTCATTCAGTTAGAATATCTTTTCACCTATCACTATGTTATCGCAAAAAGTGTACCCAATCAATTCAAACAAATGAAGGAATCTATAGTTACATGTAGTAAGGTGTTGCAAACTAGAGGAATACGTTCTTAAGCAATATTAAAAAACTTAAATTGGTGATATGGTTTTTTGATACTCGCCTTCAGGTTTGTATAATATTGAAACAGCTTTTCATACCGTAATCCCTCTATTTTGTATAAAAAGTGTGGCCAGACTGTTGGTTTTTCACTTGCCTTTTTTCGGATTTGACTATACAATTTTCATCGGTGTGCGTGACTTTGTATGAGTATTTTAATATTCTATCTTTTTGATTTTATTTTATTTTATTAACATTTTAGAAATTTTAACATTTATTGTTTTTTCTTATTTTGTTAGTGTAATGAGATGTTAGTTTGAAAGAATAGTCGCGCACACCATTTTTCTAAAATACAACTCTACTGCAGCACTTTTTCTCTTTTCTATATCAGCTGGTTCTAATACTTTTCTCTCTAACAGTGCCTATCTGCTTTTTTTGCTATCCTCTTTTTAATGTTCCGTTTTATCTGCTCCAACGATCTGCCAGAGAGAACTTGTCTCATAGCCCAGAAACGTGGACTTTGAAATTTATGGACTTGAGCCTCTTCGACTAATGACTGAAACAGCCTGATCTTTTCATCCTTCTCTTTCTCATCAAGGGTATCTAGATATACGGTTAATTTTTTGGGAAACTCTTCCATTGTTATCTATTCTTCTTTGCAACCATTTCCATGACAAATGCTTTTACATCATCTCCAGACATACCTTCATTCTCTATATAGAACCCATCTTGATACATCCACCAGGTCCTTCCTTTTTTCTGATCTGTCATAATCTTTACAGGATCAACACTTTGTAGTTTCAGTAAAGAGTTATATTTGGATTTGGACAGCTTGGTCTGGCTTATTTTTTTACCGACACTAAACTGATATTTTGAAGAGAAAGTACCGCTTTCTATAAAATTACCCTTTTTTTCTTTTCTTATCATGACTGTACGAATGTTATAATAATGGTCAAATTATCAAAGAAAACGGGGTCAATCCCTTACAATTGACAAGCAAGACGTCCCAGACCTTGCAACTGTCAACAACAAAGAACTGACCCCGTTATTATGTTTTTAGTTGGGTCTAAATCATTTCAAATAGAGCCAGACACTATAAACTTATTCTATGTTTGCCCCTACTACGGCTGCCATCTGCATCATGTTGATCGTCTGGCCCTCTTTCATCTTTGTAAGGTCAGTGAGCTTACCCGACTTGCTTTTGGATTTTGTATTCTTGAAGACAGGGAGCAGTTTAGCATCCGCCACAATGTACTTGCCTGCATTCTCAGGCTTTCCATTTTCACTCTTAGTCTGAAGTTTATTCGCTTTAATATAGTCCCACAGTTTTTTGGTGATCTCCGTCCTTGGAAGTTCTTTTTTCCCCAGAAACGCTGCCAGCTCAGATTTCAGTTTCACCGGCTTACTCAATCCCTTTGCTTCTGCCATTCTCAACTCCTTTATATTAAGATTTAAATGAAATTCTCTCCGATGTCGGAACTTCTTGCTACTTTATTTTCCCTCATACCTCTGTTAAATATACACATACCATGTTATATGAGATACTCAGCTGACTTTCAGTTACATTTACTTATTTATGATTTATATTACTTTATAACAATTTTACAAGCAAATTCTCTTATAAACCTGATTTTCATTTAAATTAAGAATATGACATGCTTCTGATTATCGAATAGAAGACCACTGATTTCTTCAATTAATTACTCTGATATTTACAGCTTGATAATTTCCATTTATCGTTCAATACGCCCGTTTAATTAATTGCGGATTATCATTTTCTGGATTATTAACTTCATTTGAGACGGCATAGAAGATCATATTGTCATCCGGATACGGTTTTAAAAGCTGCATTATAGATTCAGTTTTTTGTATGTTGGTATTAAGCCACTGATCCTCAAACTCCTGATGTAATATTACCGGCATCCTATTATGTATTGGTTTAAGAGTATTGTTGGATTGTGTAGTTATAATGGTAAAAGTCTTAAGACCTTTTCCGTTACTCCCTTTCCAGATATCGTAAAGCCCTGCCAGATAGAAGGTTTTACTGCTCTTTATCCCTATATAATGTGGTACTTTCCTTTTATCTGTCGTTTTCCATTCATAGAATCCTGTGCACGGCACCAAACATCGATTTGTCCTCAAGATATGTTTAAATGATGGCTTTACGGTGATAGTCTCAACTCTTGCATTAATTATTCTGTTTCCAATCTTTGGGTCTTTTGACCAGGATGGTACTCAACCCCACTTCATCATCTCCAGTCTGTTTTCCTGCCTTGCATTCCTACTGATAATCCAGGCATAATGTGATGGTGCAATATTATAGCGTGGCTTCACGTTACCCATTAAGTTTTCTGAGTCTGAAAGCCTGAATCTAGGGAAAACTTCGACTATGCTTTCTAATACAAATCTACCACACATAAGTCCTCTCAGGAATAATAAGAAATAAAATGCAAAGGTATGATTAGAGAAGAATAATTTTATAACGATTTGTACTCTTCCAGCAATTTTCTGAATTTATTAACAGTCACTTCATATACCTCTTTTCCGGCCAGGTCGACTCCGGCATCTTTAAGTATTTCGAGTGGCTCCTTGTGTGAACCTGCTCCCAGAAATACCAGATAATCATCAACCGCTCCCTCCTCACCTGAGTTCACACGTTCAGCCAGAGCTATAGCGGCAGAAAGGCTGGTAGCATATTTGTATACATAAAAAGCGTTGTAGAAATGGGGAATCCTTGCCCACTCGTAATGCAACTGCTCATCGATAACCATTCCGTTGCCTAGATAGGCTTCAAGGTTCTCTCTGTAGACATCTGTGATACTTTTTGCGATCAGCACCTGTCCTGATTCCGCCATCTCATGGATCTCCTTTTCAAAACTCGCAAACATGGTCTGCCGGAAGAAGGTTGCCTCAATTCGTTTCATATTATGATATAGATAGAATTTTTTTTCTTCACGGGAAACAGCAACCTTTGACATATGGTCAAACAATAATGCTTCATTAAATGTCGAAGCTATCTCTGCCAGAAAAATCGGGTTCTGGTAATAGATAAACGGTTGATTTTCAATAGAGTAGTCACGATGAAGGCAATGACCGAATTCGTGAGCGAATGTTGAAACATCAGAAAATTTTCCTGTATGATTCAGGAAAACAAGTCCTCTACTCGCATAACTCCCCCAGGAAAATGCTCCAGATCTCTTGCCAACAGATTCAAATACATCAATCACCCGCGCGTTAACCGTAGCATCATACCTCTCTAAATATTGAGAGCCCAGTGGTTCAAGTGCCGTGCGAACGAGATCAATTGTCTCTTCATATGAATACTCCTTATCAACATCAGCCACCAGAGGGATATAATTATCATAAAAGTGCAGTTCCTCAACACCAAGTGCTTCCCGTTTCAGGGTATTGAAATCACTAATCACTTCAATATTCTCTTTTGCAACATCAACCAGATTAGTAAATACTGTAGTCGAAAGATAATCTGGAAATAGAGCACTTTCCAACATCGACTTGTAGTTTCTGACCTTCGTCAGTTTAATATTTGTGAGTACTGTTGTGGCATATGTGTTTGCCAGTACATCTATGTTCTGCATGAATGGCTTGTAATAGTATTCAAAAGACTTTTGACGGAGTTCCCGGTCAGGTGATTCTAATATTTGAGCATATTTTGCGTGAGAGAGATGTATCTCTTCTCCCTTATGTTCAAACACCTCGAATGAAATGTTGTTATCATTAAAAGCGGAAAAGATATCATCAGGTTTTCCCAGGGCTATTCCCAGTTCTGCTAATACAGTTTCCGACTCTTCTGAGAGTATATGTGGATTGTATCTGGCATAGCCATCCAGAAAGAAACGATACTCTGACAGCAGAGAGTTTTCACGTATTAATTTATCAATATCTTCTTCTGACAAAGAAGACAACTCTTTTTTTATGAAAACTGTTTCTGCTGAAATATTTGATACAAGCAGTTCAATACGGCCTTTCATCTCTTCATATGTTGCGTTACTGGTATCTTCAAAGAAACGCACATTTGCGTATACATATAAATTCTCTTTAACTATAGAAAATTTAATATAAGTTTGCATGAACTGTTCGAGCTTCTGGGAATCAGCCAGGGAGCCTTTGAACTCTATGAGCTGAGAAAGTTCTTTTTCCACCTTCCGATAGTCATCTTCCCAACAGTCATCTGATATATACAACACAGACAGATCCCATTTGTATTTATCTTCTATTTCATCTCTGCTCTTATTTTTATTCATACTACTATTTTATTAATTGAAAGTAAGAAATAAAAGGAATTTTACATAGAAGCCTGCCAGAATGTCATTCAGGCGGAGAGTAGCGTAGAGATCATGAAGAAAACAAAAAAGAAAAATAATAATTTTTCTATTGTATGTCTCATGTCTTTGTGTGATTACTTATTTAACGTTATGGTTGAGAACAATATAGTGCGGAAGGACAGACCTGTCTCTGGCATGGCATCGTCCCTCTACTGGAATCCAGGCAGTGTTCCCAGGTATTCCCAACCGGTACATTCCCAGTTTTCTGCTTTAAATGTTCTCGTGGAACATTTCTGGAAGATAACATGTCCGGCTTCTTTAAAAAAACCTTTTCCATCACCACGAGGGCTAAAGAGAACCCGGACTCTTGCCTTCCGAAAAGTATTACCGATAACACTGGCAGTATACTGAGAATATTCAATAGATGCCTCCGCATTATCAGGTTCTACATCACCGTCCTCATTCACAAATGCACTGGCAGTAGCGTAATAGTAAACCCACTTACCATTCTTTCCAATATGACGGAGATGGAGCCTGAACGTCTTTTTGTCCCTATCAATATCTCCGATATAAAGTTTTCCTCCGTCAATGGGAAAAAGAGTGACAGCCAATTTGAACGTAGGGTCGGGCTTGTCAAATCCACTTGCAAAAGATTGTAATGACAGAAATAGACCTGCAACAAAAACAGCACAAATTACTGATAATCTTTTAACTGTCATAAACATTGCCTCTATTTAACAGATGGAAATGAGTATAATGTATCATCAGGTCTTCTTACCTTACGAGGGTCTTTAGGCCCCAGAAAGTAAATAAATTCCTTTAACAACTCCTTTTCAAAACAACCAGGCATATTATCCTTCATTTCTGCCAGTACAGCGAAAGGCCTCATTGCCTCTGCATATGATCTTTTGGACGTCATAGCATCATATACATCAATTATCCTGGCTATCCGCCCAAACAAATGTATTTCATCGCCACTCATTCCATAAGGATACCCTGTTCCATCGTAGTTTTCATGATGTTGTATAACTATTTTTAGAGACAGAACGTTAACGCTACTCCTGTGCTCTAGAATTTCCAAACCTGCCTTAGGATGTTTCTTCATCGCCTTAAACTCTTCTCCCGTAAGGTGACCGGGTTTGTTTACTACGTTTAAGGGGATAGCCAACTTACCTATATCATGCAAAAGCATTCCTGCTCCAAGACGGTTAAGCTCATCCGGTTGGAATGAGAGATGCTTGCCAAAGAGTAACCCAAGCACGGACATGTTTACAGAGTGTGTATATATCTGGTAATCATGAGAAGTTACCGCTAGTAAACTGGAAAACGTATTATCATCTTGAAAAATATGGCTGACGGTGTTAGTTACCCATCTAGAAATCCGTTCCATATTCTGACCTGATTTTGGATCATCCAAAAGATCAGCTACAACTTTTGTTGCAACCTGATACACTATACCAGATTTTTCTCTGGTGCTTTTGCTTTCATCACTAAGAATCTTTTTAAGATTTTTTTCCTGGTACTCAATGTATTTGCCAATATCCTCTGTTGAGATACATAGCCGGTCTGCATGTTTACTTAATAATTCTTCTCTCCTCTCCGGACTTAAACCTTCACCGCCACGGCAATATAAAACATACTTAGAAGATTCGCCGGAATCAGCTCTCAAGAAAAGATCAAAATCTACCTCTGTACCCTCTAATAAAGCATCTCCTGATATAGGTGTGTATTCACTCATAAAAAAAATCCGGTATTAGATAACTTATCTACAGTTATTAGAAACTGTTTTTAACAAAGCAGGTTAGATTAGAATCATATCGAGTATACAAACCCGCCTATCTATGCTTATATCATATCGGTATATTCTTTTAAAATATTAGTCAATTTCCATACGTCAATTCCTAAGCACTATAACTGCAACAACTTGTGGCCGAAGCAAAGGTGTAGAAGCCTTGCAAATAGAGAACTTTATGACACAATACAGATCTCATAAGCAAATGCGCAGCAAAGGATTATACCACAACACCCTGATGCAAAAAGGAGAAATTAAGAAAAATTTGCGATTTCCATTTGAGGTTTAGTTTTTCTAAAACAATATAAAATACCAAAAATGGTGGAGAAAATGAGTTGGTGTTATAACGATAGGTGACCGTAAGTAGGTATCGTTCAGACCGAAGGATGCCCATAAACCTATAGACAGTGATGCATTTGTGAAGCCAAAAAGGAATAAATTCATCAGGGAGCACTTACCGTCAGCGCAACGCTTCAGGGTCAAAGTACCGATAGTAAAATCATTCTTAACCGTGTAAAAAATATATGATATTCAAGTCAATCAATATCAGAAATAACCTTCTCCACAAGTTTAATCTTACCATCAACGAGCTTAGCCTCAACCTTCCCGGCACACTCTTCTTTTATTGTCACCTTCTCTTCGCCAAGGCAAATGGTTGTCTTCGGATAGAGAATATCTTCTATAACTACAACCTTTCCAGCCCTCTCCACGGCTTCTGATGATATATCCTTCGCCTCTTTAATTAAATCTCGCAGCTCTTGTTCTAATTCTGGAATCTTTGTTTGCTTTTCTGTATACTCTTCCTGTTCATGCGCAGAATGTGATTCGAAATCTGCCATAACTTTATCTAAAAAATTCTTAAGCTGTTCCAGCTCCTGCGCCAATCTCTTGATCTTAACCTTTTTTAAATTCAATTTACCTCTAACACTAAAGTCTTCACCAGCCACAAGCACTGTGGGTGTATAAGACTTACTGCCGGCCCGGCCAACATATATCCCTCTAAGAGCCACTATTTCTCCACCTACTATGCGTCCTTTCGGTATCACTACAGCACCGAGCGTATGCAGGGTTGAATTGATAATCTCTTTCTCTATTACTATGTCTTTGTTGGCCTGAATATTTCCTCCGTCAATATACTTTGCATTAATGCAACCCTTGGCCACAACTTTGTGGCCCTCTGACTGTCTTATACCGCCATGAACTACAAGGTCGCCACCTGCCTGTATCTCTGCATTTTCTATTATACCTCTAACCTCGATATTGCCTTCTGCCTCAATCTTTGCACCACCAAGCACATCTCTCTTGACTACAACTGCACCCGTATGTTGTATATTCCCCGTTGTAATGTCAACATCTTCCTCAATTGTATATACTTCGTCCACAAAAAGAGTGTCATTAACCAGGCGAACACGACCATTTTTTTCAGCATAGTATGCATTTTTATTTATATCAAAACGTACATTTTCCCCGACCTTGGGATAGTACTGTTCCGGTTTTTCTGCAGGAATTGCATTACCAAAAACATCAAGTCCATCTTTTCCCTCCTTAACAGGAATTTGATGCCCCAGCAAAACACCCTTTTTAACGGATTCATGTGACGCTTTTTCGCGGTAGTCAACCTTGCCTGTTTCTTTATCCGCTACAAAACCGGTGTTGAAAAAGTCACCATCCCACTCAACACGTCCATGCAGAGGAGGAACAGGCGGCTCGCCTTTGATGAGAACAAAATCTACTAATGGGGAAATTTCAGACGCGATTTGCTGAAGCTGGCCTTTTAATTGTTTCTGCTCAGGTGGGTCTTTAATACCAAGACATTCAAGTTCCTTACTTATATTATCTGCCAATGTATTAATATCAACAGCAGATAAGTCACAATCCAACAATACTTCTGTACCATCTTCCGATACGCGTAAATCGTATTCCTTGTGAGTTTCTTCCATTAAGAAGTCCTCAGCCAGAATGAAAAGGATATACCGCAAACTGTGAGGCGGCTAAGATATGAAACTATTATTCAGAGAAAATTGCCATTAGCATCTGCCTATTGCAATCCCTGATTATTTAGTTTAAAGAAAGCTTGTTTTTCAGGTAAGTATTAATAAATTGAACTTCCTGTATACAACACATAGTATTATACAAACATAGAAATGCAAGCTTTTTCTCTCGTATATTAGTATTATTAGCAAAATTCTATGCGCATCTTTATGTAACAGTATCAGGAGGTTATGACAAGGCAAGCCAACTACGGATAAACAATAATGTCGCTGCTATTTCCGGCTTGTTGTATCATCCTTCTGCGTCAACTCAAAAGGCCTGATTTTCAGCTCTATGCCTGCACCATGAAGGTGTTGCCAGATACGGTTCCATACTTCATCTCGTATCATGTATCGTTTGTGATAATCGTCTGCATACCACCAGGGCCAGTATTGCATCATGCTTGTATTCTCAAAAACCTGCATACCTGCCAGCATGGTGCCATTTGCCATATCCTGCTTAATTAGTTTGCAATCTGCAAGAGCCTGGTTTATCAGCGCTACCACCTTCTGAGGATCGTGCTCGGGTGAAACATAAACACTAATATAATCCCCACCTGGAATTAGTTTTGTATAATTCAGGATAGATGATTCTGCTACCTGGCTGTTTGGGACGCTTATATGATAATCGAATGGATTAATAAGTCTTGTTGTACGCCATGTCATATCTACAACCTTACCCGCCTGCATTGATCCTATTTGTATAGTATCGCCAATGGTAAAAGGGCGCTCAATGAATATCATAATTCCACCCAGTATATTGGCAAGGGTCTCCTTTGCCGCCAGTGCAATTGCTAAACCGCCTATTCCCAGTCCCGCAAGAAAAGCTCCTACCTTAAAACCGAGATTGCTCATTAACATCACTATCGCGATAATCCATATACTAACTTTGAAAAAGGTTTTAAGGAAGGAAAGTACAAATTTGGTTTGTGGACTTTTTTCTGCATCTGATACCTGAAACCGGTTAATCACTCGTTTGACTATCCATACCAGAAATATCGCAACCAGAACAATGCTTACCAGTTTTATAAATACCAGTACAATTTCCTGTCTACGTATTTTGTAACGTTCCGGCCTTAATACACCAATCTCACCTTTCAGAAATCTAAGCCTGTCAATTTCAGTTTTTGGTGTTTTATCAGGATCCAGTTTAGCCAGTTCATCCGGAGAATGCCCCCTGATGTATTTAATACGCCTTTGAATACTGGAAAATTTAGCATTCAAAGCTCCCAGTTCATCCTGACTTATATCGATTTCACTTTCAATTCCTGATGATGACAGTTTTTCCCCAAAAAAACTGATCCACTTATTTGCAGACATGATTTTCATGTGCCGAAAGAAAAGAAGAGGAGCCAGTTCTTTAACCACATCTGACTTGTTCTTTTTCAGGTTCGATTCCTGTGATGAAGCATGGTGCCCTGCTTCTGGTTCAGATGTATGGTGACTTGCTTCAGCTTTATGAGGCATGAATTGTTCTCCGACCCTTACCCATTCCTCCTCTTCTTCATGTATCAATTGCTCTACCTGCTTATTAAGAATAAGCAGCAATTTTTGAATAACTAGTTTTTCCTCCTCTGCAAGCTGTATCAAATGTTCGGTATTTTCTTTTTGCTCTTTCAGGTTCTCCTTCTTCATATCCAGTTCTGTCAACTCTACATAATAGGCCCGCAAAAGTTCGCTCAATTCTTTCGTCTGCTCTGAAGGAACAAAACTAAGGAGATACTCTAACATTTCATCCTCAGACTCCATATGTTGTGAAGCCGTTTGTTCAAGACTTTTCAGCTCGGTCTCGGAGAGGTCTTCCCGCTTTTTCTGAAAATCATGTTCCTGTTTCTGCAATTCTCGGAAAATGTCAAGTCGTTTGCTGACCAGACTCCGCATTCGCTTTAACAACGGCAGAGTTTCTCTGAGTGCTAAATCCGGCTGGCCAAATACTTCTATCTGCTGCTTAACATTTGTCTGATAATTACGCAATTCAGTTATCTCTGTTTCGGGATGAATAATCAAATCGTGTGATAAGGCACCAGTAATGCCGTCTGGAATTTCATTACTACTAAGTTGTCCGCGTCCCATACGCTTCTTTATTTCCTTGGCATTGGCATGATGCTTCATTGCCAGTTTAAGGGTTTCAGACAGCATGTCTAAGTATTGCTCAACATGTTGATTCAGCGATTTCATGGCATTCAGTAATATGGTACATTGCTTTTGTTGCTCTTCGATAATTCTGATTCTGGTTGATAGCAGATTCTGATATTGCACAGTTTGAGAAGTGAGAATATCTTTATCTGAAGATCTGATAACAGTCTTTCTTTGCACTGTATCTACAACAGAAAAAGATTCAGATCCTGTCGGAGCCCCGGTTAATTCGGACGGCAAATCTAATCCCGCAAGCTTATAAAGTTCTTTTAAAATACTTTGTTTTTCCTCAAGGAATTCATGCTGAACCAGGCGCAACAATGGGTCTTTTAAATATCCCAGTTTTTGCTTTGCCTCTTCAACAGATACTTGAACTTTTTTAAATTCTTCACTAAATTTTTGCAAAGTAATACTATTTTCCTTTAGTTTTTCTGAGCTCTTCTTAAAACTATAAACAAGCTGTTGAACTGACATTTCTTTAAGCTTTGACTCCCATTGCTGCGCCTGCAGGACAGACTCCTGAATTTCTTTCAGACTTGCCAGACTCTCTGCTTCTTTTTTAAGAATTGTCTCGTATTCTGTTATCTGTGCGTCAACCAGAAGAAGTTGTTCCCTGGCTTTCTGAGTCGCAAGCAAAGCCTCTGATATATACTCTGAAGCGTTATTACCGGCAGTAATGATAGCTTCGGAGCTACTATCTTCCGAAATTAAATCTGGTACACTTCCTCCTTCATCAACAAAATTCTCAAGCATTTCTGCAATAACCTGCATTTTGAAAAGATGTTCACTGAGAATTACAGCATCTCCTTTAAGAGACTCTCCGCTCTTTATTAACGTTTGCAGTCCCAACCTGAGCCTTCTGAGCATTTCTATTTTTGTGTCATGTTGAGAGACCTTCCCTTTAACGACTATGGCTGTATGATGATCTTTTATTGCTGCATGGTGATCTCCTTCAGCGGCATGATGATCTTTCTCACCTGCATGATGATTTTCTTTAACTGTGTGGTGGTCTTTTTCAACATGCGCTTCATGATGTTTTACTTCTTTCGGTTTCGAATGTGCTTCAAGTGCCTTCTGAATCTGGATAACATTCTCCTGACTGCTTCTGAATCTACTTAATGATTGATTAAAATTATCAGTAAGCCATACCCGTTCCTTCTGTAACGCTGAAATTTTTTCTAGTAGCCTCTTAATTGATTGTCCCAAATATTCCTGTTCTATCTCCTGCCTATTAAGTTCCTGGAAATATTTTTCCCTGACAGAAGAGTGTTGTGCTTCCGCCTCGAATATTGCTTTTCTGGCATCTTTGATACGTGACGCGATTTTGTCTAGTCCCTGTTGAGCATATCTTTCCTCCTCCTTCAGCTCGTCCTGCTGTACATGCAACTTCTGTTTTTGTATTTCTAAACTTTGTGGTTTAAGCAAGTCGGGGACTTTGTCAGATGCCAAGGTTCCGTCACTGATTCGTAAATTGATTTCAAACAGAAATGGTTTCAAGCTGTTACGAGCATCGACAAAAGAATTGGCAGCTGACTTTGCTGATTCTATGTGAGCAATCTGCTGACTCAAAAGTGTCTTTTCCCTTTGAATCAACTCAAGCCGATTCTTATGTGCATCAAGCCTGCTTTTTGCATGACCCAGCATAATCCTGGCGATTTCAACCGGCAGAATGCCATCTAATGGTATTGCAGGCTTTTCTTCAGGTACATTTAAAGATTTGGTTTCCTGCATTCCATGATCAAGCAATATCCTCCCTTTGGTTACCCTGCGTAACTGTGCCAGAAACCTGCCTGATGCTTTGTTAATAATTGTCTGGGCTTGTTCAAGTAATTTGCTGTTGCCTAAATTATGGAGGACTGGTGTTTGTGATTTTGCCTCTTTTGTCTTTGCAACATCTGAAAACGCAGACATGGAAGAAAAAGAAATGCTGATTGTAATCCATAGAACAGATACAGGCCATTTGGCTATCTGTAGTTTTTTACCATGTAAATTCCTATGTAGACAGTCCCGTCGAGGAATAAATGACTTGTTCATTTATATTAGTCTCCATTAACGGCAGGGTATGAAACGCACCATGGTTTTCTTGTCCCTGATGACTTCTCCAAGAAGATCAATAGTACGATCAATCTCTTCCATTGTATTACCGAGTCCCAGTGAGAAACGGAGAGCACAATGCGCCTCTTCTTCGGAAAGCCCCATTGCCAGCAAAGCATGTGAAGGTTTGGGTGAACCGGCCCTGCATGCAGATCCTGAAGAGAGAGAAACACCTTTCTGGTCAAGAGCGAGAACAACTGACTCTCCTCGTATCCCGGGTAATGTCATATTTAATGTGTTTGGCAACAGTGCCTCCGGATTTCCGTTCAGTCTTGCATCTGCCATTAACTCATGAATGCCTTTTTCCAGCTTGTCCCGCATCCTTTTGATCCTGTCCATTTCGTGGATCCGCTGTATTGCCAGCTCTGCCGCCTTACCCAATCCGACAATCCCCAATACATTTTCTGTTCCAGCACGCATTCCGTTCTCCTGCTTCCCTCCGCTTACCAGGGGTTCCAGCACAACTCCTTTGCGTACATACAGAGCCCCAATACCTTTCGGACCGTATAATTTATGCCCTGACATGGTAAGTAAATCCGCACCGAGAGTGTCTACGTCTATCGGAATCTTGCCAACCGCCTGCACACAATCAGTATGAAAGAGAACGTTGCGTCCTTTCGCAATCCTGACCAGATCTGCTATCGGATTAATTGAACCGGTCTCGTTGTTGGCCATCATCACACTTACCAGGCAGGTTTTTTCTGTAATTGCAGATTGCAAGTCTTCCGGATTAATCCTCTTCGTTTTATCAATCTCCAGGTATGTCACCGTAAATCCATGCCTCTCAAGCCACTGGCATGTATCGATAACAGAAGGATGTTCTATGGAAGTTGTTATAATATGATTTCTTGTATTCCAGTTTGCAAAAGCAACACCTTTAATAGCAAGATTATTGGCCTCTGAGCCACTACCGGTAAAGGTTATACGTCTTGCAGTACAATTAAGCAACTGGGCTACACTTCGCCGTGCAGCCTCAACTGCAAACCTTGCATCCTTTCCCTCGGTATAAATACTGGACGGATTTCCATGACCATTTTCAGCAAATCGGAGCATGATTTTCCTCACTTCCGGATCAAGGGGAGTAGTAGCATTGTGATCAAGATAAATTCGCTTCTCAATATGCTGAGCCTCTGAACCTGATTCTATCATCCCGGCAGTATCACTGTATTCACCTGAATTTACATTAAGCGTTTTCTCTCTTTCTGTTACTTTAACTATTTCACACAAAAGAGTTTTATACACAGGAAAGCCTGAGATTGGATCATAACGCTGGAGATCGGTCAATTCATTTACATTGCAATTCTTCCACTTCTCCGGCCCAACTGGCCCGCCACCACCCATATTGGCATCAATGGCACCCTGAACAATATCATCTGTTACCAGTGCACACATAGTAACTTTACCACGCTTTGTCATGATATTCACAAGGTCTCCGCTTTTTATACTGCGAGCTTCTGCATCCAGGGTGTTTATTGTTACCGTCGGCTCAGGTCTCTCTTTCAGAAGGCCTGAGATACCATGATGCTGTGAACGGAAATCCGTGGTTACGCGTGATCCTGAACTAAATATCAATGGAAATTTCTCTGCAAGATCAGGCTGTGAGTGTGGTCCTTCACCAGGCTCTGTATAGACAGGTAAAGGATCATACCCATGCTCTTCAAGTATGGTAGACTCTATTTCAAACTTTCCTGTTGGAGTATCGAACCCGGGTTTACCATCAGCACGCAGCAGTCCTTTCTCCCATTTCTTATACTGCGTCAAGACTGTTGGCACTTGTACTGTACCATTCGAGTTTCGAACATCTTCAAGAGAAAAGCCGGAACCTTTTAATACGTGTCTAAGGAGTTCTTCTTCATTTGCAGGGTAAAGATGACCATATCCAAGACGCTCAGCAAGTTCAGTCAAAATAAAGAAATCATTGCGGGCCTCACCTACAGGCTCAATAATTTTTTCCCTGATTCTAAAAATTGGACCATAAGTCATGTATGATTCAATTTCATACATGGTAGTTGCTGGAAGGACTAAATCTGCATACGCAGCATCTGCTGTCAACTGACGATCGATACACACAAGAAAGTCAAGATTGTTCAGCGTTTTACGCCAGATATCAGGTTGAGGCCAGGAAGTAACGATTGACCCTCCAAGAATTATGAGTGAACGGATCGGATATGGTTTTCCTTCTAAAATAGATTCCGGTAACGCGATTGCGTGAGACTCACCACGATACGAACTGTAGACAGGAAAGCGCTCCCTGCCCAGTGCTTTTCGTACGTCAGGATTAGGAATATGCCCCTCACGATTTATAGGGAAATTGTTCTGGCGCATGGTAAAGCAGCGTCCACCCGGTACATCAAGCTGTCCCGCAAGTGCCCAGAGAACCATCGTTGCCCGTATTGCCTGCACACCGCTATCACTGTATTCAAGCCCGCTGTACATAACCGGAGATGCACCGTTTGCCTCTGCAATTCTCCTCGCAAGAGATCTGATTGTCTCGGCAGGAATATTCGTAATGTTTTCTACTGCATCCGGCCTGAAGTGTTGAACATATCTGGCAAGTTCGTCGAACCCGACTGACCAGTTCTTTACAAAATCCTCATCATAAAGTTCTTCTTCTATAAGAACATTGCACATACCAAGAGCCAGGGCACCATCTGTACCAGGACGTATTGGAATCCACTCCGCATCGGTAAGCTTTGCTGTCATGGTTCTTCGCGGATCGATTACAACAACCTTGGCTCCCTGTTTTTGTGCACTGACAATCCTGTTGAGATCAAGCGGAGGACAATCGGTAGCAGGATTTGTCCCCCAGACTACTATCATCTGGGCATTCTCAAGATCCGAAAACATATTAATCAGCATCCCCCCCATTGTAATGTGTGGAGCGATCATGGCAAATGAGACATAACAGAGCGCTCCCACGCCAAGGGTATTCGGTGAACCGAATGGAAATAGAACACTTGATGCTGAAGATACCGCTACACCTTTTGGCTGGAAGATATCACACATGGCAAGTTCAAAGCTTCCTCTTCCGGTATATATAGCTGTGGCCTCAGGTCCGGATTCCTCCTTAATAGTATTGAGGTTTTCAACGATAATATCGTAGGCATTGTCCCAGGAAATTCTCTCAAACTCGTATGTTCCCTTTGGACCCTTTCTCCTCATCGGATAGCGAAGTCTGTCTTTGGAATATACAATTTCAGCAGAATGTTCGCCAAGTTTGCAGATCATTCCCAGATGAGAACTTTGATCAGGATGTACTTCGTTAATCATCCCTTTCTCATTATAGGTAACGGTAACCCAACAGCCTGCCGGGCAAATACCACAAATTGCCTGCTTTTCATCAATATTTTTCATTGATCCCATAAATATTTATTTTATTAATCAACAGTCGGAGCAAACAGGTTCAAGCTGAAAAGCCGTTCAGAGTCAAACCATTGCTGTTCAACGTAAAGTCCTGACTCTTCTGCCAGTGAATCAATATCGTCGAGCGAATACTTAACTGAGTTTTCTGTGTGGATAGTTTCATTTGCGGTAAACGAAACCTCTAAATCAAGCTCACTGATAAAGGCATTCTGATCAATTTTACTGATCAGGTACATCTCAATCCGTCCAATTTCTTCGTTGTAAATTGCCTTGTGTTCAAAATTCTCAAGTACAAAATTCCCACCCAACTCCCTATTCACGTGTTTAAGGAGGTTCAGGTTGAATTCTGCAGTGATGCCCTGTTCATCATTATAGGCTCTTTCTATAATAGTTTTATTTTTTTGTAAATCTATGCCAACTAAAAACCTGTCATCAGGAAGCATTTTTTCCTGTATATGACGTACAAGAGTAGCCACCTCTGTTTTATCAAAGTTACCGATACTTGACCCTAACCATGTAATTAGATTCTGTTGATCTGCCTGGATATTCAGATGATCAATTCCTTCGTTGTACCTGGCAGCAATGGCATTTATCTCTAATTCTGGATATGCCTCTAGCAAAGAATAAGCACTCTCCTCAAGCATCTGATGGGATACGTCTATAGGTGTATAATGAGCGAGGCTCTGGCGTATAAGAAAGGCCTCTATCAGTATCCTGGTTTTTGTAGAACTTCCACTACCTAACTCGACAATAACTGTTTCTTCAGAAAATTGAGAGGCAATATTGTCTGCGTTTGTCTCAAGGATATCTGTTTCTGTACGTGTCAGGTAGTACTCCGGAAGTGCGCAGATTTTCTCAAACAATTGTGATCCGATATGATCATAGAAATAAACAAAGGGAATGTATTTAAATTCAGATGTAAGACCGATTTTAACATCTTCGGAAAAGCTATTTATGAAGATTTCATCATCGGTTGTTTTAAGTGAAAATCGTTCTTCAATTCCTGGAAGTGTCATTATAATTCACTCCATTTTAAAATCATTGTTATAAAAAATCCATTTTACAACATGCTCCACTTGAAAATCAAGAAAACATAGAATTTTTTAAGCATTTAAGATCAAAGCATTTAAATAAACCGAAACTCAAATTACAGGTTTCAAACGCAAGCCCTTAGGAACGAAAAATCTCTCAAGTGCCTCAAAACAACCTTGAACTATCAAAGCAAGTACTGCTGCCGGTACTGCCCCCTGAAGGATGAGTGATATATTATCCAACCTTATACCGGTAAGGATCAGCTGCCCATAACCACCGGCACCGATAAGTGCACCTAATGTTGCTGTTCCAACGTTAATCACTGCTGAAGTCTTTATACCTGCCATAATAGACCTGGACGCCATTGGCAACTCAATCAATCTAAGCCTCGCTCCCGGCGGAAGTCCAAGCGCTTCTGCAGACTCTCGTATCTGTAGGCGAATATCATGAAGGCCTGTATAGGTGTTCCTTACAATCGGTAGTAGACTATAGAGAAAGAGAGCCATAATGGCAGGCGGCCCGCCAATACCCAGTAATGGAATCATAAAAACAAGAAGAGCCAAAGAAGGAATCGTCTGGATAATACTGACAATGCCAAGGATAGCCTGTCCCAATCCCGGCCTCTTTGCAGAAAGAATTCCCAGTGGTATAGAGATCAGGATAGCGGCTGATAATGAGATTGCAACTAGAAAAAGATGCTCTCCCGTACGATGTAACAGACGACCAATTGTAGTTTCCTCAAACGATTCAACCTCCAGAGATAGACTCCCTGACAGGAAGTCAGAGGCTATCTGACTCTCCGGTACCATTTCCAGGTTAGCAAGGGAATTCATTTTGATCATTTCTGTTTCAGAGATTTTACTCTCAATCTTTCTCAGAACATTTACCACATGTGGAGCACGTTCTTCTAAATCTGACCGATACAGGATTACGGCATTGTACGTGGGGAAATGATTCAGGTCATCCTCCAGTATACGCAGGTCATAATACTGTATTTTGGCATCAGTTGAATAGATATCAATAGCCTGAATAGTGCCTTTTTCCAGACCACGATAGGCAAGATCGTGATCCAGGCCTCTTACATTCTGCTGAGGTAAATTGTAATTCTTGCGCAGAGTTGGCCAGCCGTCTCCCCGATCCATAAATTCATTACCGAAACCGAATTTCAGATCAGGGTGTTGACGCAAGTCTGAGATTTTCTGAATCTTCAACCTTTCTGCAACTTCCTCTTTCATACCAATGGCGTAGGTATTGTTAAAACCCAAAACCTTTGTCATTTTAATTCCATGCCTGATCAGGGTATGCCGGATATCCTTTTCACTATGTACTCCCTCATCTGTCAGGATTTCCTCGCTGATCGTACCTGTATATTCAGGATAAATATCAATCTCACCTTTTTTTAAAGCATTCCATAGCACACGTGTACCTCCAAGTTCCCGCAAATAAATGGGCTGTTCACCGGTACTCCTTATAAGGTGAGTAACTATCTCACCCAGTATTACAGATTCTGTAAACTTCTTTGAACCTATCTTGATCTCTGGCGTAGAGCTAAGTAAAACAGTAGGCAGGAAACTTGCTATTAAAATATTACATACAAGCAAGTATATGATAAAAATGTATGTTTTCACATGGAATCCTTTCTCATAACATCTAAAGGATTTCTCTGGGCATTGATAAAGCGGGTAACAAATGCATCGGCAGGTGATTGTATGAATTCTTCCAGAGTGCCTTTCTGTAAAACTCTTCCATCCTTCAGTAACGCAATAACGTCCCCAAAGAAACCGGCTTCTGCTATATCGTGGGTCACCAGAACAACTGTTTTACCAAGTGCCTGGAATATCCTTTTTAAATCCATCTGAAGATCGGCCCTTATCATAGGATCAAGGGCGCCGAGAGGCTCATCCAAAAGAAGCACATCAGGATCTAACATAAGTGCCCTCATCAAACTCACCCGCTGCTGTTGACCGCCGGAAAGCTGCATAGGAAAACGGTCAAGCCCTTCTGATGGAAAGTGCATCAACTCGGTTAGCTCATTCAATCGGTCCTTAATCTGTTCATCACCCCATCCCAGGTAGCGTGCCATCAGCGCCACGTTATCATACGCAGTAAGGTGTGGAAAAAGGCCTCCATCCTGGATAACGTAACCCATCTTTCGCCTTAGAGAGAATACAACCTCAGGAGTAATCCTAGTTCCTTCAAAAAAAACAGATCCACTGTCTGCCTGTATAAGACCAATTATCAGCCGTAGTAGAGTAGATTTTCCACAGCCGCTCTGACCAATGAACACCGTTGTCTGACCGGCAGGAATCGTCAAATTAATGGTATGGAGTGCAGTAGTTTGATCGTAAGCTTTAGAAACATCCTGTATTTCAATCATAAGAAGATAATTCTTTTCTAATCTACTTGTCAGATTATGTACTTGATATACCTATGTCATTTTATAATATAAAGATTCATAATTCTAATGTAATTCTGGCTATTGCAATTGGTTATGCACAGCATCATAATTATTAAAAGCCGTTAACAATTCTGACAAAAATCAATGTTATCAGCATTCCTTCTTAACACCATTCACATATCAGGCAGAAATAAATGGTATTTCTGAGTTGATAAATACTCTTTACTCATAATTCTTATATATTATATTTTTTCCTAATCATGCAGCAATCAAAGTATATAACGTTATGGTCATAATAACTATTTAATACTCCTGAAGTGAGATTTCTGCATTCGGTATCCTTTTTGCACTATTCTGAGCAGAGTATTTACCGTAATTTTTTTTCTAAAGTTTTTATGACAGTGGCCGACAATTGTGTCAAAGGATGTGCATATTGAATCTATCTTGAAGTGCTTATACACTAAATATTTAACACCCAAATCTATTATTAAAAAATCTATCAGAATTAACTTAAATAAATTATTGAGTACTTGATCAGCACAAAAGCAGTTGTATAGAAAATGTACAATACATATTCTTTTCAAGTATAATTTTATCCTGGGAGGGGAAAATATGACTATTGGAAGAAAATTTGTTCTAGTATTTTCAATATTCTTAGTTGCGGTATTACTTGGAGCATTCTTTGTCTTCAAAACCATTAAAGAGCAGCAGTCTGATCTGGTAGCAGTTGACCTTGCAGCACGGCAACAGATTCTTACTCAGAAATACCTTAAAGAATACATTAACGAATTAATACCTCGTCAGGTTCGTCACAGCACAAGAAAAGCCGCAGAGATTGCAACCCTCCAGATTGTAGAAGATCGCAAACAGTACACAAAGAATATAGTAGTAAAGCTGAAGAAAGATGGCGTAACCAATGTACATCCAAACAGGAACTACACTAACCTAGATGGAGGTATTCCCCTTCCTGCCACCTTTGTCCAGGAAGTATCTAGCTCCATCAATGAAAAAGGTGTTTACAGTTACGATCTGCTGAGCAGATGGAACATTAATAAAGAAAAAGGCCTGCGCACAGATTTCGAAAAAGAGGCATTTGATTACTTATATCGAAAAGAGGGAAAAGAATTTTTGCGTTTTATGGAGCACAATGGCATTTTTACTCTTCGTTATGCAACAGCTGATATCGCCAGTGCTGAAGGTTGTGTAAAATGCCATAATGCTCATGACGATAGCCCGAAGAAAGATTTCAAGCTTGGAGAAGTCATGGGTATTCTCGTTGTAAATATTCCGATAGGAACTATAAGCGCAAAAACTGAGGCTTTTTTTGCCGATTCGGGTGATAAGGAATTTGGTGAAGACACATTCCTCAAGACTAAGAAGATATTTGATATCACACTCGGAGCACTTATCAACGGTGGGAAAGCACCCCTTGACATGGAAATGACAAAATTCACTACTCTTCACCCATGTAGTGACCGTCCGATACTTGCTAAATTAATTGATGCAAAGAAACATTGGGACAGTACACAAGAAAGCCTGAAATCACTTCTGGATGCTGAGATAAATTCAGCGGAATATATTGTTGCATATGATGATGCACATACCAGCGCTAACTCTACGATGGATATCATAAATGACGCAGCAGCCTTATATAAATCAAAATCTAATGCAAATATGTCGTTGTTGTTAAAGGTACAGACACTTTCGGTAGTAATTGTCTGTTCCGTAATCGGCCTTGGCTGGTTATTCTTTGCACGTCCACTAATCCGATTCTTGAGCAGACTCGTCGAACGGTTAACAGATGGCTCAACACAGGTTGCTTCGGCAGCTGCAGAATTGTCTTCCGCTGGACAGTCACTTGCACAGGGCTCATCAGAGCAGGCGTCTTCTCTGGAAGAGACATCGGCATCTATGGAAGAGATGTCGTCTATGACAAAACAAAACGCAAAAAATGCAGACGAAGCGTCGAAACTGGTAGACGTGTGTATTACTGATGCAGAAAACGGTAACAAAGCTGCTGCAGAAGTGAGCAGATCAATGGAAGAAATTGCTGCCAGCAGTAAAAAGATTGCAGAGATCACAAAAATAATAGATGGTATAGCATCACAGACAAATGCCCTGGCACTTAAAGCAGGACAGGACACATCCCAGATCATTAAGCAGGGAAACAGCTTTGCTGTCGTTGCAAAAGAAGTAAGGAACCTTGCTAATAAGAGTACGGATGCGGCAAAAGACACCAGGGTGATAGTTGAAAGTTGTATTGCCAATGCAGACGAATTTGGAAGCAAAGGAAGCAATAATGATGAATTTAAGGAGAACATTAAAAAGATTGCCAGAGGTATCAAGAATATAGAAACCATTGCATATCAGACTAACCTCCTTGCCCTTAATGCTGCAGTTGAGGCGGCTCGTGCAAGCGACAATGGTGAAAAATTTGCCGCTGTCACTGAAGAGGTAAGCAATCTTGCTAAAAAGAGCGCAGATGCAGCAAAAGATACTACTGTCCTCATTAGTGAATGTGTTCAAAAAGCGAGTGAGGGAACCAATGTCGCTGCTAAATGCAAAGAGGATACAGAACACATTTTTGAGGATGTTAAGAAAGCATCTGTTCTGACAAAAGAGATAACAGAGGCATCTGCTGAACAATCTGAGGGTATAACTCAGGTAAGCTCTGCTGTACAGCAGATGGATCAGGTCACACAACAGACGGCGGCAAACGCTGAAGAAACAGCATCAGCAAGCGAAGAACTAGCAGCACAGGCACAAACAATGAAGGAACAGATTAATATATTAGCTAAGCAGGTTGGCAGCCAAGGTACCGGCAAAAAAACATCTGGCAATGGAGTGTCCAAACTACTCTTTTCACCGATATTTTTCTTGCTAGGAATCGTCAAGCGTAAAAAGAACAATGATCCAGATAATGGAACAGAATCAGGATCTTTAGAACCATCTGAAAAAACCCCTAATGTTGATAACAAAACAGGGGGCAATGGTAATGGTACTAAAGAAGACGTTCTAGTCAAAACAGACTCAAGCGATAGCTTGATTCCAATGGGCGAGAGCAGGATTCCGGAGCATGACGAAGAATTTAGTGATTTTTAATCATGATGTCTCACAAAGTGACAAAATCACAAATCTGAAACTGATAACATGGATATTTGCTGTTTATGGTACCATAAACAGTAAATATCCAAACAATTCCTTGAGATATTTAATCGGGAGCAACATTTAAAACATAACACCCTAAATACTTCGCTTCCGGTGGCTTTACTCTCGGAGATTTATACCAAGGGAGTTATTAAGATTTACAAGAATTTTATCCTGTAACGTATCTATTTCTTCGCTCTTCAGGGTTTTGTCATCTGCCCTGAATACAATTCTAAAGGCGATACTCTTCCTGCCCTGCTCAACCTGTTTGCCCCTGTATACATCAAGGAACTCAATATCATCAATATAGTCTATCTTAAGAGATTCGATACACTTTTCTATATCTGCCCATGTGACCGTTTCATCACCTATTACTGCAAGATCTCTCGTTGCTATAGGAAATGACGGTATTTTCTGGTATGAACTTTCAAGGTTTGCCTTATTGATTAATATGTCAAAATCAAGTTCTGCTATGCACGGCCTGCTCCTGAAATCATAATCACTAATTACTTCTCTACTCAATTCTCCAATAAATCCAAGAACACTGTCTCCAAGCCTTAGCTCAGCAGATTTTTCAGGACTGAACAGGCCAAAATTGTAATGCGTACTTTCAAGGCTGTCCATAATTTTAAGGTGACTGAGTATCGCCTCTACAACGCCTTTTAAAGCCAGAAAGCCCTCCTCACCAAGAATGCATAAACACTCCTTCTCCTCCGGCAATTGGTCATTATCCTTAGGCAAATAAATCTTGGACAATTCATAAATATCAGTTCTCTCAACACCATGGTTCTGATTATGTTTCTTCACTTTCAGAAGATTATGCACCAGTGCTTTCCTCATAAGATCTTCGTCCTGCCGTATCGGGTTGAGAATTCTCAAACTGCCGGTTTCAGACCAGATGGCACCATGCCTGTTCTGTGAATCATCTACGATACTGTCAGTTATAACTTCGTTAAAACCCAGTCCGGACATAACGCTTTTTGCCCTTCCAGTAATTAGATCAAATTCGTTATCCTGTGTCAGTTTTACTCCTATATTATTTTTCACGGGTATTTTATCGTATCCATGTATCCTTGCGACTTCCTCTATCAGGTCTATCTCCCGATAAACGTCCCCCCTGAAGCTGGGAACATCCACAGTGAAACCACCTTCTGTTTCAGAATTAATTCTGAACTGTAAATGTTCCAGTATATCCTTCGCCGTATCTTTGTCTATCTGAAGCCCCAACAGGCTGTTCAACCGTGACATCTTCAATGAAACACTCACCTTATTATCTTCGAGATAGTTTTGATCTATTACACCATCCACTGCCTGACCGCCAGCTATATCCAATATCATCTTTGTCGCTCTCCTTGATGCCCAGTCAACACAGTCAGGGTCTACACGGCGCTCAAAACGATAGGAAGAGTCAGACATCAGACCAAGCTTCCTGGATGTCCTTCTGACACTCCTTGGATCAAAAAATGCACTTTCAAGCAAAATGTTTTTTGTGCTATCTGAAACTTCTGTCTCCTTTCCTCCCATTATTCCCGCAATGGCAACCGGCTCCTGAGAGTCTGCAATCACCAGCATATCATTAGAAAGCATGCACCTGCTACCATCGATTGCCTCCATAGCCTCACCATTCTTTGCCATTCTAACAACAATTCTGTTCTCTCCCAATTTGTCAAGATCAAATGCATGTAATGGCTGGCCGCTCTCCATCAATACAAAATTTGTAATATCTACAATATTATTTACTGGACGCAATCCAATACTGCTAATTCTCTTCTGCAACCATTCTGGTGATGGCCCTATTTTCACATTTTTTATAATTCGTGCCGTATACCTCTGGCACAATTCACTATCTTCTACCGCAACACTTGATACATCATTTACATTTTCATCCGTTGTCTCATAATCTACTTCCGGTATTTTAAGTTCTCCCAGCACAACGGCAGCCACTTCCCTTGCAACCCCGATAGAGCCCAGGCAATCAGGCCTGTTTGAGGTAACTTCAACCTCCAGGCAGAAATCATCTTCGATAGGATTTACAGTGTCAACTACCAACCCCGCATTCGTCAGGCTTTCTGCCAATTCCTCAACGGAAAGATCGTGTGTACAATAATCCTTTAGCCAGTTATAGCTGATTTTCATTGATTCTAAAATTGTGATAAAAATCTCAGGTCATTTTCAAAGAAAAGCCTGATGTTATCTATGCCATATCTCAGCATGGTAAGTCGTTCCACACCCAGGCCAAATGCAAACCCGGTATATTTTTCAGGATCATAGCCGACTGTCTCAAACACATTTGGGTCCACCATTCCCGCACCCAAAACCTCAACCCATCCACTTTGGGAACACACACTGCACCCCTTCCCTTTACAGATAGAGCATGAAATATCTATCTCTGCACTGGGCTCCGTAAAGGGGAAGAATGAAGGGCGGAATCTCATTTTTATATCCTGTCCGAAGTATGATTGAGCAAACAGGGTTAAAACATATTTCAGGTCGCTGAAGCTTACACCTTCATCAACCATCAATCCTTCAATCTGATGGAACATGGAGGCATGGCGGGCATCAACCGTATCCGGACGAAAGACTTTTCCAGGGGCAATCATTCTTATGGGAGGTTTCTTCTTTTCCATAACTCTTATCTGAACAGTTGATGTCTGACTTCTCAAAAGGCGTTTATTACCCAGGTAGAATGTATCAAAATCCTCTCTGGAAGGGTGATCGGCAGGAATATTCAGGGCATCAAAATTGTAGTATTCGTGCTCTACTTCTGGACCATATTCTATATCAAAACACAGTTTCCTGAAGATTCCTTTAATTTCATCGATAGTCTGTGTGAGGGGATGCTTCCGGCCATATGGCCTGTATTCTCCAGGCAGAGACAAATCAAATATCTCTTTAGATTCAGAAACCTGTTCTTTACCAGCAAATTTCCTTTTTGTATCTTCTACCCATTTGGTAATTTCCTGTTTGAGTAAATTTGCCGACTTTCCCGTAGACGATCTCTGTTCGGGAGACAAACCTGAAATTGACTTTAGTATTTCATTTATAATGCCGCCTTTTCTGCCGAGAAATTTAGTCTTTATCTTTTCAACTTCTTCCAGAGATTTTGCCTTTGCCAAATCCTCCTTTGCCTGGTTTCGTATTTCGCTTATTTTTTCCTGCATAATAAACCAGCTCCCTACGGTAGCCAATTCAGTTAGTTTTGTTCCACAAACAAATGTTTATATTAAGGGAGAGTATAACGTGCAAACGGAATTCCATTCTGTTTAACCAAAGCGTCAACCCCGTTTTTACAGGGATTCCAAGGTTACACTGGTAACCTTCAAGTCCATTTGGACCAAAAAGAAAGGTATTTAACAATATTTAAAATTGCAGATTGATTATTGAGGATTATTAATCAAATGACAACCCAAAAAGAGTGGAAAAGCCAGAACGTATGGAACGCACTCTGGCTTTAAATATGTTGCTTTGACAACTCAACCAATTTATCAAAAGCGACAGGATCGTTTACTGCTGCTTCCGCTAGCATCTTCCTGTCTACTACAACATTAGCTTTTATTAATCCGTTGATAAAACGACTATAATTTATCCCTCGCATTTTTGCAGCAGCATTTATGCGTATTATCCAAAGCTTTCTGAAATTTCTTCTTTTACATTTTCTATCTCTATAGGAAAAGGCCATAGCTCTAACATATGTTTCACTGGCCTTTCTAAAAAGATTACCTCTACCTCCCCAATACCCTTTTGTTGCATTTAGAAGTCTTTTTCTTGCTTGTTTTCTTGCTGATCCTTTTCTTGCTCTTGGCATCTCTAAAACCTTTCTTGCGCTTATTCTAAAATTTTGACTATGCTTTTCCTAAAGCACGTAAAATTGGCCTGACAAACCCCTTTGACACGAGGCTTGTTCTCTTCAGTGCCCTTTTACGATCACCAGTTTTCCCTGACATTAAATGACCTGCAAAGGCCTTTCTTCTCTTAATCTTGCCGTTAGGTGAAACTCTAAACCTTTTCGCAAGACCTTTATGCGTTTTTAATTTTGGCATTCCGATACTCCTTCACTTTCTACTTTTAAACCTTAATGTTATACTTTTGGTGTTAAGATAATCCCCATACTTCGCCCTGTTGACTTTGCTTGCGATTCCACCTTGGCAACATCTTCCAGAGATCTAATAATTTCATCAAATATTTCTTTAGCCATATCTTTGTGTGCCCTCTCCCTACCCCTGAACATCATGTTAATCAGAACCCTATCCTTTCTTTCAAGGAATTTTCTGGCACTCTTAACTTTCGTCTGCAAATCATGAGCTCCAATCTTTGGCCTAACCCTGATCTCCTTCAATTGGACAACTCGGCTTTTCTGATGTGACTTTTTACTCAGTTTATATTTGTATTTACCATAATTCAGAAGGCGGCACACCGGAGGATCCGTATCTGGCGAAACCTCAACCAGATCAAGGCCCAACTCCATCGCCTTATTGAGCGCATCAACCCTTTTTAATACACCCAACTGAGTACCATCTTCTGCAACAAGCCTTACAGTTTTAGCATATATTCTTTCATTAACTCTCTGGTATTTCGAGATCTCTACACCCCCCTTCTAAAATATTACAATATGCCATTCCTACAGAAATACTAAGTTTTATTCTTAGACTCCAGTTCAACACGTAACAGGAATTCTGACAAGGGCAGAGATCCCTCGTCTCCGTTCTTACGACTTCTAACCGAAACAGTCTCTTCCTCTAATTCCCTATCGCCTATAATTAGCAAATAAGGAATTTTATCCAAAGTACCTTCCCTGATTTTAAAGCCAGTCTTCTCGTTCCGCAAATCACAATCAGCACGGATACCTATCTCTGACAATCTGTTCTTTATCTTTTTACTATATTCATCATGGGCGTCCGTTATTGGCAGCACCCTGACTTGTGTAGGTGCCAGCCATAAAGGAAAATCACCTGCATAATGTTCCAACAAACACCCAACGAATCTCTCCATGGCGCCAAGTACGGTACGATGTACCATCACGACCTTGTGCTTCTTACCATCAGAAGCGATATAATTAACATCAAACCTTTCAGGTAAATTAAAATCTACCTGAATGGTTGGTCCCTGCCAGCCCCTGCCCAGAGCATCCTTTATCTTTATATCGATAGCCGGTCCATAAAATTTTGCCTCACCTTCTTCCCTGGTATATTCCAGCTCTTTTTGTTCAAGGGCACTCTTTAGAGCATCTTCAGCAAGAATCCAGTTCTCATTTTCTCCAATATACTTATCAGATTCCCCCTTACCTCTGACAGCAAGTTCTATTTCGTATTCATCAAACCCAAAGCTTTGAAGCATATATTGAGCCAGATCTAAAATATCAACTATTTCATTCTTTAATTGATCTGGCCTGCAGAACACATGGGCATCGTCCTGAGTAAAACCACGAACTCTTAAAAGCCCATGCAAAACCCCTGACCTCTCATATCTATAAACAGTTCCAAGCTCGCCCCACCTTTGCGGCAAATCACGATAACTACGAACCTTAGTTTGATACATAAGAATCGCAAAAGGACAATTCATAGGCTTTAAGATATACTCCTGCCCGTCAACATCTATAGGAGAAAACATACTCTCTTTATAAAAGTCCAGATGACCACTTGTTTTCCAAAGATCTATTTTAGCAATGTGAGGGCTATAAACCACTTCGTATCCACGTTTATAATGCTCTTCCCTCCAAAACGTTTCGATAATGTTTCTTATTCTGGCCCCTTTTGGATGCCAGAATGCAAGACCGGGACCACCCTCATCATGAAAACTGTAAAGGTCTAAAGCGGTACCAATTTTCCTATGGTCACGTTTTTTGGCCTCTTCTAAAAGCTTTAGATGTACTCTTAAATCCTTCTTATTTGTAAAAGCCGTACCATATATCCTCTGAAGCATCGGATTGGTTTCTTTCCCACGCCAGTATGCTCCAGCAACACTTAACAGTTTAAATGCCACAATTTTTTTTGTGCTGACCAAATGCGGCCCTCTGCACAGGTCCACAAAGTCACCCTGCCTATAAAAAGAAACAGTCTCATCTTCCAGCCCCTTAATTAACTCCACCTTGTAACTCTGACCCGACTCTTCCATCCTTTTTATAGCGGTATCATTGGTCTCTTCAAAACGATCAAATGTCTCGTCAGACTCAATAATCCTCTTCATCTCTGCCTCTATCGACTCAAGGTCCTCATCTGACAGAGTTGTCTCCAAATCAAAGTCATAGTAGAAACCGTCCTTGATAGAAGGACCAATCCCTAGTTTAGCATTATGATATAAATTAGTAACTGCCTGGGCCATAACATGAGCAGTACTGTGCCTGAGTATCTCAAGACCTTCTTCAGAATCAGCCATCACAAGATCTAAGGTTGTGTCCGTCTCAATCTGGCTATCAAGATCTACAAGCGTACTGTTTAGCTTACCAGCTATTGCCTTACCACGATTTTTTTCATCAATATCACAAGCCACATCCTTGACAGTGACCTTATCCTCATATTTCCTTTCAATACCGTCTGGCAGTGTTATCTTAACCATTTTCAGTCTGTTATAGTAAATGTCCCCGCACAGTTGCGGAAACAGTAAATTTACCTGATTTTCCGCATCATTTCAACTAATATTTTCTACTGTTAAAAACAATTTGACTTTAATATTTCCATAAACTATAATTCCGACTCGAAATCAGGAAATCGTTTGATAATAAGAGGTTGAAAATGATCAAAAGTATTGAAAAACAACTAAATCCGCTAAAAAACAGGCTCGTACATTTACGGGACTCTCTTTGACCTGACTTCAAAGGAAAAAGAACAGGATGATATAGAAGCGCAGTTAGCAAATGCTGATTTCTGGAATAACAAGGAAAAAGCGCAGTCTACCGTTAAGAGATTAAAGGTGTTAAAAGAATTGACTGTGCCTTTTCAGGAATTGCAGAAATCGCTTAATGATGTCGTTGATTTATCAGAGCTTGCTGAAGAAGAGAGTGAGGACGGCAACGAAGAATTAGAAGCAGAAATAGCAAGTGACCTGCAATCATTTACCCAAAAGCTTGAGAAACTTGAATTACGTATGATGCTGAACGGGAAAAATGATGGCTGTAATGCATATCTTAACATTCATGCCGGTGCAGGAGGTACTGAATCATGTGATTGGGCCTCTATGTTATTAAGAATGTATAGTATGTGGGCGGAAAGAAATGGCTTTTCCATGGAAACAATTGATCTTCTGCCAGGTGAAGAAGCAGGTGTTAAAAGAGTAACTACCGTGATCAAAGGAAGCTTTGCATACGGTTATTTAAAATCTGAGATCGGTGTCCACCGTCTGGTTCGAATATCACCATTCGATTCTAACAGCAGACGCCACACTTCGTTTGCAGCAATTGATGTAATTCCTGAAATTGATGTTGAAATCGATATTGACATCAACGAAAAAGACTTAAAAATAGATACCTACCGTTCATCCGGCGCAGGAGGCCAACACGTCAATAAAACATCTTCTGCTGTCAGGATTACTCATTTACCAACAGGCATCATAACACAATGCCAGAACGACAGGTCTCAGCATAAAAATAAAGCTACGGCGATGAAAATGTTAAAATCGAGATTATATCAGATAAAAGAGAAAGAACTAGAAAAAGAGTACGCAAATGCTTATGATGAGAAGGGTGAGATTGCGTGGGGACACCAGATAAGATCATATGTACTGCAACCTTATACAATGATAAAAGATTTGCGTACGGGATGTGAGACCGGTAAAACGCAATCATTCCTTGATGGGGAAATTGATGATTTCCTTACGGCATATTTAAAATGGAAAATAGGTAAATAGAATTTATCGAATTAACTTTAATATTTCGAACTGAACATATTTCTAAATTATTATGAATACCCTAAAAACTGTTGACCCAGAAATTTTCGCGGCAATCCGCGACGAAGTTAAAAGACAGCAAACTCACATTGAATTGATTGCTTCTGAAAATTACTGCAGTACTGCAGTAATGCAGGCTCAAGGTTCAATAATGACTAATAAATACGCTGAAGGCTACCCTGATAAACGATGGTATGCCGGTTGTGGAGAGATTGATATAGCTGAAAAGCTTGCCGTGGAGCGAGCAAAGGATATTTTTGGAGCAGAACATGTTAACGTCCAACCACATTCAGGTTCATCGGCAAATATGGCCGTATTGTTTTCTTCATTATCCCCGGGAAATAAGATTCTGAGCATGGACCTTTCACACGGCGGACACCTTACACACGGCTTCAAAAAGAACTTTTCAGGACAACTGTACGAAAAAATAACTTATGGTGTAAGTGAAGAAACCGGATATATAGATTATGATGTAGTAAGAAAACTTGCTAAAGAAAGTAATCCGCACATGATAATTGCAGGTGCCAGTGCTTATCCAAGAGAATTTGATTTCGCGGAATTCAAAAAAATCGCAGATGAAGTAGGCGCTTTTTTATTAGCAGATGTTGCTCACATAGCAGGACTGATCGTAGCAGGATTGCACCAGGATCCCGTACCACTCGCTGATTTTGTAACGACCTCGACGCATAAAACTCTCAGAGGGCCGAGGGGTGGGATAATACTCTGTAAGTCCAAATACGCATCTAAAATAGATCAGCAAATTTTCCCTGGTATCCAAGGTGGGCCATTAATGCACGTTATAGCTGCAAAGGCAGTAGCATTTAAGGAAGCAAATACTCAAGAGTTCAAAGACGCTCAAATCCAGACGCTTAAAAACACAAATAAACTGTGTAGTGAACTACAAAACATGGGTTACAGAATAGTCTCAGGAGGCACAGATAACCACCTTTTCCTCATAGACCTGTCTAACAAAGGTATTTCAGGGACGGAAGCACAGGTAACCCTGGAAAAAGCGGGCATTATCCTAAACAGGAATATGATCCCATATGACAAAAGGACAGCAAATGATCCAAGCGGAATAAGAATGGGTACTCCTTCTGTTACTACACGCGGCATGAAAGAGCCTGAAATGTTAAAAATTGCCAACTGGATTAATCTTGCACTAAATGCCAGTGATGATGAAAACAAATTGAAAGAAATAAAAGATGAGGTTGTAGCGTTTTGTACAACTTACCCTATTTACAAAGATATCACTGATTTTCAGGATTAATTTTTATCAAATGTCTTTCCCCTCCCTAAAAACAACACGTTATTTAAAACCTCAAAACAGATGATCTAAATCTTCAATGGAAAAGAAAAAGTCAACAAGAAGAATAGCAGTCCTAGGTACAGGTGGTTGGGGCACTGCACTTTCACTTGTACTACACAGCAAGGGGCATAACGTTACCCTTTGGGGTTCAACACCAAGCTATGTAGAGTCTTTAAAAAAAAATAGAATAAACAAAAAATATCTGAAGGAGATCTCGCTCCCACCTGACCTACAAATAACTTCAGATTTAGAAGCCGCACAAAACGAAGCCAATATTATAGTAGTTGCCATACCCACACCTTATGTAAGAAAGACCATTCATCCGCTAAAAAACAGCTATGTACCAGGAACACCAATCGTAAGCGTAATAAAAGGCATTGAAAATGAAACGCTCATGCGCGGAAGCGAAATACTTAAAGACGTATTAGGCGATCCACCTATTGCACTGCTCCTGGGGCCAAGTCATGCAGAAGAAGTAGCAAGGGAACTTCCAACTACGGTTGTGGCCACATCTGAAGATTTTAAGCTGGCGACAGAAATACAGGAACTCTTTATAACAGAACACTTTCGCGTATATACAAACAGTGATGTCATAGGCGTCGAGATTGGAACTTCAGTTAAAAATGTAATAGCAATTGCAGCAGGAATATGTGACGGTCTCGGTTTTGGTGACAATTCAAAAGCCGCATTGATAACCAGAGGGCTGGCAGAAACTACACGATTGGGAGTTGCAATGGGAGGCCAGAGGGACACTTTTTCAGGACTTGCAGGGTTGGGAGATCTAATAACCACTTGTGTAAGCCCCTACGGCAGAAATCGTATGGTAGGTGAGTTAATTGCCAAAGGAAAAAAATTGTCCCAGGTCATGGAGGAAATGGACCAAATTGCAGAAGGAATATTGACTACTAAATCGGTTTGCGAACTAGCAAAGAAATATGATGTTGAAATGCCTATCACTAAGGAAATTTTTAATGTACTTTTTGAAGGTAAAAATCCGATGAAAGCAGTAAAGGAGCTAATGATCCGCGAACCCAAATCAGAGATAGAAGGCGTACACCTTAGTAAAAAATAATTACCATGCGGGCTTGGTCCGGTACCATCACTTTTCTGTTTCCGGATCGTTTTCAGAAGGGAGGCTTTCCAGTTCATCCAAAAATTCTTGTATATCAAAATCAGCCGAGTCCCCTTCAGTACTTTCTAACACCTCTTCCTCATCTTTTCCTGGTGAAGTAATTGACTCTTTCTTTTCCAGATTTACACCTGCTTTGTCTTCAGATGGTACACCAAAAGCACCTTCTTTTATTTCCTCTGACGCCACTTCCTCTTCTTCAGCTACCAATTTAGGCTCTTCAGAAGATGAAGCATCAACAGGCACTTCGTCAAGGAATTCCTGTATATCTAAATCAGCTGAGTCTGCTACGACCTTCTCTGGTACTTTTCCCCCCGTTTCCTGTGGTGAAACAATCGTCTCTTTTGCTTCTAATTTCACATCTACTGCCTCTTCAGATTGCACTTCTAACTCTTCCTCTTGAACTACGCCTTCTTCTTCAACAACTGCTTCAGCTTTGCCAGACGTTGGAGCACTAACAGGCACTTCATCTAAGAACTCCTGCATATCAAATTCACCCAAGTCCCCTGCCACTTTCTCTGGTACTTCTTTCCGCGTCTCCTGTAATGGAATTGGTTCTTCTTCATCCATTCTTGTATCTTCTTTGACCTCAGTCTTTTCCCCGGCCCCGCCAACCTCTATTTCCTCAGGCAATGCACATTTAGATTCATCAGAAGGCATAACATTATCAGGTGACTCATCTGCCTGTAAGGAACTGGCTGAATCACCTATCTCACCTTTATCTTTAACTGGTGTTTCTTTCAACGTATTCCAGAAATCTTTTTCTCCCACTTCCTCGCTATTAACCTTCTCTTCGACCGCCTTCTGCGTTTCTTCAGAAACCATGTCATCTGCAGGCACTTCTACTGTGCGCAATGAATCAACTAGTTTTTCCAAGACCGAAGCTGTTGAATTTTTTTGACTTTGAAGTGCAGTACTAACCCTATCATCCATCTTCTTTAAAGTTTCTTGAACTTTCGAATTAATCCTTCTTTCTATTTTATTTACAACATCTTTCTCTCTCTCTTCCATCTTTGAAATTAATGCTTCAATTCTGGTAGTAAATTCCGCCTTTACCTCTTCCATCTCTGTTGTAAACTTTGCCGTTATTTTACCCTTCACGTCTTTTATGACTTCTGCAAATTTTGCAGTAATTTGCGTCTCTATGTTTTTAATATTTTCTTCTATTGTTTCCAGACTGACAACTGATTTTTCCTCTATTTCCACTTCCGGCTCTGTAGTTGCTTTATAATTTCCATCTTTCTTCGCTTTTATTTCTTCTTCAATACTCATAAAGTCATCTACCACATCAGCAGAATGTCTTTTTTCTTTACTGCTACTGTCATATGGATTTGTTGCCCGCATATATTTTCCATTCGTCTTTCTTCCGCTTTTTGTAAACCTGCGGTACAAAAGTACAATAATAATACCAATAAAGATTGCTATAATAACAATCAAACGCAAGTTATCTATTATGCCTAAGCTCCCAATACCTACAATTTGATTTAGCATAAACATTTCTAAACACCCCTTTATAGTTTTATTAGAAATAAACGAGCGACTTTACTCTATTCCCTCTGAAACACAATACCCCTCGGAACTAATTCCGCTACATTGTAGCTAGAATATCTTTTGATACAATACAGTATTTGTAAATGTATAACAGGTGATTTAAAAACTATCTCTTAAAATCTAAAAGAGACTGGTAATATTAGAAACAGAACTCCAGATTTTCATACAAAATGTTATAAGCTTTTATTCAAAGGGCAGTTGAGTCGAAATGAAATGTACGAATGTTCTTGAAAAATAAGTGATTCTTGATATAATCATTTTTTTAAAGCCAAAATGTAATTTCTTTTCGGGGCGTAGCGCAGCTTGGCTTAGCGCACTTGAATGGGGTTCAAGAGGTCGCTGGTTCGAATCCAGTCGCCCCGACCATTTCTATACTAACAATGGTTGGAATTATTTGACATCATTTTTAACTTCCCTTTTTCTCCATTGCCAATAATTCAGTATAAAGTAAGTAGGAACTACATTAAGTCACCTAACACTAACTCCGAAAGTACACTACATTTATTATTTTGACTTAAAACAGATATTATCATATAATTTTTGATTATCAATATATATTTACCGTTATATACGGTATACTGTAAGCGTCTGTACCACAAAGAATTAAATGAAAAACGCAGATAAAAACCCCCAAAAAAAAACACCTAAAAACCTGAAGACCAAAAAGACTGGTTTTTCTATAGGCTATCTCCTCCTTTTTCTCGTAGTTTTATATGTCATACAGATGTTTCTGGCACCTAAAGCCAGTGAAATTACTTACAGCCAGTTCAGAGAATATTTGAGTGCGGGAAAAATAGTTGATTGCACCGTGGGAGAGAAAGTAATTAAGGGTCATTATGAAAGCGTAACATCTGAAAAAAACAGTCCAGTTGCCTTCGTAACCGTACCAATCCAGGATATTGAACTGGTCAACGAATTAGAGGAAAAAAATGTTAAGTTTAAAGGAGAGGTAGAGAATAATTTTCTGAGAAATATGATTATGTGGTGGGTTTTTCCATTCTTAATTATTGGAATTGCCTGGTTTTTCATCTCAAAAAGAATCGGAGGGATGGGGAGCCCTTTTGCATCATTCGGTAAGGCAAAGATTAAGCTTTACGCAGCTGAGGATGCAAAGAAGACTACTTTTGCTGACGTTGCCGGATGCGAAGAAGCAAAGGAAGAGCTGGAAGAGATAATAGAGTACTTAAAGTACCCACAGAAATTCCAAAAACTTGGAGGCAAGATACCAAAAGGTGTTTTACTTATAGGGCCACCAGGAACGGGAAAGACACTTTTGGCAAAAGCAGTTGCTGGCGAATCAGGAGTGCCTTTTTTCTCAATAAGCGGTTCTGATTTTGTTGAAATGTTTGTTGGAATGGGTGCTGCTAGAGTACGTGATATGTTCGCACAGGCTAAACAGAAGGCCCCCTGCATAGTGTTTATTGATGAACTTGACAGCGTTGGAAGACAAAGAGGTACCGGTTTAGGCGGTGGCCATGATGAACGAGAACAAACACTAAACCAGCTATTAGCAGAGATGGATGGTTTCACTTCAAATAGTGGCGTAATAATCATAGCGGCAACAAATAGGCCTGACGTCCTAGATAGTGCATTGCTACGTCCGGGAAGATTTGACAGGCAGGTAACTGTCGACAGGCCAGATCTGATTGGAAGAGAAGAGATCTTAAAGGTACATGCTAAAGACGTTAAAATAGAACCTAATGGAAATCTTAATACAATAGCAAAGCGTACTCCCGGCTTTTCAGGTGCTGACCTGGCAAATGTTATCAATGAGGCCGCATTACTTGCTGCACGACGTGACAAGAATTTTGTAGAAATGGATGAGCTTGAGGAGTCAATAGAAAGGGTCATTGCCGGACCTGAAAGGAAAAGCAGAGTAATAAGTGATGAGGAAAAAAGTATAGTTGCATATCACGAATCAGGCCATACTCTGGTAGCTGCATTATTACCTAATACCGATCCAGTACACAAAGTATCTATTGTTGCGCGGGGAGCAGCGGCACTTGGCTATACACTACAGCTGCCTACCGAGGACAAATATTTAACCAGAGAATCTGAGATACGAGATACTTTGTGCGTCCTTCTTGCAGGTAGAGCCGCAGAGGAAATTGTCTTTAATGAGTTATCTACTGGAGCGCAAAACGACCTGGAAAGAGTAACAAAACTATCCAGAAATTATGTATGTAAATTTGGAATGAGCAGTACACTTGGCCCTCAAACATTCGGAAGGCAACAAGGAAATGTCTTTCTGGGACATGACCTTGTACAGGAAAAAGAGTTCAGCGAAAAAACTGCAATAGATATCGATGCAGAAGTTTCTCAGATTATTAAGGACTCATACGCTATAGCCAAGTCGCTGATCGAGAAAAATAGAGACAAGCTTGATCTCCTTGCAAAAAAACTAGAAGAAGAGGAAGTTCTGGAAGCAGATCAAATTCTTGAATTACTAAAAATTAAAGAAGAAAAGAAAAAACCTGTAAAAAAGAACGGTCGTTCAAACGAAGGAGGAGAAACCCACCAATCTTAAAATCTATAACTCTGCCAGTAAATCTTTTGGTAAAGAAAAATTGGCATAAACATTCTGAACATCATCGTGATTCTCTAATCTTTCCATAAGGGTCACAATATTCCTGCCTTTTGCCTCATCAAGCTCTATATACGTATTGGCAACCCAGCTAATCTCTGCTGACTCTATTTTTATGCCCTCATCCTGCAACACCTTTTTAACATTATTAAAATCCTTTATTTCACAATCAATCTCATATTTTCCGGCTTCTAACTGCAAATCTTCACATCCGGCATCAAGAACAAGCGTCATCAACTTGTCTTCTTCAATTTCTCCAGAATCAACAGTTATCACTCCCTTTTTCTGAAACATCCATGACACACATCCAGACTCACCAAGGTTTCCTCCAGATCGATCAAATACCTTTCTAATCTCAGCCGCAGTTCTATTCTTATTATCTGTTAAGATCTCAGCCATAACAGCGACACCATTAGGTCCGTAACCTTCGTAAAGACATTCAAAAAGAGCTGATTCTGCATTTAACTCTCCAGTACCCTTCTGTATTGCCCGTTCAATGTTATCCTTAGGCATATTTTCTGATTTGGCACTATCAATTGCATACTGTAACTTCAAATTCATATCAGGATTTCCACCACCCTGCCTCGCCGCAGAAGTAATGGCCTTTGCAAGTTTGGAAAATATCTTACCCCTCTTTGCATCTGCAGCACCTTTTTTATGCTTTATCGTCGACCACTTGGAATGTCCTGACATTACTAATTACCGTCCTTTGTTTATACTCAATTACCATTTCTATATATTACTATTATGATTACTAACAACCCTTTCTTCGTGTTTCATTTCTTTCTTTGAATTTTCCACCATCTTTAAACTTCGAATCTTAATAAGTTTATTTTGAATTACCTTCTTGGCTTTTAGCTCACGGACAGTTTCATATTTTAAATGCGAAGGGATTTCAGCCGCTGACTTATCCCATAAACCTATGGCAGCCTCCCATTGGCGCTGTGCTTCCTCCCAAAATCCAAGAGAATAATAAACATCTCCTAAATGACCCATAATTTCCGGATCTTCTGCATAATTTGATGCCTCGATGAGTTTTTGCAATGCTAACTTTATCTTCCCATCATCTTCCTTTGCCAGTTTATAATACGCCCAGCCCAAGCTATCAAGGTATGCCGCATTCTCTGGACTGACGCTCAATGCCTTTTCGATCAACTCTATAGCTCTGTCTAGCTGTTCTCCCTGCTCAACAAAATAATAACCCAGAAAGTTATTGGCCTGATGGTTATCAGGATCTATTTCTAATACTTTTTCCAGTTCCTCTACTACACGCTTATGGTCATTCATCTCATAGTATATATTCGCCAACATAAAACGAACTTCACTTAGAGCATCATCATCTTCTTTTATTACATTTCTAATTGCTGTTTTCAGTGTCTCTACCGCCTCTTTACCCTTGCCTTTTCTCTGGAAAAGCTGGCTCAATGTAATATATTCTCTTAAACCAGAACTCCCTCTACTTACACTTTCTTCCAATAATTCTAAAGCCATTTTCCTTTCTAATTCGGCATCTTCATATTGCCTAACTTTTTCATAAATATTTGATAAATTAATACGCATAAGCCAGGCATCAGGATCATACTCAATAAAGGATTTGAGCTCTCTGATCGCATTATCAAAATCCTCTAATTCCTCATAACATAGAGCAAGATAAAAACTCACTGGCTCGGCATGAGGGCTGTATTTTTTGGCCTTAACAAATTCTTCTATAGCCTCCTCAATTCTCTTTGCATCAACATAAATTTGCCCAAGTTTATAAAGAATTTTTACAGGTTCATCAGTTAGCTCTAAATCAAGTATTTTATTATAAATATTCGCAGCATTGTCTACATCGCCAATTTTTAAATAACTGTTTGCCAGGCGATGCAACATATCAGACACAAACCCATTATCAACATCATCCTTTTCAGATGAGTCAGCACGTTCGTATTCTGATATAGCTCCTTTTTCATTACCTTCGCTTGCGTAAATATTGCCAAGCGTATAATGAATACTAAAATCATCAGGTTTTAATTGAGCTATTTTTTCAATGTGAAGAATGGCCTTCTCTTTATTATTCGACTGAAAATAGCAAGTAGCTAAATAATTATGTATTCTTTCGACATTTGGGTTTGCCCGCAATGCTTTCTCAAGAAATACAGTTGCTTCCTCCCAACGATGATCCAGCATTAAATAAAACCCAGTACAAAAATCCACATAAGATTCTGTACCATCATGTCGAAAAAAATCTTTTTCGATGTTTTTTGGGGAGTCGGCAAGAATCGTTTCACACAGGAATGCAAAAACAAACACGAAAGTCAGTAAAACAATAATTTTTGTTTTAGGCATGCCATACCTCAATGACGATATTACATTTATGAACTTTCAGGACATAAAGCTTTTTTTTGCAAATTTCCAAAATCATTTTCACTCTCGTTTGTATGGCAGAACTACTATAAGCCGAATAAATGCCAGGATAAGACTAAAGAATCACCTTGTTAAGTGGATATTCAATTATCCCTTCCGCACCAACCCGTTTCAATTCGGGTATAATGTTTCTTACCACAGACTCATCCATTACTGTTTCTATAGCATATCCTGCATTTCCTGAAAGTGGAGAAATGGTAGGTGTTCGCAAAGCAGGCAACTTCTCTAATAAAGAATTTAAACCTTCATTGGAAATATTCATTTTCAACCCAACTTTATCACGTGCAATGATGGCTCCGTGAAATAATATTGCCAGATTTTCAATCTTCTGCCTCTTCCACGGATCTTCCCACGACTTATGGTTAGCAATGAAAACTGTAGCAGATTCAGTTACTGTCTCAATAATGCGTAGTTTATTAGCTCTTAAACTACTACCAGTTTCTGTCAACTCTACAATGGCATCAACAAGGTCTGGTGCTTTAGCCTCTGTAGCACCATGTGAGAATTCAATATCTGCATGAATACCCTTCTCCTCAAGATATCTCTTAGTAACATTAACCAACTCTGTTGAAATTCTCTTGCCTTGAAGATCTTCTACAGATTCAATAGAAGAGTCCTCCGGCACCGCTATAACCCAACGAACTTTTGTTAACTGCTGTTTAGCATAGACCAGTTTTTCCACACACCGCACATCAACACCAGCCTCTTCCACCCAGTCCTGCCCTGTAAGGCCAGCATCTATAATCCCCTTCTCAACATAGCGAGCCATGTCCTGCGGGCGAATTAACCTTACCGACATCTCATCGTCATCAATTGACGGATAGTATGACCTACTGCTTACATAAACCTTGTATCCCGCATTTTTCATCATACCAATTGTCGATTCCTGCAAACTCCCTTTTGGCAAACCAAAACTTAACTTTTTCATATTTTCCCCGCCTCTATTTTCCGTAACATTATCCTCTTTTACCGCTTTCTCTATTAATTCCAGGATATGCCCACCTTTTCTTTTTCCCTCATCAAGATAAAAAGTCAATGTGGGAGTGTTTTTCAACTGCAAGCTTGAGGCTATCTCTGACTGCACAAAGCCTTTTGCATGCCTCAGGGCATTCAAAGTATTCTTTTGCGACGCCTCATCACCCTGAACTACAACATAAACCTTCGCCTGCCTCAAATCATTAGAGGGCTCTACCCTGGTCACAAATACCGAATTAACCCTGGGATCCTGCACCTTGTACAGAATAACCTTACTTATTTCCTGCTCAATTAACCCTCTAACCTTTTCCAGTCTTCTTGTCATGATCCTGTATAATTAAAACAAGTCCAGGTCATAATCAACTAATTCCACCTGTGGGAAAAAACGGAAAAAATTAATAAGCGAAGATAATGCACTATTAACGTATTGCCTGTCTGTCCCCACCATTGCCACACTGATTTCTGAACACCTGAGATTATCCTGTGAACCTGTTTCAGAAACCGAAACATTGAACTTGTTTTTGATCCTGTCCTTTAAACTTTTAATTATACGTCTTTTATCTTTTAAAGAGCGTGAACCTACTATTACAACCTTAATACATAAAGTCCCTAAAATCATGATAACTGCAATTTGATATATCTATTATTAACTATGATTTAATTTAAAGTACGCGCAATATGCTGTATTTCATAGGACTCTATTATATCACCCACCTTTATATCATCAAATCCGGCAATCCTAATACCACACTCAAATCCCGCCTTCACTTCTTTCGCATCGTCCTTTACAATTCTTAAGGTTGCAATTTTGCCATCGTACAGAACCACGCTGTCTCGTATCAATCTAACCAGTGAATTACGCAGTATTTTGCCACTTTTCACATAACAGCCTGCAATATTTCCTACCTTCGACACCTTAAATACCTTTCTAACCTCAACGCTACCAATAGATTGTTCTATCTTGTCTGGTTCTAACATCCCCTCAAGAGCAGCTTTTATATCGTTTATTGCATCATAGATAATTTTATACAATCTAACATCTACACCACACGATTCCGCAAGTGTTTTTGCCTTATCTTCAGGAACAACGTGAAAACCAATAACGATTGCATCGGAAGCATCTGCAAGTAAAATATCCGTCTCCGTAATCCCGCCAACGCCACTATGCAAGACTCTAGTTCTAACTTCGTTAGTCGAAATTTTTTCCAATGATTTCTTAAGCACCTCAACTGATCCTTTAAAGTCAGCCTTTAAGATTACCTTAATCTCCTTAACCTGTCCCTCTTCAATCTTTTTATACAGATTATCCAACGTAACATGTTGGCGACCAGACAGTGTCACTTCCCGAATCTTTCTTTCTCGTTTTGAAGCAATTTCCCTGGCCTTTTGAATATCCTTAATACTATAAAATTTATCGCCTGCTTCCGGACAGGTTGATAATCCGGATATCGCAACTGGTGTTGATGGTCCGGCCTCTTTTATTTCTTTTCCATGATCATTATATATAGCTCTCACCCTACCATATGTCTGACCACACAGGACGATATCACCATGTTTTAATGTTCCTTCTCTTACCAAGAGATTTGCAATAATACCTCTGCCTTCATGAACATGTGCCTCCAACACTATACCTCTAGCCGGCTTCTTAGCAACAGCCTTTAACTCCAAAATCTCGGCTTCCAACAATAAACCATCAAAGAGAGCGTCAAGTCCCTGCTTTGTAACAACTGATGTTTCTACCATTTGCACCTTGCCACCCCAATCTTCAGGGTTTAACTCTAAGGACGCTAACTGCTGCTTTACCTTTAATACATTTGCTTCTGGTTTATCTACTTTATTTATGGCAACTACAATAGGCACTTTTGCCGCACGTGCATGATTGATAGCCTCCTCTGTTTGAGGCATCACTCCATCATCTGCTGCAACTACCAACACGACCAGGTCTGTGACATTTGCTCCTCTTGCCCTCATTGCAGTAAAAGCCTCATGCCCCGGTGTGTCCAGGAAAACAACAGATTTCCCATTTGTTTCTATGCGGTAGGCACCTATGTGCTGCGTAATACCGCCAGCTTCAAAAGACACAATATCAGTTTTTCTAATGCTATCAAGCAAGGAAGTTTTTCCATGGTCCACATGACCAAGAAATGTTACGATGGGAGCTCTATCTTCTAAATCTTCTTCCTTGTCGGCAACCTCTTCTAATGAGAATTCGTCTTCATCCTCTTTTGCATGCTTCAACTCTATTTCAACACCGTACTCAATACCTAACATTTCAATGAGTTCACCGTCTAAACCCTGGTTTATCGTAGCAAAAACATTATGACCAATCAGTAGCTTTGAAATTATGTCACCAGCTTTTACTCCCAAAGCGGCTGATACATCTTTGACTGTAGCAGGTAACTCAACCGTAACCTTAGTTTCTTTTTCCTTTGGCTGGACAGTTTTGGTTTCTTTGGGAACCTCCTTTGTGCGTTTTTCAAACCTCCTAGGTCTTTTTTGCTGTGATACCTTTGTAACCTCTTTCCATCTTCCTTTAATTAAGTCTTCTCTCGCCTTTTGTTTCCATAGGGGTATACGTCTCCGCACAGCCGTAGTGTCTGCTTCCTTAGGTGAAACATTAGCAGAACCAACATCCTTTTTTTCGGTACTCACTTTTTTAACTTTAGGAGTGACAGGTTTTTCTTTAACAGAAACATTTTGCCCACCATCTACTAATTTACTGCGCAACAGGCTCACTTGCTCATCTGTCAAAGCATTCGCATGGTGTTTAATATGTACAAATCCATACTCTTGACACTTTTCTATTAGAAAGCTGTTTTTGAAACCCAAATCTTTTGCCAGTTTATTAATTCTAACCATAAATGAAATAATACTCCCAGTATAGTGCCGTTAATTTGTATTTATTCTTTGGCTTCTTCACTGTCACCATCTTCACTTAGCGTTGCGTCTTCAACGTCTTTACCAGCAATCGCAGCATCACTCGAAATTGCTCCATCCAGGCCTTCCTCCTCCGGACCAACCGCTTCCTCACGCTCACGCTCACGCTCCAGCTCTACCTCTGTAATTATATCAATATCCCAACCCGCTAATTTTGAAGCAAGCCTAACATTCTGCCCTCTCTTGCCAATAGCTAATGAAAGCTGATCATTAGGAACTACAACGGTTGCAACTTGGTTTTCCGGAAACAGCAAAATCCCCGTCACTTCAGCAGGTTTCAAAGTATTAGGAATAAAAACTTCTTGTTCATCATCCCAGCGAATAATATCTATTTTCTCTCCATTTAATTCATCCACTATATTTTTTATTCTTGTCCCTCTCACACCAACACAGGCACCTACGCAATCTACATTAGGATCTTCCGAATACACGGCAATCTTGGTCCTATAACCAGCCTCCCGCACCAATCCTTTAATTTCAACAATTTTCTCCGGTATCTCCGGCACTTCCAACTCAAAAAGCTGTCTGACAAAATTAGAATGAGTTCTTGAAAGCAGAATTTTCACTCTATGGCCGGCCTTTTTCACCTCTGCAACAATACATCTCACTCTCTCTCCAGGACGATGGAATTCATTACTAATTTGTTCTGATTTCGGAAGGTATCCCTCAGTCTTACCAAGGTTAATGATTATTGTCGGCCCTTCAAAACGCTGCACCATACCACTTACAATTGTACCTTTTCTATCTACATACTCGTTGTAAATAACATCCCTTTCCGCTTCTTTAATCTTCTGAATTATGACCTGTTTGGCAGTTTGAGCAGTTATTCTTCCCAAATCAGAAAGGTCTATTTCCCGCCCATTATGCTCTGCCACAATCTCCCCTGTCTCCCTGTCGATCGAAATCGAAACCGGCTCACTGGTCTTAAGATGTTTCTTGGTAGCAGATTCCAAGGCAGATTCAATACCCTGAAACACAATGTCTTTGTCAATGTCTTTATCTTTGTGTAATAACTCTACTAACCTTAACAGACTCTCTTTATCCATTAAATTCCTTCAATTCTTTTTAAAAAAAAAAGTGGGTATACTCCCACTTTTTCTGTATCTGTCTTGAACAACTCCAGTTAATCGAAAAACCCTTCGTGCTTATTTCATTTAAGCTCTCTCATAAACTTCCAACCATCCTTTCAGCACAAGTTTAGTACTTATTTCATGTGAAAGGGTATTTTCAAGACTATACTGTCCTTTTAAGCTTTTCTAGGATATAAAAGGCAAACTGCCTCCAATCATATTATAAAAATTCATAATAACAAAAAATGTTTTTTTGTCAAGCTCATTTTTGTTTTTTAGTTTCTCTAAGTAGTTCCTACACAGCTATTTATTAAGATAAGTATTTGACAAGAAAAAAAAATCTGCTAGACTAACTTCAACCACTTACTAGATGAAAATCCTCATAAATATACAATAAATTCTATAGCTTTCTTTCTTTTGAATAACAAAATCAATAAAATATTAAATTGGTAATATTAATAGATAATTATGATTCTTTTACATACAATCTCGTACAGCAGATAGGCGCCTTCGGCACAGATATAGAAGTAGCCAGAAATGATAAGATTACTATCGCGGAGATCAAAGAAAAGAACCCAAGCCATATAATTATTTCACCCGGGCCATGCACCCCAAAAGAAGGTGGTATCTCTAATTCTGTGATTAAGGATTTTGCAGGAAAAGTTCCAATTTTAGGTGTTTGCTTGGGGCACCAGTGCATTGCGTATACGTTTGGAGCAAAGATTATGCGAGCAAGAAGAATAATGCACGGTAAAACATCTATGATTCACCATGATAACAACACAATATTCAACGGGTTAACCAACCCCTTCGAAGCTACCCGTTACCATTCTCTTATTGTGAATAAAGAAACGTTACCAGATTCATTTGAAATAACTGCATTTGCTGATGAAGACGAAATAATGGGCATAAGACACAAGGAAATCCCTTTAGAGGGGGTACAGTTCCATCCAGAATCATTCCTGACTGTACAGGGGTCAAAGCTAATAAAGAACTTTTTAGACTACTAACCAACTACGCCTCTTTACAAGCCTCAATATTTTAATACTCCTTCAAACAAACAACCCTTTAAAATATAATACTAAATTTATGAAAATTAGCAGGCCCTTATAATAAAACGATATTGTCACGATGAATTATCTCATCATATGGTTTATAGCCCAGCGTTTTCTTAATCAAAGAAGTACGAAGTCCTTTAACTTTTTGAACCTCATCAACTGAATAATTAATTAGACCCCTGGCAACTTCCTTATTATCACCCATATCCACTATTGACACAACATCTCCCTTAATAAAACTGCCATCAATTTTTACTACACCGGTTGGCAGCAAGCTTTTACCTTTTTTTTGCAGCGCACTTAATGCACCTTCATCTATATAAATCCTTCCTTTTGGTCTTACAGTAAAACCAATCCATCGTTTGCGGCTTGTAATCTTTTTTTTATTCGGGACAAATAATGTACCCACATTATCATAGTTCATTATTTTTGACAATATCCCTGGCTGCCTCCCATTAGCTATTATTACTGCCTCCCCTGAACCAGTTGCTATATTGGCAGCCTCAAGTTTACTCTCCATACCGCCAATGCCCACTTTAGTCTTTTGTTTGAATGCAAGCTTTTTAATATCGTTAGATATAGAATCTACAACAGACACAACACTACAGCTTTTACTTGAACCAGGAGGAGCAGTATATAGTCCATCTACAGAAGACAAAAGAACAAGCAGATCAGCTCGTAACAAATTCGTAACCAGTGCAGACAGAATATCGTTGTCTCCAAATGTTATTTCTTCCACTGACACGGTATCATTCTCATTAACAATTGGAATAACATTAAAGCTTAACAATGAGTGCAATGTATTACATGCATTTAGATACCTCTGTCGATCTTCAAAATCCTGTCTTGTTAAAAGTAATTGTGCAGCATGGTATCCATGCTTCTTAAAACATTCATTATAAACTTCTATCAATTTCCCCTGACCAACTGCCGCTGCTGCCTGAAGCTCAGGAAGCATGTTTGGCCTTTTCTGAAAATCTAATGCACTAATACCGGCCCCAATTGAACCTGAACTTACAACAACTACACTAAAACCACTTGAACGAAGTTTAATAACCTGATTCGACAATTCCATAATTTGATTTTTATCCAGAATCCCATCTTCATCTGTGAGCACACGGGTTCCAATCTTAATCACAATTTTACTGACATTGGATAATATTTTCTCTCGAATATTCATAACTATTTAAAAATTTACCCACTAAATTCTTTACAATAAAAGCGCTTGACTTCTCCTGCTTTTTTGGTATTATCCCGAAGTATTTTAGATCCATAAAACCTAAAGGAGAAATAAATGGCAAAGAAAGCTAAAAAAAAGGAAAGAGATGTTCTTGTCGTTGCTAGCAAGATTAGAGAATATGTAAAAAGTAATGATTGTAATACGTCTGGAGAATTCATTGGCGAATTAAGCAATACAGTTTACGATTTAATTGATAAAGCGATAAGCAGAGCACAAGGAAATAATAGAAAAACTATTCAAGCTAAAGATGTATAAGATTACAGGCTTACTTTGAATCGGCAGATAACCGTTGTTTAAACAATTCCGTTAGAACTTTAGGGCTCGCTTTGCCTTTGGTAACTTTCATTGTCTGGCCGATTAAAAACGCTAAAGCGTTTTTTTTGCCCTGTCCATAATCTTCTGCCGCTTTGGGATTATCTTCTATAACCTTAATAACAATCTCAGTAAGCGTACTTACATCGTCAATCTGTGTTAAATTTTTCTCCTTAACTATAGACAGAGCGGTTTTACCTGTATTTACCATTTCAATAAAAACGTCTTTGGCAATTGAACTGCCAATAGTTGGCTTAAGCTTAACCAATTCAACCAGCTTATCTGGCGTAACAATAAAATCCTGTACTTTTATTTTTTGTTCATTTAGCTCCCGAAGTACATCATTAATAATCCAGTTACTCAATTCTTTTGGAGAATCCTGAGACTTTTTTACACACTCCTCAAAATAGTCCGCAAGAGGCCTATCTTCTGTAAAAATACCTGCATCATAGTCAGAAATTGAATACTCATTCACAAATCTCTGATGTTTGTCGACAGGCAGTTCCGGAATTGCCGCCCTGGTTTCATCGATCCATTCCTGATCAATCAATACAGGAACCAAATCAGGTTCGGGAAAGTACCTGTAGTCATGCGCCTCTTCTTTTGTGCGCATCCGCCTGCTTACAGAGTCTACATCATCCCATAATCTTGTCTCCATTAATACATTCTCGCCTTCATCGAGCAAACTACTCTGCCTGGACTTCTCGTATGCAAGCGCCTTCAAGACAGCCTTCATGGAATTAAGGTTTTTTATCTCTACCCTATTGCCCAAAACTGTTGAGCCCTGCTCCCGAAGTGATATACTTGCTTCGAATCGCAAAGAACCTTCCTGCATCTTACAATCTGACACGCCTATGTAAAGCAATATATTCCTGAGTGTCTGCATAAAAATTTCAACCTCTTCAATACTTCTCATATCCGGCTGAGTCACTATCTCTAAGAGTGGTACACCTGCCCTGTTAAAGTCTACTAAACTGTAATTTGCATCAGAAACCTCTGGATGAATAAGCTTTCCGGCCTCCTCTTCTAAATGAACATTGTGTAAATTGATCCTTTTCCTCTTGCCTGCTACGACTATATCTACAAAACCATTGTTGCCAATATTAAAGTAGTTTTGTGACGTCTGATAGTTTTTAGGTAAATCAGGATAGTAATAACTCTTTCTGTCAAAATTGGTAAATTGATTGATCTCACAATTTAACGTAACAGCAGCTTTTAACGAATATTCAAATGCCTTTTTGTTCATCACCGGCAAAACTCCCGGTAATCCCAAACAAACTGGACATGTCTGAGTGTTTGGTTCAGAACCAAATTTTGCGCTGCACCCGCAAAAAAGCTTAGACTCAGTGTCTAGTTCTGCGTGAGTTTCCAATCCTATTACAACCTCATAATCCATAAACGGACCCTATTACTTTAATTCAGGTTTTTTTAAATGAAAGTCTGTTTCATTTTCGAATAATTTTGCAATCTGTAACACTTTCTGCTCTTCAAAATGTTTCCCCATAATCTGCATACCAATGGGCAAACCTGTTTTTGTAAACCCACAAGGAATTGAAATACCTGGTATACCTACAAGATTAGCAGGAATTGTATAAATATCTGATAAATACATCTCAAGTGGATCAGTAATCTTTTCTCCTATCTTAAAGGCGGGTGATGGACATGTAGGGGAGATAATACAATCTACTTTACTAAAGGCGTCTTCAAAATCACTTTTTATCAAACTCCTAACCTTCGAAGCCTTCAAATAGTAAGCCTCATAAAAACCTGAACTCAAAACGTAATTACCTAATAAAATCCTCCTTTTTACTTCACTACCAAAACCTTCCGCACGCACCCTGCTGTACATATCAATTATATTATCTTCACTTAAATGACTTCTATGCCCATATCTAACGCCGTCATATCTTGCCAGGTTTGAACTGGCTTCTGCTGTAGCTATAATATAGTAAGTGGCTACAGCGTACCCACAATGAGGAAGAGACAATTCAACTAACTCCGCACCTTTTTTTTTGTAAATTTCTAAAGCACTAGTTACCGCACTTCCAACTTCAGGATTAAGCCCTTCACCAAAAAACTCCTTCGGTACCCCTATTTTCAAATTATTATTTACGCTATTAATACCTGCTAGATAATCTGGAACTCCTACGTTAGCGGACGTAGAGTCGCAACCATCATGACCAGAAACAACCTGTAAAAGCAATGCAGCATCATCTACATCCTTCGTTATGGAGCCAATCTGATCTAATGACGATGCAAACGCAACCAACCCGTAACGAGAGACCCTTCCATATGTTGGTTTACAACCAACATTTCCACAAAATGCAGAAGGTTGTCTAACGGAACCTCCAGTATCTGACCCTAAAGCCATAAACGCCATATCCGCGGTTACTGCTGCAGACGACCCACCACCAGAACCTCCTGGTATACAATCAGTATTCCAGGGATTTCGTGTAATATGAAATGCAGAGTTTTCGTTTGAAGAACCCATTGCAAATTCATCCAGATTAGTCTTGCCAATTATTATGGCATCTTCCTCCTTTAGTTTCTTAATTACAAAAGCGTCATAAGGAGAAACAAAGTTTTCTAACATTCTTGATGCGCAAGTAGTCTTCATCCCAGATGTACATATATTATCTTTAATTGCAACCGGTATGCCAGCAAGCATACCAACTTTGTCACCACTACTAAGTTTTCCATCAATCTCTTTTGCCTTTAATAACGCGCCCTCATTATTTAAACTAAGATAAGCTTTAATTGAAGGCTCTTTGAGACTGATCCATTCAAAGAGGTCTTCAACTACCTCTTGTGCAGTAATTTCACGCCTAATTATCTTTTCTTTAATATTATTTGCACTTAATTCATGTGACATCAAAACAATACTCCAGATTACAATAACCCGACTTATATAATTGGGCTCTATTCTTTTCGTTAATTTAGTAACTAAATCTTAAGCTTTTATCTAAAGCGTATTAGCGGAACTAATTTAAAAAATTGTATTACTATATAAAATATATGGTTGATCAAGGACGAAATGCCTACCAACAAGAACCTGCGTACTGGAATTATACGTATAAATAGATCAGAACCTTTATCCTAAGACCTTCGGCACCTTAAAGAAGCCATTGGAGTTTGAAGGAGAAAGTTCTAATATTTTCTGGCGTGCGAAAGACGAATCTTGTCTGTCTTCTCGAAAAACATTTTTTAGAGATGTTGCGTATGCCATTGGTTGAACACTATTTGTATCTAACTTATTCAATTGTTCAATATAGCCTAAGATATCAGTTAACTGCTCTCGAAAAACAACCTTTTCTTCATCTTTAAGCCTAATTCGAGAAAGAGCAGCAACCTGTTCAATCTGTTTTATACTAATATCCATTGTAATCTGAAAAGAAAAAGAAATAATCTATTACAAATAATTATACTACTTTAACAACCTTACCAGCATTCATACATCTGGTACAGATTTTGATTCTTTTAATACTTCCGTTAATATTTGCTCTCATAGTTTGTATATTTGCCTTGAATTTTCTCTTTGTTTTGCCTGTTATCTTGAGACCGACTCCTCCCTTTTTCTTCGGCAAACCTCTACGCTCTAGTTTAAATCCGACAGCCGTTCCTTTACCACAAATTTCGCAAACACGCGCCATAACAAATTCCCTCTCACATAAAGTTAATTATACTTTTTGACAATCTTCACAGTATCCCATAATTTGAAATTTATGTGATTCTGCCTTAAATTTATTCTCGATACATATTTCATCCTGAAAATCTTCAATTCTTTGATCAGAAAACTCAATTATCTTACCACACCCGATACATACAAGATGTTCATGATGTTCATGTCCATAAACATGTTCATAATGTGCATGTTTTTCACCAAAAATAACCTCTCTAAGCAGGCCACTGTTCACCAGCAGGGCAAGAGTTCTATATATAGTCGCCTTTGAAACCCTTTTGTTGTTTTTTCTCATATCAAACAACAACTCTTCCGCCTCAAAGTGTCCGTGACACTCAAAGACATGATTTAATATGGCTTGTCTCTCAGGCGTAAACTTTAACCCTTTTGATTGAACATAATCCCTAAACAGCTTCTCAACTTCGTTCATATTTAAAATTTATTAACATTTAATGTTTCAAAAATCTAAGGAATTTCCTGATAATCTCCTTTTAGAATTACAAAAAATATTTTAGTTACGCAACATAAACAGAAAACAACAGGAAAATATTTATAATAAAAAAAACCCATCCCATATTTTAATGGGATGGGTTATTTAAGCCCCCAGCAATACCTACTCTCCCATCGTTGGATAGTACCATCGGCGTAAAAATCTTAACTACCGTGTTCGGAATGGGAACGGGTTTTTTATTTCTACTGTTGTCACTGGGGAAATTTTCCGCAATTTTGCAATACATAAACATTATAAATAAGGGTGATCAAGCTTTTCGACAAATTAGTACCAGTTAGCTAAATCCGTTACCGGACTTACACACCTGGCCTATCAATCTCATAATCTTTAAGATGTCTTCCCTCTAATTGCTTAGAGAACGATATCTTATCTTAAAATAGGCTTCACGCTTATATGCTTTCAGCGTTTATCCTTTCCGAACTTAGCTACTCAGCCATGCTGTTAGCACAACAACTGATTCACCATAGGTTCGTCCACCTCGATCCTCTCGTACTAGAGGCAGATTTTCTCAAATATCGCACGCCCACGGAAGATAGGGACCGACCTGTCTCACGACGGTCTAAACCCAGCTCGCGTACCGCTTTAATCTGTGAACTCCAGAACCCTTGGGACCTTCTACAGCCCCAGGATGCGATGAGCCGACATCGAGGTGCCA
>CAYFOK010000014.1:0-97246 GCA_964344685.1 uncultured Candidatus Scalindua sp. | reverse complement strand
ATCATATCAATATTACTACTGAAGTGTCAGATTAAATATAAACTATCTCAAATAAAATATTTAACCGGTGCGTTTCTCTATCCGCCAAGGCTGATCAGGTGTGGAAATGTACTCTTCGTGATTCAAATGTTAATTATAGGTCTTGTTTCTCTGCTGGATGTAATCTATTTTCTTTCAAAAGTCCCGCTTTTTCCCCCGCTTTTACTAGCCAGGTAAATTTTACTTATAAGCATTGACTTGTCTGCTGATTTACACATATCATAAATTGTAAGGGCACACACTGAGACTGCGGTTAGCGCTTCCATCTCAACACCAGTTTTTGCAGTTATCTTAACCTCTGCTGCGATTTCAATAGTATCTTTACTATTATTTGCATAATCAATCTTAACAGAGTTAATATTCAATGGATGACACATTGGAATCAGATCACTTGTCTTTTTTGCAGCCATTATGCCGGCTACACGAGCAACTTCAAGCACATCTCCTTTAGTTACCTGCTTATCCATTATCAAGCTGAAAGTCTGTGTATTCATTACTACTGAGGCATGGGCGACTGCAATTCGTTCGGTAATTTCCTTATCACTGACGTCTACCATTCTAGATGCGCCACTTTCATCAATGTGTGTTAATATTGATTTGTTCATTACTGTAATATCGAAATGTAGTATAACAAGCTATCCGCCAATCTGATTCATTGTAGCTCTGTTTTCTCCTGAATGTACGACAGGCTTCAAAGTTGTTACTTTAATGAATGCTTTTGTCAACTCTTCTCCCAGTTGATCATCGCTAAGTTGTGATGATCGCAGTAATGATTTAACATCAACCTCTCCGCCGCTTAACAGACATGAGCGTAATTTTCCATCAGATGTAAGTCTCAAGCGGTTACAAGTTCTGCAAAAAGGTTTGGAAACAGCTGAAATAAACCCAATTGAACCAAGTGACCCCTTCATTCTGTAAATCGTGGCAGGCCCCCCTCCTATTCTCTCCTTGATTGGAATCAATTCACCAATCTCCTCTATTTTTGCCATTATCTCAGAGGATGACATAAACCTATCTGCATCAACCATGTTCTTCCACCCGGAAGCCATCAACTCAATAAATCTTAACTCTATATCCCTCTCCAGTATGTATCGAACGAAATCGAGTATTTCATCGTCATTTTGACCACGCATTATTACTGCATTCATCTTAGTACCGGTAAATCCTACTTTTAATACCTCTTCTACACCATCAAATACATCCTGAATATTCCCACCTCTGGTTATATCAGAAAAACGGTCTGCTCTTAAAGTGTCAAGACTGATATTCAAACGTGAGAGACCGCTATCTTTCAAGATAGCCGCATATTCCTTCAGGTTGACTCCATTAGTCGTCAATGCAATATCATTTATGCCCTCAATATCTGAAATCTGTTTAATAAGAGAAGTAATTCCTCTTCTAACAAGAGGTTCTCCTCCAGTTAGTCTGATTTTATTTACACCGAGAGTTTCCCCGTGTTGTATAATTTTCAAAATTTCTTCAAGACTGAGAATCTCACTCCTGTCACTCAACTCTGATCCACCAGGAGGCATGCAATAGACACACCTCAAGTTACATAATTCGGTAACAGAAACTCTCAGATAACTAATTCTTCTGGAATGTTTATCAATCATTTAAATTTACTCACTTTACTGCCAACTCATAAGGCTAAACATTAATTTTCTTTGCTATTTCTATAAAAGCTGAACTGTTTTTTGAATTATTATCATTTGACACAAATGCCCTACCCTCATCGCATTTAGCAACAATATCCGGGTCTAGAGGTATCTTCCCTAGAAACGGAACATTCATTTTCTCAGCAATTTTTTCACCTCCACCGGATTTAAACACATCTATCTCACCGCTGCAATGGGGACATGTCAGCACACTCATATTTTCTACGATCCCGATAACCGGTACTTCATTATCTCTTGCAAACATAATTGCCTTTTGCGCGTCTAATAAAGCAACGTCCTGTGGAGTTGTTACTATTATAGCGCCATCAACATCTCCAATCAACTCAATCATTGATATTGGTTCGTGGCCCGTACCCGGTGGCAAATCAGCCAGGAGAAAATCAAGATCCCCCCAGTTTATACTGCCCACCAGTTCTCTAAGGTAATCATATTTTGCAGTATCCCGCCATGCTATTGGTTGATCCGGACTCTCTATAAGAAAGGCAATTGAAACAACTTTTAGAGAATCATTGACAGATAACGGATCTATACCATTCTCGTTGTCCTTAAGCCTTCCTCCTTCAATGCCAAGCATTTTGGGGATATTTGGGCCGTGTATGTCTACATCCGCAATTCCCACTTTATTGCCCATCTCCGACAACGCGACACCCAGATTAGCTGTTACAGTGCTTTTACCGACACCTCCCTTGTTAGACATGACCATAATCTTTTTCTTTATCTTGGACATCCTGTTGCTTAATGCCCACTCATTATGTTTCATGCCCTTTTCAGGTCTTTTGCAGGTCTCAAAGTCGCGACAAAATTCACATGTTGCCAGTTTTCTACATTCACTCATATTTTCACTTTTACTCTTTAATTCAGAAATTGATGAATTTATTATTTCTAGATTCTACAATTCGATAATCCTGCACTATTATTGCTCTGGAGTAATCCTAATTGCTATTGGCTGATTTACCGTATTGCATACATTTTCACAAATACCACAACCTACACACTTTTCTCTTCTCACTACAGGTTTATTATCTTCCAGATAAATTGCATCCGGAACCGGGCAATTCCTGACACATTGTTCACAAAATTGTGCTCCATATGCCATGCAGTTGTCTTGATTTATTGACGCCTTGCCCATAGCAACTTCTTGCACATTCTCTACTTCAACCAGTGCACCATCTTTACATGCCCTTATACACGCATAATCTTCACAAAGATAACATGGTGTTTCTTCAGGAACTATAATAGGCGTTCCATCAGCAATATCGAAATCCTTATTAAGTTTTCTTATACTTTCATGCGGACAGACCTTTATACACTCATCGCATTTTGTGCATAATGCTATGAATTTTTCTTCTGGAACAGCACCGGGTGGTCTGATGTATCGTCTTATTTTAGAATTTGAACTTCGATCAGGGCTGTTTTTTGTAACAGATTCAACTTTATTTTTTACAATATCACTGACGGCATTTCCAAAATAAGAAAATGTCTCTTTAAAGAATGCCCTTCTCCCGTGATCAATAATTTCGTCACTCATTTATATTGTCTCGCTTTGCGTAATTCTCAGAGCAGCTTCATTAACTCCATCATGAGAGTTGTCTAAATATAATAATCCATCTGACATTGAAAAATTGTAAGGAAATATTGAGAGCCTTTTATCAATTTCAGATCTCACATACTCATAAACTTCTCCTGACTCTTCAGGAGTCATTCCCCCTTCTGTTTCGTAGAAATAACCCAGACTTAAATCGTCATGTTTAGGATGTCCTATTTTTGTTAATCCATACTTACCCGGATCACGTAAAATAGGAGCATGTTTTTCCAGCTCAAAGAGACAGGCAAGGCAGGATGCACCTTTTGATTTCAGAAATTTATCATTAGATATTACGAAATCAAGCGTTTCATATGCTTCTTCTCTGGTCTCGGTTGGAAACCCAACAATTACATACATATGGATTGCGATACCCGCCTCGACACAATTATCTATAATATCCTTAGTAATTTCTGTTTCTATTCCTTTATCCATTAAAGAAAGTACTCTTTTGTTCGAAGACTCGAGTCCGAATACCATCTTGAGGCATCCCGCCTCTCTCGCCTTGTTTAAAATATCTTTTGTAAGTCCCTTGTCAAATCTTACACCGGCCATCCACTTTATGTTATTTCCATCCTCTATTAATCTTGAACTTAAATTGTCCAGCTGCTTAACAGGCATACACTCATCACTGAAGAACATATATTCTGCATTATATTTTTCTTTAAGTTTTTCTATATCTTCCAGTACAAGATCAAGGTTTCTCAATCTGAATTTCAAATTATCAACATGAAGATTACAGAAAGTACACTTTCTCCAATAACAGCCTCTCGATCCCTGTAAGGGCAGTACCCTTTTTGGTGATAAATACTGGTCTAGTGGAAATCCGTCATAATCAGGAGCAGGAAGAGAGTTGATATCTTCTATATGAAACGGTTCATTAACTCGTATAGTGCTGCCGTCCTTATATACCAGGTTAGGTACCTTACTGAAGTCACGCTTACCATCAAGCTGCTCTATAAGCCTCAGAAGTGCATGTTCTCCCTCAAATACAATAAAGGTATCGACAAGATTAAAAAGCAAGTGATTATGCTGAAGGTTATCAATCAGCTTTGTGAAGACGCTGCCTCCCATAGTTATGTGAATATCTTCATTCTTATCTTTTAACTGCCTTGCCAGTGTAAATGCCGGCATAACCTGCGAAGTTGCAGTTACTGAAATTCCAACAAGATCCGGATTTTTATCTATAATAGAGTCAATTGTGTGTTCGTTGAACAGGTCTATATACGGATTTTCATATTTATCATTAACAGCATTCAGTACGTCCTCTGATGAATAGACACTGTATCTCATTGAGTTATCGGCAATTGATATCTCAGATGGATAATAGAGCATTCCGAATGCTTGCAGCCACCTGTCAATAATCTTCCAACTCTCTATATAATCATCAATTTCATAAAAACCTTGAGATTTCAATGTTGACTTAGCCCATTCCACATTTTGTACCATGTTTTCTCTTTCAATTACTTCCCTTGCCCAGTTCAGTCGTGAATATACATCTCCAGAGTTCACTTCTGTGCCTGTCGCTTCAGCTCCATTTTCCAGTCTCTCACCTATTGTCTCAAGAGTTTTAAGGGTTTTTTCAGAAGAAATCAATGCATCCATTATTTCAATATTTAAATCTCGGATTGAAACATTATCCACTCCCTTATCCTTTAAAAATCCCTGAAGTGATGGAAGGCTCAGGAAGGGCTGAGATGGTATCCATGAAGGTGGAAAGACCAGTGAAATCTGCAAATTTACTCCCTATCAATCAATTCTCATCTTTAATTATATTAATTCCTCTCTCTCAAGACGGTTCAAATTAAGGCCATCTTACGAGTGAAAGGTTATTTTCCTTGCTTTCACAAAGATCATTAACAGAAATATTTACATTTTCAACCAAAAGTAATAATTCTATTATAAATGCTATTTTCTGTACTTCAAATTAAAAAAGCCCCTGACATAAAGTCAGGGGCTTTTTTAAACTACATTTTACTTATAAGTAAAATTATTTAAGAAATTTATTCAACTGTTGTAGTACCACCATGAAGATACAGTTTCATAAATTTACTTTCATTTGCAGGAGTGAAACCAGTTCTAGCCGGTTCCCAAACTCCTTTTGCACCTAATCCACCATCCTCAGCCTTTGTAATCCTGACAAGGGTTTCCTTAGGAACAGTATTAACAACATGGTTATCAGCCTCACCACCGTGCATATATGCCATGAACACCTTCTTCTTATGGAAGAGGGTATCTGTCTGATGCATCGGCATCAACCATGATCTTGTAATTGACTGCTGTGATCCATATCTGAAATTAGAAAGATATCCATCTGAAGACATAGCCATACCGTCCTTCCTTGTTTCATGTGCCTTAACACTCTTTTCTGTGGCAACATATGTAGCGTGTTTCATCATAGTTGTGTGGTATGGATATGCAGGATTATATTTTGCCCTGACCATAAGCCTGGCAACTTTGTAAAATGGATCATTTGGTTTCCAGCCTCTGTATGGTCTGTCTACCGGGTTAGCATCAACATATACATAGTCACCATCATTGATGCCAAGGTCTTTAGCCGCAGTAGGATTTATGTGCAACTGATGCTCACCTGGACCAGGCGCCCTCTTGTCCATTCTATATGGATCGCCAAAGTTGTTGTTCCAGATAAGATTCCAGTCCACCGTACTCCACTGAGAGTGTACCCTGTGTCTGGTTTTCGGTGTTACACAATAGAACCTGTATCCCTTTTCCCATAGAGGGTTCTTAGTTTTCTTAACCTCGTTCCATGGCATCTTAATATTCCTTACATGTCGCTCGTCAGCACCCATATGGTCTTTAGAAATTCCATAATCTTCTGGTCTTATATATGGGTTTGTACTTACGATTACGTTTGGAAGATAAGGTGTAGCTTCCACTGCTTCTCTGTGACATACAAAGTTTTCACCGTATTCAATCGCTTCAGGAATATCACAATATGAATGAAGTCTTCCATCGTCTGTAAAGAATGGACGGTCGTAAACAACCTGCTCATACATAGGTGTTCTTGGATAAGTACCAAAATTCATAAGTGCACCACCAGGAACTCCACCATATTTACCGGCAATTAAATCGTTTACATTATATCCTCTTGTTGGAACACTTCCATCAAAAAGCCTCTGCATGTAAACTTCAGGTCTCTCTTCCAGAGCGAATCTCCAATAGTCAGCAAACCTCCTGTCGTCCAGAAGTTCACCCATTCTCTTAGAAACAAGTGCCGGAACCATAACGTCATCTTTAGAATCATGCAGCGGCCTTATCCCACCTTTCCATACCTGAAGGAATGGGTTTGAACATGAACAGGTAACCTCATAATGCTCAAACTCCATCCATGAATTAACCGGAAATCCTACATCGGCATATTGTATGGATGATGTCATCATAATGTCACTGGATATAATAAGGTCAATCCTCGGATTAACGTTCTTAAACATCTCATATACCCATTTTGCATTATTTATCAGGTTCACGTTATTAAACCATAGAACCTTGGTAGGAGTGTTATAGTGAGTTTCACCGGTAAAACTCTTTCTACCAAACTTAGGTGTGTTAACAATAAGCGGTGTATCACCATGATTCCAGTATGCAACCTCTTCATCCATTGCATAACTATGAGCATGTATATCCTTTCCATCAGCATGCGGATCTAGGTTCATATCGAATGGATCTTCTGCAATTATACCCTTGAATCCCGGACCTGACCATTTTGAACCCTGGAAATTACCGGCTTTGTAATTTCCAGCCCACGTGTGTGATCCTGAACCATGATAGCCAATATTTCCTGTCAGCATTAATGGCAGATAAGTTGCCCTGTTATGCAGTGTTGCATGGAAATAATGGTTGATACCCTCACCATAATGTATTGCAACAGGCTTGATAGTAGCACAGTCCTTAGCCAGCCTTTCAATAAGGTGAGCAGGCGAACCTGTGATATCTGCAGTGGTCTTTACATCAAAATCTCTGAGATGGATTTTATACAGATCAAAAAGAGTCATAACTTCGACTTCTTTACCATCTACTGTCTTAACCTTGAATGTTCCTTCCAGAGCAGGATCTATACCTTTGGACACCATTTTCTTACCAACATCTTCTCTGGTTATAGCCTTGAAATCGTTGGTTTTTGTGTCAAAGATTACAAAATCTCCCAGCTGTTTCCTCTGTTTATCCTTTAATCCCTGTACATTCGAACTATAATCAAGATGCGGAGGCTTGTAATTTGCAAAAACTTCATCAGCTTTAAGTCTCTTAAGCGTATCAGTCCTTACAAGTAGTGGGAAGTCCGTAAACTTCTTGACGAAATCTACATCATACCACTTGTTATCCATTATGATCTTTGTCATGCACAGGAATATAGATGTATCAGATATACCTGTCCTGCATGGAATCCAGTAATCTGCCTTTGTCGCTGAAGGACTGTAATCAGGAGTAATAACAACCAGTTTACCGCCCCTCTCCATTATCTCTGTTAGCCAGTGAGCCTCAGGCATCTTGTTCTCAATAAGATTTTTTCCAACCTGAATACAGAGCTTGGTGTACCTTAGATCTGCAAAGTCAACATCTGACGCCTGCAATCCATGAACATATGGATGCCCAGGTGCCTGGTCACCATGCCACGTATAATTTGAAAATCTTCTTCCGCCTTGAGCCTTATCAGCACCAACACCTCTTACATTGGCATCTAGCAAGGCTAATGTATTGGAAAAGCGGTACATACCCATATATTTTCCAATAACGCCAAGCAGACCCATACCGCCACGGTTCTTAAAACATCTTGTTCCCGCACCGTTCCAGTGTGTAAGAGTTTCAGGTGCATACTTGTCTCTTTCAAGCAGCCTCTTCTTCCCCTCTTCGCCGCTATAAGCTCTGGCTATTGCAATCATCCCTTTGGCTACATAATCAATTATATCATCCCATGACATTTTTAACTGCTCGTCAGTACCTCTGGATGTGAATTTATATTTCTCTCTATTGTTCCAGTCCAATTCTGGAAATCCGTCATCTGCCCACTGCTTCCAGCCTTTTCTCAAAAGAGGAAATCTCAGCCTATGTGGACCGTATACTCTTCTGAAGAAGGTAAATCCTTTCAGGCACATCCTCGGGTTCCAGGATCTTTGAGGTGTTCTACCTTCCAGGTCACCATAATTCTGATGCTCATAATCCTGCTCAACCCTGATTACGACTTCGTTTCTTACAAATGCCCTTACACGACACTGATGTGTGTCATTTGGAGAGCAGCAAAAAGCAAAAGAACGGTCATATTTGTACTGATTCCTGTATACATCCTCCCAATTTCTATCAGGATAGGAATCAAGAGGATTGTCTACCTCTACAGCCGGCTTTAAAGACGTCAAGGCCAGCGCATTTCTCATAGGGATTGAAACGGCTGCCGTTACTCCTCCCGCAACCTTCATAAATGTCCTTCGCGTAAGCTTCATATACATCCTCCTATATCTTTTATGTAAAAAATACTTATTCGCACTTTTATACTACCACTTTCCAGCTTTAATTTTATAATATTCTGCACATCTGGAGCATACACCATCCTGTGGCTTCCATTCAGGATGTTCTTCGTTTATCACCTTAGCAGTTTCTTCATCCTTAGCCGCTTCCTCGTCCCAATCAAATGATGGGAATCCGCATAAAGGGCATGTAGTTCCTGGAAGCGGGCCAAGTTCTTTTGTTTCCTCTACAAGCTCATCAACAGTACGCTCTCCTGCTGCCAATGCCAGAACCATATTCGTGTCTTTAGACAGTTCAACCATCTTTTTATGCGGCATTGGTTCTTCAGCATTCCAAAGTTTATCAAATATCAGGTCCCTGGTCTCCTCCGGGATTTTGCTGAAAAAAGAATCAAACTCTCTTTTCCTCTCTTCTCTCGATGCGGTAGTTTCCAGTCCCTTGTTTATTAATCGTCCATCTACAGAGATATCCCAAAAAAGTCTATACCTGTCTCTGATTATACGCTCTTCCATTGGTGAGCGCCCAAAATCCTCATTTACATCATATCCGAATTTACTATTCATCATGTCAGAAACATGCATAAGCTCATGTCTGATGACCATGCGAATTTCATTACTACCCTCAATAAAAAGTTCCGGATAGAGTCTGATGATAACTTTCGTGCCTTCATCAACTACATTAGATCCTTCGTTCTGTTTTGTTGTAGCTCTCCTGACATGTACCTCTTTTATCTTTTCTTCAATGTCAGGAAACTCTTCAAATATCTCTTTTAAATATACATCATAGCCCAATCTGTTGAAAAAATCACTGTCCAGTTCCCTGAATTTTTTTGGCCTTCTTTCCTCCTCCAGATCATAGATCTCATTTCTTTTCCCGTGATACTCATTATACAAAGTAAGGTCACCGGCTGCCTCCTGAACAGCCAATCCCTTGCATACGATGTCATCAACCAACTGCTGATCGTATATGATTTCAAGAGATCCAATTTGCTCTTCCTGTAATTTAGTCATACTTCTCCTCATCCATACATGAGTCACAGGCCATAGCACTCTTACCTTCAAGTCTCTGGAGGTAATCAGGCTCGTTGCCCATATATTCATCTATTTCATCTGCATCAACAGATAATTTAGTCATCTCTAAGTGAACAAAAATAGTTGCTAACGTTGCTGCCTGGCGATAGAAGTCTTCAGGTGTTTTTTTGACAACTGAAGTTGAAAACGCCTTAATCCATCTGCCAATGTGGGCATACAGAAACTTCTTCTTGGCGGCAAGGCACGATTCCTGCTCTTCTTTACTATGGTTTTCTATCGCATATGCAAGTTTATATGTCAGGAAATGCAGGAACTCCAATTCAACAGCTACATGGTCCCACCTGGTTGTAGTTGTGTCCTGTTCCATTTCAATCCCATATGCCTTATAGAATCCAGAAATATCGGCAAGGTCCTGAGTCTGCTGCCATATTTGTGAACCACTATAGTACATTTCATATGGAGGGCAATCCATCGCGACAGTAGCACCACCAAATGTAGCACGATATCCTCTCTCCAATTTTTCAACATCTGCGTCTTTCAGCACTTTATGAAGTAAGTTAAAGGTTTCTATCATTTCATTGTTACCGCTAACTGAGATGCAACTTTTCACCTCTGACATATAGTCTTCGTTATTAAGAGTCTCTAATGCCCTTTTGTTTGGTTCAAGAAGACATGTTGAAAGAAACTGATAGACCTGACTCGCAGCGAGCAGTTCTTCGACGCTTTCACTGATTTGAATTCCCATATCTATCCTCAATATTTAAATCTTATTCAAATGCTTATTACTTTTAATTATTTACTTTACGTTCGTAAAGTAATCACGAATCCTGTCTGACTTATCGTAGCCGATAACATATTCGTCTGTAGTAGTTGCTGCTGGTTTGCCACCAAAATAATTACCTGTCCTGAGTTCATAACACTCAAAGCAGTTACGGCAAGCACCGTCTGATTTGCTCCAGTTAGGATAGTCTGCCTTAATGAGTTTTTCAGAAGCACTGTCAATACCGCCGGTTATCCAGAAATATGTAGGTTTTCCACACAGCGGACATGGATTATGTTCTTTAGACTCTGCATTTGTTGCAGGAGTTAGATGGCTTAGCCTGGAAGTACCTTCAGCATCACTGATTCTCTGCTGCCATGATTTATCACAATCATGATTTGCTTCGGCTGAATCATGAAACAAATGCCATTCGATATTACCGTTGTGTCTTTGATGGTATCCCGGGTCTTCTGTTGATTTAAATGCCTCAAAATCTGCAGCTCCTACATGATTAATTCCTGTAAATCCAATACCTATAAAGACAAATATACTAAAGACACATAGTATTCTCGTATATTTCATATCTTCAATTTCCTCCCTAAATCAACTTTTCAAGTTAATAGTTTAATAAAGCCTTAGTATGTGATCATTCGTTTCTCATCGCTCTCCCAGGTAGGTTCTTCAATTTTTAACCTTACCATTTCAGTACCGTCTGCAGCAAAACCAATAACAGTATCGTTATATACTTCAACCTTTTTACCCATTATTTCAGATTCATAAATTTTCTTTCCATCTTCAATTTCGAATCTGGAAATCATGGTCTGTGTTGTCCTGAATAGCGCCAGCACTGCCATTAGTTCTCTGGAAGGTGCAGCGTACTTATCAAGAGCTTCGTCCACGCCCGGGCCGAACATCTGCCTCAAATAATTTCTTGGAGCCCATCTTGGCGGAATGTAGTAAATATTTGGCTCTGTACCGAATTGAGGGTAAAGAGGTAATGCAACTTTATGTATATGAATCAACCAATCCATAGGATTCTTTGGATCTGGCTTCTTATAATCACCTGTCAGAAGCCCGTTCAGCCTTATCTTACCTACACAGGCAACCATACATCTTGCTTCCATTCTCCTGCCCTTTGTTATAGGATCTTTACCTTCTACTCTTGGATAGCAAGCGATGCATTTTTCGGACATTCTTGTTTCACCTCGATACATCGGCTTCTTATAAGGGCACTGCTCAACGCATTTTCTGTATCCTCTGCATCGCTTCTGATCGATCAAAACGATACCGTCTTCTTTACGTTTATAAATAGCCTTCCTCGGGCAAGCTGCAAGACATGCTGCATATGTACAGTGGTTACATACTCTCTGGAGATAGAAGAACCATCTCTTATGCTCAGGCAGCTCGGAAGATTCCTTGGCAGCTCCCGTCTCATAATTAGTTTGTTCACTTGCAGCAGTATCCTCATAAATATTAGGGAATCTCCACTCTTTGTCATCCGGAATATAACCAACTGCTACCTGATTAAGGCCTTTACTTTTGGCAAGCTCAAAAATAGTATCTCCATTATAAAGTCCGTAAGGGGCTTTAAGTTCATCCTTATCTTCTGCACCTGTAAACCATTCCATTGGATTGTTACCGTTATCCCATAACATCTGCAATATTTTCTGGTCCCAATGCTGAGGATATCCGCCATACGGCTTTGTTTCGACATTATTCCACCACATATACTCCTGCCCTTTACTATATGTCCATGTACTTTTATGGGCCATCGTACAGGTCTGACAGGCAATACATCTGTTTGTATTAAAGACCGCGGCAAACTGATGTTCCGGCCTTGATTCGAAGTATGGGTACTCCATCGTTCTCCCAAGCTGCCAATTGTGAACAAGTGTCATAATATTCCTCCTTAAAATCTATTTAGTTTACTTAAGTAGTATCATTAATTTGTTATTCTGCTTATCTTGCAGGCTCTAATGTAATTGGCCTCCATCTTATGCTGACAGACTTAAGACCATTTCTATCACCTTCTTCTCCATTCCAGACCGCCATATTAAAGAATGTAGATCCACCTGCAGTAAACTGAACATCATTTTCATCCGGTGTTGACAACGGTCTATAAATAATAACATCCCATCTACCATTAGCCCAGTCGCCTATACCGTTGACATCCTGATGTGTCTGGGAGGTAAGTGTACCAAAACCCACGGCATTCAAATCTTCAACTGTGGTCTCCCTGGACCTTGAAAGCAGGGATCCTGCTGCTAATCCGCCTGCCAAAAGGTCAACACTGTCATGTACTGTTTTATTGAATTCACAAGGATGCGGATCAGAATCAAAGTCATGCCACATGTTTGGGTACTGATCTTCCATATGTTCATATCCACCGTCTGCCTGAAGATCACGTTCCCAATCTGCTTTCCAATGCCATATGTTTACAGCTTTACCCCTGTCACCCATTCTTGGGCTGAAAGGGGTTTCAGGAGATATTTTTACAATACCAAGAGGGAACATCAAACCAACTGCATCCCTAAAATCTTCATGTTTAATAGCCCTGTCATTCTTTGTTGAATCATTCCAATTAACTCCAAAGAAAATTGTATTCCCATTATGTATACCTCTAATCTCAACTTCCTGCACAGAGCCTCCTCCGTTTGGAAAAGCTCTATCCTGTATCTGTAAATTCACCGTATATGACGGCGCCTGCTTCAGGGCATCTTCAGCCCCATTTAAATCCGTATTCACGAATTTAACAGTTAGCCCCTCTTCAGTGGGTATATTTTCTTCTACCGTTGCTTCCTGCTCAAGGCTTTGTGAGAAAACCCCACTACTACATAAAAAGAACATTGCAGCAAAAGCGCTTCCCAGGAAAACAGACTTTCGTATAAGGCCTCTCAACATGACTATTACCTCCACTAAAATTTTAAATGAATTTTAAAGATGTACGTATCAAAAAGTCAGTAAATCATTATATGTTAAAACAAAAAAAACTCAACATCAAAAATGATAAAACTTACAATTTCGTGTATTGATAATAATACAATAGCTCTACAAAACAACAAATATTGCTGTAAGCGCTGATATAAACACAGCTAAGCAAAAACCACTAATATCGTGCTATTTTCTGGAAATGAAAATGTATCTTGCGATGTATATGGAATGACTTTTTCAGAAAATGTTATATGCTTTTAATTTCATACAATAATCACTGCAAAAGCCTACAATACCCACTTCTCCCCTCCAGAAGAAATATATTCTACTATTATGATATTGATTATGTTACAGCAAGATCTATGACCAATTTGTTAACGAAATATGAACAAATAATCATAAATATAAGAAAAGTAGAAATAAGCAATAAATGTGCCACGTACTTTCTCGCCTAAAATCATATATTAACTCATTGCATATAACATTTTAAAATGCATATATATATGACAATTGATTGATAATCTCTTAGCCAAAAGGTTATTTTTAGATTACCTTCACATTTGACATTCTGTCACACTCAGCTTTTACAGTACAAAAACGATGACACAATGTCAAATGACATAGAGTCGTAGTTGTTGCTCTCTTAATTGCATATCCTGACCTAAGCAATATTGCTTTTATTACAATAAAATTAAATATTCATTAATACGTAATACGCACTTATTAAAACTTAAAAAAATATCAACTGTTTATATTATCGTTCGCCTCTTCTTCCTCTCTTCTCCTCTGCTCTTCACGCCTTTTTTCTTCCTTCCTTATTTCTTCGCTTCTTGCCTCTTCTTTATTTAATTCATCACGCTTTTCCTCTTCTTCCAGTGAATTCATCTTGCGATAGATGGTTCTGGGAGTTATACCAAGTAATTTTGCAGTTACTTCCTTGTCACCCTTTGAACGCTTCAGTGTTTCGACAATTATCTTTTTCTCAATCTCACGTAATGGCATACCGAAAGGTATAGAAAATTTACGCTCTTCAACCCTGCCACCCGCAATATTTCCCGGAAGATCCTTTTCCGTAATGACTACATCCTGTGCTAAAACAACAGCCCTTTCAATCACATTCTTTAATTCTCGTACATTGCCAGGCCACTGATAAGCAGTCAAAATATCCAATGCCTCTTCAGAGATGCCATCAATTTTCTTGTTATTTTTTTTCTGATAGATTTTAAAGAAATGACTTATCAGCAGGGGAATATCTTCTTTTCTTTCTCTAAGAGGTGGAATATCTATTGTAATCACATTCAATCGGTAAAATAAATCTTCTCGAAATTTCTTTTCTCTTATTGCATTTGCAAGATCTACATTAGTTGCTGAAATTATTCGTACATTACTTTTTAAAACGCTTGTACCTCCTAAACGTTCAAATTCACCCTCTTGCAGAACCCGTAGTAATTTAACCTGTATTGATGGAGTTATTTCACCAATTTCATCTAGAAACAAAGTACCATTATGAGCCAATTCAAAACGTCCCTCTTTCTGGTTAACAGCGCCTGTAAACGCTCCCTTCTCATAACCAAAGAGCTCGGATTCCAGAAGTGAATCCGGCAAAGCCGCACAGCTTACTTTAACAAACGGTTTATCCATTCTAGTCCCTATACTGTGTATAAGTGATGCTATAGCCTCCTTCCCGGTACCACTTTCACCTTGAATTAATACTGATGCCTGACTTGGCGCTACTTGTTCTGCTAACTTTATAACCTCACTCATTGCGTCACTTTGCCCAATAATGTCTTCATGTCTGTCGTGCTCGGTATGCGCAAGCTGCTCATGTAAATATTTATTCTCTACGACAAGAGCCTGTTTCTCGATTGCCTTTCTGATCATATTGGCAATAATGATTTTTTTGAAAGGTTTTGTTATAAAATCATAAGCACCATCCTTCATTGCACCAACAGCCTTCTCAATTGTCCCGTGGGCGGTAATTAATATGACTTCCACCTCCGGCTTGATCAACTTTGAAGCCTTAAGCAGCCGAAGACCATCCATTTTATTCATTTTCAGATCAGAAAGCATAACATTTATCTTTTTCTCACGCAAAATATCCAACGCACTTTCACCGTCATCGGCCAGGTATACTTCATAGCCTTCTTTAGAAAGTATCCTTGATAGTGCAAGTCTGATACTCTCTTGATCATCAACAACTAAAACTGATTGTTTTAATGTACTATTCAATTATATCCTTTCCACAACTGTCCACTGGAAAACTAATTACCATAGTCGTGCCCTTATCTATTGCACTCTTACAAATTATTTCTCCACCATGTCCTTCTATAGTTTTCATCGTCAACGCAAGACCCAAACCTGTCCCATTAACTTTTACGCTATAAAACGGATCAAAAACTCTCTGAATATCGTCCTTGCTAATACCGTAGCCGGTATCAGTAACATTTACTTCAATATTATTATCTTTCAACCTTGTAGAAATACTTATCTTGCCACCTTCAGGCATTGCCTCAAAAGAGTTCTTAAGTATATTAAGAAACGCCTGTTTTATCTGATTTGTATCGAGCAATATTAGCGGAAGATCGGGCGCATAATTCTCTTTTAAAGCGATACCTCTCTGTAACCGTTCTTTATTAAAGAATTTCGAAAGTTCCATTAAAACGTTATTAATAGATGCGGGTTTCGTCTCCAATCTTGGAAATCTTGCAAACCGCAGATACTCATCGCTCATTTCAGTTAAAGTATCTACTTCATTCAAGATAGACTGTATCAAATTCTCTGCATCGCTTTTCTTCCCTCCGTTATCATTGCTGATTTCATCGTACAATAATTCCGTATTTAAACTAATTGAGCTAAGAGGGTTCCTTATTTCGTGAGCAACCTTAGCTGACATTTCACCAATCGTTGCTAGCCTCTCAGAATGCAACAATTGCTGTTCCAGCTTCTTTCTCTCTGTTATATCATGACTCGTTAATACAGTACCCCAGTATTTGCCACTTGGATCAAATACTGCAGAATATGTGTTGTAAAGGAATCCGTCCTTAGTCTTTATTTCCTGATGCTGTGATGTCTCTATTTTCTTTTTGAAACCTTTAGTAATATCTAATGCGACCCCTCCTATGTAAGGAAGCTGCTCATCCTTTACAGACTTATTTAATATATCTTCTCTTTTAATTTTCCATGCTTTTTCAATTTCCCTGTTGCACATTGTAACCTTATCATTCGGGTCTATAAAAATAACACCTTCCGCCATATTCTCTAATGTAGATTTAATCTCAAATAATACATCATCTCTGCTTTTTCTCAACCTATCCATTATAGAGGTCACAAAAAATACCGAAATAAAAATAGTGCTGGCAAGCGCGAAGAAGACACACAATATGTAAACTTCAGAATGCCAAAGTTCGTCTCCGTATTTAAAAGTAGAAAAAGTTTTTAATGGCTGATGGGGTATTATGGAATGATATTCAAGTATTAAAAATAACGCGAACAGGCTTGAAGCAAACAATGCTTGAAGATAACTATACTTTTTCTCTAAAAATATACCAGCTATTATAGCATGAAAGAGAAAATAAAAAATAAACGGATTTTCAATACCGCCTGCAAAGTATATCAGGCACATAAGGAAAAAATGATCTGTCATGATTTGTATGCCCGCATGCAACTGCACTGAAGAAAAAGATTTTATCCTGAGAGCATTTCTATAAAAAAAATAGCCTGTATTTGTTAAGAGAATAATTATGCCTACAGCATATAATGGCTTGACCTGTTCAACAACTTTAAAAACACTACTGAAGATATAAATTGTAATGAACAAGCCTGAAATAGCAATCCAACGCATAAGGATCAGCCAATTTATACGTTCTACTAATTCTGATTTTTTTAAATTTTCTTTAAACACCTGTCAACTCCAGCTAGGACCTGTTATTGTTACCATTCAACGAACATATTTATGTTATGCAACACATAATTAATCAAAGGTAATATAGTAAATAATATTTAATTAATTATATCGACTATTATGTTTATATTATCATGTAAACAGTGTGATGTTTAATATTTACTATTTGATGTATTCTATGCCCACGCAGGCAGGGAATCCTCTAAAGAGATAAATTATACTGAATTTATCAACTGATTAATAATCTTGAATATATTTAGATATCCGTATTGATTAATGATATAGCGATATCTTTTCAACACCCTAAAGTCAATAAAAAAATGAAATTCACTATATTGACATTATATTTTTTTGCTACTATATTATTACTTAAAAAAATTAGAAAATCATTTTTATACTACTCGCTATTGACAACAAATTTACCATTTGTATAATTTGATTGCTTTATTTATACATAACTTTATCAACCAATTTTATATATAAAAAAGATGCAAAAAGAATTTCTGCTGCCCGATATCGGATTCGAAACGGAAGACCAAATTACTATTTCTTTCTGGCATATCGAAGAAGATGAAGAGTTTGAAGAAGGTGACGACATTCTTGAAGTTTCAACGAATAGAGCAAATTTGAGCATTGCTGCAACCAGTACCGGTAAATTAATTGAAATTATGGCTCAGGAAGGTGATGTGGTAACTGTTGGTGATGTTATTGCTACAATAGAAACAATAGAGCCTTAAGCAACTAATCTCTGTCTGTTAATATCAATGCCAATTGAATAAACCGTTGACTATCGTTACTATGTGTTTTGAATGATGATCTGCCTTTTATTTTAGAAGTACAATATATTGTTCTTCTATGTAATTGAACGCTGATTTAACAATCTTAATTCATAAAGCTGCTTTTTGTACCTGGAGTTATGCCTTTTACCGATATTCTCGCACAGGATCACATAATAGACCTCTTCAAAAAAGCAATAGTAACCGACCACCTCTCTCACGCATTTATATTTAACGGACAGAATGGAGTTGGAAAAGCCTTATTTGCAAAAGAAGTTGCAAAAGCTCTTAATTGCGTAAATAATAAAATAGATTCCTGTAATTCATGCCGAAACTGCATTCGAATAGAAAAACAAAGCCATCCTGACGTTTCCTGGATAGGGATTATAGAAAATTCAAAATTTATTAAAATTGAGGATATTAGAAATTTACAGAATTCTGTAAAGCTTAGCCCACTGGAATCTGACTATAAAATATTCATTATTAATGAAGCCGACAGGATGAATGAAGAGGCTTCAAACTGTCTATTGAAAACACTTGAAGAACCTTCACCTAACACTTTAATAATTCTAATCACCAACTCTCTCGGACTGATAAAAGAAACCATCAGATCAAGATGTCAGATTATTAGGTTTCACTCAATACCAGCCAATATAATAGCAAACAAATTGACTGCAAAATCTGACGCTGATGAAAACAAAATTGGATGGGTCTCAAGGTTTTGCAATGGAAGCCTGGGAAATGCGTTGGACCTGGTAGATAGTAATTATTATGAAATTAATAATTATGTTGTTAGTCGAATGACGGAACCTAACGTAGACAACCTTGCCTTTGCTCAGGAAATTATTGATTCATATTTAAGTACGGCAAATACATTAGAGGAGAAAAGACAAACTCTTAAGAGCATTTTAAATTGTATTTTACAATTCTACCGTGACCTGCTAATAGTTAAAATTAGAAATGGAAAAGGTGCTTATCGTAAAAAAATAGTCCTTTTCAACGCAAACCTTGAAGAAGACATACGACCTGTCAGCCATTTAACACAGGAACATATATTAAACATTATTGATGAGATTTTAGAGTCTATCAAAAATGTAGACTATAACCTGAATATTAATTTACTACTCGAAAATTTAATTAACAGGATTAGCATATTAAATTTTAAAGAATGATAATAGTATTATCTTTTCAGATACATGGTCTAATCTAAGAACGATGAAAACAAGGCTCAAGTTTTGACTATATGAGGGGAAAGGAATAAACCTTTCCCCTCAACAGTCCAAAGTTTATAAAATCAAAACACTTCTTTTGTCATCAATTACCACTCAGCATTTGCTCAGTTTTTGGCCTTACGTCAAAGATAGTTAATCCACCATGAGGATATATCCCTCCACTAACCATTCCCATTAAATTATGGTCATGAGCAATAGTAATGCCGGGACCACGATTACATGACAGGCATGTAGACTGTGATGAGAAATTCGGGATATTATATAAAATGTCATATCGTTCACCAGATCCTATTAATATGGTGTCTTTCTGATACGGTGCTGGATGTCTTCTACCATCAGTTCCAATGATCAATCCGTGATAACCGTGCGGATGCCAGGCAAATATATGATCATATCCAATTGCCATCAACCTTACCAGGACAGTTTCGCCATCATAAGCAACCAGCCTTGTTTTAGGATCATTAATTGTAGACAAAGGGTTATCCAGCTTGTCCATAAAAATTCTACCATTTAATGTAAAGTAATTTGATTTCCAGCTCAACCCGTCTTTAATATTTCCCTTGTCTCTAAGCATTTCCATATATTCGCTGTCTATTTCAGAAAAAAACAGAGTATACTCCCTGTCAAACTTATAACCATAAATTTCGTTCTTCTCCTTTTCTATAACAATAGGGAAATACAGTCCGGCCATAATATGATTTGTTGAATCTACATGGCAATGTCCCATATATGAGCCTTCAATATCATCAGGTATTGACAAAAAATATCTGAATTTCTCATGAGGGAAAACAGAAGGATATGGAATATTAGGGATACCGTCAACTGCAGGTATCAGATCAAGACCGTGCCAGTGAATTGTATGTGCTACGTGTTGAATCCCAGAATGCTTTTCAGCTTCATACCAGCCGGCATTATGTAGTACCACAATATAATTCCTTCCGGAATGGAAACGCATCTCGTCACCAGGAACCTTGATTGGCAATAGTTTAGCATCTCTCTCTTCAACAGTCTTAATTTCTCCTACATCTTCCCAATTTGGAGCATGAGTAAACCCCCACTGATAGATAAATTCACCATCTGCCATCTCTATGTATCCATCAGTGACATAGATATGAAACTCCTTCTCTATATCACCCCTCTCATGTAATTCATGAAAATCCTTAGCGAGGGCTTCATCTCCAACAATCAACTTTTCTGCAGCTCCAGCAATCGTAGAAAAGCTAAAAAGAACAGCAAACATAAAAGGAAGTGCCAGACACTTTTTAGGCACTTTTGAAACAGTTTTGATCACGTTTAAGAATGAATAAAACATTAATTTCCTCCTTACTTTAAAAAAATAAATTATTTTACTCTATGAGAGCAATATTCGTACCATTAAACTATATCCAAGTACAATTTGCATGCATGAGACTCATAAGCCAATATGATTAGGTCACTTACAGTTATACAAATTTTGGAGCAGTAAGACTTGTATAATGTATTCAAAATTATTAACACGAAATTCTTGCTAATTTTAAGATCTTAATTGTATTTTTTCCGAAATTATTTCGCGACAAAGAGAGCCTTTTTTACAGTAATTTCATGACTAATTATATAATAAGAAAAAGACTGATTGATTAATATCATCAACTTGTCCAGAAGAGCAAGTAATGCAATGATTAATCTGTGAGAATTAAATTACAAGAATTTAGTGGAATTGATGAAGTTAAATATGCGTGTTTCAAATCCATTTTTTTATCTTAAATAAACAAAAGAGTGAGCAAGATATAATACCCATACTTCCCAAAACCGCAAAATATCCGTAGGGCCAGCTTAACTCAGGCATATGCTTAAAATTCATCCCGTAAATACCAGCAAGAAAAGTTAGTGGCATCATTATGGTGGCAACAATAGATAAGACCTTCATGACTTCATTCAATTGTTTTGATGCTATTGACATATGGAATTCCATTGTACCTATAATCAATTCACGGAAAGAATCCAGATCTATTCTAAGACGATTCATATTACCGTCCAGATTCTTCAAGAATGATCGACATTCGTCAGAGATGAATGGTGTTTTGCGTGATGATATCTTCATCAAAATATTACTGGCAGGTTCTACCGACTTCTTAATTTGGAGTATACTCTTCCTTATTCGAAAGATGTCCTGAAGAGTTTCTTGTGTGAATCTGCCTTTAGATATTTCACCCTCTATTTCATCCATTTCTTTATCCAAGCTATATAATATAAGAAGGACGCTACCAATAAAGAAATCAAATATTAAGAAAATCAGGAACCCCGGACTCTTGCCTGCAATAAGGAAATTATTATAATATTCCTCTTTTAACTTATCTAAGATTCTTTGAGGTTCTTCGTGTACAGTAAGAAAAACGTTTTTCCCCAACATCACTTTAAGTTTACAAGGAACTATTTTTTCCCCCTCACTCTTAAAATCAAGCATATCAATATTCATGTAGTGCTCTGTCTGTTCACAAAGAGGAATAGTGTTATCAGAAGTGTAATTTCTAAAAGAAGATTTCTCGATCTTTAAAATCTTTAATATTTCATGTTCTTCAGTTACATTCTTTTCTTCAATATTTATCCAGTAAAACTTATCTGCAATAGAAAGAGCATCTAAAGGCAATGAAGCTAGTTCTTGACATGTTTTTTCATTCGGTGAAAATTCTATAATAAAGTTCATATTAACGGTGTTTTTATAATGGAGATGTGAGTTTTTAAATATAAAACATTTGTTATAAGTTTCTTGATTATATTATATCTAAACCTAAACAGTGTATCTTCAAAAGCTTATAATATTAATTACTGGATGATGATACTAAGAAAACAGAAATGATATTTCAAGATTATTTTTTAAACAAAAAAACAGATTGCTGACAGGTAAATATACTGATCGATCTTTTTTTCAAGGCATGATCTTTTTTAAACATATTAATTATTTGCTGATTTAATCAACTACTGTATACCTTGCAGCGACATGTAATCATAAGGGGATGTCGAAAAAAGAGGAATTATTAATTAATTGTGGGTAACAAGCTAAAAAGATTGACTTTATGCAAGCGAGTATTATCTTGCAATTATAGTATAGAAATCATTCTTGGACCGCTATTTCTTCAATAACCTCTGCACATCGATTACATAAGGTTGGATATTTTTCTATCTTGCCGACTTCTTTACGGTAGTTCCAACACCTGTCACATTTATCGCTGTCTGAAACTTTTACCTTAATGAATAGTTTTTCAAATATCTCTCCATTATTTGAAGACTCTAGTGATTCACTACTTACATTAACATCAGATACAATTAAAATCATTGGAAGATCACTTTCATTCTCTTTTAACAAGTTGTGAATTTCTGGGTCTTCTGAATGGAGGTCAACCGCGGCCTCTAGGGAACTGCCGATCTGTTTTGCCGCTCGCATTGCTTCCAGTTCTCTAGCCACATCCGTCTTGACCTTGATAATCTTTTCCCACTTATCGTTAAGCGCATTATCAGTGTATTCTTCGTTACTAACCGGCCATTTGGACAAGTGAACACTATTACTCTCATGGTTAATCTCCTGCCACACCTCTTCTGATGTATACACAAGAACGGGAGCAAGAAGTCTTACCAATACTGAATTTATCCTGTGAAGAACAGTCTGTGTTGCCCGTCGTTCAACAGAACTCTTTGAAAATGTATATAACCGGTCCTTCATAATATCAAAATAAAACGAACTCATCTCTACCACACAAAAATTGAGGATATTGTGATAGACACGATGAAATTGGAAGGATTCATACGCTGACGTTACAGAGGTTATGAGCTCTTCTGTTTTATGCAGTGCCCATCGGTCAATCTCAGACATTTGTGCATACTCTACTGAATCATTCATTGGATCGAACCCAGATAAGTTGCCCAGAATATATCTGAACGTATTCCTGATACGTCTATAAGGATCTGATGTTTTATGAATAATTTCAGGTGAAGCGTGCATCTCATGCCGATATTCCATCGAAGAGGTCCACAGCCTTACAATATCACCTCCTAACTCCTTCAGTGCATCTCCAACTGACACAAAATTACCAAGCGATTTAGACATCTTTTTACCATGCTCATCAACTACAAATCCATGTGTCAGTACAGTTTTGAATGGAGCAGCATCCCACGCAGCAACAGATAGAAGCAAGGAGAGCTGAAACCAGCCACGATGTTGATCGCTCCCCTCGAGATATATATCTGCCGGGAAGGATAACTCATCACGTTTATTCAATACAGAGTGATGACTGGAACCGGATTCGAACCATACATCAAAAATATCGTTCTCTTTTTCAAAATCTGTAGAATCACATTGAGGACACTTTGTGCCTTCCGGCAGGAACTCATTTGTCTCCTTATAAAACCAGCTGTCAGCCCCATGTTTTAAGAACATGTCACGAACATGATTCACAACATTCACATCTAAAAGTGTCTCTTTGCAACCTGTACAATAAAAAGCCGGTATTGGAACCCCCCATGAACGTTGCCTCGAAATACACCAGTCAGGACGGTCAGTTATCATATTTGAGAGTCGAACTTCACCCCATGATGGAACCCATTCTGAATTCTTAATCTCATCTAAAGCATTTGTTCTGAGACCCTGATGGTCAATTCCCACAAACCACTGTTCCGTCGCTCTGAAAATTACGGGATTCCTGCAACGCCAACAATGAGGATAAGAGTGCCCTATCTTATCAATATTCAATAAAAGACCTAATGTATCAAGTCTCTCAGCAATAAATTTGTTGGCATCATATATATTCTGTCCTGCAAAATCACCGGCTTCTTCCGTAAAAATACCGCTTGCGTCAACCGGGCTGACTACTGGAATGTTGTATTTCAAGCCGGTCTGGTAATCGTCCTGTCCATGGCCCGGCGCAGTATGCACACATCCGGTACCATCAGTAAGGGTAACGTAATTTGCAAGGACTATTGAGCCCTCACGCTTCATTATAGTATGCTGATATTTCAAGCCTTCCATGGAGCTGCCTTTGACAGTACCCAGACGCTCGTAACTTTCTATCTCCAGCAGTTTCATGACAGAGTCTACCAGATCTTCTGCAACAATTGAAACCTGCTTCTTCTCTGTCTTAGGATTTAAATATCTAATGGCTGTATATTGAAATTCCGGATGCAATGCTATTGCCATGTTAGCAGGTAATGTCCATGGAGTAGTCGTCCATATCAACATGTAAACATCTTCATCCTGAATATTCGGGAAAATACCTATTGGTAACTCTAATAGTTTAAAGTTAACATAAATTGAAGGGCTGGTTTTGTCATGATACTCTAACTCAGCTTCAGCAAGAGCAGTCTCACAGGACATACACCAGTGAATGGGCTTCAGGCTTCTATAAACATACCCTTTTTCTACCAACTTTCCAAATACCTCGATTATTCCAGATTCATATTGTGGAGTAAAAGTCAGGTATGCAGATTCCCAATCCCCGGAAACACCAAGAGCCTTAAACTGCTTCATTTGTACTTTTACAAATTTCTCTGCATATTTCTTACATTTCTTTCTTATATCAATCTTCTCCATACCCTTTGCATTTGATCCAAGTTCCTGCAAAACTCTGTGCTCTATTGGCAGACCATGGCAATCCCATCCTGGTACGTAGGGAACATCGTAACCCCTCATTGTATAAAAACGTACTATTATATCTTTTAATATCTTGTTTAATCCTGTTCCTATGTGAAGGTCACCGGTAGGATATGGGGGCCCATCATGCAGAATAAATTTATCTGCACCTGCTCTGGCTTCTCGTATTTGCGAATAGAGATCTTCCTTATCCCATTTTTTAAGAAATTCCGGTTCCCTTTGAACCAGGTTCCCTTTCATGGAAAACTTTGTCTTGGGCAAATTTATTGTATCCTTATAACTCATATATTTAATAATCCTGTTATATTTGTTTCACTAATATCTCGTATAAACACTTTCTTTACTCTTGATGTTTCACCGGAAATAATCTGTATATCTGAATCTTTGATACCAAGCCACTGAGAAAGTACCTTTATTACAGCTCTATTCGCCTTGCCCTTTTCTGGTGCGGCGGAAACAGAAATTTTAATTTGATCAGCGTGCTTCCCGATGACCTGATCTTTACTTGAATTTGGCTGTACCTTAACAGATACAACAATCCCATTCTCATACTCCTTTATATTAATCATGAAGAGACGAAAGACACAAGTTAAACAAAAATTGATAATTTCCGTTTTTCAATAACTTTAGTCAAGTTAGTTCATTTTCAGACTTGAGGCTTTAATGAGCTAATATTTTATTGAAAACGTATCGTACTCACCGGTTGGTTGTTCCCAAACTGTCTCCACATTACTTACCACTGCACCAGGAGGCCCTTTTTTACACCATTTAATAATCTGATCAATCTTATCCACACCGCCTTCAATAACAGCCTCAACACGCCCATCAGGACAGTTCATCACCCAGCCGGTCAGACCTAATCTACAAGCTTCCTCTCTTGTATTTGCTCTGAAAAAAACACCTTGTACATTTCCTTCGATGACCATATGTAATCTTGCAATTTCCATACTATTCTGTATAACAACTCTAATAAATCAGTGATACTCGTATTAACTAAAATTCCTTATACATAAATGTCAAAGCCTAGAATATAGTTATTCCCGGAAATTGTAAATATTATTTTTTACAATATAAATACCATGTTAAAATGCATAGATGGAGTGATATTGAGATATGGTTGATTAGGGCCCTTCAGCTGCAGACATGTATGCGCTGAAAGGCCCGATGAGTCTCTGTAAAATTACATCAATTACTTAACTCTTATTCCGCGTATATATGATCACTGTCTGCAGAACTTGGAAGCTTATGCAGGCCCATAAAAGTAAACAAGACTATGGGGAAAGCGATCAACAGAATGATAGAAAGCAATATAGGTCTAAACGATTTCTTAATACTTGTTTTAGGCAGCATCAAAGGCAGATGCATATAAGTTAAATAAACAAGCCAGCTGATCAAAGACCATATCTCCTTAGGATCCCAGCCCCAGTAAGTACCCCAGGCCCCTTTTGCCCATATTGAGCCTGTAATCAAGCCGATGGTTAAAAATGGAAACCCAATAGAAACAGCGATATAGGCAAGCTTGTCAAAACTATAGTCCTTCTTCGTTTGAGTCTCTGACGCGGCAACAGCCTCTTTCTGTTTATCTGAAACAAAAGCTTTTCGTATTAAATGTACGATAGCAGCGGAGAACGACATACTCAGCGCGGAATAAGACAGGAAATAACATATTACGTGAGTGACTAGCCACTTACTCTGCAATGCCGGAGGAAGCTCTTTAATTGTATTATCAATACTCAGCGCAGAACAAATCATCCATGCAGCCAGTACACCTTGTAGGGCACCAATAATACCCAGACGAGATTCATGTACCTTGACAATAAAGATGGTAACAAGCTCAAAAATCAGGTAAACAAGTGCAATACTCCATCCAAAGAATACAAAAGATTCATATTTATCAGACATTGGAGCGTGTTGTGCTTCTGCCCACCTGGTCAGCACTACTATAGTATTTAATATAAAGCCGCCGGCAAATATGCCAAAAGCGACCCACCGCATTGTTTTCGCTCTCCAAATCTCTCTAACAATATAAGCAACAATAGCTGCGATATACACGTAAAATGTCAAGCTCAGCATAATACACCTCTCTTCTCTATATTTGTTATACGATAAACGTTAAACACTGCAATACTATTTACTCAATATGTTCAGCCAACATCTCTTCTTCTGAATAATATTCCTCTATCTTTTGCCCCTTCTTCAATTTACGCCTTAAAAAAGGTTTTATGTAAAAGATAAAGATTACGCCTAAACACAAAAGAATAAACCCAGCGTACACGACTATGATACCAGGATTCTTTGTAACCTGTAGTCCCGTATATCTCTCTCCTTCAGGATCATAGCTTGACTGGTAAAAAACAAAACCTTTATATTTTAAAGGATTATTTACTTCAATAGTTTTTGTTACCATGGTTTTGCCATTTTCCACAACTCTCAGTATACTTTTATAATCCTTTACTTCCATACCTGACTTTTCGTACAGAACCGCAAAATTATTGTCGGGATACCAATGCGGAGGAGTATGTGCAAATACCCACTCTGTTGTTTTCCCTCTAGGCCCCTCCATCTCTATCAAAACTGCAGGGTTACCATGATGTTCGCCTGGAGCATGGTTATGACCTTCGTGTCCTCCGTCCCTCTCAACAACTTTTCTTTTTAAACTATGAGACGGAAAATATTTTGCGATCCTGATTGTCAGTTCCGACCCTGGAATATTATAATTCTTATCAAGCTCCCAATCTTTGATACTTACTAATTTTTCATCTTTTACGTATGTAATAGTCTTCTTTCCACTTTTACTCTGGGCAATCCGCACTCTATTTTTAGCATCTGAAAAATTTTCAGGAACGGTACATGAAAGACTAACGTCCTTATAGATCTCCTGATGAGACTTGTCTCGATAGTCTGGATACTTCGCGAATGACCAGCGGGTGTCTTTCCCCTGCGGACCGGTAATCTCCACCATTACAGCAGGATTATTTGGCTCTTGCTCACTGAGAGGCACAAGCCTCTTAGAGTAATCCAATGCAAATTCCTTTATCTCCATTTCATACTCAGTACCATCAATAGAAAACTTCTTTCCTTTCTCAACAGGCACGCTTTTAGATATATTTTTTCCTGCTATTCTGATATTCACCGTTGGTTTGGAGCCTTTTCCAGCAGCGTTTGCTAATTTCTTATGCTGCTCATCATTATTTGCCCAAACGTAATCGATCTTTAGACCACGCTGAACATCACTATACCAGTTACGATCTTTTGCAAGAAGCCATCCCTCTGCGGTAACATTGCCTCTGTCAGCAAGCTGAATATACAAAGCAGGATTCTTTGGTTCATTAGATAGATTTATCGGTTCATGTTGAATTTCTGCATCGGCAATATAATCTTTAGGAGTCGCTGCATAATTAGTACCTGGTATTCTAATCTTCTTACCTACTGTAATAGATACCGCTTTTTGCTTATCTTTGTCCTTTACATAAGTAATCAGCCTATATTTCGGAGGATGTTTCTCGATAATAAAATCATCACAATATACCTGAAAGTCGAGAGGAACCTTCTTATAATCACCCCTTGTCAAATAATAGTCTACTGACTGCCCTTCGTAAACATTAACACCACCCTTTACACCTGTAAGAAGGTCAATAACACAGCCTATAAGGATCATGATTATACTGATATGTGTAACCAGAAAGCCTATCTGAAGAACTGTATTACGCCATCTCTTAACCGTGCAACAGCCTAAATTTACACATAGTAATACCAGAAGGAACGAAAACCAGTAGGAATGAAAAATATCTGTAAACTGAATTGCCGAGTAGAAGCTAGCCAGACCTGCTCCATATCTGCTTATATACTCTTCAGGGGATTTCTGTTGAAGAATGACCGTCCCCAGTATACATGCAACGGCCATTATAATTATTATAATAACAGCAAGTCTGACAGAGCATAAGATATCCCATGTCTTACTGTTACTTTTTGCCTTTTTTTCTTGCGATTCTACTGCCTTTGACATACTGCCTTACTTTTCATCCTACAACATCTTCCTCTACTTACCAGCAAGGCTTTTAAGTTTTGTAAGAAGTGTTTAAGATTTCTATAAAAAATTATATTTAGGATTCTCTAACTGGATTCAGGAGATAAGATGAGGAACTCAACTCTTCTGTTCTGCATTTTACCAGCTTTAGTTTTATTAGATGATATCGGCCTGTTTGGGCCATAACCTGCAATGTGTATTCTGCTTTCCTCAATTTTACCTTTACTAACAAGATAATGTAGAACACTTAACGCCCTTCCGGCCGATAAATGATGATTTGATTCCCATAAATATTTCGATTTTACGATAGGATCATTATCTGTATGTCCATCAATTCTCACCATAGCTGTAGGATGAGAAGAAAGATGCTTGGCAATTTTTTCCAAAGCAATTTCGCCCTTAGTCTTTAATTTTGCAAGGCCAGAATCGAATAAAATCGTCTCTGGAAGTTGAATCATAGGACCCTCTGCCGTATCTCTTACAGCAGCGCCCCCGCCAATAGATCTAGCGAGTCTCTCCAATTCAGAACGAAGTCTTGCCTTTACTTCTGCGTCTGATTTTGCACGGTCTTCATAAACCCTGTTTAGCTTATTTGCAGCATCTAACTTTGTATTGGTAGCATCTAATTCTGCCTCTAACTTTTCAAGCTCTGTCGTTTGATAGCGAATTGCAATGGCCTGACGAGCATTAAGTTTTTTCAATTCAGTACAACCCTGTACCAAGAAGGCTGCTACTACAAAAAATACGAGTGCAAAGTGCCCCATATTTCTTTTCATGTTATGCTTGCCTCCCTAAACGCAAACAAGAGTTTAACATTGACATACAAAATTTAAGTTATGAATATAACACGTGATAACGTACTTTGCAAGCAATTTCTGAATACTGTTATCTGTTACTTAACACTCTAACAACATATCCACAGAACAACTAAAATATCAAGATTCTCAGGATTATAACGACTGGTACGACTGATACATGTAGCCATTATTTTCTTATATCTAATTAAAACTTATAGATAAAATAATATGAGCACGGCTACGAAGTGAATCAATGGTGAAATAGAAATTGGATATATGTTCTTAAGCAGAACTCTAATTTGAAGAATGCAATGTGAGCTGCCAAATATCAGGATCACCTATGTTGGTAGTAATAATAGGCCGTTTTGCTATACCTAGCACTTGTTGGGTTTCCTCTGGCATATATATGAGTAAAAAATCTTTTAATTCACCCATCGTTACAACACCATCTTTTATCCCCGAACTCTGGAAACCATCTGCTTCTCCTAATAGGCCTTTAATAAGCGAGTGTGTAAAAGCACCATTTTTCCACGATGTATGTTCAATCGCTTGGCGGTCTGTGTCCGCACCAACCATGAAAACCCAGCCCTTTGGAATTTTCTTTTCTTTTATCATTTTGTTAATTTGAGGAACTATTGATATATCACTATTATCTCTAGTAATAAGCTTCCCGGCATGACAGGTATCTGCAAACATAATCACATTTTTCGGCTTTATTTCTTCCAATGCGTCTCTAACTCTATCCATACGGTATCCAGTGACAGGTATAAAAATATTAGTGTCGTAGCAAGCAAAATATACCTTTGCCGGATTTTCAAGATCCGGAAATCCGTGCCCAGCCCAGAAAAGAACAATATGATCGTCTGGACCAGCTTTTGATAACCAAGACTCAATGGCAATTTCAATTTGACGTTTAGTCGCTTTTTCATTAATTAAGAGCTTAATATGACTATTGCTCCAACCTAATTTTATAAGTGATTCAGCAAATGCTTTTGCATCATCATCTGCAAATCGTAAAGTTCTCAACCCCTGTTTACCTGAAAACTCATATTCAGAAATACCAATGACAACCGCCCATTTCTGCCCTTTAAATATGTTTTGAAACTTAGGAGGTGTTTTTAATTCTGCTCTAAGGCTTTCTAATTCTTCCATTTGCTTACGTACAGTGATTGCCTGCCGCCTATTAGCCGTTCTCAGTTCTTCCATTTCAACACAACCCTGTACCAGAAAGACTGCTAAAGCTGTAAACACAAGCCACAAACGTCTAATAAAGTTCATCATGTTCTGTAAATCCCTTACTAATTTTTATCGTTAATTAAATATAGACAGGCAAAATTAAACTCCATATTTAATACGTAATAAAATCTTTTGCAAGCAATTTTTGACTATTCTCAGCCCTTATATGTTTTCTCAGGATCAAAGATTTTTTCTTCGTTTATCTCGATACTGTCTGTTTTATTATCGTACTTTCTATAATAACATGACATGTAGCCGGCATGACAAGCTGCGACATTTTGTTTTACTTTGATTACCAGCGACTTGCCCTCACAATCAAAAAAAACCTCCTCTACCAGCTGTGTATGGCCTGAAGTTTCTCCTTTAATCATTAATCTGTTTTTTGAGCGGCGAAAAACGTGTACTTTACCCGTTTCAATAGTCTTTTCCAAGGCATCACGATTCATAAAACAGAGCGTTAATACTCTGTTATCTGCTACGTTTACTATAACGGCCGGTATAAGACCCTTGTCATCAAATTTTATGTTGTCAAATAATTGCATCATCACTCCCAATTAAAATATTATTTTCAGATTCTAATCTTCTCTTTTTCATTTCTTCGCAAATACATATAGCTGAGCGTTTTGGATCGTCAGATAGAAGAACGGCGGATATTACAGCAATTCCATCAGCACCGCTTTTAATCACTTTGTTTATATTGTTTTCGTTTATACCCCCTAACGCAATAACAGGTATGTTTATCTTTTTCTTTAACTTTCCTATTACGTCTACCCCCAATGGATTTATGACATAATCTTTATTTGTGGCATCAAAGATGGGGCTGATCGTAACGTAATCTGCACCACAATTTTCAGCTCTCACTGCCTCTTCAAGGTTATGTGCTGAAAAACCGATTAATTTTTCACCTCCTATCATTCTTCGCACTAGACCAATTTCCAAAGACTTCCAGCCAAGGTGTACACCATCCGCACCAACTGCTATTGCAATATCAACCCTGTCATTAATTATCAGGCTCGCATCACAATTCCTTGTAATTACTCGTACCTCCTTTGCAAGTCTATACAAATCAATGGTACTCAAGTCTTTCTCCCTTAACTGGACGGTTCCAACTCCTCCTTCGATCGCATTTTTAATAATATCTGTAAGCTTTTCTCCGCATACTTTCCTGTCAGTAATCAAGGTAAAACCCAGGCTTCTGGACAACTTTCTTATAATATTCATACCTTGAATTCTGTGTTTACCCCAAGCAGCTTTCTGAACTTTCTCAGCAAAGGCTTAGCAACCTCCGAGATATACTCAGTCACCTGTTTAGGAGCTCTACCAATAAAATTTTTCGGCTTTAATATATCATCTAATCTGTCTTTAATTACTGCAAAGTCCTTATCCCCTTTGATCCGCTCAACAAAATCATTAACCGCACCTTCTTCTTTGACAAGATTAATAGTTTCCATAGAATATCTGCGTATTTTCTCATGAAGTTCCTGCCTGTTTCCACCGGCTTTAACTGCTTCCATCAATATACTTTCAGAAGCCAGGAACGGTAACTCTTCTTTGACCCGTTTTGCAATCACCTTTGGATATACACTTAAACCTCTAGCAACTCCAAGGACAATATTCAACATTGCATCCGTTGCAACAAACATTTCCGGCATTACAAGTCTCCTGTTGGCAGAATCATCAAGTGTTCTTTCAAACCACTGAGTACTACTCGTAAAGTCAGTGTTCAGGCCATTGCATATTATATACCGAGCTAAGGACGCTACTCTTTCACAACGCATAGGGTTTCGTTTATACGGCATCGCAGAAGAACCTATCTGCTTCTTACCAAACGGCTCTTCAATTTCCTTTAAATTATGCAGAAGTCTGAGATCATTAGAAAACTTATGTGCTGATTGAGCAATACCTGATAACACATCTGAAATCTGACTGTCAAGTTTTCGAGTATAGACCTGGCCTGCAACAGGAAGAATTTTATCAAATCCCATTTTTTTGGATACCTGTTCGTCAAGTTGTTTTACTTTTTTCTCATCTCTGTTGAACAGGGACATAAAACTGTTTTGTGTGCCTATTGTGCCTTTAGCACCTCTGAATCTCATATTTTCTATCCTGTTTTCCATGTCTTCTATATCGATTATAAAATCCTGAATCCACAGGCATGCCCTCTTACCAACGGTGGTAAGTTGCGCCGGTTGATAATGAGTATATCCTAAAGTAATTAAATTTTTATGCTCTTTGGCAAACACAACCAAAGCATCTACAACATTAACCAGTTTTTTTAATAGAATTTTCATACCGTTTTTCATAAGAATCAAGTCCGCATTATCCTGTACAAATGCACTTGTCGCACCCAGGTGAATAATCGGACTTGCAGTGGGACACTGATCACCAAAAGCATGAACATGTGCCATTACATCATGCTTTACCCTGAGTTCGTGCTTCCTGGCCGTATCAAAATTGATGTTATCCTGGAACTTTTTCATTTCATTAATCTGCTTCTGTGATATTGCTTTAACCCCAAGTGATTTTTCTGTTTCTGCTAATGCAATCCATAGTTTTCTCCATGTACTATATTTCAAGTGATCAGAAAAATTGTAGCTCATCTCTTCACTTGCATATCTCTCTGCAAGCGGGCTTTGATATTCATAGTATCTCTTACTCATTGTTTTATTATTTTTTTTCTTCATCTTATACTCAATTCTAAATTAGGTATTTGGCAAAACAGGCAACATATTATATTGATATGAAAAAAAATGCCATCTTTATATAAAGATGGCATTTTTTTATTATAAATCTTTTAACTCTTACTATTCCTTCTCAGGAGCATCGCTTACAATTGCATTAGTTGTCAGTAAGAGTCCTGCAATACTTGCCGCATTTTGAAGTGCAGTTCTTACAACTTTTGTCGGGTCAATAACTCCTGCTTTAACCAGATCGGTGTACTTTTCCCTTGCGACATCAAAACCGTTATCACCTTCCAAATCTTTAACCTTTTGAACTACTAAAACCCCATTAAGGCCTGCATTATCAGCAATTTGCCTTAGTGGAACTTCAAGTGCTTTACGTATTATGTTTACACCAACCCTTTCATCATCACCAAGTTCTGTATCCACTTTTTTCAGGATTTTCTCAGACCTTATGAGTGCAACACCACCTCCGGGCAAAATTCCTTCCTGGGCAGCTGCCTTAGTAGCATGCATTGCATCTTCTAATCGTGCCTTTTTTTCTTTCATCTCTGCCTCTGTCGCAGCACCAACATTAATCTTTGCAATTCCACCGGCAAGTTTCGCAAGTCTTGCCTGCAATTTCTCAATATCATAATCTGAAGTAGAATTCTCGATTTCATTTCTAATCTGTTCGACTCTACCCTGAATTTCCTTTTTGGATCCATTGCCTTCAATAATCATAGTACAATCTTTATCGATAACTACTTTTTTAGCTCCTCCCAAATCGGACAATTTAAGACTGTCCAATCCTATTCCTAAATCTTCAAATATCGCTTCAGCACCAGTCACCGCTGCAATATCTCCAAGCATTGCCTTTCGCTTGTCACCGAACTCAGGAGCTTTCACAACAGCACATTTCAGAGTGCCTCTCATCTTGTTGACAACAAGAGTGGTAAGTGCTTCACCCTCCATATCTTCAGCAATCACCAAAAGAGGTTTTCCTGCTTGTGAAACTTTTTCCAATACAGGCAAAATGTCCTTTATTACTGATATTTTTTTCTCATGGACCAGAATATACGGATTCTCAAAAACAACCTGCATCTTCTCTGTATCGGTAATAAAATATGGAGACAGATACCCTTTGTCAAATTGCATCCCTTCAACAAGTTCTACCGTAGTTTCCAATCCCTGACCTTCTTCAACTGCTATAACACCGTCACTTCCGGCCTGTTCCATAGCATTCGAGATCTGTTTTCCAATCTCCGGGTCGTTATTTGCCGCAATAGTACCCACCTGTTCAATTTCCTTCTTTCCGGAAACCCCTTTACTCATACTAATAAGTTCTGTGGTTACCGCTTCTACGGCTTGTTCAATTCCTCTTTTAATTCCTACCGGATTCGCCCCGGCAACAAGACTTTTCAGTCCTTCAGTATATATTGCTTCCGACAATACCGTTGCAGTTGTTGTTCCGTCACCGGCAATGTCATTCGTTTTAGACGCAACTTCCTTAACCAACTTCGCACCTATATCTTCATACGGATCCTCAAACTCAATTTCGTTGGCAACAGTGACACCATCTTTAGTTATTGTCGGGGAGCCAAAGCTTTTTTCAATGATGACATTTCTGCCTTTTGGACCCATAGTTATTTTGACAGCATTTGCCAGCTTATTGATTCCATCCTTTATTGCCATACCCGCATCATGACCACATAGTACCTTTTTACCAGCCATTCTATTCTCCTAACTATTCAATTATTGCAAGAATATCATCTTCAGACATTAACAGGTACTCGTCGCCGTCAATATCAATCTCAGTTCCCGCGTAAGATGTAAATACAACTCTATCTCCTTTTTTTACTTGAAACTTTGCTCTTTCACCACTGTCCAGCAATTTACCATCGCCCAGAGCAATTATTTTCCCTTCTTTTGGTTTCTCTTTAGCGGCATCTGGTAATACAATACCTCCAGCAGTCTTTTCTTCCGCTTCGAATCTTTTAACTAAAATCTTTTCTCCTAAAGGTTTTGTTTTCATTGTTGTTAACTCCTTTCTAAGGTTTAAATAACTTAATAATTTATTAATTTATTTCCAATAGTACTTTTCAAGTGATTGTTCAACCGCGTACTTAATTATCTCTTTGTTTATCGGCTTGGATATTAATGTATACGCATTTGCCTCGATAGCCTCAAACTTCAAATCTTTAGAGGTATCTGCGGATACAAAAATGCATGGAATCGGTATTTGTTTCTCTTCTTTAATAAATTCAAATGTCTCAAAGCCGCTAAAATCAGGCATGTGTACATCCAAAATCAGCAAATGCAACAATTCGTGTTTTGCAATCTCAACAGCCTCTTTCCCACAACTTGCCAGATATGTTGTGTAACCTTCAGGCTCGAATATATCATTCAGACTAGAACGACAATCGTCATCATCATCGGTTATTAAGATCCTGTAATTTGCCTTATCTCGTTTCAACAGTGTCATCATATTATTGCATTAATTAAAAATTATTTATCTGGTGAATATCAGCAAACAAAATGCCAATAAATTCCTGATGAATAACTCAATCATAATATTCGTAAGCGTCAATAAACACGTGATTTAAGCTTTTTTTTTATACAATATCAATTCTGCCACATTGGCACCCTGAAACAGAATTGTTTTTTTTTGCTGCCAATATGGCATTTACTATTTATTTACATACATTTCACCACGCAGATGAAGCAATGTGAAGTTAAACTCTCCAGCCAAGGTTATCGCCGCAGCAGCAGCCGCAAATTCCCTGGATGTCCCAATTCCCATAATCTTAAGGACTTCCCTGGCTGTTGGGCAAATCGGCCCTTCTCTGTTAGATGCAGCACCTACTTCAAGGTTGGGTAGCTCTACACCAAATATTAAATTATCACCCCTGATTTCAACATACACGTTTTCTGTACAGGAGACGTTATACGGTCGCGGATTTACCTTTGTTCCACGGTATAGTGCGGGAATAATTTCTCCTCCCATCCCTGAATAAAGGAACCAGCCCTGTTCCTGCATAACACCCTGACGGTCAATCTCCATATATGACAGTAATTTATCAATACTGGTTTTGCTCATCTTCTCATAAGCAGGTATAGGTACTTTAACCTGTGCAGAGACATAACGCCCACGACGGTTTCGAGAAGACGGCTTCAAATCTCCATCTAAACCCATAGCGATAAGGCTCTGTATATATGCAACGCCTTTCGACGTAAATTCCTCATCCAGCCGCCCCCTGGCAAATCCTACAGCTGCTGAAGTAACTCCGTGTCCTCTGGCATGTTCAAACCTTGTATAAAAACAGATATATATAAAAAACTGGCCATGATGCTGTCTTCTAACATATTCAATCTCGTATATCTCTCCGCTGAATTCTGACAGATACTTCTCCTCCATCTCTCTCCTCAAGGTTGGAATAGACTTTTTAGCTACTGAAACAGCTTTTTCACGCTCATTCTCACTTTCAAAAACATATCCTAAATTTCGTGATGCTCCAGCCCACTTGCCAACTCTTACTTCAGCACCACCCAGTTTGTTGATACGAAAACATCCGACGCTGATCCCTATAGATCCAAATCCAGGACCATAAGCTAATAGATTTGTAAAGGTTTTATCGATATCTCCATAAACCCTTATTTGACCCGCCGAGGAATAATACTCTTCTGAACCACCGATATAATTATTAACTAACGGCAGATATCTATCATCTTTATTCCCATAAGGCTCTAGAATAGACCCACAGTTATTACAGGTCGTATCCGAATCCCTGGCTTCCAGATGCAATACAGAATTATCTTTAGGACAACGCCATTGCAATAAATAAGGTTTATCAGGCATCTTTAAATAGTTAAATGTATTACCTGTTAATTCCTCTATACACTTCCTTCTACTCAAAGCCGCTATCTGGAATTGTTCTGGTGCAGTTACACCATACTCTTCCAGTAGGACCGATTCCGCCTTCCAAGGCTGAACATCCCCACTTTTGATTTTATCTGCCAGCTCTTCAATAAGTTTTTCGTTATTATTCATAATCTGCTTTAATCGGTAGCCATTTATTATTTATTATCTGTTCATAAGAACTATTTTCATCTTAGTGTTTTTTCCTCTTGCTTGCAGTCCTTTATTTAATTAATTTGTGAAAATACGAGTCAAGTATTAGTACTTATAAAACCCCTCTCCACTCTTTCTGCCTAGAGTACCCTTATCAACCATCTCACAGAGTGTTTTACATGGTTTGTACCTGGGGTCTTTGTAGCCCTGGTATAAAACATCCAGAATTGCCTTACAAACGTCAAGACCAATTAGATCCGATAATGCCAGCGGCCCCATCGGGTGATTAAGTCCCAGTGTTACAGCCTTATCAATATCTGCAGCAGTTGAAGTGCCATCTGAATATTTATCAATTGCTTCGTTCAAGAAAATAAGAAGAAGACGATTAACAATAAAGCCTGGGGCATCGCCTGTAATCACCGGTGTCTTATCTAATTCAAACGCAATCTCCTTTGCATACTCGAGTGTTTCCTCTGATGTGTTCTTTGACCGCACTATCTCTACCAGCTTCATTCTCGGTACCGGATTGAAGAAGTGGAGACCTACTAGCCTGCCTGGGTCTTTAAGCACCTCAGATAACTCCGTTACAGAAAGGGAAGATGTATTAGTCGCAAAGATAGTCTCCTTAGAACACTCATTATCTAATTCCCTGAAAACCTCCTTCTTAAGTTCCATATCCTCTGTTAATACCTCTATAATAAGGTCAGCATGCTCCATCTCGTATAAGTTGGCTGTTGCCTTAATTCTGCCAAGGATTTCTTGTTTTATTTCATCCTTTGTTGACTTGGAAAGTGCCTTATCTATTTTTTCCAGTGATTTTTTTGCAGTATCTATATGCCTGTCAATCATGAGGACATGATATCCTGTTTGAGCACAAACTTGCGCAATACCACTTCCCATGGTTCCCGCACCTACAATACCAACAGTTCTCTCCTTGGCTACCTTTTTAGTCTCTCTCGACTCTGCCTCCAGCATCTCTCCCAGCTCATGATCTGAATATGATTTCCTTATTTCAAAGTTTCCATATTCATCCTCTAACAAAAGATCACAATAAGGAACGCGGGTGTGCCCGGGTGAAGGGATTTCTATCTTAGTGACTCCTCTAACAGTACTTTTAGCAGGAGGTAATTCTATAACATCCCCCTGACAGAAGATACATTTCTTAACATTATAGTACCATTGTTTCCGACAATCTTCACACTCGTATACCATGTTCTCAACTCCTCCTTTCAAGAATGTGCACTACGGCAGTTCCACCTACACCGCCAATGTTGTGTGTAAGGCCGACCTCAGCTCCATTTACCTGACGTTCTCCGGCTTCGCCCCGCAGTTGAGTCGTTACTTCAAACACCTGGGCAAGTCCGGTAGCGCCTATAGGATGTCCGTCTGCCTTTAAACCTCCGTCAGTATTTATCGGCATATCACCCTTGATTGATGTCCTCTCCTCCCTGACCCAATCTTTACTTTCTCCCGGTTTGCATATTCCTAGATCTTCCATAGCTACAAGCTCATTGATTGTAAAACAGTCGTGGACCTCCACTATATCAAGATCTTCGGGTGTAACTCCCGCAAGTTCGTATGCCTGTTTGCTGGCCACTTTTGCGGCTTCAAGAGAAGTGTGTACTTTTCGATGAGACAAAGAGATGTGATCTGTGGCCAGAGCCGAACCTGTCACCTTTACATCCCTGTCGCTTATACTGTTTTTTGAAATTACAACTGCGGCAGCACCATCTGAAATTGGTGAACAGTCAAACAGGTTTAATGGAGAAGCAATCACAGGAGCATTTTTTATCATTTCAATGGTTACATCTTTATGGCTGAAATGGGCTAATGGGTTTAATCTGGAGTTATTATGGTTTTTTAAAGCAACTAATTCCAGGTCTTCATGGGTTGTACCGAATTTCTGCATGTGCTGTTGTGCAACCAAAGCATAATGCGCAGGGAAAATCAAACCCTGCATCTGATCTGCCGCACGATCTCCTGCCATACCCAGGTTCTGAGAGCTCTCAGCAGAAGTTGCATTAGTCATTTTCTCAACACCAACTATAAGAATGTTTTCAAATCGTGATAAAGCGATTATCGCCTGATATAGAGCACTGCTGCCGGATGCACATGCCGTCTCCACACGTATAATCGGAAGTCTAAGTTCTGGAAGCAGACTGGAGACAACTGAGTTCAAATGCAACTGCTTCTCAGATGGGCCACCAATAAAATTACTAACGTATACTGCTTCTATCTCTTCAATGGAAATCGGGCTATCGTTAACAGCATTATACATTGCCTGGTAAATCAATTCAGGCATTGATTCTGTGAGAGTGCCAAACTTTGTCCTGCCAATTCCAGTAACATACATCTCGTTTTCCTCCATTTCAGGCTGATACGAATTATTATATTCAATCTTTTATTTTATAACAAATTCCATTAAAGTCACCAAATTTCTTTGTTTCTGAACTTTATTAAAACACTTTTAAATTAAATAACAGTAAGGAAAACATGCTTTTTTGGCTTGCAATTACCTGTGTATCTGTTAATGTAATTTCTGTATGATTTAAACAGAAATACTGATAATTTAAACTTTAAATAAGGAAATCAAAGACCATATGGAAACTATGAAAATTAAGATTACAAAGGCAGAATGGGATTTAAGGGCAAAAACAAAATTCCTGAGAGTTGATGGTATCGCTATGGTTGATTCCTTTGATGACGAAGTAATTGCGGAACAGGATGAAGACCATGTTACCGATGAAAAGATTTTAACAATTAATATTACAATCAATCCGAGTGGTGGACCGAAGCAGCGACAGCCACTACCTTTTCACTTCGTAAGGATGACTGATGGTGAAGAGCCTTGGACACACGTACGGGCCAAAGACAGAACTGGCACGAGTGTTAATTACCCAATAACAAAAATATCATATGCGTAAGCATAAAGGAAAATAATTTAAAGAAACAGCAGTGCAAAATTCATCATCATTTAAACATTTTCAAAACTAACCTGTGAAATCAAGCTACCAAAAAAGAGTTATCAACATGAGTGAGTTAACAGTGATAAGAAAGTTCTGGTAGTTACATCTAAACTAAACAAATATATCTGTTCTACAGCAGAATGAGTACCTCACCCCATGTTGCTCCGGTTTTATCCGATACAATCCGAAACTTATGCTATCAGACTATTGAGACTTCAATAGCAGACAAACATAAACTCTAATAGATAAAGATTTTCCTGATGTTTAATGTCCAAACTAAAAATGCGAAGCTTAATTTTGGTTAAGCTTCGCATTTTATATGATTATGATAAATATATAGTCCTATAACAGTCATTCCATTTAGAAATATCTTTTCAGTAATCCTTCAAGGGTCTTTGCGTGACGGGCTTCATCTTGTGACGACTCATCAAAGAAATTTCCTGCTTCATCCACCCCTGCCTCTTTTGCTTTAACAGATGCATTTTTCTTGCCTTTATTAGCACCTTGTTCACCTGACAGCATTTTTTCTAAATTTTCTTTTGTAGATTCACTTATTTTTCCGTTCAGTTCAGCAAAACGTGCTGCATGCCATGCTTCATCCATTGCAAGTGATTTCAATGCTTCGGCTATCTCCGGATAGCCCTCCCTTTGTGCCTGTCTGGACATTGCCAGATAGAGACCAACTTCAGCAGTCTCTCCTTGAAAGTTCGCATTTACTGCGTCCTCTACCGCACTCCCCTTCGCACTGCCAATTCTATTTTCATTAACTAATTCCGCCATCTTTAAATTATCTCCTGAAATAAAAATTTAGAATTTTTTTCATGCTCTAATCGATAACCATTACAGTTTAGATATGTAATCATATTTTATTCTGTAAGTCAATAGAAAATAACATATTTTAAACATATGGATTATATCTATGGGTACATAGCAATATCCCTTTCTTCTTCAGGTCTGCAATCCCATGTAGACCATTTTGTCCAATAAACACACTTCTTTCCATCCTTAAGCCAAAATAAACTCCCCTTTCGCTTACGAATACAATTCTGTTTACCAAAAGTCCTCAAATGTATCTCTTCAATATCACCCTCCAGATAATAATCAACCTGATGCCACTCAAATGGTGACTTGTCCACAATCTCCCAAAGCTCAATATCTGCCATAGTAAGGTCCTTTGCCTCATATTTACTCTTATCCACTGAGACTTTATACTTAAAACGATTTTCTACTTCAATCCATTCTGCTTCCGGTGCATCAGGTTTAACATCTCTAGCAAGACCTTCTTTTTCCGGGCCCTTGTCCTTATAAAGGTTGAAAACATCTGTATGTTGAGCATTAACGTCTTTCATTATCATGCAAACAATACATGCAAAAAAAACAAAGACAGCCAAAACTATTTTGACTTTCATTATACCTTTCATTAAAACTCCTTTCATTCAATTACAGTATACTACTGTTTATATTAGAAGAGCATATCATAAACAAATAGTATGAATTTTACCAGCGTGATGCATGATTATACATCATTTCTATACCATTTGTCATTAGTCATTAGTCAATAGTCACTCATCAATCTTGTCTAGCCTATCCCCAAAAACCCAAAGACCTCATCAATAGAAGAGCATTTTACAGGATAATCAATCTCATCTCTCTTAATTATTACTATATCAATTCCTGCATCACTTGCTGACTGAATCTTTTCAGGAACACCCCCTGTCTTGCCGCTATCTTTGGTAACCACAACATCAATATTATATTGATTGTATATTGCCTTGTTAAATTCTAATGAAAAAGGCCCCTGTAACGCGAGAATGTTTGATGGTTTGATACCCATTTTGACACACTGTTCAATATGGGCAGGCATTGGCAGGATCCTGATATAAATTTCTTTTTCATCTACTAAATGTGCAAACTTTTCAGCAGTAGAAAAACCGGTAGTTAATAATATTCTCTTTTTGTCAGATTTACTGCACCAACTTACCGCTTCATCCATATCCGTAACTAAATGTACAAACCCAAAATTGCCTACATCAATTTCACCAATTTCTCCTTCTTTACTGACCGATGAAGATCTCTGGAACCTGATATATTTAATTCCGTTCTTTTCACTTGCCTTTATTGCATTAAGAGATGCCTGTGTTGCATATGGATGAGTGGCATCAATTAATATGCCTACGTCTTTCTCTCGAATAAATTCAGACAACTCATTTATGTCGAGTCTTCCCTGAATACATAGGTGCCCCAATCCTATTTTTTCATATATTTTGTGCCCGTATTCGGTAGCTACTGTTGTAATTATATTTTCACCTTTTTCATTCAGTCTTTTAACGATCTCCTTACCCTCTTCCGTACCGGACATTACTAATATCAAACGTTATAACCTCTCTTTGTTATCATATATTTATCAAAAACAAAGGTTGTTGAATTCCCAACAATCAATATTGTGGTCATATCTATATGGTGTTCCAAGACTGAACCGAGATCCGTGATTATTATATTTTGTTTTTTTCGCATTGCACTTTTGACAATACCAACGGGCGTATCATACGGTTTCCTGCTTAACAATATCTCAACAGTCTTTTCAATCTGCCATTTTCTCTCTGAACTTTTCGGATTATACAGAACAACTACAAAGTCTCCCTCTGCCGCGAGCCTTACCCTTTTCTCAATAACGTCCCAGGAGGTGAGCAGATCACTCAGGCTTATAGTAACGTGATCATGCATCAGCGGTGCTCCCAGAAGCGCTGCTGCTGCATTCTCAGATGGAATTCCTGGTACAATTTCAACTGGGATTTTTTGTTCAGCATTTTTTGCAACCTCTAGTACCAGACCTGCCATTCCAAACACACCCGCATCCCCGCTGCTTATTACAGAAACAATTTTTCCCTCTTCTGCTTTTTTGATAGCCAGGGCAGCTCGGTCGATCTCAGCACGCATTCCTGAGTTAATAACCTCTTTGCCTTCAACCAGATCCTTAATTAAATTAATATATGTCTTATAGCCAATAACACAGTCAGAACCCTTTATTACATTAACTGCCCTGATACTCATGTTTTCCATGTTGCCTGGGCCAATACCTACCACATAAAGTTTTCCTGAGCTATCGCTACCGTTACTCCCGGATATTTCTGCTTCTTTAGTATTAACTTTGTCTTCCTCCCTGAAATTAGAGCCGCCGGCTCACTTACACCACCCACTCCAATCTTATCAATAACAAAATCTGATTTAGAATAATCTTTCGCACAACTCTCAATCTCAGGCCTCGAAACTACCCTCAGTGGAATTCCAAGCTCCTGCAGTGCAGACAACAATCCCTTTTCATCTGCCTTCAAGTCCACAGTGCCTGCCAGCCGCACTCTATCAATAGTTACTTCAGCAGTTTGGAGAGCTCTATTAATAGCCTCCTTAACCTTATCACTCTCTATTCCTCGCTTGCAGCCTATACCGATTATAATATCCTTCTTTGCTTCTGTTCCTGTCGTAATAACAGCATCTGTGTGTAGAATGCTTGCAACTTTATGTGCTAAATTGTTTGCTCCACCTTCATGACCGGAGAGTATACTGATAACATAACGCCCTACATCGTCAACCACTACAACTGCAGGATCAGTATACTTGCCCTTAATATACGGAGCAATTGTACGTACTACTATGCCCGATGCCATGATAAGTACGAGTCCCTCATATTGAGAAAACAGATCACCCATTTGATCACTAAATTTGTTTGAATAAAAAGTAGCATCCAGCTTTGACTTCTCTAATTTCTTCGGCAAAAAAATGGTTACTTCATCATCAAGGTTATCTTTAATGCGTTCAGCCACATTAATACCCTCATCACTTATAGCCATAATTGCCAGGTTCATATTATTGTACTCTCCAATTCATACAAATCATGACTGTAAATAGACATACACTATATTACGATTATAAATTAGAGTGTCAACTAAAAGTAATTTAATAAAGTTCAGTATACATATTAATTATCTTTTATGACAAAAAATAAGTCATTTTGGCGAAATTCTGTTGCTAAACTGGGTATTATTTACTACGAGAAAAGTTACAGCAAATACGCCCCTTTATCCTGCTTGTCATAAGTGTCATTACTATAGTGCATTAACTCTTTAGTGTTATAAATGCTGACTATAGGCATGCAAATTGCTTTAATTTAACACATAATAAGTAACTATAACAAAATTAAAGTCAGCGTAAAACATTAATAAAAGGATTAACAATGTATAATTATATGGAGAGAAGAAAACATCGAAGAGCTGAGAAACCTATTATCATAAGATTCAGAACCAGGCCCAATAATAGGCAGGAAATGGCTTCATCTGAATGGGACATGGTAGGTGTAAACGACTTGAGCGTTGGTGGCTTATTCTTTAATTCCAGTAGTAATATACAGAACGGTACAGTCTTAGACCTGAAGATAGGATTCTCTACATCATCAGAGCCAGTCAGGTGTACTGGTATGGTAACGCGCGTGAAAAAGCAACCGCATACTTCTATTTTTGGTATTGCTGCAGCATTTATTGATATTGAAGAAGATGAAAAAGAGCTGATAAACAGATTTGTTAATCAATCTACCCCATCACCGCTTGCAGTATCTATCTAGGACCCGTAAACACAATACCATAATATATCCAGTTTCTTATTTAACAGTCTGGTGCCTATTTTTTCCTGTGCTTATATGAAATTCCTAATTCTTTAGTTACCCTCAAAGTGGAAATAAGTTGAAAAACCACTTCTTCCATCATAATTCCACTGATGACTACCCTCATGAAATCTGTGTGTTAATGCCTTTCCCATGTTTAGTATAGTATCAAACTCGTCTGCCCAGACCGGGAAGCTCTTATTAACAATCTGTGTTGGTTTGCCAGGATCCGCTTTTCCCTTCAGCATTTCAACATCCAGTATCAGGTAATCAGCAACCACTGCCCTCTTACGCCATTCAGTAGATTCTACTTGTATAGGTAAATATCTTACAGTAATTCTCTCAGGCGGGACCTTTGCGAAGCCAAAGACATGTTTCTGAAAAATATCTAATAATACTTTGTTTCTAACACTTGTAGACCCATCTCCGCTGATATAGAAAACTATCCAATTCTCTCCGGGAGAAGCAGTTAAATCTGTAATTCCAATCACCGTCTGACCGTCCAGTACATACTGACCGTAATTCCCCGATTTAATAGAAAACACACCCGTTATGATACATGTGTTATTATGGCTGGGAGCACTCCCAAACAGACACGGACACCCCGGGTTGCAGGTACATCCCTCGAAATACTCTCCATTTATAGACCAGGATGGATTAGCTGAACCATTATTACACAGGCTCAAGAAAAACAGAGAAACAAATATACCTATCAACAAATATCTTTTATTAGAAAACATCTGCTTCCTCCCACAAAAGAATACACATAGATTAATTTTCATAAAATATACATGGATTCAGAAAAAAATCAACTCAAACATACAAATGCGAATTTAAATAACTTCTTGACTTGTTTACTTGAATACTTTTAGAATTAAGTCTAACTTATATTATAGAAAACACGTAAATAATGAAGATAGGAATACCAAAAGAGATTTACTATGGCGAAAAGCGTGTGGCTATTGTACCAAAAACAGTTACACGTCTTTTGAAAGACGACCATGAACTTTTCATTGAAGAAGGTTCAGGAGTAGAAGCGCATTATCCTGACATCGATTATGAACAGGCCGGTGCTGTTATCGTTAAATCTGCAGAAGATCTTTATCCAAGTGTTGATGTTATCATGAAGATCCAGCCTCCTCGGAAAGATGAAGTAAAGATGATGTGTAACAGTGCAACTTATATTGGCTTTCTCTCTTCTGCACTGGACGCTGAATTTATAAATCTCTTGAATGAAAAGTGCCTTACAAGCTTTGCAATAGAGTTTATCCCTCGTATATCACGCTCACAAAGTATGGATGCACTCAGTTCCATGGCAAGTATAGCTGGTTATCGTGCCGTATTGATAGCGGCACAATACCTGGGTAAATTCTTCCCACTCTTGATGACTGCTGCGGGCACAATTCCACCTGCAAAGGTACTGGTTGTGGGAGCAGGTGTAGCCGGGTTACAGGCTATTGCAACGGCACGTAGACTGGGCGCAAGAGTAGAGGCGTTTGACACAAGACCTGCTGTAAAGGAACAGGTTGAGAGTCTAGGTGCAAAATTCATAGAGATGGAACTTGTGAAAGATGCTGAAAATGCTTCTGGTTATGCGAAAGAGATGACGGAAGAGTTCATGAGAAAAGAGCGTTTAATCATTGGCGACAGAGCGGTACAGAACCATGTGGTGATAACGACTGCCCAACTTTTTGGAAAGAGGGCTCCCATCCTAATAACTGAAGAGATAGTAAAAAAAATGCAGGAAGGCTCGGTCATAATTGACCTCGCTGCTGAACAGGGTGGAAACTGCGAGATTACGGAGCCCGGAAAAAATATCTACAGGCATGGCGTTACCATATGCGGAGAATTAAACCTTTCGTCGACTCTCCCTATAGATGCCAGCGCCATGTATTCCAGAAATATCTCACAATTCTTTAATCATCTGTTCAATACAGAAGATAAAAAGTTTGATTTTGAAGATAAAATTACGAAAAGCTCATGTGTTACATACAATGGAGAGACAGTAAATGATTACGTAAGAAAAGCAATCCTGGAAGGAGCTGATACATGAACGAACTACTTTTAATATCGTTATATATCTTTGTCCTTGCAGTCTTCGTAGGATTTGAGACAATTACCAAGGTCCCCCCCCTGCTTCATACCCCGCTGATGTCCGGCACTAATGCAATCTCCGGCATAACACTTGTAGGTGCACTGATAAGCGCCGGTGCAGGCCACTCTACCCTCAGTACAATTCTTGGCATGATGGCAGTAATAATAGCTACGATTAACGTTGTCGGTGGGTTCATGGTCACAGACAGAATGCTTGAGATGTTCAAGAAGGGAAAGAAAAAAGATATATGAAAATTATCATAGCACTTGCCTACCTCCTTTCATCCATACTATTTATTATTGGATTAAAAAACCTTAGTTCTCCCAGGACCGCCCGTCGGGGTAATCAACTTGCAATGTCTGCAATGCTTATAGCTATAATTGTTACTCTGACAAAGAACGAGATACTGGATTTCAAATTTATAATCATCGGTCTTATTATCGGAAGTACAATTGGGGCCATAATAGCCAGAAGAATCAGGATGACAGCCATGCCCCAAATGGTGGCACTCTTTAACGGGCTTGGAGGAGGTGCATCTGCACTTGTAGCGTTGGCTGAGTACAATCGTCTCACAGCTGAACCGCGTATTGACGTTATCATTTCAATGATTGTGAGCCTGTTTATTGGTTCAATCACATTTAGTGGAAGCCTGGTAGCTTTTGGCAAACTACAGGGTGTTGTTACGCCGGCTCCTGTAGTGTTCAAGAGCCAGCGTTCTATTAACATGCTGCTATTTGTTTCATTTCTGATTATGGGTCTTATTGTCATAATCAATCCTTCTAACAGCACAGGTCTGTTTATCGTCCTTGCTATAGCTCTGTTACTAGGGATCCTTTTCGTCATACCAATTGGCGGAGCAGATATGCCTGTTGTAATATCAATGCTGAACTCATGTTCCGGCCTTGCAGCCGCCGCTACAGGCTTTGTACTCTCCAACAATATTCTTATCATCTGCGGTGCACTTGTTGGTGCTTCAGGATTTATACTTACCAATATTATGTGTAAGGCCATGAACCGTTCAATTGCAAATATAGTTTTCGGATCAGTAGGGACTGTTGCTATTGATAACAGTAATAGCGATAAAAGACGAGTAATAAGTTACACTGAAGAAGATGCGTCAACAATGCTTGAGACCGCACAATCTGTTATAATCATTCCTGGATATGGTCTTGCTGTAGCAAAGGCACAGTTTGCACTACAGGAACTGGTAAAAACTCTTTTAAACAGCGGAGTTAACGTACGCTATGCAATCCACCCTGTTGCAGGTCGCATGCCCGGACACATGAATGTCCTGCTTGCGGAGGCAAATGTATCTTATGACCTTCTTTTCGATCTTGGTGACATTAATGATGATTTTCAAAACTGTGACGTTGCACTAGTTGTTGGTGCAAATGATGTAGTCAATCCCTCGGCAAGGAGTGATAACGAGAGTCCGCTCTATGGCATGCCAATTCTTAACGCTGATCAGGCAAGGAATGTAATTATATGCAAGCGAAGTTTGAGCCCTGGCTTTAGTGGTGTAGACAATGAACTCTTCTACAAGGAAAAAACACTAATGATCTTTGGAGATGCCAAAGATACTATCATTAAAATAATCAAGTTACTGAAGTCATGATCATCTTGTAGAAAAGTTGCGTACCATGCAATCATAACCGTCACTAAATATAGTTGGCATTTCATTTGCTTTTTTTCAATTACTCGAAACTATAAATATGTTAACAAGACACTATAATGTCCTATCCTATTTCAAAAACTGTACTTATAAAAGATTGCAATCTATTATTTGACTCTCAAATCGTCAATTACGTAGATTTTTTGGACAAGCTGACACCTATAAAACTTAGATTAGCATACAGAAAGAAGGCATTAGCAACACATCCAGACAGATCACACACACTTGGTAAAGACAGAGAAACACTGAATAAAAGTTTTAAAAAGATGAATACGGCTTATGAAAGGCTGGAATCTATCATAAAAGGAGATAAAAAATATGTAATAAAAGACACGGGATTGGGAAGAGAGGCTAAAAAAACCACCAAGTGTACTCAGACAAGGAAATCTACTAAACCATCGAAGTCGGCAATTAAGGCAAAGACTACTACACAGACGAAACAGACTACAAAGACAATAAAAAGAAACTTAGCATTCTCTTTAAAGAGCATTGTAATAAAAACTGCTTCTAGACAGAATAGACAGCAGGGCGTTTCAGACCACTATTACAAAGGTAATGTACCGAATTGCGAACTGCTGATCGGTCAATTTCTGTACTACACCGGCCTTATCTCCTGGAGGACTCTTAACCAGGCTATAATCTGGCAGAGAAAACAGCGTCCAATCCTTGGAAAAATTGCTATGGATTGGGGAATCCTGTCGTCAGATGATATTCAAAAAATTATGAATGAGCGGAGTTATAAAGACAAAATAGGCGAATACGCCTTGCGTAACGGATATATAACAAACTTTCAACATATGGCCATAATCGGAAGGCAGAGAAAACTGCAACCTCGAATAGGGCAATACTTCATTCAAGAGAAAATTCTTAGAAGCTACGATATATCAAAGATGATTGTAAGTCTTAGAAGCCACAACACCAAAGTGATGCGCTACAACAGAGCCCGATCTACTTCTATAACAACATTAGCCGTTTAGACCGCTTTTTGCCTATATTTCTTTGTCTCTTTCATCTTGTAGAATATACAAACGTGCAGATTAGATCATAATTAGCCATTAGCCGCCTAGTCATCAGTATGTTTTTGCCCTGTGAGCTGTGAATTAAATCATTTCTATATGTTATTACAAAATATTTTTAGTTGTTATCATTTCTGATTATTGTTAAATTACTGACTATTCAGGTTGAACGTTTACTGGACATTAATACCTGAATACAAATTTCATCACTTGTATGTACTGACTATTTTCACGACTATATAAACTATAGTTTTCATTCAAGTTATTTTTGAAATGTAAAACAGAGGAGGATCACTATATGGGAGCGACAGTAGATGGTTTTAAATCAACACACCACACGGCAACAGGGCTGTTGGAACTAATTAGCACGTCGACTGGAGCAAAGAGAGCTGAAGCGCTCGTTAGTTTAAAAGAGTCTGTCCTGGCACATCTTGGAGAAGAAAACAGTGTCATCAAAGAAGCAATGGAAAAGCCTGAAGTTGATGGTACTTTTAAGTCATCAGCACAACGTTTCTTAGATGAACTTGGCAATATTGCACAATCTGCTCTATTACCATTTTTTGATAAGTACTCGTCCTCTGATGCAGTTGACAGCATTGAGTTTATGGGCGATTTTGGTGGTATAAAAAGTGCGCTTTCTGACAGAATTGCATTTGAAGAAGAGAAGTTCTATCCGGAACTTGAAAAACTGGGCTTTTGACCAAAACATATCTTACCGGTTTTGACAAATAAGAGAGCACTCAATATTTAACGTTTTCCCACCGGGCTTACTAAGATCCGGGATGGAATCGATATAGTAAAAGCAAATGATCTGCTATCTACACTAAGTAGAAAATCTGCCGGAATGTCGGTATGTTCAGAGGAGCCTCAAATTTCGTCCTGTAACTCATTTTCAGTGTAATCACCCAGATGTGTTTCACCCGAATGAATGTGGACTGAATCATTCATTGCAAAAACGTATATGCGTCCATCAGCACCGCGATTGGTCACGGCGACATTCCTGATAGTCCTTATAACATTGTCGACTTTATTGTCCGGTACAACTAATTCCACCTCTGTCCTATTGATTGCATCCACCCTCTGTTCATAAACCTTTCCTCGATATATCTGCCTAACTATTTTTTTAGACTCTCCGTAACCAAAGCAATCAGTAGTCGATATTCCGTGGTACCCGGATCCAGATAGTATATCCTTCAGTGCCATCGCCTTCTCTGGTCTTACAATAGCCTTAATAAGTTTCATAGCGGTTTTCCCCATCCACATAAATGATATTTTTTATTCAATTCATCGACGTTGAGATACTGACAAGATCGACTTTACAGGAAAAAACTAAATATCACCATAAAAACCTGTCTCAGTAGAGTCACCTATATGTCTATCGCCGGTATGAATGTGGATTGATTGTTCTATAGGTAATACATATATCCTCCCGTCACCTCCCTCATCAGTTTTAGTAACTTCCCTGATAGAATCGATAACACTTTTGACCCTGTAATCTGCGACTATAAACTCCATCTCTTCTCTTTTAATTGCATCAGTTCTCTGCTCATAAACCTTACCGCGATAAATCTGTTTTACTATCTTCTTCTGCTCTCCATACCCAAAAGTATGTTTAGTGGTGATTCCATGGTACCCCAAACCGGTCAGTACATCTTTAAGGTCCATAGTCTTTTCCGGTTTTAAGATGACTCTAATAAGCTTCATATCCCCCCTCCAACGTTTAATTCAAATAGTCCTACACATCTATATAAACAGTTTGAAAAGTTAAAAACAGCTTCTTGACTGTAGCATCTAGACTTTTATACTTAATTTTTGCTTTTATTTTCTTATAGTCATCATGAATGCTCAAGATCATTCAATACCTCATCTATCTGTTGATCTGTCATCCAACCCTTCTCGAAGAATATTCTACCTATCAGTCTGTGAGGCCTGTTGGAAATATTATCATCCGCCTGCTCTAATAAAGCCTCTTTCAGCTGTTCTGCAGTTATAAACCCTTTGTTTACCGATATAATACCGAATCGTGAACAGTACTTCTTCGATATATCTTTGGAAATATTATCATCCATCTTCTACCTCCATGTAAATAAAAAGCCGTTCAAACCGTTACTTTAACATCTGTTATTATAAAATAGTAAGGGTGTTTTGCAAGGTAAAACAATATTTACTATAAAGGCATAAAAAATTTAAAAGAATTATATGACACAGACAAAAAAGAAGAAATTATCGGTTTAAATGGTTCAAGCTATTAAAGAAAGTTCATACAATTAATGGTTTTGTATGAGGAATTGATGGAATACAGTTAGGATATGTCAGGCTCATATTTAAGCAAGAAAACAGCAAGTTCATTATCTACTTCATATATGTGTTTGTTAAACCATTCGTTTAAGAATGACAATATAGTGGTATTGAAAGAATCATCTATAAAACATGCACCAGCAATTTCCTTATATCTATTTTTGAAATCATTATGCTCCCTGATATGTGAAACAGTTTTGTCATAACAATACTTGTGCATATATTGTTCCTCGGTCTCAAAGTGGTCCTCAATATAGTAAGTCAACTGATTTAGGATGGAATCGAAGTTTACGTGTGAATCAATGTTAATCTGATTAATTATTTTAACAATCCTCCGGTGCTGAACGTCCTGCCATATAATACCTAGTTTATAGTTAATCTCTTTATTCATGTTAAATGAACTGTTTAAGCATTTAATACAAGAGCGCAGATTGTTGAGCAAAGGCAATTAACTTTGATGGGAATATACCAAAAAAAACAGTACCACAGATGGTAAGCAGAAGAGCAAAAATCATTAATGGAGACAGGGAGAGCGGTTCGAATTCACGTACTGGTTTCTTCATGTATATAACAACTGTAACCCTCAAATAGTAGTAGACTGACACGACACTATTGATAACCCCTATAAGAGCAAGTATATAGAATCCTGATTTGATGGCAGCACTGAAGATGTAAAACTTTCCCATAAAACCGATTAACGGTGGTATGCCTGCAAGTGAGAACATAAATATGCTCATAGCTATTGCCAGCAGAGGATGTTTGTAACCAAGACCGCTGAAATCTTCAATATTGGTATTCTCCTCCCCTTTTCTACCAAGGACGATGATTACAGCAAATACACCCAGATTCATGAATGTATACGCAAGCATATAGAAAAGTAGACTCGCAATACCGAAATCACCACCAACTATTATAGCTATTAGTGCATACCCCGCATGCGCAATACTTGAATAGGCCAGCATTCTCTTTATGTTTTTCTGTGAGATGGCAACGAGATTACCGACTGACATTGTAATAACTGCGAGGACCCAGAATATCACACTCCACTTGTGCTGCAATTCCGGGAATGCTACAAAGAATACTCTCAGCAAAACGGCAAAAGCCGCTGCCTTCGGACCTACTGACATAAATGCTGTTACCGACGTCGGAGATCCTTCGTAAACGTCAGGAGACCACTTGTGGAAAGGTACACACGCTATCTTAAATCCAAAACCGACTATAAGAAGCGAACTGCCCACAATAATCATTGGATTCAGAAAACCTGATGTTTCAGCAATGTAGGCAGAAATCTCCTTTATATTGGTTGAGCCCGATGCACCGTACAGCATGGCAATACCGTATAGCATAAAGCCTGTTACAAAGGCACCGAGCAGAAAGTATTTCAGGGATGCCTCATTCGCACGTACCTTGTCTCTCGTGAAGCCGGCCAGAACGTAAAGTGAAATAGACATTATCTCGAGTCCAAGAAATATCGTGAGAAGGTCAGCCCCGCCAACCATAAGCATCATTCCCACAGTGCCAAACAGCAATAATGTATAATATTCACCATAGTTTACACCCTCTTGTCTTATATAGTTATCTGACATGAGAATTACAATTCCAGTACTGAGCAGAAATAACAGGTTGAAGAAGACAGAGAAATTGTCGACGACAAACATGTTACTGAATGAGTATACGTTCTCTCCCATCTGGTCATAGGCAATGAATCCCGTAGCAATGATGACAAAAAAACTTATGTGTGCCAGGTTATCCTTGAAAGCTCTTCTGCAGAAAACATCGACAATAAGTATAAATATCGCCGCAATGGATACTATAAGGATAGGCGCTATACTCTTCAGATCAAATGGCGGAATAACTATTTCCATAAATTCATCAGCCTCTCAACAGGGTTATTTGAAGGATCAGGCATGCGTCCTTCATTTTCTATATAATCCGGACTTTTACTCTTATTAACTGCAACTCTTGAATGTCTTTTTCCGGTAAATCTTATTCCGGTATCACTTTTTTTAGCATCACTTTCTACAGCAACGCTTTTTCCAAGCTTTTTCAATGTCGACTTGTATTTTACATCGACCTGCATCAGAAGGTTGTTTACGGACGTATCCATCCGAGATATTAGTGGTTTGGGGTATATTCCAATCCAGAAGATGAGTATTGTTATCGGCAGAAGCAGAGCCCATTCACGCTTGTTAATATCCTTCAGTTTCCTGTTTTCAGGATCAGTAATCTTATTAAACATAACCCTCTGAAACATCCAGAGCATGTAGCATGCTGACAGAATTATACCGGTAGTTGCAACAACAGCAAGGTAGACGTTAGCCTTAAACGTGCCCAGCAGTACCAGGAACTCACCGACAAATCCATTAAGGCCTGGCAGACCGATGGAAGAGAGTGTCATAACCATGAAGAACACCGCAAATACAGGCATTTTCTTAGTCACGCCGCCATAATCGGCAATCATCCTTGTGTGCCTTCTCTCATATAGCATACCAACAATCAGGAATAACCCACCGGTACTCAAGCCGTGATTTATCATCTGAAGGATACCACCCTCCATCCCCTGAACATTAAACACGAAAATGCCCAGCATCACAAATCCAAGATGGCTGACACTGGAGTATGCAACCAGCTTCTTCAGGTCATCCTGAACCATAGCCACCAACGCCCCATAGATAATACCCGCTACAGCCAGCCAGCCAATGAGAGGTATAAATTGATGACTTGCGTATGGAAACAGAGGTAAACTGAAACGCACAAACCCATAGGTTCCCATTTTTAACAGCACACCTGCCAGTATAACACTACCGGCAGTTGGTGCTTCCACATGAGCATCCGGAAGCCATGTATGGAACGGAAACATTGGAACCTTGATCGCAAAAGCAAAAAAGAACGCCAAGAATAGCCAGAATTGAGCTCCCAGGGGAATGTCGAGATTATAGATCTTCAGCAAGTCAAATGTGTATTCGCCTGTTGCGTTGTAATGTTTGAAATAGAGAATCAAAATGGCAAGCAGCATCAATACACTTCCTGCCATTGTATACACGAAGAACTTTATTGTAGCATATATCCTTCTTGGACCACCCCAGACACCGATTAACAGGTACATTGGGATCAGCATAAGTTCCCAGAAGACGTAAAAAAGGAAGAGGTCAAGGGAGATAAATACCCCAAGCATTCCTGTCTGCAGAACAAGCATCGCAATCATGTACTCTTTGACCCTCTCCTTTATGTTCCATGATGCCAATATACAGATCATCGAAAGGAAGCTTGTCAGCAGATACAGAAAAAGACTAATGCCGTCGATACCTATGTGATAGTTTATTCCAAACTCTTTAATCCACGGAACATTCCTCACAAACTGGAATGCAGCTGTATCTGTTTTGAACAGGTAGAATAGTGGAAAACAACATATAAGATCCAAAACAGCAATAGCAAGGGCTATACGTTTAATCCTCTCCTGCTTCTCTCCGTTTATAAAAACAAGCGATACCGCTCCGAACAGCGGAAGAAATGTAGCAATAGTAAGTATTGGACAATTCATTTATCTATAAATATGACTGCAAATTTTTACAAAAATAATATTGAACAGACAATTATAATAATTCCTCCCAGCATTATGGAAAATGCATAGTTTCGCACAAATCCTGTCTGAAAGAGTTTAAGCACTTCACCTTTAAGGATTGTAAGCCTTCCAACTGCATTTACAAAACCATCTATAATTCTCACATCTACCACCTTCCACAGGAAATTTGAAGCGCCAATGGTCGGCTTAACAAAAGTTTCGTCATATATCTCGTCAACATAATATTTATTAACTATGACGTTATAAGTCCGTTTAAACTTCTCAGACAGTGTTTTCGGTAAATCCGGCCTCGCAATATACATCACATATGCCAGTACAATCCCTACAATCGCAATACCAGTCGATAGCCCCATCATAGAGAACATCAATATAAATGAGACATGGTGCGTTTCTCCTCCATGATCCAATCCGTGAAGTCCGCTTCCTATAACTGGAGCAAGAAATTCGTTTATCGCGCTCTTTGTCGGGAATCCAAGAAATCCGCCCACTATTGAGAGAATTGCGAGTACTATCAATGGTATAAGTATGCTCATTGGTGATTCATGAACATGTGATTCGACATCCTTGCTCATCTTCGACTTTCCATAGAATGTCATGAAAAGCAGTCGAAACATGTAAAAGGCCGTTAACAATGCGGCTATCGCTCCAAGAGCCCAGAAGAATAGATTCCCTTTAGTAAACGCTTCCAGCAGAATCTCATCTTTACTGAAGAACCCAGCAAACGGCGGAACCCCTGCAATCGCAAGAGTACCTATGAAAAAAGTTATGTACGTTATCGGCATATATTTCTTCAAAGCACCCATTTTTCTCATGTCCTGTTCACCACCGAGACCGTGAATAACACTTCCGGAACCGAGGAACAGCAGAGCTTTGAAGAACGCGTGTGTGACCAGATGGAATACGCCTGTAATGTATGCACCCAAACCGCACGCAAGGAACATGTATCCAATCTGACTTACCGTGGAATACGCAAGAACCCTCTTGATATCATTCTGCATAAGCCCGATGGTTGCTGCAAACAGTGCAGTGGCACCACCTATCACAGCTACAACTGTCAATGTAAATGGTGACAGAGTATATAATACATTACACCTCACTACCATATATACACCTGCTGTTACCATGGTTGCTGCGTGTATCAAAGCACTGACTGGAGTTGGACCCTCCATAGCATCAGGCAGCCATGTATAAAGTGGAATTTGTGCCGATTTACCGACAGCACCGACAAAAAGAAGGAGAGTAATGATAGCAGCAATTACACTACCCGTCTGCAAATGTTCCGGCGCAGCATGAAATACTTCGGTAAAGTCTATAGTATGAAAAGTGACAAATATCGTAAGGACGGCAAGAATAAAGCCGAAGTCCCCTACACGATTTACAATAAATGCCTTCTTTCCGGCAGAAGATGCAGATTTTTTCTCAAACCAGAAACCGATCAACAGGTATGAACACAAACCAACACCTTCCCATCCGATAAACATGAGAAGGAAATTGTTGGCAAGAACCAGAAGTAACATTGAGAAGGTAAACAGGTTGAGATATGTAAAATATCTATAGAAACTCTTATCGTCATGCATGTAGCCTACTGAATAGACATGAATAAGGAATCCTACACCAGTAACTACAAGTATCATGACAACGGAGAGCGGATCTACCTGCAGGCCGGCTATTGCGTTAAACGCACCTGATCCGATCCAGGTAAAATACTCTATCTCAAAGACTCTATTTTCCGGTGAAAGTTTAAGCAGGCTAATGAATACAAGTACTGCAACAATAAATGACAATCCTATCGCAGCACACCCCACATAACCAACTATAGACTTGTTAAGCCTCTTTCCCAGGAATCCATTTACAATTGTCCCTCCCAGCGGAAATAAGAGTACATATCCAATTAGTTCTAAAAAAGAATTTTCAAGAAAAAATGACATTATCTTTTCCTTCTACCACTTCATTATGTTTATATCATCCACGTTGACAGTAGCTTTGTTTCGAAACAGGGCGATTATTATTGCAAGACCGACTACCGCCTCTGCCGCTGCGACTGTCATAACAAAGAAAACAAATATCTGACCATCCATTGAGTCCTGCTGACGCGAAAATGTAACAAATGCAAGGTTTACAGCATTCAACATTAATTCTATACACATGAAAATAACCAGAGCATTTCTCTTAATTAATACGCCCACTGCGCCTATCGAAAACAGAATAGCGGAAAGTATTAAATACCAGGTCAACGGAACCGTCATGATTTCTCTTCCTTTATAACTTGTTTTTTTGCCAGCACTATGGCACCAACAATAGCGGCAAACAAAAGTATAGACGCTATTTCAAAGGGTAAAACATATTTTGTAAATAACATTTTACCTACAAGCTGAGTATTTCCGATCTTATCGACAACCTCAGGAGGATACTCACCCTCAGCACCCGGTAAAACAGCTCTCGTCATTATAATACCGATCATGACTATAAGGATCAAACCAAGAGTGATGGCAGCAGGCCTCTGCAGCGGCAGTTTATCTCTATTGCCCTCCACTTCTTCCTTGTTCAGATTAAGAAGCATGATAACAAAGACAAATATCACCATTATCGCTCCAGCATATACCATGACCTGGACCGCAGCAACAAACTGAGCATGCAGCAGGACATATAATACCGCAAGAGAAACCATTGTCTGGATAAGAAAGACTGCACTATAGATCGGATTCTTTTGAAAGACCACGCATAGAGCACAGACAATAGTTATTAAACCCATAATTATAAACAGTAAACCTTCAAACATAATATGACCTATTTAGATTTCTTCCTGGTTTTTTTCTTAGCCTTTTTCTTTAATGGCACCAACAACTTCTCTTTATCGTATATATTGTCTTTTGCGTTTACTGTAGCAAGTTCATAATCCTGCCTCAGAAATATAGCCTCCTCCGGACAGACCTCCTCACAGTATCCGCAGAAAATACAACGGAACATATCAATTTCATAGGTCTTTGCATAACGCTCACCATTCTCATTTTCAGCACCTTCCAGGCTGATACATTCGGATGGACAGACCGTAGAACAGAGTCCACAGGCGACACACTTCTCTTTACCATTTTCGTCTCTCTGCAACTCATGCAGGCCCCTGAAACGAGGATAAGGCGTCCATCTCTCTTCAGGATACTGTACTGTAATCACTTTAGACGGACTTAAATAACGCGATAACGTAAGTGCTAAGCCTTGTAATAACGGTTTTATCATATTTAATTTTTATTTAACAAAAAGAAATCCCTGCAAAAGCAAGACATCCTCCATCTCTGTAGGAATCCAGCTAATAGATTAATCATTCTATAAAAAGGCCATTACTAGCCCTGTAATCAACACATTTGCAATTGCTACAGGGAGCAAAACCTTCCATGCAAACTTCATCAGCTGGTCTATCCTGAATCTTGGAAAAGTAGATCTTAACCATATAAAGAAGAATATGCAGAGAGCCAGCTTAATTAGGAACCAGACAACAGGCGGCAAGAACGGACCTCTCCAGCCGCCAAAAAAGAATGTAACACCAACTGCCGATACAGTAACAATATTTGCATACTCAGCCATAAAGAATAACGCAAACTTCATACTACTGTATTCTGTATGGAATCCTGATACCAGCTCTGTCTCAGCTTCCGGAAGATCAAACGGGCACCTATTAGTTTCCGCTATAGCACTTATTGCATAAACAATAAAAGCGACTGGCTGCAGCACAACAAACCACAAATCAGCCTGAGCATTAACAGTATCTACAAGGCTTAATGATTCTGTCATCATAATAACACCAATTAATGACAGACCCATTGACAGCTCATAGCTGATCATCTGAGCAGAAGACCTCAATCCCCCCAGTAGTGAATACTTATTATTAGAAGCCCAACCTCCTAACAAAATACCATAAACACCCACAGAAGAGACAGCAAGGATAAACAGTATGCCAATATTAACATCTGATATTACCATATCGATGCTTGTACCCAGAACGCTTATCGTGTCTCCGAAAGGGATAACCGCAAATGTCAATAGAGCAGGAACCATAGCTATCGCAGGAGAGACGACAAATAAAACTTTACTGGCATTTGCCGGAATTATATCTTCTTTAGTTATTAATTTGAGACCATCCGCAATAGGTTGAAGCAGTCCATGCCATCCTACCCTCATAGGCCCAAGCCTGATCTGCATATGGGCCATTACTTTCCTCTCAACCCAGATAAGATAGGCTATAACCAGCAAAAGCACACCTATTACTACCCCTATCTTAATTGTTGAAAGTATTGTATAAACAATTGCGTTTGACATTTATCTCATTCCTTCAGCTAGCTTCTTAAAAACTTTTGCACATATTGATCTACTTGTAAGAGAAAAATTGCCTTACTTAATCCGATTAACCGGTGATTTAATCTTAGATATTTTTACGTTCGTATATACTCCTTCACGCAGGCTGTTAACATGCACCCATTCATAATCCTCAGAGACAAATATAATACCTTCCGGCACTCTGCCAGTAGTTTTTGCTTTAAGTGTTAACTTTCCTCGATTAGACTGAATCTTCACATTGTCTCCGTCCGCTATATTCGCTTTCTTTGCATCCTTCCTGTTAATCTCTACAAAACATTCAGAAGCAAGTGCAATAAGAGATTCTGAATTCCTTGAATATGTTCCCTGGTGTCTCAAACTTGAACCGGTTAACATAATGAATGGGTAATCTTTCTTTTTCTTTATAGATCCAGGTTTCTTCCTGGCAATCTCAAATCTATACATCTCTGCTTTCGTTTTGTAGTATAGAGCAAGTATCCAGTGGAAACCTTTCCTTCGCAGCCTGTTAATTTCAATTCCTTCATATATTGGAACGCTACTCCCTATTTCGTCCACAATATCCTTGGATGTAGTATACGGGAAAGAGTGACCCATCTTTTCCGCAAGAGCACATACTATCTGCCAATCAGGCTTGGATTCTCCAAATTGAGGCATAGCCTTGTGCAGCCTCTGCACAGTCATCACCATATTTGTAAACGTACCGCCCTTCTCAACAAAAGTTGATGAAGGAAGAACCACATCAGCCAATTGCGCAGTTTCAGTCATAAAGCTATCCTGAACAACTACAAATTCAGCTCTATCAAAGGCGTCTTCTACCTTCTTGCCATTCGGATAGTTTACGATTGGATTCTCTCCCATTACATAGAACGCTTTTATCTTTTTCTTCACAGCTAGGTCAAAAACATCACCGGTACTGTTCTCCAAAAGGTCGTCAGGTAGTTCTACGCCCCAGGCTTGTTCAACGGCTTCTCTGTTTTCCTTATCATCGATATCGAGGTATCCGGGGAGGAATTCTGGCACAACACCCATATCATTAACACCTTGAGAATTATTATTAACCCTTGAAAAAACAATTGAAACTTTATCGGTATCACCTTTATTAACTAATGCGCAAAGGTTCATCAATGCCTCTATTGTCTGCTCGCCCTCAGGATCCTCTTCAATATCCTTACCGCAAATCACATAACAGTTTCCAGATTTTGCTATTGAGACCGCAGTGCTCCTGATGGCATCCTCCTGGACTCCAGTTATTTTGGATACACTCCTCACTCCCAACTCGGATGTTTTTAAAAATGATTTTAAATCTCTGAAATTTTCTGTTTTGTTAGCAGCCTTTTTCAAATTAACGAGTTTATCATCAACAATTACCTTTATCATAGAGTTTATCAATGCTGTTTGAGTGCCCAGCTTATAGTTTAAGCGAAAAAGTCTTTTTGTCTCACAGCCAAATTCAACGTTTCTCACATTTGCTATTATTACTTTTGTATTATTTTTTCTTATTGCCTTTCTCACCATACTGCCGACAACAGGATGTGCTTCACTTACGTCCGCGCCTACAAATAATACAGTATCTGCGTTTTCAATTCCTTCGAGAGATGTTGAAGCCATTCCATACGCGACAGAGTTATTAATCAGGCGATTTAACGAAGGAGATTTCATATTAGATATATTATTTATGTTATTAGTCCCTAAAACAGTTCTACAGAATTTCTGGAACAGAAAATTGTCCTCATTAGTGCATTTCTCAGATCCAATACCACCTATGGCACTGCCTCCGTGATCAGCAATAATTTTATCGAAACTCTTTGATATGTGATCAAGCGCATCTTCCCACGAAGCCGGTCTTAATTTACCGCCCTTTTTTATCAATGGAGTTTTAATCCGCTTATCAGAATTGATAAATTCGTGGCCAAACTTCCCCTTAACGCACAGGTTACCTTCGTTAATCCCTAGCTCCAGATTTTCATCCGGAGTTACTCTCATTACTTTATTGTCTTTAGTGTTGATTACCAGACTACAACCAACCGCACAATATGTACAAATAGTTGGAGTCTTCTTCAATTCCCAGGGCCGTGCTCTGAATTTAAGAGTTCTATCCTGCCATGAACCTGTCGGACATACAGACACACACCCTCCGCAAAAACTACAATCCAGTGGTTTATCAAATGCTGTACCGACTACTGTCTTGAATCCCCTGTTTTGATAATCAATTGCACCTACACCTGCAATTTCCTTACACACCTTAACACATCTGCTGCAGAGTATACATCTGTTAGAGTTATACTCTAAAAGCGGATTGTCCCTCCTCATCGGCTCGTCCATTCTCACACTTTTAAACCTACCAGCTTTCAAATTAAGATCGTGTGTAACCTCCTGTAATCCACACTCTCCAGACTTATCACAAGTCGGGCAATCAAGTGGATGGTGTGCAAGGAGATATTCCATAACAGACTTTGTATACTTTTCCGTCTCAGGAGTTTTTGTTTTTACGGACATACCTTCAGCTACCGGCTGTGCACAGGAAAACCTATGCCTCGTCCTACCCCGCTCAGTTATCTCAACCATGCATAGCCTGCAGCCACCATACTGAGTCAGTTTAGGATGATAGCATAATCCTGGAATGTAAATCCCGTTATCTTTGGCAGCTTTGAATATATTCGTACCTTTAGGTACACTTATTACCTTATTGTCTATCGTAAGATTTATCATAATTACTTAATTGCCATAAAATTACATTTGTCGTAGCACAGGTTACACTCAATGCACTTCTCTTTGTCAATAAACGCGACCTCTTCACGTGATCCCGATATTGCACCCACCGGACAATTCCTAATACATAGTGTACATTTTGTACATTTGTCTGGTATAACGGTGTATTTATGAAGTGCAACACATGATGCAGTCGGACATTCCTTGTCTCTAATATGAGCCATATATTCATCACGAAAGTATCTAAGAGTAGACTTGACAGGATTAGGTGCAGACTGACCTAGCCCACAAAGCGACATAGTTCTTACCTCATCACACATTTTTTCTAAGACATCAAGATCTTCCTCTTTACCCTCTCCCTGTGTAATTCTATTAAGAATATCAAGCATGAGAACAGTACCAACCCTGCATGGAGGGCATTTACCACAAGATTCACTTGTACAGAAATCCAGGAAAAACCTTGCCATATCAACCATACATGTCGTCTCATCTACAACTACAAAGCTTCCAGAACCCATCATGGCGCCAGCCTCTTTTAAAGATTCAAAGTCAATGGGAGTATCGAGATATGCTTCCGGAAGACAGCCACCTGACGGCCCTCCGATTTGTACCGCCTTAAATTTTTTCTTTTTAGGAATTCCTCCACCCATATCAAACACGATCTCTCTGATAGTCGTACCCATTGGCACCTCAACCAGACCAGCACGTTTTACATTCCCGGTTAATGAAAAAATCTTTGTACCTTTACTCTTCTCAGTACCTATTTTTGCGTACCAATCAGCACCTTTATCAATGATCATTGGTACATTGGCAAAAGTTTCAACATTGTTCAGGCAGGTCGGTTTATCCCATAAACCAGCCTCTACTGATTGTGGCGGCCTGGTCCTTGGCATGCCGCGTTTTCCTTCGATTGAGAACTGCATTGCTGTAGACTCTCCACAAACGAAAGCACCAGCACCCTCCTTTAATGTAATATCCAGACTGTATTTACTACCTAAAATGTTTTTACCCAGAAACCCATAATTTATTGCCTGTTTAATTGCCAGCTCAAGCCGCTCGATTGCCAATGGGTATTCAGCACGCACATAGATATATCCTTTCGTAGCACCTACTGCATACCCTCCGATAATCATGCCTTCCAGGACGGAATGCGGATCACCCTCTAAAAGACTTCTATCCATAAATGCCCCGGGATCCCCTTCATCAGCATTACAAATAATATATTTCTGATCACTAATATATCGAGAACAGGATTCCCATTTCCACCCGGTATCAAAACCACCGCCGCCTCGTCCCCTTAAACCGGACATGCCAATCTCACCAATAACAGCGAGTTCTTTCATTTTCAGTGCTTTCTTAAGAGCTGAATACCCGCCACGCACAATATATTCATCAATACAGTCCGGATCAATAATCCCGCAGTTCCTGGACACATGTTTTACCTGACTCTTATTCTGGGCAAGCTCATCAAAAAAAGGCAGGTCTTTGTACTTCACAGCTTTTTTACCATCAAGATACATTTGTGATAAAGCAAATTTCTTTACTACCTCCCCCTTACCAATATGCTGCTCCACTATCTGAGGCACCATATCCGGCTTAACACTGCCGTAAGTCACCCTGGTGTGTCCGGGAAGAATTACGTCTACAAGAACCTCGTGAGAACACATCCCAATACAACCTGTGCGAATAATATCAACTGACTGTTTCTGCTTTTTCAGTTCTTTTTCAAGACTCTGCAAAATTCCATTTGCACCGGCACCCAGTCCACAGGTACCCATACCAATCATAATCTTAGGCTGCTTGAGGACCGGCTTCTTCAAAGTCGTTACCTTCTTTTTTACCATTCTGATCTATTACCTTCTCTAAACTTATACCTTCAATCGTAAGACCTGCTTCTATTTATTAACATGTATTACAACGCTTATCTTAGCACAAGTAACACTCAATTCATTACTATTTGTCAATAAACGAGACCTCTTCACAAAACCCCGGTATAGCATTTACCACATAATTCCTTTTACAGTGTACATTTTTTGCACTTTCAGGAATTACCGTGTATTGATGAAGTATGACACTTGATGTGGTTGGACATCACTTATCCCGAATATTTGCCAGATACCCATTACTAAAATATATGTATCTGCATCTATAAATTCTACTTAACGTATTTATCAAGTACACTATCAAGCTTGTCAGGAGATAGTGTACCGTGAACATCTTTATCAAAAACCACGACAGGAGCTATACCACAGGCGCCAACACACGGCACCTCCTCAAAAGTAAACATTCTATCTTCTGTAGTCTCATTCTTCTTAATCTTAAACCTGCTCTCGATCCTGGTAGATAGATGTTTTGCATTTTTTACATGACATGCAGTTCCACAACACACCTTTATAATGTGCTTGCCACGTGGTTTCAGATGAAATTGTGCGTAAAAAGAGGCAACACCGATAATTTCACTTTCGCTCATATTTAATCGTTCTGCAACAATATTAATGACAGGCTCCATCAGATAGCCATATGCGTTCTGTATCTTCTGCAATACAGGTATTAAACACCCATCTATACCCTCATATTGGTCCAATATTTCTTCCGCTTTAGATAAATCTAAAGTTTCCTCTTTTATGGCTTGTTTTTTCTTTTTACCCATTCTCTTTGTTCAGAAATACCTAACGGTCAATTTCGCCTAATACTATATCCAGACTCCCTATCACAGCCACTACATCAGCAAGAAGCCGGCCTTTTATCATCTTTTCGAGCACCTCCAAATTAACAAATGAAGGAGGCCTGATTTTGATTCTATATGGATTTTTTGACCCATCACTGACTATATAATACCCAAGTTCACCTTTTGGAGCCTCAACACATGCGTATACTTCACCGGCCGGCGGGCAGATGCCTGCAGTTACAACTTTAAAATGGTGAATAAGAGACTCCATACTCTCCTTAAGATCCTCCTTTTTTGGCAAAGCAACATCATGTATATCTGTTATATATTCTCCTTGAGGCAGATTATCCATAGCCTGACGTACAATCTCATTGCTCTGGCGCATCTCTTCCAGCCGTACCATATAACGATCGTATACGTCACCATTTTCACCAACAGGTATAAGGAAATCCATCTCATCGTATGACGAATATGGTTCAGACTTTCTCACATCCCACCTGACACCTGAACCCCGTATACATGGCCCACTCAATCCATAATTTATTGCATCCTCTGCAGAAACCACACCAACCTCTTTAGTCCTCATCAACCATATTTTGTTTTTTGTAAGAAGTGTTTCATACTCTTTAAGTCTTTCCAGAAAAGTATTAACAAATTCTCTTGTCTTCTCAACAAAGCCTTCAGGTAAATCTCTGGCAACACCTCCTATTCTTATATAAGAAAGGTTCATTCTTGCACCGGCAACCATTTCAAAAAGATCATTGAGCGTTTCTCTCTCCCTAAAACAGTAGAAGAAAACAGTCATCGCACCTATATCAAGCGCGTGTGTTGCCAGCCATAAAAGATGAGATGATATCCTTGTAAGTTCACACATAATAACTCTTATATATTGTGCCCTCTTGGGTACTTCTATATCCAACAGCTTCTCTACTGCGAGAGCATACCCCATATTATTAGACATTGGCGCCAGATAATCCAGACGATCTGTAAGAGGAATAAATTGATGGTATGTTTTGTGTTCCGCAAGCTTTTCAATACCACGGTGAAGATACCCTATGTCTGGTGTAACCTTCACAACGGTCTCTCCGTCCAGTTCAAGTAAGAGTCTTAAAACACCGTGCGTACTGGGGTGCTGTGGGCCCATATTAATGGTCATTACCTGCTCTGTTGTCGTTGCAGTCATTGTTTTCCTTCTCTGTAAATATCCCTCAGGGATTTTGGCTGTCTACCCTTAAGAGGATAATCTTTTCTAAGAGGATGTCCTTCAAAACCCACCGGTGTTAAAATCCTTTCTAAATTTGGATGCCCATCAAAGTTTATACCAAACATATCGTATGCTTCTCTCTCATGCCAATCTGCTGTCTTCCAGACATTAGTAACAGTATCTATGCTTGGATTTGAAATAGGTATTTTCGCTTTAAGGCGCAGCCTGTGATTCAGCTTAGTAGAATATAGATGGTAAACCACTTCAAAGTTATTGCTACCATCTAAACGGGACAGGTCAACTCCGCATAAATCTGAAAGATAGTCAAATGCTGTTTCACTTTCCTCACAGAGAAATTCAGCAACTTTTTGTATAAATTCCTTCTTAACATTTATGGTTAATTCACCCCTGAATGTTTTACCGTCTATTACGGCTTCCGGATACTTTGCTTTCAGACTTTTTCCTATCGCAATATTTTCAGTCATGACTTTGAATAATTGTTGAATAAATAAAACAGATCCTACTCTTTTCCTTTTTTCAAGAAAAAAGATAAGAGGAGGATCTGTCAACTTCTGTCAGGCAATTATTTTTCTTCGCCATCCAACACAGATTCACTTTTTATTTTCTTCTGTAATTCCATTACTGCATGGATCAGTGCTTCCGGTCGTGGAGGGCATCCTGGCAAATAAATATCAACAGGAAGAATCTCCTCAACACCCTGAACAGTGCTATAAGTATCAAAGATCCCACCGGAAGATGCGCATGCTCCCATTGCTATTACCCATTTAGGTTCCGGCATCTGATCATAAATTTTCCTTGTTACATCAGCCATTTTATATGTAACGGTACCTGCAACAATCATCAAGTCAGACTGACGTGGTGAAAACCTGAAAACCTCAGCTCCAAATCTGGCAAGATCGTACCTGGGTGCCACAGTAGACATCATTTCGATGGCACAGCATGCCAAACCAAAAGGCATAGGCCACAGTGAATTCTTCCTGGCCCAATTAACCACTTTATCAATACTGGTTGTAAGTATAGTATCTCCAAAAGCTGTCTCTATTCCCATTCAAGGGCCCCCCGTTTCCAGATATAAGCATAGCAAAACAGCAAAATCACAATAAATATTCCCATTTCAATTAAGCCAAATAGTTTTAATGACTTAAATGCAACCGCCCATGGATAGAGGAAAACCACTTCAATATCAAATACAACAAACATCATTGCAATTAGATAAAATTTTACAGAAAATCTTTCTCTAGCAGTACCTGTCGGTTCTATACCGCATTCGTAAGGGGACAGTTTTTCAGCAGACGGCTTCTGTCGACCTACAGAAGCAGAAAGGATGAGGTTAGTAACGGCAAAACCCATTACTACTAATAGTAAAATCAGGATTGGAAGGTAGCTTACTAACATAGTTATTTATTAAATACTTAACATTAAATTCACTGATTTTTACGAGTAATCTGTCAATGTTTGGAAGCTAGAATCTTATCATAAATAACAAATTAGTAAACAAAATATTTTACCTTCAATTATAAAAGAAATGTATTGTTTTTAATGTAAGTAGAATAATTGTTATGTTATAGGGCATTTCCCTACACTGCCTCCAGAATCGTATTCTAAAGCAGTATCTTTAAGCACTTCAAGTGCATAATCAATGTCTGATTTGCTCAAATCCTTATGTGTAACCATCCTTCCAATATCCTTATAAAGATGGACTATATGAACACCTTTTCCTGCGACAATATCCACAAACTCTTTACAGCCTAGCTTCGGCAATTCAAATTTGAAACAGATAATATTTGTCTGCACGGTTTTAAGTTCAATACTAAAACCATCAATTCCAACAAGACCGTCAGCAAGGTACTTTGCGTTATCATGATCCTCCGCCAATCTATCTACCATTTCTTTTAATGAAATAATTCCACAAGCTGCCAGAACCCCTGTCTGCCTCATAACTCCACCCAGCATTTTTCTAATTCGTCGAGCTTCATTTATGAATGCTACTGAACCTGCTATAATTGAACCCACAGGTGATGCTAATCCCTTCGAAAGGCAAAACATTATAGAATCACAATCCATTGTTAAGTCAATTACATCAACACCCTGGGCAATTGCTGAATTAAATATCCTTGCTCCATCCAGATGAAAGTGCAGATCATGTCTCTTTGCAATTCTGGAAATTGCAGCTGTTTCTTCCGGCGTCACTACCGTTCCACCTGCAAAATTATTACTGTTTTCGAGGACAATAAGAGATGTTCTTGGAAAATGTATATTATCCAGATTAATGTGTGACTCAAGCTCAACAAGATCAAAATGACCGTATATATCTACATCTAAAGGAACAATTGTTGTTCCTGTCAGCGCCGAAGTGTTACCGGCTACCATTGTATTTATGTGTGCAAGACGATCGCATACCAATCCATCACCTGGTTTTGTATGCACCATTATTGCAATCAAATTACCCATTGTACCACTGGGAACAAAAAGAGCAGCCTCTTTCCCCATAATGTCAGCCGCAATCTTTTCCAAATTGTTTGTGGTGGGGTCGTCACCAAACCCATCATCACCCACCTCTGCATCCGCCATTGCTCGACGCATCTTTAATGTAGGCCTGGTAACTGTATCACTTCGTAAATCTACAATCCGCATTATTCATTAACACCATCTTCACCATATTTATAATGTCGAGTAACCTCTCTCACCCCTTCAGTAGTATAATTACTGACATGAATCTCTCCTGAGGAACCAATAACTTCTCTTGCCAAATCCATATAATCCTGTGCACCTCTACTATCCGGAGCATACATGGTTATAGGCTGTCCGGAAATAGGGCACTCCGCAAGTTGAGTATTCTCCCTGATTATAGACTGGAATAACTTATCATGAAACTTCTCCTTTATTTTCTCCACCACCTTATTACTCAGGTTTGTTCTTTTATCAAACATACAGGCAATGATACCAGTTACTTCAAGAAGAGGGTTTAGAGTGTCCTTTACTAGATTTACAGTATTTATCAAAGTGACCAGACCATTAAGGGCCATAACTTTTGTTTCAAGAGGAATAAAAACTTCTCTTACAGCTGACAGTGCATTAACGGTAAGTAGCCCAAGTGAAGGAGGGCAATCCAGAATGATATATTCAGCGCGGCTTTTACCATATAAATAATGATCTTTTAAGAGATCGATACCTTTTTTTAAAATAGTATCGTTTTCCAGTTTATTTGCCAATGTTCGTTCGATTGCGGCCAGTGTAACGTTTGAAGGAGCAACCCACATATTCTCTACACATGTATCGTGTAGGATTTCACTAATAGGCACGTCATCATGAAATACATTAAACATGGATTTGTGCAGCTGATTAATATCAATTCCCATCCAGGAACTTGAATTACCCTGTGGATCAAGGTCTATCAGCACCACGCTCTTGCCCAGTTTTGCAAGACAGGCACAGAGGTTCACTGCAGTTGTGGTCTTGCCGACACCTCCCTTTTGATTAATTAATGCAATTGTTCTCAAAGAAACCCCTTTTATTAATTAATTAATTTATTTATTTCTTCAGCATGTCAATACCAATATTACCGCTGATAACAATCAGAATTTCCATCACATATTAATAATCTATTTACATAAATCAGGATTGTAGATAAAGTATATTAGAATTGCTATAACTTTTTGTGGTAAATGGTGCTTTATGTCGTCATTATGTCATCTCTTAAAACAGCAATATAGGGGAGATTTCTATACCTGTTGTCAAAATCAAGACCGTATCCAACCACATATTTATCCTCTATCTCAAATCCGCAATAATTTGGAACTATTTCTTTCTCCCTCCTACACGGTTTGTTAAGGAGAACACACACCTTTATTGATAAGGGGCTTAGCCTTGAAACCATTTGTATAATTTCAAAAATGGTCTTTCCTGTATCCAATATATCGTCCACAATGAGAACATGTTCATCTTTAATGTATGAATTAATTTCATCAATAATTTTTGACTTTGAGTCTGGTACAGTAGACGCTCCTGAATAAGTGCTGGCTCTGATAGTATCAATTTTGACAGGAAATGATATATGCCGAATTAAGTCTGAAAGGAAAATCAGGCTTCCATTCAATACTCCAATAATAGTTAGTTTCTTGTTTTTATAGTCTACTACTAGATTTTGTGCGAGCACAGCAACCCTATTTTTGATTTCGTCTTCAGAGATTAATATCTCTTTTATGTCGTTTTTCATAAATTCTTTCAGATATATTATAAAAAGAACAACATTAATAAACTCTGTGTCTAGAGACTCTTAGATCTAAATTTATGTCATTAATTTTCAATATATAACAGTGTAAAGCACAGTATGTCAAACGTTTAATAAATGATAGAAATACATCTGATTTTGTTTTTATTAAAATAAATAAGTTGATAGGAAATAAATAAAGAATAAAATATATATTTACTTTAATTTACACATTTTTGACAAATGTCATCAGTGAAATTATTAATTCTACATAGGAGAATCCCATGTATGAAAAGAGTATAAAACCATTAAATCAAGCCTTAGCTGAGGAATTAAGTGGAGTTCATCAGTATATGTATTTTCATTTTCATTGTAATGATCAGGGATTTGATCTGCTGGCTAATCTTTTCAAAAAGACAGCTATAGAAGAGATGATACATATTGAACGACTTGCGGAAAGAATTCTATTTCTGAAGGGCGATGTGGAAATGAAACCGTCAACCAGCACAGAAAAAATCCATAATGTAAAAGATATGCTGGCAGAAGCAAAATCGATGGAAGAGAATAGTACTAAGCTATATAATGAACTGGCGATTGAGTGTGGATCTAACGCTGATTCTGTTTCCAGAAAACTTTTTGAGGAGCTTGTCATGGATGAGGAACGCCACTTTGGACAATTTGATGTAGAGTTGCAGAATTTAGATAAATTTGGCGAGCAGTACCTTGCCTTGCAATCTATTGAGAGAAATAAAACTCTGTCAACTCCAACAGGAGAAAACCTCACAAATCCTTAAATATATAGGATTATGTAAAAATTCTAATTTAATAAATTTACTCGGGAGAAAAAAATGCCTATTTATGATGATATACTTGCAACTATCGGAAGGACACCAGTTGTACGAATTAACAATATACCTGACGAGAAGTGTGCAAACCTTTATGGAAAACTGGAAATGTTCAACCCTGCAGGCAGTGTCAAAGACCGTATTGGTATGGCAATGATAGAAGATGCGGAAAAAAAAGGCATGCTGAAACCAGGAGATACAATAGTAGAGCCTACTTCAGGGAATACTGGAATTGCCCTGGCAATGGTTGCTACTGTCAAAGGATATAAAACTGTATTTACTATGCCAGAAACCATGAGCCTTGAGAGACGGGCTCTTCTCAGATATTTTGGAGCAGAAATTGTTCTGACAGAGGGCCCAAAAGGGATGAAGGGCGCTGTTGAAAAAGCAAAAGAGCTGGTAGATGAAAAGGGTTATTTCCAGCCACAACAATTTGACAATCCTGCCAATCCTCAAATCCACAGAGAAACTACTGGTCCTGAAATTGTAGAGGATTTTAAGGGTAAAGAACTTCATTGCTTTGTTGTCGGTGTTGGGACAGGCGGTACAATATCCGGTGCAGGTGAGGTGTTGAAGAAAGAATTCAGCAACATAAAAAATATAGTTGTAGAGCCTGCCGAATCCCCAATTCTGTCCGGAGGGCAACCGGGCCCACATAAAATCCAGGGTATTGGTGCAGGATTTGTGCCTGGTATTTATAATCAAGAGGTAGTTGATGAAGTCCGTCAGGTTAACAGTGAAGAAGCATTCAGCATGGCAATACGTCTTGCAAAGGAGGAAGGCATCTTCTGCGGTATCTCTTCTGGTGCAAACATGCATGTAGCACTACAAGTTGCCAGAGATGTGGGGCCCGACAAAAATGTTCTTGTAGTTTTACCTGATACAGGAGAGCGTTATATCTCTACTGACTTATTTAAATCTGTTGAAAAGGATTAAAATGGACAACTCCATAAATAGTGATAAAAATGCAGCTCGTTTAAGCCATATCACTAAAGCGCTTGGAATTTCATATGAGAAACATGGTGGAATAAACCATCTGGAAGGGCCAAATCTCCCGTCAAAGCTGGAAGTGCAGAAGCTCGTAAAACTGCTGCTGACAATCATGTTTCCTGGCTTTTATGAAGAAGCAACCGGTAATAAAGAACATCTTGACGCATATCTTCTTGCACAATGCTCGAATGCTCTGGAGTGTTTATCTGATTTAATACAAAAGAGCTTAATGCATGAATGTAAGGAGGGGCTTAATTGCACACGTACCGAAGGAGAGTGTTGGGACTGTTCAGTCGAGATTGCTTATCTCTTGCTCGAAAAAATCCCAGAGATAAGAGAAATTGTAAATGATGACATCAATGCTGCATATAGAGGAGATCCTGCTGCAGCAAGCTATTTTGAAGTTGTATTAAGCTATCCATCCGTAAGAGCAATTTCAGTTCATCGTCTGGCCAACTTTCTGGAACTACAGGGAGTCCCATATATACCCCGGATGATGAGTGAGTACATTCATGAAAAAACAGGTATTGACATTAATCCGGGAGCAACGATAGGTCCGGGCTTTTTTATCGATCATGGCACTGGAGTCGTAATTGGTAGTACGGCTGTTATTGGTAAGAATGTAAAGTTTTATCAACATGTAACGTTAGGAGCCTTCAGCCTGACTGATGTTGAAAAGATCAGGAAGGAGAATAAAAAAAGGCATCCTACCATTGAGGACGATGTTACCATCTACGCCGGATCAACAATTCTCGGTGGAAATACGACAATTCAAAAAGGCTCTATCATTGGTGGAAATGTCTGGCTGACACGATCAGTTCCGCCATATACTACAGTAACCGTTGATTCACCCTATCTTATATTCAAACATAAAGATAAAGTAGAAAAATATGAAATAGATTATCAAATATAATACCTTATACAAATGTAAAATATTTTGTTTAAGGCTTTGTATTAACTATGTTAGTACTTTTAATGGAAAACGTTAACGACAAGAGCAAGAGTGAAAACTAAAAAGGTTTTAAATGTTGGAGGTAATAGTAAAGAGATTCAGCTACCGTCTCAGTATACCAATTTCAATCATATATTACTCGACATTGATTCCAAAGGCATGCCGGATATTGTATGTGATGCGCGCAAATTAACAACCCTTGATCCAACTCAATTTGATGCGGTATATTGCTCTCACAACCTGGAGCACTATTATCGGCATGAAGTGTCACTGATTCTTGCTGGTTTCATCCACGTTCTAAAGGATGGCGGGTTTGCACACATTCGTGTACCGGACATCAACGAAGTTATGCGTGTAACAATTGAACGAAGTCTGGATGTTGATGATGTTCTGTACAAATCACAAGCTGGTCCTATTACGGTTCTAGATGTTTTGTACGGTTATGGTATTGAGATTGAGCGAAGTGGGCAAGACTTCTTTGCTCATAAAACGGGATTTACAGAGAAATCACTGATTAACGCACTTCAAAGGTCCGGGTTTTCTAAAATATATAGTCAGACAGGAAATCTTGAGGTTAATGCAATTGCATTTAAGGGTGATCCAGACAAAACCTTGATTGCACTATTCAACCTTCCTGATGATCAATAAATATCTTATTTTATTTATAAACAACCTGCATGGAAAGATATTTACAAAGTTTAATTCAACCGCTTATGTTAGTACTCCAGCCACTAAGTCTATCATTTTATGCAGTATAAGTGCAGAATAACTGGAGCCAACTGTAAAGACCTGATCTCCTAACCTCCATTATATTTAAATCTTAACCTATTTTAAAAAAAACTTGTGTTTAGTTAATTATTTGTCTACCCTTACCATATTTCAACTAATCAATTAACAATCATTCTTTTATGACTATACAGACATCAAAATTGTTTGCCAGTTACACACGACCATTGTCTTTCGGCCATCGTGGCGTTCCAGAAGAGCACCAAGAAAACACTATGTCAGGATTCAAGAAGGCTGTTGAATTAAACCTTGATGGTGTCGAGTTGGACGTTTTCCTGACAAAAGATCAAAAAATCGTTGTCTTTCACGACGAAAAAACAGAACGATTAACGGGTCATGTCGGTGAAATTTCCAAAATGACGTGGGACGAAATAAAAAAACTTGAAATCAAGTCGAAAATCAACGTCGGCGATAAAACAATCGACTACGGCAAACCTGAACGTATAGTTCTACTGGAAGATGTTCTGGAAGAAACTCGCGGCAAGCTCCTTATTGACATTGAAATTAAAGCCTATGGACTTAATTTTAGCCAGCGTCATACCGGAACCGCCGTGGCCAGTCTGATCAAGCGAATGAACATGAAAGAACATGTATTAGTAACCTCTTTCAACTTTTTTCCTCTCCTCTGGTTAGAATGGCATTATCGAGGTATTGAATCTGGATTTACCTATTCACCACAAACAATAAATAATAGCCGTTTTCGTCATTGGCTTATGGAATCAAGTCTGGTAGGTAAGCTAATCGGATCAACATTGACCAACATGAGCGTTAATATGATCGACGATGACACGATCGAAAAAGTTAAGCAGCGTAAATTAGCTATCGGTGCCTGGACGCTGTTTTCGCAGGATTCGAAATGGCTTGGAGTCTGGCTAACGGACGATGAACAACTGGAATTCATTCGCAGATTCAGCAAACGCGGCATCGACTATTTCATTACCGACGATCCGGTTAGATTGCAAAGGATCCTGGTGGAAAATGAAAAACAGATAAACGGAACACCTTAATTAGTAATTAATAATTTAGTAATAAATGAAATTATCCTCTGAGTTAACACAGCGGTTTAATCAAATACTCCAACCCATTAAGCTTAATTTCGTAAATGCATTTGAGCATATCACCGAGTTCTCCTTCCGGTAAACCATTGTTCACAGACCACACTATATACCATTCAGGCAATTCGATCAGCAACATATCTTTATATTTGCCAAACGGCATACGCGCTTTTGCAAGCTTTAGCAGATACTCTTTATCAGATAACATAACGTTTACTTTTTTTCACTACTAAGACACAAAAACGCAAAGAAAAACCTGGTGTCTAAATGGCTTTGTAGCGATGATGTAACCCCATACGTTCTTTATGCCCGTTAAGTTTTCATGACATCTTCTACCGCAGTTCTGTATGCACAGAAATCGCAGTCTTCTTCTGCATCAGGAATCTTACTATTTATCAGGCAGTCGTGAATCTTATTAATAGTTTCTTCTATCCAGGAATCATCCCCTGTATAAGGGATCAGAGTAATATCAAATTCCAGTCTTTCTTTAAACATCTCTCTATCGGTCTGACCATTACAGTAAACATAATATCCAGTACTGGAGACTGAGTACCCATTCATCCGCAATAACCACTGATAGACCTCCATCTGCCTTCTGTAGCCAATCTGCCAGCCATGATTTACATGAGTAATTTTTTCATTCTTTGAAGTTGACTTATAATCAACAACTATATATTCACATTTAGAATTTATCCATAGATCATCAATAGCGCCAAAAATGAGAAGGTTTACAGGCTTATATAAATATTGTATACCGGTAAAGTTGTGCCGCCATTTATCCAGGTCTCTATGAGCTGCCGGACGGGCATCAACACCATATTTCTCTAAAAGAGGATGATTTTGGTTATTAGTCCGATAATAGTCAAACTCTTTTTTCAACAAGGTATCAACGGCGCTGTTCAGATTAAAAGGGAAACCAGGTACGCGCCCAACCCCGAGTCTGCGGTCGAGATAGAAACATCGTGGACATTCCAAGAAAAGATCAATCTTTGAACGACTAAGCTTAAAAGGCTTATCATCCTTTGGGTCAAAAATATTTCTACTACGTTTAGGAGTATAAAATTTAGACATTGTATTGTAACCTCACTTTCGTGAGGATTCCAACTTTGGACTCCTTGCGAAAGCAAGGGCGCATTTCTCTCTTTCGAGAGGATTACAGTAAAATTATTTTTTACTTTATTTCAAAATATTCTTCACAGAATTCCAGACCTCAGGTGTTTCCATACAGAGTGAAATGCTAATATTTTTTGATAAATCTCTTATAACCTTCCCTATCTCCTTATACGCTTCAACCCTGATTGGTCTGAAGTAACGGTGTTTTCCATCTACACATGGCACAAATTCACTCAGCAGGATATTTGTGTTCGGATTTCTCTCTCTTATTACTTTCGATAATGAAGGTAGATATCTAAAACCGCCAAGACTAATGAACTTTAGCCTGCCGATATCTAATCTTGCAAAAATTGTTTCAAGCATTGCTTTGTAAAGATCATACCAGTCGTTACATATTATTATAGGATCCAGACATATTCCAACATTGTAACCTGCTTTTTGCACTTTATCTGCTGCACAAATTCTTTCCTCTAATGAGGGTGTATTGTGCTCATGGTTGTCAATAATTAATTGTGGACTGAAAGTCCATGAGACCACAACGTTACTTGCCGTTTCTGTATTTAATACATTCTCAATAGTAGTTGTCTTTGTCCTGAGTTCAAGTATTGAATGAGGATGCTTTGAAAACAGAGGAATGACTTTACTGGAGAAGCCGGTAAGATCATCAAATGCCAGGGCATCACACAATTCACCGGCATGGAATACTATCTTCTTATCACTTTTGCCAAGCAAAACATTTTCAATTTCACTCAGTATCTCATCATGATTTACAAACACTGTGGGTACCGCATTATCGAAATAGCACTGAAGAAAACAATACTCACAATCAAAAATGCAATTATTACCGTGACTAATAAAGTATTCCGTATTCCCGATTATGCCATCCCTGCATCTGAATTGCTTAACTAAACCACCCTTTTTAGCAGCTATTGCCAGGAACTCCTTACTCTGCTTAAAGACTGCATCAACCGAGTCTGCCTCAACCCTGATATTTCTATAATCATCAATATATTCAATAGTAATATCCGACAGCTTATTTATTATCTGCCGGGTAATTGAAGAATTAACAACATCTTTTTCTATGAATATCTTTTTTGGCTGTAAAGTACTCAATCCTTAACCCACTTTCTGTCCGACCTGATTGCCAGGTACGCAATCCTTGATCATTTTTGACTTATATAGCTTGCCGTATCCACCTCCGCCAGGAGTATGTATACTTATAATATCTCCTTTTTTCACATTAATAGTTGTTTTAGATGGCAGTTTAAGGCTCCTGCCTTCAGATATCAACGTATTTTGTCCTAATTGTCCTTTTTTACCACCCCTTAAACCATAAGGTGCATATTTTCTTCTATCAGAAAGTATACTGACTGTAGCGGCCTGAAAGAATTCATAATTTCTTATTACACCATGACCTCCATTATGCCTTCCGATTCCACCTGACCGAGGACGTATCTTATATTGGCTGATCCTGAATGGATAGTTATGTTCCAGTGCCTCAACAGGAGTATTCAGAGTATTTGTCATATGGGTGTGAATGGCATTAATACCATGTGTATTCGGTCTTGCACCCATCCCACCTGCAATGGTTTCGTAATAAGTAAAATGCCTCTCCTTTAATTTATCATATCCTCCAATTGCAATATTATTCATCGTCCCGCTACTTGCCGCCGGAATCATACCAGGAATAGCTTTTGACAGTGCCCCAAAGACCACATCTACAATCCGTTGAGAAGTCTCAACATTCCCGCCGGATACAGCACTAGGTACTTTAGCATTTACTACGGAGCCTTCTGGAGCAGTTATAGAAATTGATCTCATACATCCGGAATTTGATGGAATATCGTTATCAACCAGGCTTCGGAACACATAAAAAACGCATGATACGGTAACTGCATAGACAGCATTCACACAACCATCTACCTGCCTGCTGCTACCTGTAAAATCAACACATACCGTGCTTCCCTTTATGATTACACATACCATAATTTTTACAGGTCTCTCCACGATACCGTCATCATCAAGATAATCACTAAATGAGTACTTGCCATCAGGTATTTTTTTGATTAAAGTTTTCATTATTCTGGAAGAATAATCTTGCAGTTCTGACGAATATTTTACAACCTCTCTTTTCCCATATTTTTCACATAATTCACTTAATCTCTTTTTACCGATATTATTAGCTGAAATCTGTGCGATTATATCCCACTCACGCTCTTCTGGAGTCCTGACATTAGAGATGATAATACTCATAATTTCCCTGTTTAGATTATTACCCCGTGCTATCTTAACTGGTGGAATCCGTATCCCCTCCTGAAATATTTCTGAAGCATTACACATGGAACCCGGAGACATTCCTCCAACGTCTGAATGATGAGCCCTGTTAGCTACGTAAAAAACAGGCTTCTTACTCCCATTATAAAAGAAAGGAGTCACTACCGTGATATCCGGAAGATGTGTACCTCCCTGGAATGGATCATTTAATAGCACAGCGTCGCCATCGTACATTTCTACTGATTTTATTGCCTCTTCTACCGACATGGACATTGATGCAAGGTGAACTGGAAGGTGTTCTGCCTGGGCAACCAATTCACCACTACAGTCAAACAATGCACATGAAAAATCCTTTCGCTCCTTAATATTCGTGGAGAAAGAAGATCTGCACAACACCACACCCATTTCTTCACATATCGTAGAAAACAGGTTCTTGAATATTTCCAGATTAATTGGATTAAACATTTGATGAGAGTAACAAAAATTAATGTTTTACTGATTCTGTACAATCATAACACCATTTACTATGAAATCAAATTGGAATCTCACACAGGTTTATGCCTAAACTGATCCAAAATAAACTCCACATTGCAATATATGAATCCAGATATGCAACTTCAGGCATAAATGATAAAGTCATTGAATTATCCGTGTTTCTATGATTAAATGGACAAAACTTTTTCGAATAATTATTTGGAGAGAAACAGATGCAAAAAAGATATTTTAATAAAATAATTGCCCCCCTCTTTGTTTTCACCCTGATTAGCCTCGTTTTTATGCAGCTTAATTCTGCATATGCTAATCCTAAGGTTTTAATGGAAACATCAAAGGGTAATGTAACAATAGAATTGTACGAGAAGGAGGCCCCTATTACCGTCAAAAACTTTTTAACATACGTTAATGAGGGCTTCTACAACAATCTGATTTTCCATAGAGTCATACCAAACTTTATGATTCAGGGTGGCGGATTTGATGCGGACATGAATCAAAAGCCTGCAAAGGATCCTATTAAAAATGAAGCACGAAGAGGATTAAATAACAAGAGAGGCACAATCGCCATGGCTAGAACTAACGTTATTAATAGTGCCACGGCACAATTTTTTATCAATCTGGTTAATAATGATTTCCTTAACCACAAGGACAATTCTTCAAGTGGTTTTGGTTATGCCGTTTTTGGTGAAGTCATAGATGGTATGGATGTGGTAGATACTATTGGCAGAACAAGGACTCACGCATTTGGCATGTTCAGGGATGTGCCAATTAAAGAGATAACTATTAAGAACATGAGTGTTCTAGAATAAGAACTTTGACGACCAGCACATTTGGGTACATATTTGCAATATTAAAAGAACCGCACATCACCATATATCAAAACAAAAACCCCCAATATCTATTTAAAGATATTGGGGGTTACGAGATAGAGTCATTCCCTCAGCTCTAGTAACAATTCCATATTTTCAATCAACAGCAGTCTAGTGTGCTATTATACTTAAAAACTTAAAATATATGGGAGTGTATAAGAATTATATTTTCTTAACATTTTCAGCTTTGCTACCTTTTTCGCCCTGGGCAATTTCAAATTCAACCTTGTCCCCTTCCTCAAGTGTCCTGAATCCTTCACTATCAATCGAAGTATGGTGAACAAAAACATCTTCTCCACCTTCAATAGAAATAAAACCAAATCCCTTTTTGTCGTTAAACCACTTGACTGTACCTGTTGGCATACTACTACACCCCCTTCTTCTACACAAAAATAAAAAAAGCCACAAGGTTGTCACCTTGTAGCCAAAATATTACAACTTACTACAACACAACCTCGCTTGTTAAAGCAGGACTTATATCAAATAGTAAATGCTAAATCAAGAGAAATAATTTTTTAATCTATAAAAAATTATCGAAGATATAATTAACAAAAATTATTAAGTGTTATCTAAAAGCATATAACTTACATTTTTCATTATATCTGCAATTATGTCCTGTCATAACAAAATAACCGTGAAAAAGTACAGATAAAATGCCACAACAATAACTTTAAATTGGAGTATTATTTCTGAACTTATACGTTGCATAGTTAAACATAAAAAGATTAATTTTATGTAAAATTTTGAAGAAGATGCAGATACTAATCGATCCCAATAAATTTTCTATCGGCAAGTACCTTGAAAGGAAATGACTTATGATCTATTAACTATTTATAATAAAAAATCGTATTCTTCCTATCAGAAACGGCATGCTTATTGCTAACTACTTTAAAGAAGAAATTAAAAATTTTTTTACTAAAGGTCTTCTTATTTCTGACGATAATAATGGTAGAAAGTTTGGTTAATATTTAATGATTATGATTGCATAAACAGATAATTACAATTAATTTTTGTGCAAATAAAAAAAGGCTCTTAGGGGCGTGTGTACCGTATTGCTTCACAACCTAATCACATATCATTTATAATTAAATAAATTGGTAGGTTGAAGTTACTGCACAGCACTTGGAAGAGTCTTTTTTTATTTGTTCATGATCAAGCGTTAAGACGTTCCAACATTAATCATTGATATAACTTTTCCAGCCTTTCAAAATAATCAGGAAACGTCTTTTCAACACATTCGGGATTTTTTATCCTTATACCTTTAGTCCTCAAGCCTAGAAGGGCAAAACTCATTGCCATGCGATGGTCATTATAGGTTGATATGTCTGCAGAATGTGGAGGTGAAGGAATAATTTCAATACCGTCTTCAAACTCTATTGCTTCTACTCCGACTCTTTTAAGTTCGTTAATAATAGCCGTAATACGATCCGTCTCTTTGTATCTGAGGTTTTTTACATTTCTAATGCGCGTCTTTCCCTTTGCAAATACCGCAACAGGTGCAAGAGTCTGTACAACATCCGGGGTATCATTCATATCAACATCTATCCCCCTTAATTCACCGCCCTCGACTTCCAGCCAATCCTGAGACTTCGACGTTCTGCAACCCATTTTACCCAGAATATCAACAAATTTTGTATCACCCTGTAATGAGACATCACCCAAGCCCTCAACCCTGACCTTACCTCCGGTAATAGCAGCAGCAGCAAAGAAATAAGATGCGCCTGATGCATCCGGCTCCACCATATATTTACAACCTTTATATACCTGACCCGACTTTACAGTAAATTCTTTGTACGAATCCCTTTCTACAGCAACACCAAACCTGTTCATAACATCTATAGTCATATCAACGTAATTCTTTGATGCCAGGTCATCCATTACAACTATACGCACATCACTGTTCGCATAAGGTGCTGCCAAAAGGATTGCACTTATATACTGACTGCTGATATTACCAGGAATATTGACTGTACCACCCTTTAAGCCAGCAGCATTTACTAATACAGGAGGGCAACCTGTACCCTCCTTTGAAACCACATCTGCGCCAAGCTGATTCAAGGCATCAATTAACTGTTGAATGGGCCTCTGTCTCATTCGTTCAATACCATCTATCTCATATTGACCGTTACCAATTGTCAAAGCTGCCGTCAAAAATCTTACAACGGTCCCTGCATTACCTGCAAACAGCCTTGCTCTGTCTACCGGTATCTTTCCTCCACAACCGTTCACCGTTAATGAATTCTCCTCTGCTTTTACATCTACCTGTACGCCAAGATCACCAAGACAGGTAATCATAACTTTGGTATCTTCACTTAATAATGCATTTTTCACTAAAGATACACCTCTTGCAAGCAGAGCCGTTAGTAAAGCCCTGTTCGTATAGCTCTTCGAACCCGGAATCGTTACCGTTGTATTCACCTTTTCAACAGTTTTTATCTCTTTCATATCATATGAATCCTTTCAAAAGAAAAATTATAGACTGACACCCACCTTTCATCAAGTACAAATACACAAACATAACAATCAACACATTATCATATAGATGTATTCTGTTAAACTGATCAGGTAATGATTAAAAAGTATTGACAAGGATATTGTTTTATGAGACAAATGTATCTTTAAAATTTTATGTATTTGTTTTCAGTATATATATGACAGATAGGAGCGGTTTTTTGGAAAATAGAGATAAAATAGTTATTGGTTCAAGAGGGAGTAAATTGGCTTTAATCCAGGCGAATTGGGTGAAATCTGAACTGGAAAAAGCAAATAAAAATATAGAATTTGTTATAGAGGTAATTAAGACAACCGGAGACAAGATACTCGACACGCCACTGGCCAAGATAGGAGACATAGGCCTCTTTACAAAAGAACTTGAGGAAGCCCTGCTTGACAAGAGGGTTGATCTTGTAGTACACAGCGCAAAAGATATGCCCACAGCTATTCCTGATGGCCTCGAAATCGGTGTGGTAACAGAACGCGAAGACCCGCATGATGCGTTAATCAGCAGGGATAATCTATCACTGAAAGACCTTCCTCAAGGCGCGACACTCGGAACAAGCAGCTTGAGACGCAGGGCACAGATCCTTGCAGTCAGGAAGGACCTTAACATAGTAGACCTTAGAGGAAATCTGGACACCAGATTATCCAAACTGGAGTCAGGTGAGCTTGACGCAATAGTTGTCGCGAAGGCGGGTCTCAATAGACTTGGCCGTGGTGACGAAGCCAGTGAGATAATTCCGTATGACATTATGCTCCATGCCGTTGGACAGGGCGCACTTTGTATAGAAATTCGAGAAAATGATGAACAGATAAAGAAAATTATTAATATCTTACAACACTTCGACACGAGATATGCTGTAATGGCGGAAAGAACTGTACTGCAAAGACTACAGGGAGGATGCCAGATACCTATTGGTGCTCATGCAGAGGTTTTATTCCCGGTTAATCTGAAGATGGAAGCAGTTGTATGTACACTCGATGGGACTACCGTTATCAGAGATTCTATTGCAGGCAAAGTTGATGATTATTCAACTATGGGAATCGAACTTGCGAATAAACTACTCGGAAGGGGTGGCCGCAAGATATTGGAGGATATAAGAGCGACTCTTGCAGATGAATAAGTTTTCAGATTTTTCAGATACAACACTCAATAAAGTGTTCCCAGGTATACCAGGGAGTCTAATCTGCTTCCAATCAGATTTCGATGATTAAAGGAACTTCGCCACAGTCAGGAAATTTATAACACTTTACACATTCTGACCATATCTTATGAGGCAGCAGATCTTTATCAATACGTTTGAATCCCAGATGTTCAAAAAACTCAGGGATGTATGTCAGCACAAACAACCTGGTTACTCCAAGTTTTTTCCCTTCTTCAAAGCATTTTTGCACCAACTCCTTACCAATTCCCCTTTTCTGCGAATCTTCATCAACTGCAACCGATTTGATCTCAGCAAGATCCTTCCAGAATACATGTAATGCTGCACACCCTTTTACACTACCATTGTCTATGTATACATAATAATCTCGAATCTTTTCATATAATTCACTCAAAGGCCTCGGCAACATCAGGTCCTTTTTGGCAAATTGATTTATTAACCTGTTCAATTCTTTAACATCGTCAACTTTAGCATTTCTCAGCATTATATCTAAACCTCAATCCAATTAATTAATAAGTCATACACTTATTCTTATTTTAGATTTGCATCTTAATATTTTGTTTAATATATATCAATTTATTTATATATTAAAGGTTTATAATCCACTAATTACTTAAACAATGAGCAAACTAACATTAACATCTGCAATTAAGTTTGTATACCCTTCGATCCAACAACTATTTATTGTCTTGCTGATAATATCTATCCTGCCTCCTGATTTTCCGGCATACTCACAAGACATGACTTTGACTGAGCTTCAAACGAAGGCACTTATGCTTAATAAACATGGACAATACAATGAAGCAGGGAGAGTCGCTGAAGAAGCATTAAATGCCACTGAAGAAAAATATGGATCTGACAACCCAAAAACTGCTGCTTCTATGACTATTTTAGGATTGATTCATTTTTCACAAGGCAAATACTCAAGCGCCGAGCCGCTCTATTTGAAGGCGCTCAAAATTAATACAGAGGTTTTAGGAGAAGAGAGCCCCGTTGTCGGAACTGACCTTGATAATCTGGCGTTACTGTACCAGGCACAGGGGAGATATGAAGATAGTATTTCTCTTTACAAACGGGCACTACAGATTAAAGAAAAAGCATTTGATCCTTACCACAATTCTGTCGCAACAACCATTAACAACCTGGCAGCACTCTATTACTCACGAGGCATGTATGAAGAAGCAGAGCCACTATTCAAGAGAGTATTAACTATACGACAAAGAACATCGGGCACAGACCATGATAAGATGACGACATCTTTGAATATCCTTGCATTGGTTTATCAGGCTCAAGGTAAATATGACGATGCGGAACCACTCTTAAAAAGGGCGCTGGAAATAAGCGAAATAGCCAAAGGCCAACACAATACTGCATATGCCACTTCACTCAATAACCTTGCAGGATTATACAAACTACAGCGAAAATACTCCAGATCAGAGCAACTTTACAAACGTGCACTGCAAATAAGAAGGAAGGTCCTCGGACAGAACCATTCAGATGTTGCAACATCACTGAGCAATTTAGCAACTCTTTACTACACAATTGGTAAATATTACATGGCTGAGCCGCTCTATAAACAGGCACTGGAAATTCAGGAAAAAACCCTGGAACCTGGGCACCAGGATATAGCTACATTACTGAATAATCTGGTTACGCTTTATACAACACAGGGAAGACACTCTATGGCAAAGCGCTATCATGATCGCCTACAAGCAACGTGGGACAGCGCTCTCAAGCAGGAACAAAATACGGTACCAGATAGAAGTAATTCAACAAAAAATGTAAAACCATGGAAAGGACACGTATACTCTTCAAAATTTTCTCGCGAATTTCACAAGCCCGACTGCGTGGAGTTAAAGAGCAGTTCAGATGATATAATTGATTTTCATTCCAGGGAATATGCCATACGGGACGGAGCAATACCTTGTTCCGTTTGCAGACCATGATGATATCCAGCTATTTTTTTTGAACATCATAATCGTAGCTGAATTTTTCATGATTAACAAATCTTCTGTATTTTGCAGCTATAAAGTCAATACTTCGGAAAGAACATCAAATAAGAACTCTAAATCCTCTTTTGTGTGTAACGACATAACTGTCATTCTAAGACGGCTGGAATTGACAGGGACTGTTGGTGGACGAATGGCCGGAATTAAAATTCCTCTTTTATAAAGTGATTCTGACATATCAACTGCCTTCTGTGCATCACCTATCACGATCGGAATAATAGGGCTTTCTAAATCAGATATATCATAATTCAATGTCTTTAATTTCCTCCATATAAAACGCACATTACGCCAGAGTGACTCTCTGATCGAAGGATCCTTCTGAATTAGTTTTATGCCAGCAATAGATGCAGCGCATGCAGCAGGCGGCAATGCCGTAGTGTACATGAATGTCCTTGATTTATTTCTCAGATAATTAATTAAATCGATTTCACCGGCAACATATCCTCCCAGGCTTCCAATAGCCTTACTCAGTGTACCCATAATAATATCAACCTCTTTATTCAGATGGAAATGCTCAACGACCCCCCTGCCATTCTCCCCAAATACACCGGTACCATGAGCCTCATCTACCATTACCATTGCATTATATTGTCTCGCAATTTTGATAATATCAGGAAGAGGTGCCAAATCTCCATCCATACTGAAGACTGAATCAGTAACAATTAATTTCCGGTTGTATTTTGAAGCTTTCCTGAGTATGTTTTCAAGTTTGCCCATATCACGATGTGCATAAACCCTGAAGGCTGCACCTGATAACCGGCAGCCATCAATAATACTTGCATGATTTAATTTATCACAAATAACAAGGTCTCCGTTAGAGACTAGCGAAGAGATGGCTCCTAAATTTGCCATATATCCCGTTGGGAAAACCAGGGCCGCTTCTTTTTCTTTGAACTTAGATATTTCATCTTCAAGTGATTCGTGCAGTATCATATTACCGGAGACCAATCTTGATGCTGCCGCACCCCACCCATACTTTCCTAAAGCATCTTTAACCGCTTTAATAACATATGGATTATCAGCAAGACCTAGATAATTATTTGAACAAAACGAGAGAAACTTCTTACCTTCAATTTCTAGATGAGTATTCTGCGTACTTTTTACAACCTTTAAATCTCTATAAAGTCCGGATTCCTTAATTCTGATTAGTTCGTCTGAAATATATTCCATTATTTATTGGTTATGTGCCTGGCAATATTTATAATCTTGCCAATAATAATTGATATGGTACACTAACGCAAGAATTCAAAAGAAAACTGTAAGAAAACAAACAACATTAAAAAACGATAATCCTTATTAATTTTATTGGATAATCAGGTAAATCTTATTCATACCCGGCTTTAGCACACAGTCAGGTTGTTAAAGGCAAATGCGGTGACAGATTATATAATTATTTATATAACTACAAGTTCAATAAATGAAGCTAAAAAAATTGGAAGTGCATTGATTGAAGAGAAATTAGCGGCATGCTCTAATATCATTTCTCCCATCCGCTCAATCTATAGGTGGGAGGGAAAGATTTGTGATGATGAAGAAGCGATGATAATATTGAAAACCAAAAAAGAACTTTTTAACCAAATTGTAAAAATAGTTGAAAAACTACACAGTTATGAAGTGCCGGAGATCATAGCGATACCCATAATAAAAGGAGCCGGGAAATATCTATCATGGCTTGATGATGAAACAAAATAAATCATGTTTTTTCTATCACTAATTTGTACACCTTCTCCTTGACAAACATATCAAATAAATCAGAGTCAATAAGTTTGCCTTTAACATCATAACCAATAATATCCAAAGCTTTTTCATAAGGGACCGCCTTTTTATATGGTCTGTCTTGTGCGGTCAAAGCGTCATATATGTCCGTGATAGTCATCATCTTTGATTGTATTGGAATTTCATCTGCTTTTCTTTTTAATGGATAACCGCTACCGTCCAGTTTTTCATGATGTGCATGTGCAATATTCGGAACATTCTCTAACTCTTTTGTCCAAGGAATCTTTTTCAGAAATTCATAAGAATGAACTACGTGAGATTCTATTTCTCCCCTCTCGTCTTGGTTCAAAGTACCTTTGCGTATACTTAATAAATTCAATTCATATGGAGTGAGATAATTACACTCCTCTCCACTATAATCTTTATATACCTTTTCAGCAATATTTGTCAGCTCGTTAAACATATCGTCTTCCAGGATAGTTGGTATATTGGATTTTTCAATATCTCTTAAATATCCATCCAGCTTCTGTAATTCTTCTTTCAGCTCATTATCAAACTCTTCAAAATACTTCTGATAATCATCCGCCTTTTTCTCATTCACAATGCTCAGTTTTTTCTCAAGATATTTGCATTCCATAGATTTTTTTATGAAATCAAAACGGCTCTTTATATATTCTAAATCATTAGGATACAGTTTATCTGCCTTTACCAACACATTTTCACGTACTCCTATTTTACCAAAATCATGCAGTAGCCCTGCATATCTTAATTCTTTAAGTTGGTCCCGGGTGAAATGCAAGTCCCCGTACTTCCCTCCTGAAGTTCTATTTATCACCTCTGCAAGGCTTACTGTCAATAATGAAACCCTTTCTGAGTGTCCACAGGTTGTAGGGTCTCGTTGCTCGATTGTAAGTACTGAAGCCTTAACAAACCCTTCAAATAAATTTTGAATATTTTGGTATAGCAGACTGTTTTCAATGGATACGGCAGCCTGGCTTGCAAGGGAATTTATCAGTCCAAAGGTTTTTTCTTCAAAAGGTATAACCTCATTTTCAACAACTGTATCAGAAGTCAGTTTAACGTCTTTAGATTTTTTCCGGTTAATTAACTGTAACACACCAATAGTCTTATTCTTGTGATCCTTCATTGGTATCACAAGCATTGATTTTGTGCGATATTTAAATTTAATATCAAAAGCCTTATTAAAAGTATAATCCACATTCTCTGGTATATGATGTGCATCTTCAAGGTTTACAAATTCCCCGGTTAACGCAACATATCCTGCAAGACTTGTCCTCGTTAGAGGCAAAGCATATTCCTTAAATTCTAGATTGGACAGAGAATCATTTTGTACCAACTTAAATATCAGTTTCTTTTCTATTTCATTAGTTTTGTCCATCAGGTACAAACTTCCGGCATCACAATTTGTAATCTCTCTGCTTTTCGAAAGAATTATGTCCAACAATTTATCATAATCCTGTTCTGATGAGAGTGCTATTCCAATTTCATTAAGACTATTTAATTCCCTGGCGCGCACATCAATTTCAGAATGTAGCTTTTCACATTCGAGCTTTGAATGTAAAAATCCAAATCCACTTTTTATCGCTGTTCGTAATTCAGCTTCTTGAACAGGTTCTTTGAGATAAAGAAACACTTCCTCATCATTACAAGGTTTGATATTTTTATGTTCTTGATCTCCATTAATACAAATAACAACCTTAGAATTGTCCGAACCAAAAATTAGATCAGAATTCCTTTTATCCATATTATTGACAAATTTATTATTTATAAGAAGAATTTTTAGTCCGTTACAAGACCCGATTCCATCGATATTGGATGGAGTCAATTCTCTTATACACAAGCCATTTTCTTTTAACACTGACTCAAATCTGCCAAGTGCAACATCAGGATCGTGATATACAAACAATTTAGAGGACATATCTGAATATTGTTAAAGGATTATTTCCATACCCTCATATGCAGCGTGAGAGTTCTTAAATTCATTTCTTGCATCTTTCTCAAGTTTCTCAACAAACTTATCATCATGTGACGGGTCGTGATGAAACAAAATAAATTGCTTCACTTTAGCGGCTTTTGCAACCTTGACTCCCTGCGTCCACGTCGAATGCCCCCAATTTGTTCTAGGCGGCCCAGTTTTACCGGAATACTCATCATCAGTGTAATTACAGTCATAAACTAGAACGTCCGCATTTAATGAAAGTTTCACTAACGATGTGTCTATACAGCTAAAATGCTCTGTATCTGTTGCATAAACAATGGAATTACCACCATACTCAATCCTATATCCTATGCACCCACCAGGGTGGTTAAGACGTGCTAGTTTAATTGTTACGTCTTTTTTCTTTATATTATCGTTTTTTGATATCTCATTAAAACTTATGGATGCATTCAAATCATACAGTGACAGAGGAAAATACGGAAACATCAACTGTGCTGTAAAAAGCTGCTCCAGAGTAAAATTCATTTTACTCTCACCAATCAAGGTAATTGAATATTTACTATTGAAAACCGGAGCAAAGAACGGGAAACCTTGAATATGATCCCAATGGAAATGAGAAAATAAAATGTTAAGGTGCTGCGGTTTTTCGGACAATAGTTTATCCCCAAGGTTTCTGATACCACTTCCGGCATCCAGGATGAATATCTCTTTACCACATCTGACCTCAACACATGATGTATTCCCACCATATTTAACGGTTTCTATACCCGGTGTACATATACTACCTCTTGCGCCCCAAAATCTAATAAACATTTTATCTGCCTTAGCCAACTGGACTCCCCTTTCAAGCAATTTTGTTTTTTAGTAGATATTACCCGAATAACTCCTTCTCTATTATTGAACAAAGAATATGCCCTATTGTTATATGGCATTCCTGTATGCGTGCTGTATCTGTAGAAGGAATCTCCAGGCAGACATCAACGAACTCTTTAATTCGGCCTCCGCCTTTACCTGTAAACGCAATAGTTTTTGCTCCTTTTTTCTTAGCAGTCTGAGCGGCTTTTATAATACTCAATGAGTTACCACTTGTACTTAATCCAATTACGACATCGCCTTCTTTAACAAATGCATCGACCTGCCTTTCAAAACACTGATCATACCCAAAATCATTAGCAATTGCCGTTAATACAGATGTATCTGTTGTTAATGCAAGCGCTGGTAACGGCGATCTGTCTTTCTTAAATCTGCCTACCAACTCACCGGAAATATGCTGTGCGTCTGCAGCACTTCCACCATTCCCCATAAGATACAGAGAGTGGCCTTTCCTAAATGATTCTACCATTATATTTGCAATCTGTGTTACAGGCTCAACACAATTGGAAAGAAGTTCAGTCCTGATACTAATACTTTCATTCAATGATGATTCAATTTGATTTTTCATATAAATTATTTCACCCTATTTACTTATGTATATGATATTTTAACAGGATAGAATCTGTTCCCCAATTTACGTGAAGTGGCAAAAGACAGCTTTGAAATTCTCAAATATTAGTAAAATCTTTCGAAATAAATTTTAACAATGCCAAATGAACCCTGAATGATTGACTATCGTGGATTAATATTTCGCTCAATTATTCTTGTGACAATATCAGTTGTTGATGAGTTTTTTACGAAAGGAGCTAAAATTACTTTACCACCATAAGATTCAACAAATTCACGACCTACCACTCCTTTTTCCTTCCAATCTTCACCTTTTACCAGGACATCAGGTTTAAGCCTTCTTATTAGTTTATCAGGTGTTAGTTCATCAAAAAGAATAACGTAACTTACATCCTCCAGTGCGGAAATTAATCTTGCTCTTTCATCTTCTGAAACAAATGGCCTCTGTTCACCCTTTTGCTCTTTTACTGACCTGTCTGTATTTAGCCCTAACACCAGAACGTCACCCTGTTGCCTTGCAAATTTAAGATACTCTATATGACCAATATGTAGTATATCAAAGCATCCATTGGTAAACACAATCCTTTCGTTATTCCCCCTGTGTTTATTAAGTATTTCTTCCAACTCATCCAAAACTTTAATTTTTGTATAAAGGGGATTTGACCCTCCCATAAGTTCACTCAGTATTTCGCTTTTACTAATGGGAACAGCACCAATTTTTCCGACCTCGACTCCTGCAGCAATGTTTGCAATCATTGCTGCGTCATCAAAATTGTTTTTACTCCCCACCACAAAACCAAATATACTCAAAACCATATCTCCTGCACCACTGACATCATAAACATCTTTAGGTACTGTCGGGATCAGATCACTTGTTCCGTCATTTCTATACAAAAACATTCCATCCTTATCAGCTGTTATGATTACGTACTCGAAAAAAGACTCTTCAATCAACTTCTTTCCAGCTGACTTCATGCTATTTGCATCAGTAATCTTAATTCCGGTAGATAGTTTTGTTTCGAACCGATTAGGTGTAATTGCAGTTGCACCCTTATATATCGTATAATCATTTGAAAGCCTCGGATCAACTATTACCGGCACTTTGTGATCTTTACCTAAGCCAATAACAGCTTCCAGAATACGCCTTGACAAAACACCTTTATTCATATCTGATATCAGTATTATGTCAACATGTTTAACCCTATTTTCTATCTTACTGATAATTTTATCCTGGATCGTCTCTTCAATATCATGAATCTTTTCATAATCGATTCTTAAAAGCTGCTGAATTCCTTTTCCTGCTGATTGAAGATGACCCATCATTCTGACCTTTACTGTAGTTGGCCTATCAGAAGCTTGTATAATTCCGTCAGTCTCCACTCCAATACAATTTAAATTATCTAATAGTCGCTTTCCATCATCATCATTGCCGATTACTCCAAAACAGCAGACATTCGCCCCAAGACATGCAAGGTTATTTGCAACACTTCCTGCCCCACCCGGCCTTATCTCCTCAGATGTTACATTCAGTACCGGTATTGGTGCTTCCTGCGATATACGTTTGACTTCACCCCATACATATTTATCAAGCATGAAATCCCCTATTAGCAGGATCTCAGGACTGCCAATATTTGACAAAATGTGTACCAGGTTACGTGATGTATGATCTGTTTTACCAGACAAGGACTTACTCCAATATTAACTATAAATCCAGCTAAATGTTAAATTTTTTTAACCGAGCACTATTTCAAGCCCCTCGTATCCCGCAATAGTATTACGAAATTCTTTTTGTGCCTTTGATTCGATTTCGTCTATTCCTGAATCTTCACGCCCATGGTGAGTGAGGACAAGCTGCCCGACATTAGCTTTACTACACAACGTAACTGCATCCTCCCACGTACTATGGCCCCAGCCCTTACGACCGCCATCCCCATTTGCTCCGGAATACTCCTCAGGTGTATAATGTGCATCGAAAATAACCATATCTGAACCATTCAAAAAGTTAACCATATCTTGTGTTGCTCCCTCTGTATGCTCGTGATCACAAATATACGCAACAGATTTATTATTAAACGTTATTTTATATCCAAGAGATTCGTTAGGATGGTTTAAAGGAATGTTATTTACGATCAGGTTACCTATTTGGACAACCTCACCACTCTTAATATTATTGAAATTCATTCTTGCTGCCATATCTTTAAGTCGGATGGGGAAATAAGGTGCAACCATCTGATTACGCAATGCACATTCAATATCCACATCATCGTGCAATGCACTGTAAAGATTTATCTCAAATTCGGAATCAAAAGTTGGACGAAAAAAAGGAAAACCCTGTATATGATCCCAATGTACATGACTAAAAAAAATATAAAGGTTCTTATTATTGCTTTCTTTGAAAATATCCCTCATCTCAATATCGTGACCCAATGGCATGATACCGGTTCCAGAGTCAAAAATTATTGTCTTACCATCACAATTCACTTCCACACAGCTAGTGTTGCCTCCATACTTTGTGTTATTTGGACTAGATACTGGTATACTTCCTCGTACTCCCCAAAATTTTACTCTCATTTTAATGCTCCACTTATACAAGTATTTCAGCAAATCACGATATAAGCTTCTGTTTCCCCATAATCATCATTACTGATTTGAAGTACATTTTACATAATAGTTTTAAGTATGCAAAATAAATATAGATAAAAATTTCCACAAGTCTCGTGTTTACAGTACAATACGTAAACTCTGTTGTCATAATTGTTGTAAAAAAGTATCTATTAAAAGTTAAAATTTAAGTATAAATTTTCAGTATAAACATTATGACAGCTGAAATTAACTACTTATAAAATTTCTGAAAAGCTTAAAGTAAAAGGCTCAGTACTATTTTTATTAGAATAGTATAAAATAGTTTATACTACAACTTGTATACCAAAATTTGTATATTTTAGCATTTTAATAGTTCGGTGTTAAGTTATTACTATCATGAGGGTTAAGAACTCGATATTTTTTTAAAAGGATAGCCTAATGATTCAAAATGAAATTCTGGAAGTTTTTTGTGTCACACTACCCAGTTATTCCCCAAAATTCTACCATAAATTTTTATAAATATGGCTATAACATGATTGATTATAAAGAGAACATTCCAATAGATGAATTATGGACAGGTCCTTAAAAGTCTAATATTATCTAACATGAGCTGGTAAAATGTTTCTTCCTTGTAAGGATGTACGGAATCAACTCTGTATAAACATCAGTGCATTGAGAAATTTTTCTAATATTTTTTATTGCAACAATCAATATTCTCTGATAATATGAAAAATTCAATTAAATCCACTGCAGACAAACACTTATAGAATAGTAAATGTTCTATGTATTAAAAAATTTATAAATATTATTAATGGAGACAAGTACTAATGAAAGATGGAATTCATCCTAAAATCATGGAAACAACTGTTACCTGCGGTTGTGGAGAAAAGTTCGTAACACGCTCAACAGTAAGTAATATTCATGTCGAAGTATGTTCAAAATGTCACCCTTTTTATACCGGGAAGCAGAAGTTTGTAGACAGTGCCGGAAGAGTTGAAAGATTTAAACAGAAATTCAAATGGACTGATGATTCAACTGCAAAAGGTAAAGCAGCGGATGAGCAGAAAGCAGTCGCTGTAGAAGAGAAGCCGGAGGCAGGTAGTGCAGATTAATGACAAACTGTTTAAAAAGTTGAAGGAAATGTTTGAGCGCCATAATGAGCTCGAGAAACAGCTTTCTGACCCTGAGGTTATTGCAGACACTACCAGATATACTTCTTATGTAAAAGAACATGGTAGACTATCAAAATTTGTTGCTAAATATCTTCAACTGGACGAAACTCTGAAGCAAAAAGAGGACGCAAAGTCAATTATTTCTGAAAATAGTGATGATAAAGATCTGTACGAAATGGCCAGGGATGAGCTGGGTAATCTTGAAGAAAAGGAAATTGAACTATTCGAAGAGGTTAAAGGGTGTTTCTTTACTGAAGGTGGCGATGCTGATAAAAATGCGATAATGGAAATTCGTGCAGGTACTGGTGGTGATGAAGCAGCGCTATTTGCTGCAGATCTTTTTAAAATGTATTCTAAATATGCGGAAAAGCAGAAATGGAAAATTGAAATGATGGACTCCAGTCTTACTGAAATTGGAGGTTTTAAAGAAGTAACCTTTTCCATTGAAGGGCAGTCAGTTTATAGTAAGTTGTGCTTAGAAAGCGGAACTCACAGAGTACAGAGGGTTCCTTCTACAGAAACCAGCGGGAGGATTCATACTTCAGCTGCAACAGTTGCTGTATTGCCCGAAGTAGAAGATGTCGATATCAAAATCGATCCAAAAGATATTACTGTTGACACATTTCGTTCTTCCGGGCCAGGAGGGCAGAAAGTCAACAAAACCAGTTCTGCCATTAGGATTACTCATTTACCAACCGGTTTAATCGTCAAGTGTATGGATGAAAAATCTCAGCACAGAAACCGTGCGAAAGCCATGCGTGTTCTTCGAAGCCGTCTTTATACTTTTTATCAAGATCAAACCAAAAATGAACGCGATAATACACGCCGTACTCAGATAGGGTCAGGTGACAGAAGTGAAAAGATCCGCACATACAACTTCCCCCAAAACAGAGTTACTGACCACAGGATAAACCTCAATCTATATAGTCTAGATAAAATAATGCTTGGAGAAATGGATGAATTGATTGAGGCAATGACAGAATATGGAAAACAGGAAAAGATGAAGGAATTGGCTGCAACCCTTTAATTACTTTTTTTCCAGTCCATAAAATCCAAAAACCACTATTATTTTCTAATTGACATTCCCTCCAGGTTTAAAATCATGACTTATGTTCAAGAAGTAAAGACAATTCGTAATATTCTTAAATCAGCAATTACAGTATTAAAGAAATCCAATATTGAATTTCCAGAAATCAATGCCGATACACTTCTGGCGCATGTCCTATACTGTGATAGAACCAGCCTCTATACAAATCCGGAAAAAATTATTAATGATGCTGATATCCTCAAGTATAAGGAGTTAATAAAAATAAGAGCAAGTCATGTCCCTCTGCAATACATTACTCAACGAGTAGAATTTATGTCTCTGGTTTTTGTAGTAGATAAACGAGTTTTAATACCCAGACCGGAAACTGAAATCCTCGTAGAGGAAGTACTCAATAAAGCGAAAAGTAATGAATTTTCTGAAAAAAATATTGTAATTCTTGAAATTGGAACAGGTTCGGGCAATATTGCCGTATCGCTTGCTAAATACCTTAGTAATGTTGAAATATATACAAACGACATCTCACAGGATGCATTGACAGTTGCAGACATTAATGTACATAAGCATGAAGTTGCTGAAAAGGTTAATCTGTTAAATGGTGATTTTTTTGAAGTATTCTGTAAACGTGTTGAGAAAAAAAACGTAGATTTCATCGTTTCAAATCCTCCATACGTGAGCAAGTCTGAATTGAACAGTCTGGAGCCTGAATTAAGAGAACATGAACCATATCAAGCACTGGTTGGTGGTGAGGACGGATTATCCTGCTTAAGGAAAATAATCAAAGAATCTGGTGATTGGCTAAGGTCAGGTGGTTATCTGGTTATTGAAATTGGAGAGAAACAGGCAAAAAATATTATAAAGCTTCTTGAAACCGAAAAGCACTACACAAAAATTAAAGTTATCAAAGACCTGCAGGGAATAAAACGCGTAATCTCTGCATGCAGGATATAATTTTCTTGCCACTGAGAAATCTATAGAAAACATTCACGTGAGATAGTTTATATTTAATCTGACACTTCAGTAGTAATATTGATATGATGGAC
>CAYFOK010000013.1:0-106018 GCA_964344685.1 uncultured Candidatus Scalindua sp. | reverse complement strand
AACATTACAGACAGAACCAGTACTACTGTCAGATTAAATACTATCTACTACAATTTACGCCATCCACCGATCTACTTATTAATCTTTCTAGCCACATAATAGATCCAGGCACTATCCTTATCATCACTATCAAGATGCAGAAAATTTCCAAGAGTATCATACATTTCAACAGTTTCAAAGCCCACCTCCTTAAGTTGTTTTACTTGATTTACTTTGTCAATATAATAGGTCAGCATAGCATAATTATGTGCTACATCGTTTATAATTGCATATTGCTCATTAAACACCTGATGGTTTTTAATTCTTAACCGGTTATGCATGGACTTGATATAATTTATAATATTTCCTGTTTGCTTACACAGCGTAGTAGCAAATTTAATTTTTGGACTTGATATTGCGTATCGGTGATTTCTATTATGTGAAGAGAAGATAAAAAGCCCATCATGCTTAAGCACCCTGCCTATCTCCTGCAGTCCCCTAAGCCTGCCCTCATGGCCTATTGAATCAAGTCCGTTGAATGAAAACATTATACAATCAAATTCAGCGTCTTGGAATTTATTCATTTCCCTTACATCACCATGGACGAACTTAACATCTTTAAATCTTCTCCTGCATGATTCTACCATTTCTAATGAATAGTCAAGACCAATATAATTGCTGCTTAAGTTTTTTAAAATCGCAGTTGTCCGGCCGCTGCCACATCCAATATCGAGTACGTGTTTACCTGCAACTGATTCCCTGTGTTTAACTAAAATAATTACTTCAGGGTTCTGCAATCTCATATTTACATAACTTGCAACAACACTTTTGCTTTCATACTTTTTCTTATTCATGATTTACTTAATAATCTGATTTTTTTTCTGATGATAAGCGGTTGAAAAAGTCTATAATGCCAACATATTTTGACCGGTATAAAATTGTATAAATAAGCTTTTCGGCAAATCTACTATTTTCTGTCCTCATTGTAAAGGGATAATAAGATTTTGGAAGAGTGTTAAAAATTGCTGGTTCTTGCTTCGTTTTGAATACACTTATGAAGAATAACAGAAAAAAGAGTGTCTTTGCATGGTATATGTATGATTGGGCAAACTCCGCGTTTGCGACAACCGTTATAGCTGCTATTTTACCCATATACTTTGCTACTTATATTGTACCTTCTGATGGATGGATTCTCAGAATCAGCAGCATTGAGATATCTACAAATGCGACCACTTTATGGGCTTTTCTTGCAGGAGCGACATCCCTCTTTGTATTTATAACTGCTCCAATCCTTGGTGCAATAGCTGACGTATCTGATTCAAAGAAGAAATTTCTAATGGCATTCTGCTTTGGCGGCAGTATGTTTACTACACTTCTATTTTTCAGTCAACGCGGTGATGTGTGGATGACCGCAGTTTTCTTCTTCCTTGCCAATACCTGTTTTGTCAGTGCAAACATTTTTTATGACTCATTCCTCCCTCACATTGCTTCCAGAAATAAAATAGATCAAGTTTCTGGGAGAGGTTATGCTTATGGATACCTTGGAGGTGGTATTCAGTTCTCAATCTGCATATTCTTTATACTATTTCACAACAAGATTGGCATTGATAAATCTATGGCTGTAAGAATAAGCTTGTTGTTTTCAGGAGTCTGGTGGGCAGGTTTTTCCATAGTCACGCTTGTCTGGCTGCGTGAACCCGAGAGCAATAATACCTCCTTTAAGCATTCACAGAATAATTATACTTCATGGACCTTTATAAGATTGGGAATTTCACGAACATGGCACACCATTTTAAATGTGAAGAAACACCGGAATCTAGCTCTATTCCTGATCGCATTTATGTTTTATAATGATGGAATACATACGGTTATCAGAATGGCAGCTATTTACGGGAAGGATGAATTGGGGCTCAAAAATCAGACTCTTATGGGTACTCTATTGCTAGTACAGTTTGTCGGTATAGGTGGAGCACTACTATTCAGCAGACTTTCAGGTACTTTTGGTACAAAAAGAATATTGATTTTTGTCTTGTTTCTCTGGCTGGGAATCTTGTGCTATGCATATATTATGACCAGTGCCTTTGATTTCTGGATGTTGGGGATAGCTGTAGGATTAGTACTTGGTGGATCTCAAGCCATAAGCAGATCATTTTATGGAGGGATGATCCCGACAAGAGAATCGGCTGAGTTTTTTGGTTTTTATTCTGTGTTTGAAAAATTCTCAGCTATATGGGGACCTTTCGTCTTCGGTGTTATTCGTCAAATCACGGGTACATCGCGTCTAGCTGTCTTATCATTAGTCGGATTCTTTTTCATAGGAATTGTACTCATGTACTTTGTAAAGGAGCACGATAGTTCCAGAACCGACTTAAAAGCGAACTGATGTTTTTTTAATTTCAATACTTATTCACATCTTAAAGAAAAGACGTTGCGCCCTTGTACTGTCTCCTCGTTTTACATCTATTATTAATTCCGAGCCTTTTCCCCGAAACTCATAGACCAATTTACCACCCTCATTATCCGAATGGGTACTATACAGAATCCTCCCGGAAACAGCATCACCATCCAGGTTAGCAGCTATAACTTTTAAAGGCAGACAGCAGGCAGCTTGAAAGACCAACTTATTGTTCAGCATAAAAAGACGTGTGTAATGAGGTTTTCTTGAACCTCCCTGTCCCATACTCGCTGCTTTCGAAGATTTACCTGGCAAAGTTTCAATTAAATATTTTTCTTCTGCCTCAATCCTCTCTTCAATCTTTACAGGTTCTCCCAAATCTATCTTATTAATGATTTTTATAGCGTCTTCATTATCCTGCGTTATGGACACTTCCGAAGGAATCACTCCTGTTTTACTTCGACGGCTTTCTACCTTCGGTGCACTTAGATCAACCAAAGGCAGCGTTTCATAGGATGAATTCATATCAATTGTTCTCTGCATAACTTATTTTCTACTAAAAAATAATAAACCTACAATAATATAGATTTCTAATTTAATTAATTCGACTGAGTTTTCTGTTGAGAAGGCTCAGTTTTCACTAAAAACACTATTTACGTGTTTTGTTACCTCTGAAAAATCAAAAGGCTTTTTGATAATAAAATCTACTTTTAAAGCATCATCCTCAACAGGCTTGAGCTTCTCACCCCAACCGGTTATTATGCCTATTTTTGGTATCCTACCCATCTCATTAAGAGCCTTTATTACATCGTAACCAAATACTTCAGGCATTGCCAGGTCACACAATATTAGATCATAATTACTGGCTCTGGCCAGGATTATGGCCTCAGCGCCATTATCTACAGTCCTGACCATGTGACCTTTACTTGAAAGGAATTTTTCCAGCATATCACATATTTCCTTTTCATCGTCAACTACCAAGACGTGGAGGCATTTACCTTTAATATCATGATCCTCATCAGATATCTCTTTTGCGCTATCTGTTTTCTCGTATACAGGCAATTGAATATAAAATATACTACCCCGTCCCAACCTGCTTTCTACCTCAATTTTTCCGCCATGCCTGGTTATTATTCCGAAAGACGTGCTCAATCCTAATCCGGTCCCCAGAGGTCTCCGTGTAGTAAAAAAAGGATCAAAAACCCTCTTTTTTACATCTTCTGACATACCTTTACCGGTATCATTAAAGATAATCTCAACAAAATCACCTTTAAGTTTAGAGTTTAGAGTCAAGATTTCAGAGGCACCCTGTTCATTTCGCTGAGCTTTAAACTCTGGACTCTCAACATATCGTGTTGACACTGTGATAGTACCACCATCAGGCATCGCATCAAGAGCATTGTTTATTATATTGATAAATACCTCTCTTAATTCTACAGGATTGCAGTAAACTAGTGGTATTTCACTGACACCATCCATGTTAATGTGATAGTTAATACCACCGGCATGAGCCATATTTTTCCATCTGGGCATTGTGAATTCAACCGATTGCTTAATTAAATCACTTACTCTGTTAGTTTCGAAGTCAGTGGTGTCTGCTTCTTCATTTGTAAAGCCGTCCATCTTACTGGATATTTCAGCTCCTTCATTCACCGCCTCTAGGACAGTACTAAGCGATTTGACTAATCTTTTATGGTCTTTATAGGTTCCCATCATTAACTGTATATTACCTGAGATAATTGCGAGAATATTATTAAATTCATGAGAAACCCCTGCAGTTACAGTCCCAATAGACTTTAGCTTTTCTGCCCGCATAAGAGCTTCCTCCGTTTTCTTTTGTTTTATAATTTGCTTGAGGAGGGCCAACAGATGATCCATATCTAACGGTTTTGTTTCGTAGGAAATGACATGTTCCTGTCGTACTGCTTCAATAGCACTACTAAGATCGGCATGTGCAGTAATATGAATAAAATCTGTTGAGGGTGAAATCTCTGTTAATTTTTTTACAAGTTCAGTACCTTGTATATCCGGCAACTTTATATCTACAAGGGCTATATCGTATCTACTGTCGCATATCTGGGTAATTGCTTCCTTACCGCTGTGTGCACACTTAATAGCATAACCTTCTTCCTCAAGATACTCCTTAATACTACTCCCGAGATCTTTATTATCATCAACAACAAGTATATTGGCTTTTACATTCATTTTTGTGTTCTAACAACAAGATGAATAATGTAATTTCTTGGTATTTACCAAGACCATCCTACAAAACAGAAAATAGAGGAGTAAAAATTTATTCTAGTTTCTATTCTCCAATGCATTTTGCATTACTTCAATCAGGTTATCAAAATCAAGAGGCTTTTCAAGGAACGAGAGAACATTCTTGTGCAAAGTCTGGTCAACAAGGTTTTTAGTCGCCTCTTTATTATCAGTTGCAATAACCACCTTTACATAAGGACGAATATCAAGAATCTTTCGATATATATCAACCACTTTCAAAACTTTCAGTTCCATATCAAGGATAATGATATCGAATTTCTTTTCCCTCACCGTTTGTATTATAGCCTTTTCATCATGGACTACTACGCCACGAAAGCCCTTTTCCGAAAGTGCATTCAAGAGATTTGAACAGAGCTCTTTGTCGTTATCAGCTATCAATACTACTGCACCACCGGGAAAAGATTTGTTTATACTGCAAATAAGTCTTTCATTATCTACCGGCTTTTGGAATGCGCCAAAGGCTCCACCTCGCAATGCCTCCTTGATACGGTTTTTAAGTTCAAAAGCCGACATCAGAATAGTAGGAGTATCAGGTGAGAGTTTTGTAGCTTTTGAAATGTTTCGACTCCGTCCATCCCGGGCATTCTGATATCCATTAATACCATATCAAATCTTTCTTTCTTGATGGTTTCCAGTGCTTTATAACCATCGTGAACAGCTATTGCATCAAAGCCTTCCATTTCCAGAAAGTCTACAATTCCTTCGCAATAATCAGCATTATCGTCAACTACAAGAATTTTTCTATCAACCATCACAATTAACTCCAAAAAACAATACTATCTATTATAAATGCTTGTATGCATCGCCTATAAAGCGGCCTCATTCACAATATCAGCAGATGGAAAGCTTAATATGAATGCAGCACCTTCACTATCTTCAGACTTCGCTTCTATTGATCCTCCATGTTTTTCCATAATCATTCTACATATAGTTAGCCCATACCCAAAACCCTTTACCTTGGTCCCATAGAATGAATTAAAAATTTTTTCAATTTCTTCTGGTGCAATACTTGGACCGGAATTTTTTATCGAAACCTTTACAGTGTCATTGCCCTCTTTGAACGCGGTTATCCTGATTGTCCCTTGATTATCCATTGCTTGCAAAGCATTATTCAAAATATTTCTCAACACTATTGATATTTGCATTTCATCTACATCCACAAACAAATCGTTTTTTATCATACCATTAATAAGGTGAACACTATCTGGCAGCTTTATAATACGAATTCCATTCCTTATAATATCACTTAAATCCTGCCTTCTTCTAACAGGTTTATCCAGTTTTGCCAGATCTTGCAAACTTTGGATAGTATCAGTAGTCTCCTTAACCTGTTTAATAATTCGATCTATTTGAGACATAGTCTTCTCATCCGCATCCTTGAGCCTTCTCTTTAAATTTAATGCAGAAATATCAATAGTAGCCAGAGGATTTCTGATTTCGTGTGCAATACTGCCTGAAATTTTACCCAATACAGTAAGACGTTCAGATTCTGCAATTGCTCTTTCCATCTTTACCTGTTTTGTGATATCCCGCCAAATACTTATAATAATACCACGTTCTTCTGCTGGCGTCTCTTCCACAAGTGAAGCATTAACACTTAGATGCTTCACTTCCTCCGTTGTTGTCATATTGAAATTGACATCATAGCACTGCCCTTTACGACATACACAATCCACTAATTTCCCCCATAAATCCACAGCCCCGTCATCAAGCTGTTGGAGCCAGACAAAAATGCTGGTCTCAATAACAGACCTCCAATTTTGTTGAAACAATGAGCTGAACCTTCCATTAACTAACACAATATTCTGTGAAGCATCTGTAACAACAACACCATTTGGAGTTGAGCGCAACAGTCCTTCAAAAAACTTAATCGTTCTTTTAGAAGAATCTAATTCACTTATAGTAGTAGTTTTTTCCATTAAGAATATCTTTATGTAAGAACGGATTTAGATACTTTTACAGCACTATACTTGAATTCCGGCTGTTTGGAATGTAAATCGTATATATGATTAGTCAATATGTTTGCCAGTCTGTCCTTTCTCCCGCATAATGCATCTCCGAAATGCATAGGCATGAAGATTATGTTCGGAAGTATACTGTCAGTAATACGAGCAGCGCCGCTGACGGAACCTCTACGCGATGTAACCAATACTTCATCCCCTTCTACTATATCCAAATCTAAAGCCGTATCAGGATGAATCTCAACAAAATTATCCGGTGCATTAGAATGCAGATGAGAAACGCGACCGGTACGAGTACGAGTATTAAAGTGCCATTGTAATCGGCCGGTAATAAGGATTAAAGGATATTCATCGTCGATTTGCTCATTTGGTGGAATAAATTCTCTGGGTAATAATGCAGCACGCCCGTCAGGTCTGGGGAACTTTCTGTCGGTAAACAGGCGTTCAGTTCCCGGGTGATCTTCAGTAGGACATGGTAATTGAGGACCAACTTTATTACGTAAACGCTCATATGTAACACCGCTCATATCACAAATCCGCCCTTTAGTGATTTTCTTAAGCTCCTCAAATACCTCTTCAGACGAAGAAAATTGAAACTCTTTTTTAAAACCCATAGCCTGTGCAACACTGCAAATAATATCATAATCAGGTCTCACATTACCATACGGCTCGACTATCTTATCTACCAATTCTATGCGGCGTTCTGATGAAACAAAGGAACCAGTCTTTTCAAACCAGTGTGCAGCTGGAAACACTACATCTGCCATCTCGGATGATTCTGTGGGATGAAATATATCCTGGACAATCAACATTTCAGCTTTTGACAAGCCCTCCCTTACCCATTTTGTATCAGGAAGAGAGGCAGCGGGATTTGAAGAAATAGTCCACATCGCACGCACATCTCCGGAATGAAGACCTTCTATAATATCTAAAATTGACCTTCCGGGAGCTGAATTAATTTTTTCTACCGGAATTTTCCAGAAGTCAGCAAGCTCTTGTCGGTGTTGCGGATTAGCTACCATACGCATTCCCGGAAGTAAATGTGAGAGCCCTCCCATCCATCTATTACCGAGGGCATTGCACTCACCGGTAATCGACATTGGCCCTGCTCCCGGCCTGCAAAAGTTGTCTGTCAGCAGCCAGAGATTATGCAGAGTATTATTTTTGAACACCGCCTGTGTAGAATGGTTATATCCCTGGAACCAGAAAACCAGCATCGCTCTGGCTTTTCCGATAAGGCGGGCAGCCTCTCTGATTTGATCTTCAGGGCAACCGGTAATTTTAGAGACACGTAATGGAGAATATTCTTTCAACAGTTCTTTCAAGTCATTGAGCCCAGAAGCATAATCTCCAACTGATTCCTCGTCTACATAACCCTCTTCAAAAAGAACAGAAGCCAAAGCATTATTAAGCGCGACATCCGTTCCTGGCAGTATCTGAAGATGAATGTCAGCAATTGAAGTAGTTTCAGTCTCACGTGGATCTACTACGATTACCTTAGTTCCATTTTTATTCCTTGCTGCACAAACTCGTGCAAAAATGGCAGGAACTGAAACAGCCATATTATTGCCTGCAATAAATATAAGGTCAGCATTCTCAACATCGTTATAACAGGCAGGCGGGGCATCAGCCCCAATAGTTGAAATAAAACCCATTGCCGAGCTCGACATACATAAACGAGTAGTACACTCAATATTATTAGAACCAATAGCCGCCTTCATAAATTTATTGGCTACATAATATTCCTCGTTTAGGCATGTTGCTCCCATATGGAGTCCAACTGAGTCAGGGCCGTATTTATCAATAATTCTCCTTAGACCGGTAGCTACATAATTAATTGACTCGTCCCAATTTGCAGGTACAAGTTTACCATCATGTCGAATCATCGGGTCACTTAGCCTGCCCTCTGCCTCAAAAATAGGTAAATAATTGGCAGGCAAGGTACAGATCATCCCGTCGTTTACTGGATGGCCATCCATACCTTTTATATCAACAACTTTACCGTTGTCTAAGCCAACCATCAATCCACAACCCAATCCGCAATAGGAGCACGTTGTTTTTTTCCATTGAATTGTCACTTAATCGATCCTTTCAAAGACTTTTAACCTGTCTGCCTGACGTACAACTGCAATATTAATCAAATCAAAATAATTGAATAATAATTGTTATACTGGTGTTTTTCTAATTTTATTTCAAATCTAGTATAATATCATCTTTATTGACTTAAAAACAAGGTAAAAGCTGTTAAGTGGGATTTACATAAAATATTATAATATAATGTAATTAACCCCTGGAATACGAACCAGTGCCTCGAACATAAATCATGGCCTATTCCATCCATCATTAAATCTTTCTCATTGATTCCTATCATCTATTTAAATTATAATTACAATATTAGATGTCAAAACAATCTTACAGCAAGGTCGGATTTACACTCCACTTCTTAATAGTCGTATTTTGTCCTACTTTTAATTTAAAAACATACATTCATGACAATAGAGATCAAAAACATACCGGGCCAATTGCCTGCTTTTTGGAATAGAAGTGTTATTTTTTTTGCTAATACACAATCCATTTTCTTTGATAACCACGGTGGATTGAAGAGGCTGAAACAACAAATAACAGGAGTAGAGACTTATGGAGGACGGCTTGTCCCGATTATTAATCTCATTTTCAAGGGGGATACTAATTTGCTTGTATTGGAAAGACCACCTGATCAGTCACTCATGCGATATTTTGAGAAGGACCTTGGTCTAAGCCTGCCAAATATTGCAATTCTCTCACATACTGTTTATGACTCTCTTTTTAATCAAAGTGACAGGCTGGTCCATAATGAAATAAGCCAGACACTAGCAACTATACATCAACATGACGCTACATGGGTTGATGGCTTTGTAAGTGATGGCGTACTCCTCAATATTGCCAAGACTCTTAATAAGCCGACTATAAGCAGTCATGAAGGCAGCAAAAGAGGAAACAACAAATTTCTTCTCCATAACAGCCTAGTTGAAACCGGATTACCAGTTTTTGACACATTAATGGCATCAGCACCTGAAGATGTACCCATATGTATTGCAACACTCCGAAAAAAAGGATATGCGAAAGCAGTAGTTAAATCCCAAATAGGTGCCTCCGGTATCGGCATAACCAGTCTATCAACTGTTCCAGGTAGCAAAAATTCTATCCCTGACCACTTTTTCTTTGAAGGGCCATGTTTGGTACAGGGGTGGCTTGATGAGACGGTCAACAATGTACGTCAAATGGGATCACCCAGTATTCAAATGTTCCTGGATGATAATACAATCTCCTTTTATGATATTACGGAACAGATTCTTAATGCTGACAGCGTTCATGAGGGCAATCTATCACCCCCAACTTATTTTAATAAGGGGGACAAGGTTTTTGAGGAGTTATTTCGCCAGGCAGATGCTGCCGGTTCCTGGCTTCACGAACAGGGATATAGAGGTACGGCAAGTGTTGATTTTCTGGTTGTTGAAAACAGTGGAAGCGTCGAAGTCAGAGTGTGTGAAATTAATGCACGTATTACAGGTGCTACATATCCTTCTGTAATTGCGAGGCATTTCCTTCCGCATGATGCCTGGCTGATGAGAAACGTACGATTTGCCAGCCCGCTTAAAGACACAAGCTTACTGAAAATGATGGACCAGGCTGGTTATCTTTTTCATCCTGACATGCAGGAAGGTGTTTTGCCTATAAACTTTAATCTTAATGAAGATTGTTGTGTACAAAAGGGACAATTTCTCTGCCTTGCAAAAAATCTGGATAATTGTCTAATCTTGCTGAAACAGATAGAATCTATTCTTCCGTTAAGCTGGCAATATGACAGGGATTGAAGTTAAATTATTATGACGCATAGCGTCAAACCACCAAGTCTCAATCATGGCGTGTAGACAATAAGTTATTTTTTTAATTTTTGAATTCTAAATGATAGGAATACAATGACACAATTTTCAACGGATTTACAGAAAAAGCTTGTGGCTTTAACACGTGATTTAGTCCTGATTCCCAGTGACGAGTCTAGACCAGATGACATCGAACGCTGTTTTGAGTTTATAATTAATCACCTGGAATCACTTGATAATATCGTTATAAAGAAACATTATCATTGTAATGTCGCTTCACTGGTTGTTCACCCAAAAAATATCGAACACCCTAAAGCTCTTCTCTGTGGCCACCTTGATGTTATATCGCATTCGGATGCACATTACTATCGTTCACACATAACTGATGGCAGAATTATCGGTCCCGGGTCAGGTGATATGAAGGGCCCTCTGGCAATCATTCTGGAGGTTTTTATGGCTTTACATAGAGATTATGACAACCTTTCTCTCGGACTGGCAATCACGTCTGATGAAGAGCGTGGAGGAGATGCTGGCATGCGTTTCCTATTTGATGATATTGGGCTCAGGTGCGAAGTAGCCTTAGTACCGGACGGAGGATCTCTGAATGAAATAACTATTGAAGAAAAAGGAATACTTCATTTAAAAATCCAGTGTAACGGGCACGCTGCACATGCTGCTCGTCCATGGTTAGGAAACAACCCTCTTGAAAGGCTTGTTCACGCTGTTTCTCGTTTACAGAAAAGTTTTGAATCTTTAAAGAAAGATAAAGACCACTGGCATCCTACCTGCGCTCTAACAATTATAAAAACACCGAATCAAACTGTTAACAGAATACCTTCAGAAGCCGAAGGCACTCTGGATATACGTTTTCCTGCTCCCTACACTACAAAGGAAATCTTAGGCCGTGTCTGTAATTTATTAGGCAGCGAAATCGAATCTAATACGATAATGAGTGCAGAGCCGACTCGGTTCACGCCAGATCCTCTCTATCTCACAGTTTCTGAGGAAATAACAGGCAAGCCTACTCTCCAGAAAAGGGAAGATGGCGGAAGTGATGCACGTTTCATTGGACGTTACAATATACCTGTTATTGTATCAAGGCCGATTGTTGGGGAGCTGCATTCTCTTGATGAGTGGATAGATATCCGCTCGATGGAGACGTTTTATCGGATCTATGAGCAATATTTGAAACGAAAACTGCTTTAAGATGATTAAAGGATTAGGTAGATTGTTTGAATCATTATGCAATTCCAATCCCTCGATTCTTTAATCCATAAGCCGTATCTTATACAAATCCCTTGTGAGCAAGCCATCTTTCTGCTTCAAGCGCAGCCATACAGCCTGTACCAGCAGCTGTAATTGCCTGTTTATAATAGGGATCCATAACATCGCCGGCAGCAAAAACTCCTACTACACTTGTTGCTGTCCTCCATGACTGACGTGTACCAATAAAACCCTTCTCATCTAATTCTAAACTGTCACCGAGAAATGAAGTATTCGGTGTATGACCAATTGCTATAAATAGTCCTCCACACTCCAGATCCGACTCCTCCTTGCTAATTGTATCTTGTATTCGGATTCCAGTGATAATATTGTCACCCAGGACGTCTGTTACAATAGAATTCCACTTGAATTCTATTTTTGGATTTGATTTAGCACGCTCCTGCATAATGGGGCTCGCCCTGAGTTCATCACGACGGTGAACCAAAACTACCTTGCTTGCAAACTTAGTCAAATACAGCCCCTCTTCTATTGCAGAATCCCCTCCACCAACAACAACCAGCACCTTGTCCCTGTATGCGGGAAGTGCGCCATCGCATATTGCACACGCACTCACTCCACCACCGGATTGTGCAAGACGTTGCTCATTTGGTAAGTTCAGCCAGTTCGCTCTTGCACCTGTAGCTATAATAACGCTTAATGCCTCTATGTTGTTACCTTCAGAACTTTTTAGCTTAAAAGGATGCGAGCTGAAGTCAACGGACGTAATATCTTCTGTAAGCACCTTTGTATCAAATCTTTGCGATTGCTGCTTAAACAGTTCCATCATCTCTGTTCCCTGTATACCGGAAGGAAATCCAGGATAATTTTCTACTTCAGTAGTATACATAAGCTGGCCTCCCGGAACCATTATATTTGAAGGTTCTCCCTCGTAAACAACAGGGTCCAGATTGGCCCTCGCAGCATAAATAGCTGCCGTCCATCCAGCCGGTCCAGAACCAATGATTACTATTTTCTCTGTCATATTCTATCTCCATTTATAAAAAACGTTTAACAGTAAGACTGCGTCAAACAGAAAGATGTGCATTTGCTGGTAAAAATGCAAATTTTATCATGCATGCCTTTCAAATGCAAATACGGATAACATAAATTTATCCAGAAGATAAATTGTGATGTTGTGTTAATTAGTCTACAAGCTAATTCATTTATAAGTAGTATCTCTGTAAGGGTTTTGATATATTGTGTGATTAATTATTGACAGCTGCTCCTATTATAATACTATGGCAAAGCTTCTTATATTCATTTTTTTAAAAATGCTTTTGCTAAAACCTGTTTTAGTTATTTATAACTTTTTATAGAACCTGAAAATGTCTAAAAACCATTTACGCTTAAAAAATGATTCCAAAATTGCCATTATCGGTGGCGGACCAGCAGGATGTTTTTTTGCAAACGATGCCATCAGATATGCAAAAATGTATGGTATTAATATTCAGATTACAATCTTTAACAGCAAGGATTTCAGTCAAAGAGGCCCAACTGGGTGTAATATGAGTGCCGCTGTTATTGCAGGTTCTTTGCATGCAAAACTTACGAGAGACGGCATTATTTTACCAGATAGAATTATCCGCCAGGAAATTAAAGGTTATTATTTTCACACTGAAGAGTATGGTATTGAGTTGTACAAACCTGATGAACTTAATAAGAGCAGTATTATGGCAGTATACCGCGGCAATGGACCACTTTACAGCACTCACACAGAAAGCCATAGTTTTGATGACTTTCTTTTGAAACATGTTACCAATCAAGGTGTAACCGTTATTTCAGCGCCGGTACAGAACATAAAATTACCATCCAGCCTGGACGCCCCTGCTACCGTAATCTACGGAAAAGGCGGTAAGCAATCTACAATGGAAGCTGATCTAGTAGTCGGTGCTTTTGGAATAAACTCTAATATAATCAACAAAATAGAAGGATTAAAATTCGGTTACGTGCCTCCAAAAACTATCAGGACATGTCAAATGGAGATACCATTGGATTCCGCTTTTGTAAAGAGCTCATTTAAGGATAATATACAAGTTTTCGCACTTGGCATTAAGCCTTTCAGATTTGCATCGATGGTTCCAAAAGGTAATTATGTTACTGTAAGCCTTGTAGGTTTAAGGGATTTAACAAGCAATGATCTGCTTGATTTCTTAAATCATCCCACAGTACGCAAGAATTTGCCTTATGGTTGGGCAATGCCAGAAAAATACTGTATGTGTCTGCCTAAAATTGTACTTTCTCATGCAAAGCTTCCTTTTACAAACAGACTTGTTCTAGTAGGTGATGCGAGTATTTCAAGAATTTTTAAAAATGGTTTGGAATCTGCATACATAACCTCACAAATGGCTGCACGGGCGGCATTTGAACATGGTATATCGAGTCAAGACTTCGACAAACATTATTATAAACCCGCCAGAAAATTACTTGCTATGGATAACAAACTTGGTGCTGTAATTCTTGCAATCAGTGATTTTATTACCCGGCAGAACTGGCTGGTAAAGGCACGTCTCTCATATGTGGAAGACAAAAGAGGATCCTGGATCGCAAATCATCTCAATTCACTACTCTGGAATATGGTCACAGGTGATGCTCCATATAAAAGAATTTTAGTTCAGGCTTTTAACCCTATATTCCAAATTAAATTAATTCCTGTTACAATAAAAGCGTTCATAGGGGCAGTCTTTAATCGAATTTTTAGGCACAATGACATTAAGTAAAAAGATATAAATGTGTAGTTGACTGACAATATTTAGACAATTAGTTCCCATATTGATATCTACTGCTAAATAAATTATTCAGTAACAAACATGAAAAAAGATCGAATAATGATTGTTGAGGATGAAATTGTAACAGCCAGAGCTTTACAGATCAGTCTGGAGAAACTGGGGTATGAAGTGACTGCAACAGTATCTTCCGGAGAGAAGGCTATTGAGAAGATTGAAACTGAAAGACTTACTGATTTAGTTTTAATGGACATTTCACTACAAGGCAAAATGGATGGTATTGAAACAGCAAGAAATATAAATAGAATATTTGATCTGCCAGTAATATACCTCACTTCTTATGTTGAGCAATCTGTTTTTGAAGAAGCAAAATCAACAAATGCTTATGGGTATCTGACCAAACCATTCAAAACAGATGAATTGCATAGAGTCATTGAGCTTGCCCTTTTCAGACACAAATCTGACGAAGATAGACGAATGCTTGTTACAGAATTGAAGAAGGAGATAGTTGAACGTAACCGTGTGGAGAAAGAATTAGAGATGCGTATTCGTCAACAGGATGCCATAGCCCATCTTGGCCACAGAGCTTTGTTGAGTACAAGCTCAAAAGACTTTATGAATGAAATTGTGTTAAAGATTGTTGAAACGCTGGATAGCGAATATTGCAAAGTCCTTGAACTCCTTCCTGACAGAAGAAGCATGCTTCTTCTTGCTGGTGCAGGCTGGAAAGAGGGCATTGTAGGTCATGCCATAGTAGATACCAAGCCGGATTCACTTGCTGGTTACACGCTAAATATAAACAAACCAGTAATTGTTTCCGATTTGAGTACTGAAACTCGCTTTTCAGCTCCTTCACTATTACAAGAACTCAATGTAGTAAGTGGAATGAGCATTGTTATTCAGGGAAAAGAAGGCCCCTGGGGAATACTAGCTACCTATTCAACAAAAGAAAAATCTTTTAGTAAGGATGACATAAATTTTCTCCATTCAGTGTCAATTCTACTGACCAATGTTATTATTAGAAAAGATGCGGAGGATACACTTAAAGAGTCTGAAGATAAATATCGTAAATTGATTGAAACAGCACAAGATGCCATTGTTTGTGATGAAAATGGAATTATAACTATATGGAATAAATCTGCCGAGAAAATATTCGGTTACTTAAAAAGTGAAATCATTGGGAAACCAGTATCAACAATAATACCAGAAAGTCATAATGAGAGGCATCTGAAAGGAGTGAAACGATTTCTGGAATCAGGCAAAACTAGTATTATGGACAAAGTAGTAGAATTTTCCGGTAAGACAAAAGGTGGAGATGAGTTTCCTATGGAAATGTCACTGTCTTATCAGAAAAGTAAAGATAAAAACTATAGCTTTACTGCTATAATCAGAGATATTACAAATCAAAAGAGAGCAAAAGACCAACTGATTGAAAAATCTAAGGAGATAGAGAAAATTAATAAGGAGTTAAAAGATTTTGTTTATACTGTTTCGCATGATTTAAAAGAGCCGTTGTTTTCAATTAATGGTTACATCACACGCTTAAGTGAGACCTACAATGATATATACGATGAAAGAAGCAGAAAATTTTCAGAAAGAATTAAGGCAAATATAGATTTAATGTCGCAAAGAATTCAAGAGATCCTGGAAGTTACAAAAATTGGCATATTAAAATATGATTATAGAGATATTTCCAGTAAAAATATTATTAAGAATGTATTGGAGTCATTAGAAGATAAGATTGAATCCAGCGAAATTACTATTATAGTAAATCCTGATCTGCCAACTATTTTATGCGATGAAAAAAGGATAAGAGATGCATTTTACAATATAGTCACTAACGCTATTAAATTTATGGGTGACGACAATCAGAGACAAATTACAATTGGCTGTGAAAATAATGGTGATTATTATAAATTCTTTGTTGAAGATTCTGGAATCGGTATTAGAAAAGAGTACCATGAGAGTGTATTCAAGATTTTCAGCAGGCTAAAGGAAATAGATGCTGAAGGGACAGGTGTTGGGTTGATAATTGTTAAAAAAATCATAGAACAGCACAAGGGCAAAATATGGATTGAAAGTCCTATTGCCAGAGGAAAAGGGACGCGGTTCTGCTTTACTATACCAAAATTTCAGACAACTGCATAATCTAACGATTAAAACTTTATAATCTATTGAACATCTTAACCTGCCTAAGAATGAGATTATGAGGTGGAACTTTAAAATAGATGCAACTGCATGGCGGAGAGGTGTCCGCCATGCAAACAAACAGTTCAAGAGGCTTATGATGCCACATTAAATGAAAAGCAAAAATACTCTAATATTATTTAATGTGAACAACTTAATTGTCATACGGATTAATGTCATTAAGATCAAAGTGTTTCAAATTACTCCTTTTTTCGTCGTCTGCCTCAATACCTGCATACTCAATTGAGTCAAATCTATAGACATCTGTGTCATTAGCGCTTCCTTCATATCGTTCTTCATCCTCTTTGCATTTTATACAAAGATTTACGAACGGTATGGCCGCTAAACGCTGTTTACTTATATTCTTACCACAGTTTTCGCAGATACCATACTTACCTTTCTTTATTTTCTTCAGTGCATTGTCTATCTGCTCAATTTCCCTAGCTTCACCTTGTGCAATAGACATAACAATCTCATCGTCTATCAGGTTAGACGCAATATCTGCAGTATCTGAAAGCCTGTCAGTGCCGGAGTCTTTAAACTCCTTAAGTCTCAACTTGACCTCTTTCAAAAGATATTGCCTTCTATCTTTAAGACGGCCAGTTAATTGATTTAAGAATTTTTTACTCATTTTAGTATATCCTAAAAAACTTTAAAAAAATATCATCGATGTGAGAAGTTCACAATAAAAGAATGCTGCTTCTCATCTAACGAAATTATAAAGAAGTAATAATTTAACCAATTTGAAGCAATAAATATACCAAATTTTATTTAATAACCACAGTACTAGCCTGAAAGTTTCATTAATCTCAAAAAAAAAACTACAAAAACACATTTTTTTTAGATTATTATGTAAAATGAGTGTCTAAACACTATAATTTATGAAGATTATCACCATTTTCATGATAAATTTAGCAAAATTCATAACTGAATTCTTAATAAAATTTTACGCAAATTATTCTAAAACGAAAATATTTCTTGTAATAAATTCGTTCATGTGCTTAATAATTGTAAGTATCTGTGCCAATTTTTCTACATTCTGCTATAGGCGGTTCTGGTATAATAACGTCAAATTATGAGTAAACACTGCCCCAAACTAAACTCTCAAATGATAGAACCTTTCTAAATTAGTACTTAAAAAAACATTATATTTTAAAACTGCATTTATCTTTTTACTTAATCTCTGAGCATTTATGGGCATATTAATAGCGATCGTTGATGACGAACCGGACATTATAGAACTCGTGTCTATCCATCTTCAAAAAGCTCTGTTTAAAGTCAAGGGATTCACAGATGCAGAAGGTTTGTACAGATTCCTTGGACTATCCGGAAAATGTCGACACGAGAGTGAGCAAATTCCGGATCTTATTATTTTGGATTTGATGTTACCCGATGCTGATGGTGTTGAAATTTGTAAAAATCTAAAAAAGAGAGACAAATATTCTTCTATCCCTATTATCATGCTAACTGCTAAAGGAGAAGAAACAGATAAAATATTGGGATTAGAGTTTGGTGCAGACGACTATGTAACTAAGCCGTTTTCGCCAAGAGAGTTAGTTGCCAGAGTAAAGGCTGTTTTAAGAAGACATCAAAATACTGTAAAATCCGGGAAATTGGATATTGCTGAAATAATTTTCTTAGATTTAGACACGCATGAAGTTACTGTTGATGGGCAAAAAGTAGGGCTGACATCCACTGAATTTAGAATATTAACATTATTTGTCTCAAATAAATGTAAAGTTTTCTCAAGATACGACATTTTGGACTATCTATGGGGAGACGAAAAGGCTGTTTTGGATAGAACAATTGATGTACATATCAAAAATTTAAGAGAAAAGCTGGGTAAGGCAGGTCAACTCATTAAAAATATACGAGGAGTAGGATATAAACTGGAAGCTCTCTAAGGCTAGTCTGCCTAAAGCACGAAATGAAAAATTCAATTTTTATTAAAATATTCGGTGGATATCTGTTTATCGTCATTGTAATTTTTGCCATAGCATTTCCTCTTTCCTTCAGAGCAATGAGGCTTCATCATATAGACACTTTGACAGGTAATCTTCAAAATCTTTGCACTACATTAAAGCTGAAAATATCTCCTCTTTTAGAAAACAACCAAATAGAAGAGTTAGACACTCTCATTAAAAAGATTGGTAATCAGATAGAAACAAGAATCACTATCATAAACCCTGATGGCATAGTCTTTGCCGATTCTGAGAAAAACCCTGAATTAATGGAGAACCACAAGAGCAGAATTGAGATAATACAGGCGATTAAATACGGCCTTGGAACATCGTTGAGATACAGCTCATCAGTAAAAGAGGAGATGCTCTATGTTGCTATACCAATTGAAATTGATAGCAAAATCTACGGAGTACTAAGGGCAAGTCTTTTTTTAAAAGAGATAAATACTCTTCTTAATAATTTGAAAATGAATATTATCAGGATCGCAGTAATTATAGTAGTAATATTGTTAATAGGCGCTTTTCTGTTTGCCCGTAATTTATCTAAGCCACTGAAAGAATTAGGTGCCGCTTCCCGGAAAGTAGCTCAAGGGGACTTTAACACAAAAGTATATCTTAAAAACAAAAACGAAATAAAGGAGCTGGCTGATAGTTTTAATTATATGACAGACCAGATTGAAACTTTATTTACACAACTGTCCTGCCAGAAGGAAGAACTTAACAGCATCTTATCATCTATTAATGAAGGGCTTTGTGTGATTGATAAGGAAGGAACCATTTTGATAAGCAATGAAAGCTTTAGAAAAACTGTTCAGAATAACTCTGTAAATGGAAAATTATACTGGGAAGTATTTAGAAAAACAAAATTTGACAAATTGATAAAAAGAGTAGGACGTGAGAAAAAATACATTGTAGACGAAATAGAATTTGACAGCATGACTTTTTTATGCAGCGCTACTTTCTGCTCCAACAAAGAAGAGATCGTAGTAACCTTGCATGATATTACAAGGATCAAGAATCTGGAAGCCACAAAGAAGGATTTTGTCACTAATGTCTCGCATGAGTTACGTACTCCACTCACTGCAATTAAAGGATTTGTAGAAACTCTGCAAGAAGCAAATACTGATAATGAAAATCAACATTACCTGGATATTATTCAAAGGCATACAGAGAGAGTCATAAGAATTGTTAATGATTTACTTTTATTATCAGAGCTTGAAGGAAAATCTGACACCCTTGAACTGGAAAAAATTGAACTAAATGATTTAATAGAGAATATTTCAATTATCTTCGAACAGAGCTTAAAAGAAAAGGACCTTGTTTTAAAATTTAATCCCTGTGAAGATTTACCGGTTATCAATGCAGATCTCTTTAAGCTGGAGCAGGTATTTATTAATCTGATTGACAATGCCATTAAATACACGGAAAGGGGCGAAGTTGTAATATCAACTAGCTATAACAATGAAACTGTTATAATAGAAATACAGAACACAGGGATGTGTATACCTCGTGAGCATTTGCCCCGGATATTCGAAAGATTTTATGTAGTTGATCCATCAATGTCCAGAAAACTTGGAGGAACCGGTTTAGGACTGTCTATAGTAAAACATATTGTGCTCTTACATAATGGAACAATAGATGTTAAGAACATCCCCGGAACAGGCACCAATTTTATCGTTTCGCTGCCTGTAAACTTATCATAACTCACGGTAACTTCAATTTTACCAGGGAATGCTTCTGTGAACCACACGGCAAACTTAGTATAACAAATTTCAGATTTACCTGATTCTGAGTGATTGTTTTTAATGCTGCACTCCAAAATATTCTCTGTATTGATACACTATACTTTAAATATTGAATAAAATGCACAGAAACATTATAAAACTTTTGCAAATATCAGTGTATTGGCCTTTCATGTTTTTATTTAAAATTTTTTTTAATTTTAAAGTAAGTGGAACTGAAAATCTTAGAAAAGCGGGCGGTTCATTTATTCTGGCAGTGAATCATGTATCATATTTTGACCCCATATCTGTTTCACTAGCCATGCCATTTCGCTTGAAATATTTTCCACTTTATTACATGGCAAGTGATTTTTTTTATAAGATATTATTTTTTTATCGTTTTGTTGGAGCTGTGCGTGCCAGAATGGGACCAGATCTTGAACTATCCGGAAGGCCATTAATTAACTTACTAGCTCGTAATGAGAGAGTGGTAATATTCCCGGAAGGTGCTATAAACAGGGGTACCAGGAGCAGGCCGCACAGGGGAATTTCTTATATAGCCGCTAAAAGTGACAAATTGATTGTACCGCTTAAAATTGAGTCTAACCTGGACGGTGCTGTAAATGTTCTGGGTGGAAAGCTGATCGACCTGCTGACCGGAAAACACTGGATAAAGATGGTATTTGGTAAACCATTCAAGGTAGGAGAGACAATCAGCAAGACACCGGAAAGTCTTTCTGAATTACGAAAAGCGTCTGAAATTGTATTTGAAAGAATTGAATCTGCTATCTAGAAAAGGCTCGGAGTTCTCCGCAAAAAAGCCGGTCAGGCAGACATGCATCAATCGTTACACCACACAATCAATGAGAGATTATTTCATTGTACGCACCGGGCGTATACAGTAGTATTTATTAAATTTACTCCAGAACACACTACCGTAACATGCGCTGATTGCCCATGCAGCAGCATCACCATAACTATCCCCTGTCCATATCCATGGCTGTTTCTTGTCAAAGATGGGGTCTACATACATATCACCAAACTGCTGCTTACGCTCAAGAAGTGATACCGCCTCCTCTGCCGTTGGCAAACGCCAGTCATTATACCCTGCGTATCCTTTCTGATTCAGATTGTTTATCCACCCTGCTATTTTCTCTTTGTCCTTGAATCTTTCTGATCCATTCTGATGCCACATTAGTCCTGTCGTATGGTCAATTACCACCTCGTCATAAACGATAGTTTTTGCTTCATACTTATGCCGTATTGTACTGTGCCCGTAGAATCCCCACTCCTGCTCCTCGCGTATTTCAATATTTGGCATAGATTGTATCTGTGCCACAGACAAATCCATAAATGATGATCGCAGCTTCTTCCTGGTAGCCCTGTCTCGCAATTTAACTTCTTTAAGGTGTTCTAACTCATCACTGTTTATAAAAAAGACCAGTTCACCCTCCTTCTGTCCCCCTTTATTCCTTAATGTTCCCAGCCTGGGTTTCTGGCTGTTGTTTTTTTCAACCCCGGCTTTTATACCTTTGAATAAATCAGATGGAATTAGAAATGGCTTCTTATTCTCCTCCAGGCCCTTTATCAGGAAATGCGTAAAAATACTGCTGTCATTCACATCTTTTACCAATGGCTTAATGTCTCCAGATGTTATAACCTGACGTGACCTCTTTTGATAAGCCTGCTTAATAACCTCGTCTGTCACCCTTGCCATCTTCCCCTTGTAACTCCTGAATGAATCACCGGAAAAAATAGAATCAACTATAATCAGCACGTGTTTTGCCTGAATCGAATCAATTTTTAAATAGTCATAAATATCTTTATTAGAAATCCACGTAGACATATCTTCCGGACTACCGTCTACAGGAATCCAGCCACCCTCACGATTGCCAGAATCCAGCCCACCATGACCGGAATAGAATAGTATGACGGAGTCCTCCGGGCCAACCCTTCTGGTCAGATATCTCAGTTTACCAAGTATGTTTCTCCTGGTAGCCTCATCGTTATAAAGTTCTATCACATGGTATTCGTCAAAATAATATCGTTTCATCAGGATCTCCCTTATTGCTTTCCCGTCCTTCACTGAGGTATTAAGTCGTGGCATATTGTTATTATAAGAGTCAATTCCGATTATGAAAAGCCATTGATTACCACTGACTTCATTGCCGGTTGGAGATACCAATGCCCCAGTCCCAGCTTGTTTCTCTGCAACACTTACTGCTGAAAACACAAGTAAGGTAAATGAAATGACAAATACGTGTGCTAATAATGATTTTTTCATTCTAAAAAAAAGGCTGTATAAGGTTTTCTACATACCTTATACAGCCTTATGATTACTACAAATTTATATTACATATCATTAAAACAGGTTTACTATGCGTCCAGGATTCTTTCTGATGTCTCTTTTTCCCAATCCATAATATAATTAATACCTGAGACGTCAGCAGCTTCTCTTGTTAACGCGAAAATGTCATCTCTTGTAATCTCATTAAGGTTAAATCTTCTGGATCCCGCCATCAACTGTCTTAGACCCATAGCCATTTTTTCATAATAGGAATACATACCTAATACACCCGGAGTTACATCACCAAATTCCTCTTTGACCTTTGATGAGTAATAGAAAATCTTATCAAGAGTATCACCATGCTCAGAAGCAGGTTTAGGAATATTGCCAGCCTCAATTGCTTTTCCATTGGTATTCCCAACCATGGTAGCACAGATTGTTGAACGTGACATGCCGACAGCCTTTACAAACGGAGCTGCCAGAGCAAATGATTTATAAATATGATCTTCGGCTGTAAGTCCACCGGCAAGAATTATGTCCGGTACATAATCTCCCCTGTCTGCAAGTCTCTTACAATATTCATATGTCATACCGGCAATATAAACGGTCGGCACACCCCACTCGTTCATCATTCTCCATGGGCTCATACCGGTACCACCACCAGCACCGTCAATCGTTAAAACATCAAGCTTATAAATCGAACAGAACTTTATTGCCCTTGCCAGATCAGACGGTCTATATGCACCTGTTTTAAGGAATACATATTTAGCGCCGGCATTCCTCAGGTGTTCTACCTGTTTACCAAAATCATCAATCGCTTTAGGTAGATATTCTGAGATTGCCTTTACCCTGGTATGCCTCTCAAACCCCTCAACAGCACCCATTTTAAAGGCTTCCTGCACAACTGGATCTTCCGGATCAGGAATTACAATGTAGCCTCTGTTTTTCAAAAGTATAGCTTTCTCCAGATTATAGATCTTAACTTCTCCTCCTATATTCTTAGCACCCTGCCCCCATTTCAATTCAACGGCATCTGAACCCAGCGTATTCATACTGTACTCAAGAACTCCCAACCTCCAATCTTCCGGGTTTGCCTGTATAGCGATAAAACCGTAACCGTCTCTCTGGTTATCTTTAAAAGATTTGAACCTTCTTTCAAGTTCCTTGCATTCTGTAACTTTCTGGTTGTCGTTAAACGTTGATGTCTCATCCATCCCTACCACATTCTCACCAATTACAATTCCTGTACCACAAATAGCGGAACCAGCCCCTAAATCTGCGAAGTGGTTCTTAGCAATCTGTGTGGAACCCAATCCAGTACAGATCAATGGAAATTTTAACTTAAGGCCTTTATCTCTACCAAGACGTGTTTCAACATTTACATTAGTAAATTGTTCGTACTCTTTCTCGTGATGACTGGCAACGGTTCCAGTAATGTTAAAATGTGAATAGTCTACAGGATAATCCTTTGTGCCGGATGATGTGCTCTTACCAAAAGGTATAGGGTATATGGTTTCCGGCCCTCTCATTGCCGATAGACCGATTTCACAGTATCCGGGACATCCATCAAGGCAAACAACACACATTCCACTTTGAGGCAAAACATCGCTTCCGGTTCTAGTTCTTGTACCGGTCGCTGCCGATTTATTAGGTATTTGTAAACTTCCCATGTAAAGACCTCCTGTTCATTGAAAAAGTTGTTGTATTATTACAAATGATTATTTACTAAAATTTATGTAGTAACTACATCGTCTATGTATTATGCTTTGTCTGGATTTCAGCGAAACTTATACACTTAACAGAAGAAATATAGCAGATTTAAAACTAATTTCAAGGAATAAGTTAATTAAGCCATGAAGATAACTTATAGCAATGTAAGGCTATACGTTTTATGTCTTAAATAATTTATGCATAAAAAAAACCCCGTTAGAAGCTCATAAATCTTTGCAAAAAGCTATGAACTTACTAACGGGGAACATTAAAGACTCCTTTGTAAATTAATCATTCAACTTCTTATTACTTATTATATGTATATTAGAAATTACTTGCCCTTTCCAATCCATCCCATAAAACACATCTTGCATCAAGAAAGTCCATGGCTCCGTGTCTCATTATCTCCTGATGATCCTCAGTTTGAGCGAAAGGCAGCAATGACTCCTTAATACCTTCAGCATGCTCTACATCCAGCTCTATATGAGCAGAAAAGAATAGCACATCATCCTCTGTCAATCCAGCTCCCCTGCATCCCTCACGAACGGATGTATACATCTTTGGAACAATATATTCAGTTCCAGGTCCTAATGCTCCAAAAGCTTCAATATAGTTCAAGAATCTGATATTTAGATACTTATCAACAAAAAGCTTTGTTTCCGGTAACGGTTTAATTGCATGAAGTGCTTCAGGTGCAGTGTCAATACCAACAGACCTTAAAAACATTCTAAAAATTGCAGGATGTGTACGTTCCGCATCCATGTCCTGGTTCTCTTCCTGTCGAGCACCGTATTCTTCACCCAAATTCTTGATTAAGGGAGCTCTTGCACCTTCATCCGGTGTAATAGCAACCAAAGCAGCCAGATATCTGGCAAAATGACGTGAAAAGCAGTAATACTGTTCTGCAAACAACTTGACATGATCTTTATTTAGTTCCTTGTTCTCAAATCTTTTTAAATATGAATGGTTCAATGCTTCATGGTTTAGACAATCTTCCTGCAACTTGTCTACAAAATCACTTGCTGATACTGCCATAACTTACCCCTCCAAAAAAGAGTTAAAAAATTTATTACTCTGATCTGAAAGCAAAGCCTATACCATTACAAAATTATTCACTTCTAAAAAATATGCCACCACAGTAATACACTGTGAAATAAGAGCTTACACAAATATTACAAAAAACAAAATATTTTAAGATACTTTAATTCCTTTATCTGTCACGCATTATTTACGCAACAAACTTATTATCCTGCAAATAATAACGCAAAAATTTCGCTATATTAAGAGTAAATTTTAGCATTCATAGTCAACCTGCGGAACTAACACAAATTAAGAAAGATGCCATTGAGTTAATACTATGATGACGTTTAGGACAGGTTCGAATTTATTAAAATTGGTTCTCGCGATATTAAGTGTTCTAATATCCGTAATATTAATTTATTTTCTGGAAAATTAATTGATTTGATATAGAACACGGATGAGTTAAGCTCCATTCGAAAGGAGTAAATACGAGAAATAATGTTAAAAAGAATTTATTTATGTAGAATCAGGAATTCAAATAAGCAATTATATTTTCTGCAATTGTATTAAAAATCCATTCGAATTTCTCTATATCAGTCTCTAACAGTGTAACTCTGAATCCGTAAATATCACAGCTAAAGCCGGTTAATGGCACCACACATATGCCAGTGGCCCCCAGAAGATAATAAACAAATCTCTTATCAAGTGAAACACCTGCTACAATATCTTCAATAAACTCCCGTATATTATTATCCCCAATATCAAGTTTTTGTTTATTATTCAAAACTCCATCTTTAAAAGAAACTGTCATGTAAAATGCACCATTGGTTTGATTAACGATTATCCCATTGATCCCATTCAGAGCATTATAAGCAAATTTAGACTTTGCTTCGTATTGTTTATTCCTTCCGGAATGATATTCCTTATACCTTGGATCAGACAGTAAAGAGGGTATGACCTTTTGAGGAAGTGTTGTAGAACATACCTCCAGCATTTTAGCATTCAATATTGTTTCGATATATTCATTAAAGATTGGATCATTTTCCCTATTATACACCTCTATCCAGCCACATCTTGCACCCGGCCATGGAAGCTCCTTTGAAATTCCTCGCATCGAGATCCCACACACTCCATTAATTATATCACTCAACGGTGTAGATACTTCCCCATTATATGTAATTTCTAAATAAATCTCATCACACACGATAAAAAGGTCAAATTCTTCAGCTATTCTAACAATCTCTTCCATAATACCCTTAGAATATACCGTGCCTGCCGGATTGTTTGGATTTATCACTAATATACCCGATATTGATTTATCGTTTATTATTTTATTACGTAGATCATTAAAATCAGGCAGCCAGCCATTTTCCGGATCTAATTTATACATTACATGATCTTCACCTGCATGAGCTGCCTCAGAAGACGAATGGGTAGAATAAGCAGGAGAAGGACCAATTACCCGTGCCTCTTTTCTCAAATAGTTATAGACCTTGGATATTGCATCACCAATTCCATTAAAGAAGATTACATCTTCTTCTGTTATCTTTACCTTATTACGTCTATTACAAATTTCTGCAAGAAATGCCCTTGTCTCAACCAGTCCTTTTGTCGGACTGTAAGCAAACGATGAATCAATATCTACAGCCTCTTTAATCACCTCTTTGATCCATAATGGAATCTTTTCACCCTTTAATACCGGATCGCCAATATTTTCCCAGCAAACATCCAGCCCCATATCCTGTAAACTGTTACCAACCGCGACAATTTCACGTATCTCATACTGAAGTTCGTGTGCTCCTGCGTGGACAATGTTATTTCTCATGATAATTCCATAATATCCTTACTTATACTCTTAAAACCTATCAATAATTTATCTAATTAAAAAAAAGTCATATTAGTTAAAGGCCCGAGTAGGATTAACATCTTCGGAACTGTATATCCAAATAAGCGACAAGTACTTATATCTCACCTGTAACAATTAAAAGTACGAAAAGTGGAAAATCATTCTAGGTTATGTCTGTTATAAAATCAAGTAATTAAGACAAACTCTTAGATTATTCCATTTTTGTACAATTTAGTGATGAAAAATATTGACAATTGAAAATATATAATATATGTATAGAAACTATTTATAGTCTTATAATTAACACTATCCGCCAGATAGTACATTTCAATATTGATGTACTTCTACTATAGTTCGTAGACATTTTAATTTTTCAAAAAAACAACTTCAATATTTATGGTAAAACCCAATTACCGTTTAAGAGTATACATCCTGGCTCTGATTTGCCTCTCAGCACTTTTATTTAACGGATGTGCTTTAACACTGCCAAAACTGACAGACACCACTAAAACAGATACGGTTAAAGGCAAAAAAGATAAATCTTCTGTAATAAATACAAAATCGCGGAAGGGTGAAACTGCTAAAAAGGATGTCCCAACTATCACTAAGGACAAGAAGGTTAAAAGTAAATCATCCACGGCATTACAAAAAAAACATTCTTTCCAAGGATCTGCAATTGGCGTAGAAAAAGTAAATATAGGTAAGGAACAAAAACTATTACACAAAGTTAAAATATTAGAGGCCAGACTGAAAAAAGAAGAGAGAGAGAGGAAAAAGACAAGTATCCAGATAAAAGATCTTAATAAAAAGATATCAGAAATGCAGGCTGCTGAAGTTAAAGCAATTGAAGAGAAACACGGATCAGGCTATCTATCAGGAGGTTCTACAATAGGGCTGGGAATAGTTGACGGTGATGAAGAGTTAAAAGTATTGGAAAAAGTCAAACGGCTTGAAGCAAGACTGGTTGAAGAAAATAATAAGGTGAATACACTGAATAAAGAGTTGTCCGATCTTCAAACTGCTAAGGAGAGTGTAGAAAAAGAATTTGCCGAATCCAAGAAATCATTGCAAGATAAAAATGATAAACTCTTAGAGAAAATTAAGACGCTAGAATCTTCTTTAAAGGAATCAGAGGCAAGGGCAATTGCCGCAGAAAATGAATTAAACCCTATTAAAAAGGAACTTTTAAAGACTCAGATATCTGAAACGAAAGCACAGCAGGAATTGTACAAACTAAAAATTGAAAAGCTGAAAAATGATGAAAAATAACATCTTGCATAAAATGTTTAAATGAATTTAACTCCAACTAAGATTTTTTGATATTGATCACGACGCATAATGACAAACGTGAAATATTTCAGTGTTACATCAATAGCTATATTCTGCATTTTGACTATAATAAATATCACTGGCTGCGTAATGACAGATGTGTCAGACGTAGTTCATGAACGGTTTTATACGAAAAAATTTGAAACTATCAATTATCACAAATCAGAAGAGTACACTAACTCAGCACTGCAGAGGGTTTTATTACTTCCATTCACTATTGAATCTCAAAGGGATAAAGTAGTAGATGAAGTTACAGACGCTTTTTATATTGAATTACAAAAGAGTGCTAAATTTGATATTGTTGTACCTCAGGGATTCCAAGACATACTATCGCAACAAAGTGACATCTGGAACAGAGGTTTGATCAGGTCTGAAACAATTGTGGAAGCGAAAAAGAGGTATAAGGTTGAGGCAATTATTTTTGGAACAATTACTCAATATCAACCTTACGAACCACCTGTTTTAGGAATAAAAATTGGTATGTTTTCTGCAAAAACCGGCAATATCATGTGGAGTTCAGATGCAATATTTGATAGCAGTGAAGCATCAGTAATAAAACTTCTCAAATCATACTATAAAGATCACTATAAGAGAAAGCAATCATTATACGATTGGAAGATTATAATGCTGTCAATGAAACGATATGCACAATTTGTCGCACATTTCATGGTAGATACTCTATAGCCTCCCTAATTTTCACTTTCAGATCTCTACTATAATATTAAGACTATTCCTCTCTGGCACCCTTGCCACACAAATCATAAGAAAACTATTCATTGTCACTCATATGAAGTAACAATTAAACGGTTAAGTATGACAGCATATCAGTCACTAAATATTCATTAACTGATTACTGGAAACACAATTCTCAACAGGAATCTTTTTCCCTCAGCACTGGTAAAAACTGAACCAAACAATTCACTTTTCAATATCATAAAATCAATCCTCCTGATTTACAAAAAAAATATTTATTTTTTAAATGCTTGTCATAGAAGAGAATAGAGTCATCAGAAAAAGTAAATTTCGGGATGTTTATCTAAATTATTATATTTTGGCACATCGCTAGCTAACTACACTCACGTCTTAGTATCATTTTAAATCTTAATTTTCTAAAGTTAATTTCAATAAAATGTCTGAAAAATCAATTAATTCATTACTTGGTATGCTGGCAACAAAAAAAATGCCAGCCTCTGGTATTCAAAAAACTGCCAAATCATCAATGCAGGGAAATCATAAGGAAATCAGTTTTCTTGAAAAGCTGGTAAATTCATTGAATGAGTCTCAAGCTACTGATGGACAATCCGCCACCACAATTGCAATAGAAAAAGATGATATAGCAGAGACTGAAGATATAAATCACTTAATAAAACTTCTTACATTGGGGCTGCAGGACAATAAGGCAGAGAACACCAATGAAAATAACACCAATAAAAACATGGTACAGCTGCATCCTGATTTTAATCAAAATATGCACGGTAATAAATTTAAAAATAATATACTAGTTAATAGCTCCAATAATCAATCCTCTACCGCACAAGCAGGAACAAACACATCATTGGAAAATTCACTGATTAACAATCAGAAGTTAATGTCACCAATTGGACCAAATACAAATACAAATATAGTGCAAAACCAGGGTAAAGAAATAATTACAGAACTTACCCAGACTTCCGCAGACAAATTAAATACAACACAATCTACTACAGGCGATACAAAGCAATTAGCAAAAATCACAAATCAAGAACATTTAACCGTACATACAGACCAGGAGCAATTACCTGGAAGTACGATTACAGGAGAGCCAGAAACCTCTTTATCAGATGAACTAAATACAAACACCAAAATGATGTCTGATCAGAAAACGTCAAATATCACTGGTAATAACGGCATGACTGAGACTGCATCAGAAGGCAATATGGATGAATCCATACACCAGCTATCTAAATACACAACACTGCAGCCGGGAAACAATAGAAACAAAAACAGAGCTAAAATGAAAAAGGCCCAAAGCCCTGTTCCAGCCGTAGAAACAACTGGCTCAAATCCAATATCTGATGCACAAAAAATTTCAGGCAGCAAAGATATAAATCTCGGCACATCACCTCAAACTGATGAAAGTACTAACAAAAAAACATATGAGATGCTAAATGAGCAACATAAGGGCAAAGCCTTATCTAAAAACACAAACAAATTTCAGGCAGCTCATCAAGAATTAGCGCAGACACATATAGACAGCAAAGATGCACCAAAGATTTTTGAAGCGAGTGCGAAAACAGTCGATCCTACTGCGGCTAAATTAATAGATACTACAGCACTTACTGGCGATAACGATGTTAAGACTGTTGAGGCAGTAATGCATTCAAATACATCATCCGACAGTTCCACCTTTAACAACCAGGGAGCAAATACCGATTTTGTTTTCAATTTAAAAACTACCAGTAACAGTCAAAAAACAAAGACTGAGACGAATTTCAACAATACCTTATCACAAGTTAACAACGCTGCAAAGCCGTTAGGTACGTTAGGAAATGATGTAGCAGATAATATTATACAGAACGCTAAATTATATACTGCAGGTGGAAAATCTGAAATCAAAATGCAGCTTAACCCACCGGAACTTGGCACTCTTAAACTAGAATTCTCTCTTGATGATGATGTTTTAGACACAAAGATTACAGTTGAAAGATCATCTGTGAAGGATGTTATTGAAAAGGACATACCTAAGCTGAAAGAGCTTCTAACCAATTCTGACATTGATTCTGGCAAACTTGATGTGTCACTACAGGAGAAGGAAAATGGCAAACAGGAATTTATGGATAAAAATTTTCACTCAAACTACAAAAGCAAAGACTCTCATGTTTATTCACACCAGAGAGATGAATACAATGAGGATAATATAGCCGAAGAGGCAATGATAAATAATGCTGAATCAACTCAAATTAATTATTTAGTATAGGAGGGCACAATTATGAGCACGACTGCAATGGCCGGATCGGCTGTCAATAAAGATGAATTTTTAAAGCTTTTTGTAGCACAATTAAAGAACCAAAGTCCTATGGATCCATTAAAAGGGCACGAATTTATTGCACAACTGGCACAATTCAGTTCCGTAGAACAGCTTACTAACCTTAATACATCTTTTGCAAATACATTGAAGTTTCAGCAATTAACAGGTGGCAGTGAATTTATCGGAAAGAAGGCTACATATGTAGATCCGATCGACGGTGGACCTGCTGAAGGGGTCATACAAGGTGCAGTGACACTTGACGATTCTATATCAGTCGTAATACAAAACAGAGAAATACCAATATCCAACATTACAGGAATATTTGAGAACAAATAAACATTCTAATATTTTCTTAGAAAGGAGTAAATAATGTCAACATCATCACTTGTTGCCGGAATATCAGGCTTAAAAACGTCACAAGTAGCACTTAATGTAATTGGAGATAATCTTGCCAACTTAAACACGTCTGGCTTTAAAGCCTCCCGTGTAAATTTTGCTAATGAATTAGCAAAAACTATAAGATCTGCCTTAGCACCTACTGCCGGACTTGGTGGAAGAAATCCAATACAGGTTGGTACTGGTACAACTGTCTCAAGTATTGATAAAGACTTTTCTCAGGGAAATATGACACCTACCGGCCGTCCACTTGACCTTGCAATACAGGGTGACGGCTTTTTCCTGCTTACAAACAACTCGCAGGACTTTTACACCAGGGTAGGTTCATTCAACCTTGACAAGAACAATGACCTTGTTGATTCTGGTACCGGTCTCAAAGTAAAGGGAACATCCGGAACTGCTATTAATGTTCCCGTTAACTCTACTGTTGCTGGTAAGGCTACAACGAAAACAACAGTTGCCGGAAATTTAAACTCTGAATTTACTGCAGGAGCTGTGAACCATATAGTTAAATCTACCAGTGCATATAATGTAACAGGGACAGGAACTACACGTACACTGACAGGTTCAATCGACCCTACAGCATCCACAGCAGTCACTGGGGTAGGTACATCTTTTACAACTGAATTGGCTGTTGGTGATAGGATAAATGTTAACGGCGAGATAAGAAAAGTTACTGCAATTGCGAATAACACAAGCTTGACCGTTGATACTGCATTTACTGATACCGCTAATGATACAACTCTGACAGCCGGAACCGGTGTATTGACAGGCTCAATTGATCCTGCAGCATCCACAGCAGTCACTGGGGTAGGTACTAAATTTACTACTGAACTTGCGGTTGGTGATCAGATAACTGTTTCAGGAGAGACAAGAACTATCTCAGCAATTGCATCAGATACGAGCTTGACTGTATCTGCAGCTTTTTCAAATAATGCCAATGATACCAGCGTAATGACGGATTCCATGTATGTTGCTGACTTGAACGATCTATCTGTAAATACAACTGATTATGTTGCAGGAGATAAAATTAACGTTGTTGGCACAGAACATGATGGAACTACCCTGAATGAAACCTTCGTTTATGGAACCGGTACCGGACAAAACGGTACTACATTAGGCGCACTCAATTCTTTTATTTCTTCAAAATTTGGTACGGCTACTTCTTCTATTGATTCAAGTGGAAGTATACTCCTTACTTCAGATGCTCCTGGTCAATCAGAACTGGTAATAAATATTGCTGACGCTACAACAAACACCGGAGCTACGACTTTTAATAGCTTCGCTAACAATACCACTGGATCAGGAGATGTATATGTTACCAGCATACCGGTATTCGATACTCAGGGTTCATCTCATCTGATAACCCTCACTTTTGAAAAGACAGGTACTAACACATGGGATTTAACGCCAACCATGAAAGCTGCTGAAGGCTCTGTTACTGATGCTATGACGGCCATAACCTTTAATGCAAACGGTTCATATGCATCTACTACCGGAACTGGATCAATTACCATAACCTATCCGGACTCGAGTACTCAGACGGTAACATTAGACTTCGGTACACCTAATACTTTTGGCGGTCTTACCCAATTTGGTGGCACAGGATCGGCTGCAGCAATAAGCCAGGACGGTTATGAAGAGGGCTTCTTTTCATCAACGTCAATAAACCCGGATGGAAATATAACTGCCCTATTCACTAATGGTATAACAAAAAACGTTGGACAGCTTCAATTAGTAACTTTCAGTAATCCTGCAGGTCTGTCGACAGAAGGAAACAATCTTTTGTCCCCTAGTCTCGCTTCCGGTGCTGCTGTGCTGAAAACCGCACAATCTGGAGGTGTCGGTAGTATTCTCAGCGGAGTATTGGAATCTTCTAATGTTGATATAGCAGAGGAGTTTACCAAATTAATTGTATCCCAGAGAGCATTTCAGGCAAATTCCAGAACTATAACAACAACTGATGAGGTTCTTCAAGAGCTGGTTAATATCGTAAGATAAAAATATAGGCTTTAAAAGCCTGAATTAAGTGAATTACATAATATTCGCTTAATTCAGGCTTATTTCTATTTGCCTGATTTTAATTTCAACAAAAATTCAAATCACTAACAGCAATCCTTTGCAAAATATCCTGCCAAAACACATTCTATAGTCAGTAAGAAGTGGGAAGGTTTTTCTACAAACTGTGGAAATAATTATCCTGGTTTTTGCAGATAATAAAATTGCCAATCCAAAATAAATACAGACAATTTAACTCTAAAGAAATCTAAGACAACATAAACCACTACAAAATTTATACTTACTAAATTGCCAATAAATTATTTAATTTAGTAAATTTTTTGGCATAAATATAGCGTACTAAGCAGTTCATAATTTAATAATTTTACAAGTTATTTATAAAAAAGAAATGAATTTTGCTTATTATAAATCATTAGTAAAAAAAAATAGAAAGGCTCAAAAATGATTGATGGAATTGAGTTAGCATCAACAGGACTTGATGCATATGCCAACGTTCAGGAAGTCATAGCAAGGAATCTTGCAAATGCCAATACTGTTGGTTTCAAAAAAAATATAATTTCTTTTAAAACAATCATGTCGGAAACGGAAGGTACTGAAACCAGCATATTAGAAACGAATTATGGTATTGATCATTCTCATGGCAAGCTTACTTACACTGGTAACACTTTAAATATTGCAATTGATGGAGACGGTTTCTTCACCTTAGAGTCGGCTAATGGCACACGGTATACGAGAAATGGGCTTTTCCAACTTTCAAATACCGGTGAAATAATTACCGATACAGGTTCAAAATTGATGGGCCAGGGTGGTCCATTATATATACCCAGGGGTGCAGGTGAAATCCTGATAGACAATCAAGGTATTGTTAAAGTGGATGGAAAGGAAATAGGAAGGCTGACAATTACAAATTTTAATGATCTTGACAAGCTTGTACCTACTGGCAATTCAACTTTTATAGCACCTTTAGATGCTATAGACGATTCAGGAGAAGCAAAGTACAAGGTTGCACAGGGATACTTAGAAAGCTCTAACGTTAGTGTCGTCGAGGAAATGGTTGATATGATAACCAACATGAGGAGTTATGAAGCGAGCAATAACGTAATTAAAACTTTCAGCGACTTAATGGAACGATTAATAGCTAACCAATCGAGTACCGCCTAATACACAATTTTTTTAGCAAAGGAGAAATAAACCATGATGAAGGCACTGTATACAAGCGCAACTGGCATGAAAGCACACCAGTTCCTCCTGGATGTAATCTCAAATAATCTGGCGAATGTTAATACTACTGGATTCAAGAGAGTACAGGTCAATTTCCAGGACTTATTATATGACAAATTTGTACCTGCAGGTTCTGAGTCTGCAACTGGAATTCAAGCACCTACAGGACTGGAGGTTGGCAGTGGCGTCAGAGTGGTTGCAACTAACAAGGTATTTACTCAGGGAGTTGCTGAGAATACTGGCAGGACTCTTGATTGGGCAATTCAAGGTACCGGATTCTTCCAGATTACGCATCCGGACGGAACTATCGTTTATACCAGAGATGGTACATTTCAGCTTAACAGTACCGGAGAAATAGTAAACTCAGAAGGCCTTAAGTTAGAGCCTTCTACTACAGTACCGAGTACTGCGGTAAGTATTACTATGGGTTCCGACGGAACAATATCTACCCAGGCTGCGGATGGAAGTACCACAGCTATAGGGACAATTAACCTGGCCTCATTTCCTAACCCTGCAGGACTCGAAAGTATAGGAAAAAATCTCTATAGAGAAACAACCGCATCCGGAACTCCGACAACAGGTACACCCGGGCAGAACGGTATGGGAAGTATTTTGCAAGGATTTCGTGAAAGTTCTAATGTAGAGGTTGTAACAGAGTTGGTAAACCTGATCGTAGCACAAAGGGCTTATGAAACAAGTGCTAAAGCTATAAAGGCCAGTGACGATATGCTGCAGGCCACAAACCGTGTAGTGTAAAATTACTGATTTAGATATTACATTTTTTCAGGAGTACAACAATGACAAGAATAATAATTATTTCACTTTTAAGCGTCTTTACTTTATTACCTATTGTGAACGCAGGTAAAATTGAAATAAATTTAAAAGACACAGTTATTCTGGAAGATGATGTAATTACTATTAAGGATATCTCAACTGTTACTGGTGATGATCCTGATTTAGTAGACAAGGTCAATAGCATTGAGATTGGAAATGCTCCCGGTGCAAATACCCAAAGAAGAATTGATTCCCGTTTCATAAGAATGCGGTTAAATTCTGCAAATATAAATACTTCAAATATAACTTTTGCCGACACCAATTCTACTTTGGTTTCTGTTGAATCAACAAAAATAAAAGGTATTGAGATTGCTGAGAAAGCGAAACAATATTTATTAGACTTTTTGCCAATGGACGAGAAGGAGACAACTGTAGAACTAGGAAGAATTCCAGCAAATCAGTGGGTACCACGAAGAAGAGATAAAATAGATTTCTCTGTTACCCTTATAGATACAAGGAAAGACAGAGGAAAAATAGAATTGGTAGTTAGCGCTTCAGCAGATGGTAGACTCTTTTTTAAGGTTCCGGTTTATTTCAATGTCAGGGTGTTTGAATTTGTAGTTATTACAAAGAAAAAAATTCGCCGAAAACAACTTTTATCCAAAGAAGATGTATTCATAGCAAGAAGAGATACTACAAGAATGCGTGGTACAACTTTCTCCAGCATTGATGATTTGGAGGGAATGAGCGCAACGACTCCAATTCAGGCGCGTACTATACTTACTGACCACATGATACAGCGGCCCCCTACAATTCAACAGGGAAGTGTGGTGAAATTAATATTAAAGGAAAGTGGATTCAAAATTGTCACAAAAGGATTGGCTCAACAAACTGGATATAAAGGTGAGGTTATAAAGGTAAGAAATTTGAAATCAAAGAAAATGCTATTGGGCAAGATAATTAATCCAGAAAGTGTTCAAGTAGTATTTTGAGCATCATATTAATTTATAAGGAAAATTTATGACAAGACTATACGCGAGACTTATTTCTATTTTCATTATTTCAATATGTATCCACGCTGTGCTCTGTATCAACATTAATGCCGATTCATTATGGAAGAAGAGAGTAACAGTTAACTATAATCTTTTCGATGATAATAGAGGTAAGAGAGTCGGAGACATAGTTACTGTAACTGTCTCGGAAACGGCTAACATTCTTAATACAGAGACAAATACAACTGACAACACAAGTTCAAACACCGGATCAATTGACAATGACAATTTTATGACAGGCCTCAGGCATGCTATAACAAGTGGACGTAATGCAAAGATCCAGGATAGTAGAGCAGCAAACACATTCTCAACTGAGTACACCGGAGCATTTAGTGGAGGAGGTACTAATGATGTAGATAGATCTGTATCTGTTACGATTACAGCAATGGTAGTGGAGGTGCTGGACAATGGCAATCTAGCCCTTGAAGGTAAGAGGGATATAGCTGTAAACAAAGAAAAATATACCCTGACACTCACAGGCATTGCCAGGCCAATCGATATTGCAACAGACAATACCATAGCATCTAGTAAAATGTCTAACGTACTTTTTGGGCTTACCGGCAAAGGTTGGCTTACAAGGGCAGGGTCTAAAGGCTGGTATAACCGTCTCAAAGACGCATTCTGGCCATTCTAAGATTAATAATTAATTTCTAACTATCTGAGGAAGGAGAATGGAGACTACCATTCTCCTTTTTTATTGAAGTTTTCTTAGAGACGTACAGATCAGTTGAAAACTATATTTAAAATACCATTCCAACCTCACTTCTATCGTAATAACACTGACAATAGGAAAAAAATGAACATCGTGTGCAATAATTAACTACTTTTCTTTCACATACTAAATACTTGACTACTGCAGCTAATATAAGTACTGAATATATTGCCACTTACGTTTGCCTAAAAATATATTACTTTTGGTACAAGTATTGCTTTTTTTAGAAAACAGATCTATTTTTACTAAAATCACTTTAAACAGGCCTAAAGGAATAAATTTATGTTTCGTTCTAAATTATACTTTTTTATATTAATTATAACATCCTTATTCACTGCATTTACCCCAACTCAAGGAAGCATAACTACTCGTATTAAAGATGTTGCAAATGTTCAGGGAGTTAGAGAAAACTATTTATTCGGTTATGGTCTTGTAATCGGTTTGATGGGATCAGGAGATAAGCAATCATTCACCTTCACCACACAATTAGCAAAAAATGTATTCGAGAAGCTTGGTACAATAGTAACGCCTGCTGATTTTACTTCAAAAAATATTGCAAGTGTTCTGGTTACGGCAAATATTCGTCCTTTTGCAAAAGCCGGGGATAGAATGGATGTACTGGTATCATCAATTGGTGATGCAAAAAGCCTGGAAGGCGGCGTTCTGGTACATACAACCCTTCAGGGAGTTGACAATGAAGTATATGCTGTTGCACAGGGACCACTATCTCTCGGAGGCGGTTTTAATGTCGGAGGAAAAGCTGCTGATAAAAGAAAGAATGTATCAACAACTGCCAACATACCAAGAGGCGCAATGGTCGAAAAAGAAATCCCGGTTCACATATTTCATGAAAACGCTATTACGCTGACATTAAAAGATACTGATTTTACAACGGCTAAACGCCTAATGGATGTCGTCAATGCTATATATCCTGATTCCGCACAGGCAATAAGTGCTGCAGAGGTTGAGATCAAACCTCCACCAGAATTCAGGACTATGGAGAAGATAACACAGTTTGTTTCTAAAATCGAGGAATTGCCAATTACACCGGATTCTATAGCCAGAGTGGTTATCAATGAAAGGACAGGTACTATAGTTGCCGGTGAAAATGTTAAAATCTCTACCGTTGCTGTAGCTCACGGCAGTCTCACTATCACAATAAGTGAAAAGACGGAAGCGTCTCAACCAGGTTCATTTGCCCCGGACAGTGCAACTACAAAAGAATTGGATCGTACTACCATTGATGTCGAAGAAGAGGAAGCAAAACTACACGTAATACCTGATGGTGTTAGTATATCAGAAATAGCACGTGCGCTGAATGTACTTGGTGTAACACCAAGAGATCTTATGGCTATTTTCCAGGCCATACATAAAGCTGGTGCACTTCATGCTGAACTTATAATTATGTAACAATGTAACAGGGAGTCAATATGGATATACCATTCAACAGCGAGATGATGATAAATGCTGCAAAGAGTGAGAATTCAATAAATGGATTGAAAAAAAAAGATCCAAAAACAGCAGAAGAGATTCAAAAGGCAGCTCAAGACTTCGAAGCGGTATTGCTGAATATGGTACTCAAGGCGATGTGGAAAACTGTACCAAAATCCGAGTTGTTTGAGAAAAACAGTGCAAACCATATATATGAAGGAATGATGCATTCATCGCTCTCTGAGGAAATGGCAAGAAATGGCGGTATGGGTATTGCGAAAGTACTTGCCAGACAGCTTACAAAAGAACAGAAAAAATTATAATATAACCAAATGGAACAAAAAATACTGGAAAATAATTTACAAGATCTTTCTGAAACATTAGACAAGATGATTCTTACATACAAGGATATATTTATTACTGCACAGAAGAAGCAGGAGCACATAATATCCGGGGATATAGATGAACTCGAATCAGTAATTTATCAAGAACGTAACCTTGCTGAAACGATACTTCTTCTGGAAGAAAAAAGAAGATATATCTTACGCTCAATTAATCAAGCTTTGGGAAATGATATAAACACCACAAAGCTTAGTGAGCTCATTGAGCAGATACGAGAACCATATAAGAGTAGATTAAAAGAACAGTACGATATTATTATGGAAATAATTCAAAGAGTTGAGGGAATTAACAGGTCTAATACAACGCTTACAAAATACTCGCTTGAGTATATAAACAATCTTATTAAATCCATATGCTCGGAATCATTAAATGACAATACCTATCAAAAGTCAGGTAAATTAAATGAACCTGAACTGCAAAGAATAATGCTGGAAATAAATGCCTAAATAAATCTGTCACACGCAAAAGGCACCTGGAGATATAAATTCTAACATTATCTATCTCCTAATTTAAATTTAAAACTGTAATTTAGAAAGACAAGTTATGGCTTCATCTGACATTTCAATTGGACTTTCCGGTCTCCTGACTGCACAAAGTGCACTTCAGACAATTGGACACAATATAGCTAACGTCAACACTCCTGGTTATAGCAGGCAATCGGTTAAGATAGCTGCCAGAACACCTGATACTAACTTATATGGTCCTATTGGCTCTGGTGTAACAATAGATACAATAGTGAGAATAAAAGATGAACTGCTAAACTCACAAATAAACGATTTTACGTCTCTGCATGGTAATTCATCTGTACAAAGTGATACCCTTCAAAACTTGGAAGCAATTTACAATGAATTATCGGAGTCAAGTTTAAACGGCATGTTAGGAAAGTTTTTCACAAGTATCCAGAATGTGTCAACCAGCCCTGAACTGGTCAGTGCCAGATACCAGCTGTTACAGGATGCTCAAAATCTGGTTACTCATAGTTTTCGTTCTCTGGCTGAGCAATTCCAGAACCTGAAGGTCAATGTCAGTCAGAGAATTGAATCAAAAGTTGCTACATTAAATAGCATAACAAGTGAAATTGCATTATTAAATAAAAGAATAAATGAAATTGAGCAGTCCACAAACAATGCAAGTGCAAATGACATGTTGGACAAGAGAGATAATCTCGTCACGCAGTTAAGCGAACTTGGTGATGTCAGAGTAATAACAAATAAAAATAACAACTCAATTGACATACTCTTAGGTGGAACTTTAGTTGTACATGCTAATCAAACAGAAAAAGTTACAACGTCACTTGCAGGTGAGGGAATTGCCAAAATCCACGGATTAGCAACTGCTAATTTGACGGGAGGTCAATTAAAAGGTCTATTAAACATGCAAAATATAACAATACCAAAATATATGAGTGATATAGACACCCTTGCTGCCAGTTTTATCAAGGAAGTAAACAATATTCACAGTGAAGGAGTTGGCCTGAGTGGCGGTTTTACCTCGTTAACCAGTACAAATGCTGTTAACAACGCCACCGATGTGTTGACAAACACTGGACTACCCTACGCTCCTTCAGTCAGTACATATACTACAGGTACTGTAACAAGTACAGATAACGGAGACGGAACCACTACTGTCACAGGGATCGGAACGACGTTTACAGGTAATGTTAAAGCAAATAACTGGATCAAACTTAGCAACGGAAATTATTACAGAATTGCATCTGTTGACAGTAATACCCAACTGACCGTAAATGGTGCATATACAAATGCTGTCCCCACAGCAACCAACATAACAGATGGCACCCTTTATATAACAGTCACTGACTCATCTAATAACGTCACAAGATCCAGCATTAGTATTGCAAACGATGAAACACTCAATTCATTATCAACTAAAATTAATAACATAGCAAATATCAATACCAGTATTACTAATGGTTTGCTGACAATTACTTCTGCCAGCGGTTACACATTTAATTTTGCTAATGGTCTGGACACTAATCCCGGCAATATTGGCTCATCCCAGGCTACACTTTCAGGACATTATTCCGGCGATGACAATGATATTTTTACAATGACGGTTATCGACGCAGGTACTGGAACAATCGGAACTGGTTCTGCTTTAATCAGAGTCACCGATGCGACAGGTAAATTATTGGCAAATCTTGATGTGGGGTCATCTTATGCTCCCGGAAGTTATCTTCAAATAACTGACGGAGTATCCGTGAATTTTGACAATGGGGCTATTGCTGTTGGAAACAAACTTGCATTTGATGTTGCAAATGACCCTGACACCAGCAATGTACTAAGTTCCCTGGGATTAAACACTTTCTTTACAGGAAATGATGCATCTTCAATTGAAGTAGCTCAATACATCAAAGATGATGTAACGAGAATCGCCGCTGCATCAACCGGCTCACCAGGAGACAATACAAATGCGTTGAGACTGACCAGTTTGCAAAATAAAAAGTTAACTAACAATTCTACTTTTAATGATTTTCTTCATGGCTCTGTAGCTCAATTAGGTATAGAAACAGCAGAAAGAACTAGCGAAAAGAGCAGTTTCCATTCACTACTTACTAATTTGGACAATAGGAGACAGGAAATTTCAGGTGTTTCGATTGAAGAAGAGATGATTAATACAATCAGATTTCAACAAGCATTTCAGGCTTCGTCAAAATATATTTCTACGATAAGTGAAATAAGCGAATTGCTTATGCAATTATAACAATAATAAGGATAGTATACTAAAATGACAAGAGTAAACCTTGAATCTTTCATATCTACAACACTTTCAAATGTTGAAAAGAGCACAACGAATATGAGCAAGCTCCAGGAGAAGATTTCAACGGGGAAAAAAGTAAATCGTGCCTCAGATGATCCAGCGGGTGCAAGAAAGATTCTAAGTCTGAGAACAGAGGATCTTAAACTTGATCAATATTCTAAAAATATTAATACAGCAACTCAAGCTTTGGAATATAACTCTTCAGTTTTGCAGAACACTTCAGACATACTGCAACGAATAACAGAATTAACGATGCAGGGAGTCAGTGATTCAACGGACAAGAATGGGAAAAAGATAATTGCAGACGAGATAAATCAATTGATGGAGACTGTAATACAAACTGCAAACTCAAAACGGCTGGGACGATACATTTTTGCCGGAACAGAAACAACAACTACTCCCTTTGAAGCAACACGTAATTCAAATGGTAAAATATCGGCTGTAAGCTATAAAGGCAACAGGGAAAAAATAGAATATAATGTTGGCCCAAGTACAAATGCAGTCGTTAACCAGACAGGTGACGAGATTTTCATGACCACAAAAGTTTTTGATACAATTATTAAAATACGGGACAGTTTGTCTGACGGAGCAGTCACTTTTGCCAAAGAAGAATTAGACAATCTTGATAATGCATCAAAAAATATTTTGAATAATATAGCAAGGGCAGGTGGTATTTCGAGTACCCTGGAATTAACCGGCAACAGGATTACTGATACAAAACTTTCGCTTCAGGAAATATTAGCGTCGACAGAAAGTGCTGACATAGCGGAGCTGGTATTGAAACTTACAGAACAGCAAAGTATCTTTGAAGCATCCTTAGCTTCTGGTTCGTATATATTTAAGACGTCTATACTGAATTACCTGTAATTATAAACTCTCTCAGGTTTATCATTAAGTAGAAAGCCTGTATATTATTCTAACCTCCAGCTTAAAGGAAAAAGACGGAGAATTATTATTCGAAAACTTTTTATAAAGGTGTAGATTTTAAATGGAGTGAAATTTTTCAACTTAAACTCCGTTTGCAATTTACAAAGAGAAACCATGTTATTAAAAACACGTCTGTTCGGTGAAGTCAATGTGAAGGATGAAGAAGTAATTCATTTTACAAAACCGATTCTGGGATTTGATGATTGCAGAGAATTTCTTCTCATGGAGAATGAATCCATATTTCCAACATTCTGGCTACAATCTATCAATGATCCTAATCTCGCATTTCCCGTTGTATCTCCATTCTGTGTAGACGAGAATTACTCTATCAATCTTCAGAGTCTTGACCTTGATGATATCAGACTGAAAAACCTTGATGATGCACTTGTCCTTACACTTATGGTTGTACCACAAACATTATCATCAATAAGAACAAATTTAAGGGCTCCGATTATTTATAATCCAGAAAGGAAGGTGGCAAAACAGCTAATCCTGTACGATGAGAAGTACCCAATACACTTTTACGTTGTAGACAATACAAACAACTAGCGTTTATAAACATATAACCAGGAAGGTGACAAATGCTTATACTAACAAGGAAGTTAGGCGAAAGCATCATAATTGATGAAAACGTACAAATATCTGTTGTTGAGATTAATAAAAACAATATCAAATTAGGCGTTATAGCGCCAAAGGAATTAACCGTATATAGAGAGGAAGTTTTTTTGAAAATCAAGGAGGAAAATGCAAAGGCATCCTCCTCCGGTATAATTGATTTTGTTGATTTTTCGAGTACAGCGTTGGAGAGATAAAACTCACACTCATATTCTTATCCGTTCAACAAAACCAGTAATTATTTCTTACCTTCAATCAATCCAGGCATTTTAATTTTTTCTTTTAACATTCTTATCCCTTGTTCAGATTTGATTTTACTTTTAACTCTCCCTCAGGGGAAAGATTTTCCTTCAAATGTTGATTAGAATTTATACATAAATGATATAGTTGTAATTGATATGAAATCATCCTAAGAACTGACAAAGCATCTATATCTATAAGTCACAGATTAACAACCACTTAAAACGCTTAATATTAAAAACACTATAATCTTCTTCATATTAGCTGCCTTTAGGCATGGTTTTAGCTACTGTATGTTAACATCTATTTGATTTTAGGCTTCTTAAATAAAGTTAAGTAATTTGAAACAGAAAAAAACAGATACGGAATTGGCTATATTCAAGGTATTTTGGCTTCTTAAAGGATATATATATGAAGATAATAAATATCCCAAAGATTACCGGAATAATTTGTACTTCAATAATACTTAATATGATTAATCTATCATTTGCACGTGATAATGAACGTACGAGTCATACTGATGTACAGCAATATCGGTCTGGGATAAACTCTCATCTTGGTTATAAGCCAGTATTGGATGAATGCCCCAATCTTGAAGATACTGAAATGCAGCACAATAACTTTCTATATAAAGAATGGTGCAAAGAGACATTTACAAACGGAAATTTTATATATGATGGTTATAAGGACATAGCATTCAATATTAAATATACACCAGAAGCCAAAAGAACTGACAACTGGCAGACACCTATTGAAACCAGCAGTTTTTTGGAAGGTGACTGTGAAGATGCAGTCTTTCTATTCTTCTCACACCTCCCACCAACTCAGAAAAATGCTAATATTGTCTGGGGATGGGTAATCGACAGAGAAGATGGTATTGCAAGGGCTCACGTATGGTACCAACTTGAAGACAAAAATGGAAAAGAGTACGTTGTGGAGGGATTCTCTAACGATTGGAATGGGATCATTCCAATGGAAATTGTGAATAAGACAGAAACAAGAAAGCCAATACTTAAAATTACCCACTTAGAAGCAAGCAGATTGCTGGCTATAATATCAAGGCCTGACTGCTGGAGCACCTACAAGGCTTTGGCAAACTCACACAAACCCATAAATTCTGTAAAAATAGAGAATAGTACTAATTTCATTTCTCAGGATTCATTTGCCAGATACCATCTAGATGCTAAACGCATTGTAAATAAGAGTATGTCGCGTAAATATATTTCATCCTGGAGCCAACCATTTAGTCAAAGAGTCAACACAGTAGTAAGTAATGAAATTTCAAAGCTCTTCAGAAAGATGCATGAGCTTTTCACAAGATACGAAAGACAAATAACAGATAGAAATGCAAATCTGCATGCTGTAAACAGCAAAATAAATTACTATAAAGGAAATCTAAATTGTAGACGATAAAGGAGCCTTCATGAACACCACAGAAAATTCTTTTTCAAATATTGACTTTTTAGAATCGGAATCAGTAATTTCATTAAATGATAGCGGTACACGTTTCGCAAAAGCTGGAAAAATGAAAGAAGCTGAAGAAAACTTCTTAAAAGCAATAGAATTAGACCCTAATCATCCACAGAGTTATCATAACCTTGGAATCCTTCAGGCAGCTCAGCAAAGAACAAAAGATTCAATCAAAAATCTGAAAAAGCTAATTGATCTTGAACCGCATGTTGCTGAACACTATTGCAATCTGGGCATTGTATATTACCTCGAAGGATCTTATTATGAGGCTGAAGTGTATTTCTCTAAGTCTCTTGAGCTGGATGATGGACATCCGGACACTCTTATCAATTTAGGAAAATTACTATTTAATCTGGAGAGAACTGATGAAGCAATTTCATTTATAGAACGTTTCCTTAGTATTGATGACTCTAATACAGAGGCACTCTTCATACTCGGAATGTGTTATCGTAAAAAGAATGATAATGAAACTGCCCAGTCTTATTTAGAAAAAGCATTAGATATAGACCCTGACCATCGACAGGCAAGAAAAATGCTGAAAGAATTATACGATTCCAACCCTTAATTTATTATTGAATATAATGACTAACATCGCCGTAATAGGTACTGGATATTGGGGAAAAAACTTAGTACGCAATTTTAGTGAACTAGGAGTACTTCACACTATTTGTGACAGCAACCCATCAACTCTCAGCACATTTAAGAATAAGTATCCTGAGGCAGAAGTTCAGTGTTCATTCCAACATGTACTTAACAACCCTGAGATAGATGCCGTTGTCATTGCCACACCAGCAGAGACACATTTTGAAATGGCAAAATTAACATTATTGGCGGGAAAACATGTCTTTGTAGAAAAGCCATTAGCTCTTTTCGTGAGTGAAGCTGAAGAGCTTCATCAATTATCCATGCGGCAAAACAAAAAGTTGATGATAGGACACATTCTTCTCTATCATCCTGCGATAATAAAATTGAAAGAGATAATTAATTCAGGTGAGCTTGGAAAGATTAACTATATCTATTCAAATCGTCTGAATCTAGGCAAGATTCGCAGCGAAGAGAATATATTATGGAGCTTTGCTCCGCATGACATTTCTGCAATGCTTTTTTTATTGGATGAAATGCCCTGTCAGGTTATAGCCCAGGGGGGAAATTATCTGAACCAGGAAATTACTGATGTCACAATGACAATACTTTCTTTTAAAAGCGGCGTAAAAGGACATATATTCGTCAGCTGGCTTCACCCTGACAAGGAGCAGAAGCTGATAATAGTTGGTGACAAGAAAATGGCAATATTTGATGACACCGTTACCAACGGTAAATTACAGATACATGATAAAGGTGTTGACTGGATTAACCGTCAACCTGTTCCGAGAAAAAACGGAATTGATATAGTAACTATCGATAATAGTGAACCGCTTAAAGAAGAATGTGAGCATTTTTTGTATTGTATCAAGTCAGATTCAACACCTAAGACAGACGGTACTAACGGTACAAATGTTTTAAAAATTTTGAATGCATGTCAGGATTCTTTGAAACGCCATGGTACTGCAGTCAATCTTAACGGAGATAATCGTGCAAATCCTTATTTTGCACATGAGACAGCAATAGTGGACAAAACCAGTTTAGTAGGAAATGGTACAAAGATATGGCATTTCAGTCACGTAATGCCAGGATCAAAGATTGGAAATCATTGCAATATAGGCCAGAATGTTGTGATCTCCCCTGATGTAAGGATAGGTAATAATGTGAAGATACAAAACAACGTCTCTGTATATTCCGGAGTGATCCTTGAGGATGATGTGTTTTGCGGTCCATCTATGGTCTTTACAAATGTTATAAACCCCCGTAGTCATATTTCCAGGAAACATGAATTTCAGAGTACACTAGTTAAGAAAGGAGCCACTATCGGTGCCAATTCAACAATTGTTTGCGGAAATACTATCGGCTCATACGCATTTATAGGGGCGGGAGCAGTAGTAACGAGAAATGTACCAAACCATGCTCTGGTTTTGGGAAATCCGGCAAAAGTTGCCGGTTGGGTCTGCGAATGCAGTAATCGCCTCTACTTCCATAATGATACTGCTACCTGCAGCAGCTGCAACAAACAATATAAAATATTTGAGGAAGGAATTAAGTGTCTTGAATGTAATTGTGATAGTAATTCAGAAATACATAATGACACCAGCGATAGTATAGAGTGTGACAAAAAGTCTAAAAATACATTTGAGGATGAATTAGCTTTTCCACATGAAGTTGACTATTGCCAAACACTTTAATCTGTCAACATTTAATTTATAGGAGAAACAAAATGAGCAATACATTGACTGAAGGAGAAGCTTTTTTTACCGAAGGTAAGATAGAAGAGGCAGAGAAGTGTTTTCTGTCTATAGTTGAAAACGATTCAGAATGTAAGGAGGCCTACAACAATCTTGGAGTAATTGCTTTCCAGAAGAATGATAATGAAAAGGCCATTGACTATTTTACCAGGGCCCTTGAAATTGATCCTCTTTATAGGGATACAATTGTAAATTACACTAACCTGCTCAGGTCTTTAGATCAATTACCTATTGCTATCCCTTTACTGGAGATGGTTGCAGAACTTTGCCCGGAGGATAAAGTGATCACACAGCTTCTTGATGAAATTAACCAACTTCATCCATCCAATGTCTAATGAATAATAATCTCAATGAAGCAGAAGCATTATTTGCTGAAGGCAGGATTGAGGAGGCAGAGAAATTTTTTTTGTCGGAAGCTGAGAATGGCACTGATAGAAAAGAAGCCTATAACAATCTTGGTGTAATTGCCTTTCAAAAAGATGATAGAGAAAAGGCTATTGATTATTTCACCAGATCACTGGAAATTGACCCTCTCTATAAAGATGCTGTTATAAATTATACAAGTTTACTAAGAGAGCTGAATCAATTACATATTGCTGTTCCTCTGTTAGAAACGATTACAGAGGTTAGACCAGACGATAAAGAGATTACACATCTTTTAGAAGAAATCCGTTCTACCCCCGAAAACAGGCCTAAAATTGCAATACTATGCCTTCCAAGATATGAATCCTTTCTTAAAGATATAGCTAATCACCTTAAAACAAGATTTGAGGTGCAAACATGCTACACAGACAATGAGCAGGAGATTAAGTCTGCCGTCGATTGGGCTGATATTGTATGGCTCGAATTTGCAAACGATATATCTGTCTATGTTACAAATAAAGTTGATGGAATTCAGCACAAGGCAGTCATCTGCAGGATACACAGCTATGAGGTTCTGAACTGTAACCTTCAGAGCATTGACTTTACAAAAATCGATAAGGTAGTTTTTGTTGATGACTATGTAAGAAATATTGCTTTTCAAACCTGTCCCTCTATTAAGGATCAAAATAAAAGTGTTGTAATTCAAAATGGTGTTAATCTTGCTCTTTTTTCATATGCGGAAAGAACACATGGATTCAACATTGCAGTGGTTGGAGAGATAAGCCACAAAAAAAATCCTTCAATGTGGATTGAAATCATCAGCAAGCTCGTAAAAATAGACCCTCAGTATAACCTGAATGTTGCGGGTAATGTTCAGGAATTACGCTTTAAATATTACCTTGAAAATATTATTCACAGGCTGGGACTGGAAAGAAATATTACATTTCATGGTAGAGTGGAGAATATTCCAGAGTGGTTCGAAAGAGAGGGGATTAACTACCTTTTAACTACCAGTGTTTTTGAATCATTCGGTTATTCAATCGCAGAAGCTATGGCGATGGGATATAAGCCGCTGATTTATAACTTTCCCAACGCATATAACAACTGGCCTTCAGACTGCATATTCAGTACTACTGACGAACTAATTAATATAATTCAGAATAGAAATGATTACGGCTCCAGAGGGTATCATAATTTTGTAAAGAAAAAATACTCATTAAGCTTACAGCTGCACTCAATCGACCAAATGTTGAATGACCTGAGCAGAGAATGTTGCGTTAAATAATCAACAGTGCTCTAAAAAAAGTAAACTTTTCTATGTTCTCTTCAGATAAAAACCCAGATACTGCCTAACCGGATTCAGAAAGTGATCTTGCCTACTCAGCTTGAATTTCCAAATAATCGGTCAGCCTGCTCAAGACATGAAAAAGAGTATATTGATTCCATACTTTACGCATCCCTTTTTCTATATAGCTTATACGTTTTTCTGGGTTACGCAGGAAGTAAAGAAACATGTCATGATACTCATCCGGTGAATTTGCAATTGCCATTTCTTCGGCGGTAAAGAGCTCCCGGATAGCTACAGGGTTATCCACCAGTTCAAATCCGCCACAGGCAGGAATAATATATGTACGCTCATTAATCTCATTATACTCCTCCATTTGCCGGGAAACATGATAATTGGGATAAATACGTGCATAGTTGTAAAGTATTGCAGCCTCTTCAACATTCAACTCGCCTACACCACCACCCCATTTGACACCGGCAATAATTCCTTTGTAATTGTTAATAATTGGCATTAGATAAGCCTTGGTCTCCTCTATCTTAAATGGAGAATTAGTTCCTACAAAGAAATAGTCCCATATTTCTATTCCTTTTCGCATATAATGAATCAGAGGATTAATCGCAAAAGGTAATGACAGTACCGGTATGTTCACATTTGACAGAACCGGGTCACGCTCCGGGTCCAGGTGGAACGTAATAATGAAATCACATGGTTTATAATTGTAATAATCAGCAGAAATGACATGCCCAATAGAAAGTCCTCTCTCTCCCCTGTACTTGTCAATATAATCAACATCAAGCTGGTCCATGTATGATGGGTCTGCAACAGTTATAAATACATCCGGTTCAAAACTTTCAAATTTTGTGCTGGACTCATCACCCCAATTGATAAGATCTGTTTCAATACCCATATGATTAAGAATATCGCACCAACTGGCCATTAGATATTTAATTGCTCCGTTACCCGGGCAGTGCAATAGAATTTTTTTTGATGACTGCTGGTATACACCATGATATTCCTGTAGAAGAGTAGATCTCAACTGCATATTCTCCTTCAATAATGCGTCGCGACTGTTATCGGCAGAGTGATCGGAAATAAAACTTACTGCATCCAGCAGATTTTGCTTCCGTAGTGATTCAGGTGGTGTTATTGACCAGGTTGTTGCCCACAAATCACATAAATTAAAGTAGGTCTCATCAGAGTATGAATCAATCGATAATGCTTTGAGAAATGCTGCTTCCGCATTTGTATACTCCTTTCTATCATGAAATATTACACCCACATTGTTTAATGTCTGAGCATCCTCCGGGTTCAGTTCTAATGCAGTAGCAAAATATTTTTCAGCTTCTTTCTTATCATCAAGAACATAGCAAACTTCTCCGAGACCGCGTAATGCTTCGACAGAGTTAGACCTATCATTCAGAACCTTTTCAAAGTCTATCCTGGCGGTTTTAAAATCACCCTCTGCAAGCTTTCTTTGTCCTTCAGCAATTAAATCTGAAACCTTTTTAGACTCATCCACCGTATTCCCACCTGTTTTATTCAAGACATGTTTCAGTTTATCTGCATAACCGCTTGAATAATTCAGGGACAATTTCGCATACTTGCGAATTGGGTCATCAAACAACCATAGATTATTCTTTATCTCATTCTCGGCCTTCTCGCTATTGAAGTATGGAGGGATTCTAAAATTCTCTTTAGCATTAAAAAGATCCATGGCAATTAAATAATATTTTAATGAAAGATATTCATTACTGTTACAGTCCAACCTCAGGAACTTCGGATGGAACAGATAAATCATCTCGTTGAAATGATTGATATAATACTCTTTAAGATCAATCACCATCTTTATGCGTTCCAGCACATTTGCACTCATATTCTGGCTATGAATGCGAAGGTTCATAAGAAAATCAGGTATTAACTTGATCTTAGGATTGCATTCCAGATATTTTATACAGGTATAGGCATCCTCTCCCTGAGTGGTATGAGGCAACTGGTACCAGGATAGTTTATTGTCTCTAATGAATGAGAGTTTAAAAATTCCATTTTTAGGTACCGGAACAGAGGCAGTGTGATATCCGCGATAGAGCCCCTGCATCGGATCTGTAGGAAAATCCTTATAATCCCATTTGTCTACCAGCTTGCCATCGACATCGACAACATTGAGGTTGGCAGCCACCCAGTCAAGTTGGGAATCTCTGCAGAATTCATCCATCATCCGTGAAACAAATTCTGCTTGCAAAGAGTCATCAGCGTCCAGATGACAGACAAAATCTCCGGTGGCAGCAGATATTACATCCTTTCTACCTTGTAAAAGACCGCCACTGTTCTTCTCATGTTGAATCAAGCAGACTTTTTCATTATATTTTTTAAGTATAGAAATTGTATTATCGGTAGAACAATCATCAACAACTATAATTTCAATGTTTTCGTAGGTTTGACTTAGGATAGAATCGATACATGTATTGATATATCTCTCATCGTTGTAGCAGGTAACACCTATCGTAACCAGTGGATGCTTCATTAATTCTCCTGAGAAGATTAAACAGGTTTTATCTATCAAAAAAAAGAATCGACAATTTAGGATCTAATGCCGATAAATAATGTTATCTGATTCAGCTTTAGATGGTCAAAAAGCATTGTAACATCGCCCGGATTTTGTACATCCTAATTATTAATAGCTTCTTCTCTACTATATCAGTAACTTTGTCTTCCTTAAATAGTGTTTAAAAACTATACATAAAGGGGACTGGCAAGAGCTTTAAAATATACTATACAAAAACCATGCCGATCAGTACATGTAAGTACCAACATCACAACAGCTTACATTAACCATATTTCATTGATAAAAGTAATAATAAAATCGGCCCTTAGGCATGAATTTAGCAACAGTAAATTCCGGTAATATGCAAATATAGAAATTGTCTTTATATCATAAATCAGTCTTTATCTTAAATATAAGTGCATCAACAATAGAGAAAGAAAAATGGTCAATACTTTAGTAACACAACCAGAAAAAACAAAAGCCGGAAGCAGTAAGCTAAAGCGGCTTCAACGCAAACTGGCAAAGGAACCAGATTCGTTTGATAACAATATGCAATTAGGAGTATTTCATTTTCAAAAAGGTGAAATAACAAAGGCGATTACATATCTCGAAATAGCAAGTAACATAAAAAATGACCATACAGAATTGCTTTTTATTTTAGCCAACGCACACAAAGTACTAAACAATGTCACAAAAAGTGAAACCTATTTTAAAAAGGCACTTCTGTTAGAACCTGATAACTTTGAATTTCTCTATAATTATGGGTTGCTGTTACATAGCTTATCTCGCCTGAATGAAGCAACAGAAATCTTTGAGAAGGCAATAAAATTACAGCCTGATAATTATGAGCTTTTAAATGATATCGGTGTACTCTGTTACTTACAGCAAAACTTCAAAGAAGCATTACATTTCTTTGATGAGACAATCAAAATAAAACCGGATTACATCCTTGCCACAATTAATATTGGTTATACATATCTGGCATTAAACGACTTTATAAACACAGGAAAAATCATCAAACAACTATACCACAACAATCATAATAATCCTGATGTCATAGAACTTAAAAATAAAGCTGAACATGTTTTTAAGATAGGTAATCTTCATGGAAAACAAACTTGATCAAGGCGAAAAGCTTTTTGCAGAAGGCAAAGTCGAAGAAGCTGAGGAATGCTTTTTAGAACTTCTGGCTGATAATCCGACAAATGCAGAGATCCTTAATAATCTTGGTGTTATCCATCATGCAAGAAAAGATTTTGGAAAGGCTGAGGATTATTTCCTCAATGCGTGTGATGTTCAAGATGATAATTTGGATGCGATGTTGAACCTGGCAGGCTTATACCAGGAAGATAAACGTTGGAAAGATGCAGCGATACTATTAGAAAAGTGCATTACTCTAAATCCTGGAGAGCTGAATTACTATTTGCTGCTTGGGCGGATATACCTGGAGATGGATAATTCGGTGAAGGCTCGCGTAGTACTAACAAAGGTTCTCGAATTGGATCCTGACCAGGATATAGTCCATGAAATTCTTGACTCTCTAGAAACCTGTACATCGCCCTCTTCACCCATACTACCATCCGTTAGAAAAAGCAAAACCGTGTGCGTAGGCATGCCTGTTTACAATGGTGGTGAATTGTTGTCTGGAGCTATTGAATCTATTTTATCTCAGGATTTCGATGATTTTGAGTTGATAATTTCGGATAACTGTTCAACTGACAACACAAAAGAAACTTGTTTAAAATATCTAGAGATGGACAAAAGGATAAGTTATTATCGTTTTGAAGAAAATCTTGGCGGTAAGAATTTTGTTGATCTCCTTGCACGTTCAAATTCTCCATATTTTATGTGGGCTGCGCATGATGATCTGCATGCACAATCATATATCAGTAAATGTTTGGAAAAGATTGAACAAGATCAATCAATAGCTCTTGTTTATCCACGAACATGGCTTCTAGATTCAAGTTCAAAACCATTAGGTATTGCTAATGATTACTTAAAAACGGACCAGGACGATCCAATAGAAAGATTCAGACACCTGATATGGGAATTAGAATTATGTAATGCATTTTATGGCTTTCATAGAACCAGTATGCTCAGGAAGGTGCAATTATGGGGAGATCTTTCTGTTGGAGCTGATAATCTGGCCTTGGCTGAAATTGCACTGACAGGAAAGATCATTCAGATAAGCGATGTTCTTTTTACAAGGAGATTGAAAAGGAATTACAGAACACTTGATGAATATTATGTTGATATTATGGATACCAGAAGGTCAATGGAGGGTATTACACTGCCTCATTGCAGGTTTACATATGCCAATATTGAACTCATTAGATGTTTAAATATTGAAGATAAAGAAAAGAATTTTTTGATCAATGATGTAATAAAATGTTTTAAGACTAGATTCGGGGCAAAAATGCAGTTTGATATAGATAGAGCCATTAAATTGATTACTAATGGATTTTTTTATTACACATGGGATAAAAAGCTATCTCGTAACTGGCATTCAGATGATTTAAGTTCAAATGATTATTTTCATATAAATAATTTGATAAAAAATTTAAGAGAAGCAATTTTTATATATCCCGAACGAACAGATTTAAGAGATATCTATGAAATATGCGTTAAAAAAGCTTCTGATTTTAAATCCATATCACCATAAATGGTAAATCTATTTTTGTAACCGGTGTTACAGGTTTCAAGGGTTCGTGGCGGGCTCTCTGGCTGAAATCGTTCGGAGCAACACTCAGGTTATGCTCTCAAGCGGCCAACCAATCCCTAACATTTTAACCTCCTTGATATTTCTATGATTTACGGTGATAGGATATCCTTTATTTATGCCTGAAAAGTTTTTCCAGGCTAAACTGGCTTTTTATTATATTGTGATTATATCTGCATTATATGCTGATGGAATAGCAGAAAAAAAATAGGATTAAACGGCTGGAGCTTGATCGAGGCTTTATATCATTTATCCAAATCCAACTGTTTGATTCCATCAAATTACTCAAAAGGAGAAAATAACTTGAAAGCAGTAATACTTGCAGGGGGATATGGAACAAGGCTGATGGAAGAGACCCAGTTAATACCTAAACCATTGGTTACAATAGGTAACAAGCCAATTTTATGGCATATTATGAAAGTGCTTTCTCATTACGGGATCAATGAATTTATTATCTGCTGCGGTTATAAAGGATATATGATAAAGGAATATTTTGCAAACTATTTTATTCATATGTCGGATGTCACATTCGATATAAAATTGAATAAAATGGAAGTTCACCAACAGTATTCCGAACCATGGAAGGTAACTCTAATTGACACTGGTGAAAAAACAGCAACTGGGGGCAGACTGAAGCGTATATCAAAATACCTTGACAATAAACCCTTCCTATTCACATATGGAGATGGGATTGGAGATATCAATATTAATTCATTAGTTAACTTCGCCACAAAAAAGAGATGCCTTGCCTGTGTAACTGCCGTACAACCTCCAGGGCGTTATGGAACGCTTGATATTAAATCTGATATTGTAACTAATTTTATAGAAAAATCGGAAAGTAATGGAAACTGGGTCAATGGCGGTTTTTTCATTCTAGATCCACAAGTTCTGGATTATATACAGGGAGACGATATGGGTTGGGAATATGAACCCCTTTCTACACTTGCTATAAAGAATCAGCTTACTGCATACAAGCATAATGGATTCTGGAGACCGATGGATACTCTTAGGGACAAAATGTACCTGGAAGAACTATGGAATTCCGGTACCGCACCATGGAAAATCTGGGAATAAATTACGAAACAACATGACTAATGAAGATTAGTGGTTAAGAATATGAATTCATTCTGGCACGGTAAAAGAGTTTTAATAACAGGTCACACCGGTTTCAAAGGTTCATGGCTTGCTTGCTGGCTACAACATCTGGGAGCAGAGATATACGGATACTCATTAATACCTCCAACCTATCCCAGCCATTACGAGTTGTTGAATCTGGATATTCATTCGACAATTGGCGATATTCGGGACCTGGATGCACTTAAAACAGCTATATCCAATGCAAAACCTGAAATAATATTTCATTTGTCCGCTCAAGCCATTTTACGTTTATCATACAAAGAACCTGTAAATACATTTTCCACAAATGTGATGGGGACCTTAAATGTTTTTGAAGCATGCAGAGCTTCATCTGAAGTCCGGGCCATTATTAATGTCACTAGCGACAAATGCTACGAAAACCGTGAACTAGAGCGAGGCTATCATGAAAATGACCGTATGGGAGGGTACGATCCATACAGCGCATCAAAAGGTTGTTCGGAACTTTTAACCTCATCATACCGAAACTCTTATTTCAATAATGAACGATATGGAAAAGATCACAATATTTTACTTGCAAGCTGTCGGGCCGGTAATGTAATCGGAGGGGGAGACTGGGCAATCGACAGGCTTATTCCTGATATTATGCGGGGAGCTAGCAGCAATTCCTCTGTTGAGATCAGAAACCCACATTTCACACGTCCATGGCAACATGTGCTGGATCCACTGTCAGGGTATCTACAATTAGGACAAAAACTGCTTGAAGGTGAAACATGGTTTGCCCAAGCCTGGAATTTCGGCCCTGATAACACAGAGAACTTAACTGTTAAAGAAGTTGTGGAGCAACTTAAACAGAATTGGGATAGAATCAATTATAGGCTTGCAGAGAATACAAATTCACCGCATGAAGCAAAACTGCTTAAAGTAAACTCGTCAAAAGCAACTGAAATACTCGGATGGCAACCTGTATGGAATAGTCAAACCTCCATTGAAAAAACCGTCAAATGGTACAAAAACTATTATATAAACGGGATAGTTAATACGGAAAGAGATATTAATAAATACAGAGAGCGCTTAGACAAAGCGCATAGAAAAACGGTTCACGAATTACACTGATTTCAACTATTTATTTTATGAATAATCGATTTGATATTTTAGACACACCGATCCAGGAGCTAAAAGTTATCCAGAGAAAGATTCTTGGAGACGGTAGAGGATACTTTGAACGTTTATTCTGTGCCGAAGAATTGAAGCAGATGACTCCGGCCAATGGATGCGTGCAAATTAATCATTCTCTAACTGAAAAACGAGGAACGATACGCGGTATGCATTTTCAGCACCCTCCTCATGCTGAAACAAAGTTTGTGAGTTGTCTGCGTGGAAGTATATTCGATATTGGTGTGGATCTGCGTCAAGATTCTCCAACTTTTCTTAAATGGCATGGAGAAACCCTTTCTGCAGAAAATCACAAAACCCTTGTAATTCCAGCGGGATTCGCACATGGTTTTCAAACATTAGAGGATAACTGCGAGTTAGTATATATAAGTACTGAATTCTATGAGCCTGAGCATGAATCAGGGATTAGCTACAATGATCCGTCACTTAATATCACATGGCCAATGGAGTTATCAAATATTTCAGATAAGGACAAATCACACCCTTTTGTCGGAAGTGACTTCAACGGGATAAAAATAAATTAATAATACTTTAATTGAACAAACCAGGTTTAAAAATGAATAAAGTTCTAGTAACTGGGGCAACGGGTTTTATCGGTAATTATATCATCCAGGAATTATGTTCACATAATAATGTTCATGTAATAGCAGCAGGCAGAAATCAATCTAAATTGTCATTATTAAACCAAGAATATAATATCGAAATAATGCAATTTGACATATATGAAAAAAAAGATGATTGGTATACATACACAAATAAACCAGATATTCTAATACATCTTGCCTGGGATGAACTCTCAGACTATAGGAACCTTGAACATCTTGAAAAAATTCTTGTTAAACACTATATCTTTTTAAAAAACATTATAAAAAATGGTTTAAAACATGTATCAATAACAGGCACATGCTTCGAATATGGCCTGCAGGAAGGAGGTTTATATGAAGACCTTCTTACAATGCCTGTTACAGCCTACGGGTTAGCGAAAGATACACTACATAGAGCGTTGAATATTTTGCAAGTCGAGCACAAATTTACGTTGCAGTGGATGAGGTTGTTTTATGTCTTCGGCAAGGGGGAGAATCCAAATTCGCTTTTGTCCTCACTTGAGAAAGCAATAAAGAATGGAAACAACGTTTTTAACATGTCTGGAGGGAATCAGCTTAGAGATTTTATACATGCTGAAAAAGCAGCAGAATTGATTGTAGACAATGTTTTAAATAATAATTCGAGACGAATATATAATATTTGTTCCGAAACTCCTATCTCAGTAAGAAAGCTGGTAGAAGATCGCATAAAAGAATTAAACTCAAATATCAGTCTAAATCTCGGATATTATCCATATCCAGATTATGAACCAATATCTTTTTGGGGCAAAAATAGATGTTTACCTTAATAAAACCCGACTAAACATTAACGCAGCGAGGAGCTTCAATTGATTGAAATGTTAATTAACAATGCAATGTTGAAAACAACTTCCTGTTCGAATGATTTGGAGAAAATCAGTACTCTAGCCTATCAATTAGTACAAGAATTAAAAAAGAAATATGTTGTCATATATCCAGCAGGTTATGTTGGACAGCTTTTACAAAAAACTTTATCGGCATATGGTGTTACAACTGAAATTTTTCTCGATAGAGATACTGAGAAAATTTTAAAAACAATATCTATTCCAATAGTGAACCCTACACGATCTACAGACCTGCCAGATAATTCAGTTGTTTTGGTATCAGCGAATTTGCATTCTATGGCGGATCAGCTTTCAAATACCGTTAAACAGTATAACGATAAGCTCACGATTCTGAATGGTTTCGAGATCAATCGAGCTTTAAGACATTCTATTTGTTCAAGAAAGTTGGCAAATGAAATTCCTTTTGATCTTATTGAATGCGAAAATTGTGGATTTGAGCGACATGGATGTTCCATTTGTACTAAATACTTAAAAAGAGTTGCCGGATCCAAGACTCTTGAAAATGACTGGAGAAGTAAATCATTTGATTGGTTTGGGTATATTGTCGGGCAGGTTTGCACACTTAAGTGCATCCATTGTTGCGAAGCAATTCCATTTCTTAAAGACCACAAATTTGTCCCCATTGACGTTATAGTCGCGGATATTCAGAAAGTTGCGTCGTCAAGCCGATTCTTAACATTTGTAGAATTGATCGGAGGGGAACCATTTTTACATCCGGATTATCCTGATTTACTGAAAGAATTACTAAAAATTAAGAATATTGGGTATATCAAATCCTTTACAAATGGAACGGTTGTTCCGGATGAGGAATTATGCCAAATCATGAAGAATCCCAGATTCATGCTGCAAATTTCCAATTATGAAAAGCAAGCAACGGGAAAGCTGCTTGAAAACATAAATAATACAAGACAAATACTGAAAGAACAAAATATACAGTATATTTTTACTCAAAACTTTGAATGGCAGGACTTTTCATTGTTTGATTTGCATAATGAAGACGAGAAAAGTATTAAAAAGGTTTTCAAGGCATGCCCTTTACACTGTTGTAATAGGTTGTTCAACGGCAATTTATACCGTTGCCCACACCAATACGCGGGAGTTGAATTAGGGAAACTGAAAAAACTTGAGGTAGAGTCGATTGAGATTAATAAACTAGATGAAAAAAGCCTGGCTAGAGCTCTTGAAGCTTTTGAAAATGTTGAATACATAGATGCGTGCAGATATTGCACAATGCCTTTTGATGCTCAAACAGTGCCTGCGGGTCTTCAGCTGGGAGCCTATACAGGATAATACCTGAAACTCAAACTACCTAATGAAATACCAGTATGCTTGCTTTACAAAGGAGAAAACAGATGAATGAGAAGAATATCACCGGTGTTGCTGCACCTGCAGGCGCAAGAATGAAATTAGCTGACGCCATTCCTCTTGAAGCCCCCCTGATAGTTCAAATATTTGATATTTATACATGCAATCTCGCATGTAAATTCTGCCATTTCGGGTTATCTAAGCAGAAAAGGCCTAAACTATCCACAAAAGTAGTAATGAGTCTAGAGCTTTTTAAAAAAGTCATTGCTGAAATGCAAGAGTTTAAACAAAAGATAAAACTCTTACGGTTTTGCGGTGCAGGCGAATCTTTGTTGGATAAGAACATCGTAGAAATGATTCGATACGCGTCAGAAAAGCAAATAGCAGAAAAAGTAGAGCTTATTACAAACGCCGTGCTGTTAACTCCAAAGATGTCAACTGACCTTATAAACGCTGGCCTTTCTCGAATAAGAATATCAATCTATGGCCTGTCGTCTGCAAAGTACAAAGAATTGTGTAATGCAGATATTGACTTTGATGAAATAGTAAACAATGTACGATTCTTTTATGATGAAAATGTCAGATTGGGGGAAAAGACCATTGTTTATGTAAAAACAATGGACTGTGCATTAGACAGTAAAGAGGACGAGGAGAAATTCATTCAATTATTTGGAGATTATTGTGACTCATACGCGATCGAATCTGTTGTACCTAATGTTAAGGGAATTGATTATAGTGTATGGATTGATGACGAATCAATTGATCATAATGCACTGGGAGTTAAGCTGCCCAGTATACAAGTATGCCCTCAACCATTTCACTTAATTACAATTTGCCCGGACGGCAGAGTCGTTCCATGTTCGAATGAGACTATGAGTGGAGTCGGTGATTGTAATACAGAATCGATAGTTGATATTTGGAAAGGTGAAACTCTTCGATATTGTCAACAAAAAATGCTATACGGCAATATCGCATATGGGGGTGTTTGTGAAACCTGCAAAATAGTTCAATGCAGGCCTTTCCCAGAAGATATTTTAGACAATGATACTGAAAGATTAAAGAAACTATATGAATAAGCTTTCTAACACAGACATTAATATTATAAAAACATTCAACAACAATTTTGGAATGTTGAAGCCGGAGCCTATTGTTCTATATGGAATTGGAGACAAAACCAGGCTGATTCTTGAAAACATGAACGGCCATAATATTGTTGGCCTCATGGATAAAAGCACTACATCCAGGAAAATCTATGGCAAAAAGATATTATCGCCAGGTGAGGTAATAGGTATTACTAAGACAATCGTGATTATTTCTAATTTTGCGAGCTCAAACCTGATATACAGACGCATATCCTATCTTGAAGAACAGTATGGCATAAATATTTTCCACCTCAATGGTTCCAGGCCAAGCGATGTAGCCTATATTGAAGGTGACACAGCCTATTCATCTTACACTTTTCCAACTTATGAAAAGTTGAAAAACAGTATCAACGAAAATGACATCATTTCTATTGACATTTTTGATACGTTGATTATGCGCAAGAGCTTATCCCCCGATGATATTTTTCACCAAATTGAACGAAAAATGTCTGAAAAGTATGACATTAATCTGGATTTTACAGAAATGAGGATTGAGTCTGAAAATATCTCATTCAAAGAAGGTAATGGTGCATATTCCATTGACTCAATTTATCATAATATGCAGAAGCATTTCAGTCTGTCTCATGACATTATATCATTACTTAAAAAGGTCGAACTTGCCACTGAATTAGAAAATGCTGTTCCAAGAAGTATTATGATTGATGCAATGCATTATGCTAAAAACCTGCAAAAAACAGTGATCTTAACCTCTGATATATATCTGCCTGAAACCTTTGTCAGAAAATTGCTTTCTAAATGTAATATATTTGATAATTACTACGATAAACTTTTCATTTCATGTGAAGTAAATAAGACCAAATATAATGGAGATCTTTGGGTTTACTATAAAGAGTTATACAGGGACAAAACTATTTTACATATTGGAGATAATGATTTCATTGATATAACACAGGCAAATAATCATGGAATAAATACATTCAAAACCCCCTCTGCTGCTGAATTATTTTACATATCATCATTAAATGGTCTCAGAAACAGCATTAAAACGCTTGATGACAGACTTTTAATGGGAAAAATTGTTGCAAGAATATTTAACAATCCATTTGTTTTTTCCTCTTCGAATAGACTGGAAATTGATAACGCATTTACAGCAGGATATACATTTCTTGGTCCGCTTATTTTGAAGTTTATGTTATGGCTGGCAGCTCTTTCATCAGAGCTTAAATTAAATAAACTTCTATTCTTATCAAGGGATGGTTATATCCTTGATAAACTCTATGATAAATACTTGAAGGCTCATCCTGACCTTAACGGGACAAGAGGGATTTACTTTCTTGCTTCACGCAGAGCATTGTCAGTTTCATCAATCAGAACAGAAAGCGATATAATAGATGTTTGCAGGATGGCTCCATATGTTACGAAAATTACGTTTAAACAATTTCTTTCTGCTGCTTTTGGAATTAATACGCGCATAAACGATAGACTTGGAAGCTGCTACTTGCATGATACAAATATTGATGAGATTATAACTCATATATTAGATGAATATACAATGGATATTTTAAATGTGGCAAGTGACGAACGAAAATATTATCAGGATTATTGCAATACATTAGATATCAAAGATAGCGATAAAATTGGTATAGTAAATTTTGTAAGCAGTGGGTTTACTCAGCATTTCTTTGAAAAGCTATTCCCAAATATCAATACCAATTTCATTTACTTTATGACGAGAGTTGCTTTTAAAGACATTGAGACACATAATGACGTATATACTTTATATGAAAAGTGTTTTTCTGAATATACAGGTGATGGTAATTCCTTAATAAAATATTACCTGGCAGCCGAGTCAATATTTACTTCTCCTGAAGAGCAGTTTGTTCGTTTCTCAACTGAAGGACTACCTGTTTATGAGGCCTGCAATGGGGACCGAGAGTATCAATATATAGATGAGTTTCATAAAGGCATAGAATGTTTCTTTAATGATAATATTGACTTTGAGAATAATAATCTTAAACGAGATTACAGTATAGAATTTATTGATAATCTTTTTGGATTATTATTCTCAAATGATCGATGCATACTATCTCAAAATATTAAGAATATTTTTAAAGTTTCTGACAACTTCTCACCAGATAAAACAGTAAAGACAATGGCTGATTAATTATAAATACTCATACAATTGGATTAGAATTATAAACATGGTGCAGCTAATACAAAACAACAAAACAGGCTTCATAGAATCGCTAATTTGTCAATTAGATCTGAAGCAGCTCAATGACATAGATAGCGTGATTAAAACTATTAAAGAGCAAACTATATTTATATATGGTGCCGGAGGTTTTGGCAGAGAAATGTATAATTTAATGTCTAAGTATGGCATCAAACCTTTTGCTTTTCTTGATAAAGCTGCAAAGGAAAATGAACGATTATTTGACATCCCTGTTTACTGTGCAGATGATCAGCATATTGATAACGCCATAAAGAGAGATGCGGTGGTGTTGTTATCCATTGCAACAAAAACATACATAATTCAAAGTATTAAAAAGTTCATTGAATATTGCGGCTTCAGTAATGTTGTTGATTCACAAAGTATTCGTGCACAACTTGTTTACCCGGATGATTGCGATGATAAAATAATTAGTCCAGATTATTTTTTATATAATAAGGATAAAATTAATAGAATAGCAAAGATATGGAGTGATGAAGAAAGCGTTGCATTATACAAATCAAATCTTATCGCACATATAACCAGGAATTACGATTTTTGTACGGAAAACAGCCAAGAGAATCAATACTTCCCTCAGAATATCATGATGAATAAAGGGTATAAACGATTTGTTGATTGTGGTGGTTACGTTGGTGACACAATAGAAGAATTATTAAAAACTCATGATGACATTGAGGCAATTGCTTCGTTTGAACCGGATAATATCAATTATGCTAAATTATCAGCCGTAGCTGACAAGCTGAGATCACGAACCAAACAAATTATATTGTTTCCATATGCTGTGAACAACAAAACTGAAACCTTAACATTTCGTGAAGGTATTGGTTCTGGTCAAATATCTTCGGATGGAGATAGTTTTGCAAAGTGTGTCTCTCTTGATGACAGTATAATGGGCTTTTCTCCGACGTTTATTAAAATGGACGTGGAGGGAGCAGAATTAAATGCCCTTGAAGGAGCTAAAAATGTCATATGTAAAAATCGTCCAGATTTAGCAATATGTGTATATCATAATATTAATCATCTTTGGGACATCCCCTTTCTGCTCGACAGTTGGAATTTAGATTATCACTTTTATTTAAGAACGTACTCCTCCTGCACGATGGAAACAGTACTATATGCAACATGTAATTAATGAGGAAATATATGGAAAAACGCTTACAACTCTATGATCATTTACCGCTTGCAACTCCATTATCTTTACATGTTTTTCCATCATTTTATTGTAATTTGAAATGTAATTATTGTTTACATAGCTTAACGCAGGATGAGCTTGAAGAAATGTCATTTAACAGGCAAAACATGTCATTCGATGTATATAAGAAAGCCATTGATGACTTTCTTGATTTTCCGCAGAAATTAAAGGCTCTAATATTTGCAGGACATGGTGAACCATTGATTCATAAGGACATTGCAGAAATGGTTAAATACGCGAAGCAAAAATATATTTCAGAAAGAATTGAAATAGTAACCAACGGAACCTTGTTAACACCTGAACTCTCAAATCACCTAATTTCTGCCGGACTTGATAGACTGAGAATATCTATTCAGGGTGTTACTTCAGAGAGATACAAAAGCATTACCAGCATGTCAATTGACATTGAACAGCTCATTGAAAATATATCCTATTTTTACAAATCAAGACAAAATTGTGAAGTATATGTAAAAATTGTTGATGCAGCTCTTACAGATGATAATGAGAAAGAACAGTTTATGAAAATATTTGAAGATATATCAGACAGTGCGACAATTGAATATGTCATCCCATTTGTTAATAATATTGATTATGATAATCTTGGGGCTGATTTATCAAAGACAAAAATGGGTTTGCAGAGCGGTCAAACAAATATTTGTTCCATGCCTTTTTATATGCTTGTCTTAAACCCTGATGGAAGCGTATTGCCATGTTGTTCTACGGAAATACCGATAATCTATAGAAACTCACGACAGGACTGCTTTCTCAATATTTGGAATTCCAATATAAGGAAAAAGTTTCTACTCAATCAACTTAAGAACAAAGACCAGAATGAAGTTTGCAGACGATGCAGTGTCCCTAAGTATGGTTTGCAGGAAGGGGACTATTTAGATTCCAACGTTGAAAGACTGTTAGAAATATATAAGTAGCGTGTATACACTATTTAACAGAGAATAAAATGAAAGCACAAATTAAGCCTGGATATGATAACAATCGTCAAGAACTGGCAGACATAATTCCAATACCGACTCCCTTTACATTGTTTATTACACCTTCTCAGTTATGTAATTTCAAATGCAGCTACTGCACCCAGAGTCTTGGAATAAATGTTAAGAAGAGAATTGGTTTTAATCAACAACTTCTTGATGATGTAACCTTCCTGAAGTTGGCAAATCAAGCTGCGGAGCTTCCCGGAAGATTTAAACGTGTATTACTTACCGGGCTTGGAGAACCACTCGTAAATCCAAATATTGCCGAGATGGTCACTAAACTTGCTACGCTTGATATTGCAGAAAAATATGAAATATTCACTAACGCTTCTTTGCTTACACATGATATGAGTGACCGTTTAATATCCTCTGGCTTAACTTACCTTAGAATATCAATTCAAGGCTTGTCAAGCCAACAGTATAAATCAGTTACTGGCATGGAAATTAATTTTGACGAATTGTTAGAAAATATTAAATATTTCTATGAACATCGTAATAATTGTAAAGTTTATATTAAAATAATCGATGCTCTCTTAAATGATGAGGCAGATAATAAAAAGTTTTTCGAGTTATTCGGTAACATCTGTGACAACATCTTCATAGAACATTTACTTAACGCCCAACCATCTATGACAGATCATTATAATGACAAAGTCGGGAATGTTGCTACTTTTTATGGTGAGGAGTCAGCCGCCCGTGAAGTTTGTCCGTATATATTTTATACTCTTCAAACTGATGCTAATGGCAACGTATTCCCATGTCCACCTTTAGGATTACCCTTAAGCTTCGCTCTTGGAAATATTAATGATATATCCTTAAAAGATATATGGAACGGGGAGAAACTCAGATCGTTAAGATTGTTGCAATTAAAAGGAAACCGAAATAACCATCCTGTATGTGGGAAATGCAATTGTTATAAAGCGTTTACTCCAGAGTCCGATAACGTTGATAATCACACTGACCGACTAATCAAACTTATTCAAGGTGAATATATACATGTCTGAAATTAAGGCTTTTACGGGTGTTGACGACCGGGTTATGCTTGCTGACAGCATCCCCATAAAAACACCCTTTACATTAAATGTTTTTCCAACAAATACCTGTAATTTTAAATGCAGTTATTGTGCTCAAAGTTTAGGATTACAACAATTGAAGGAAGACTACAATATATCTTCCGGAAATATGACGATATCAATTATAAACAATATCGTTAAACAAGCAGAAGATTTTCCTGACAAATTTAAGCTTGTTTCATTCATGGGACACGGAGAACCGCTTGTAAACCCAAATCTTCTAGAAATGGTAAAAATTATCAAGCAATCTGGAATTGCCGAGAGAGTTGATATGATTACAAACGGCTCACTTTTAACAAAAAAACGCAGTAAACAACTCATTTCAACAGGAATTGATGTTATCCGTATTTCTCTGCAGGGAATAAGTACTAAAAGCTATAAAAGAGTTTCAGGTATTGATATTGATTTTGATGAGTTTATTGAGAATTTATCTTATCTATATGAAAATAAGGAACAGACCCAAATCTTTGTTAAGACAATGGATGTTTCACTTGAAAAAGGAGAGCAGGAAAAGTTTTATAATATCTTTTCCATGATTTCAGATAGAATGTTTATTGAAAATGTAAAACCTGTATACGACTGTGTTGAATATGATGAAACAGCATCAGATCTATCGATAGATCGGTATGGAGAAAGGCATGATAAAAGAGATGTTTGTCCCCAACCTTTTTATATGCTCTCTGTGTGGCCTGATGGCAGTGTTTCTCCTTGTGATGCATTATATAAAGCCTGCCCTTTAGGGAATATAGAGACTGATAATCTTTCAAGGATGTGGCATTCAGAGACACTTAGAGGTTTTAGAATCGAACAGCTTAATCGTGCACGACATATGAACCACTCATGCCGTCGATGCTGTGCTCCGAATGACGTCATCCATAAAGAAGATATCCTTGACGATTCAGCAGAAATGTTGTTAAGAAAATTTTTTTAATTAAGTTCACATTAGAAAGGGTAAGTGAAATGTGGACACAATAGTTTTTAATTTTCATGAATAAGAATCATAAAATAAATATTCTTCATATTACTCCACATCTCGGCGGAGGAGTTGGGCGAGTTTTACTCAATTACCTTTCTAAAGTTAAAGACAATAACGGTTATAAACATGAAGTTATATGTCTTGATTATGCTAATAAAAATTCGATTGAAATAGCTGAAAGTATAGATCTAAAATTGTCTGATAAAATGTCAGACAATCCACAATTACTTAATGCAATTGCAGAAGCAGATGTGATATTGATTCATTGGTGGAATCATCCGTTGCTATATGATTTGTTGGTGCGTTTAGAGTTACCTCCGTGTCGATTGATCATATGGAGCCATATTTCTGGATTTCATGCTCCCTATGTATTTACCAATAAGATTATTCAATATCCAGATATGTTTGTATTTTCTACTCCACTAAGTTTTGAGACCAAGGAAATACAAAGTCTTTCTGTGAAACAAAAAGAATTATTGCGAGTTGTATGGTCAACTGGCGGAGTTGACCATATTTGCCCAGTTTCACCCAAAGAACATGATGTATTTAATATTGGATACATTGGAACAGTTGATTACTGCAAAATGCACCCGGACTTTCTTGATATATGTTCCAGAATAGATATCCCAAATGTAAAGTTTACAGTTTGTGGCGGTTCAAAAGAAAAAGAAATTCAACATGAAGCAACTCAGCGAGGACTTAACAATAAAATTGAGTTTACTGGACTCGTAAATGATATCAATCCATATTTAGCTGAATTTGATGTTCTCGGATATCCATTAGCTCCTTATCATTATGGCTCTTGTGATCAGGTTTTAGCAGAAAGTATGGCAGCAGGTGTTGTACCTGTGGTATTAGCCAACCGTATGGAAAGTTATATGATTAAAAATGGAGTTACCGGAATTGTCGCCAAAAATCAGAAAGAATACATTGACGGTATTGAAAAATTATATCTTGACTTACAAATGAGGTCTAAATTATCAAAGAATGCAAAAGAGTATGCTTATAAAACTTTTTCATTGAGTTCTATTGTGAGAGAATGGACTGAAGTTTTTAAACAAATAATGGCTTTACCGAAAGCAGTTAAAAGCTGGGATATTAATCTTCCAAGAACCGGTATTTCTGCAAAAGATGTCTTTTTAGAGTCACTTGGTCAATATGGTGAACAATTTAAACAATTTTCCAGCGCTTCGAATGAAGTTGAAAAGAACGATGCGGCGAAAAATATCTCGAAATTAAATGAATCACCTCTTTGGCAATCTGAAACAAGAGGAACTGTTCATCATTATAAAGCTTTTTTTCCAAAAGATAATTACTTGTCGACATGGAGTCGACTAATGAGAAAAGGTCAACATTGTAATTAAGGATTAGACATGAAACAATCACCGTTAGAACAATTTCGTTCTGAATCCATGGAACGGATAAAGACTTACAAGAGTAACAAACCTTTTCAGGAAGCTAATTCTGCGATTGTGTCACAGGTGAACAAGGTAAGATATGGATACAACTTTTTTTGGCTTGGGATTCCAATTATTCAGTCCCCTGAAGATCTGATGGCAATGCAGGAATTAATCTGGGAAGTCAAACCAAATCTTGTTATTGAGACTGGAATTGCATGGGGAGGTTCAATAATCCACAGAGCCTCAATGCTGGCATTATTGAAAGCATGCGGTAAGATTGACGAAGGTCATGTTATTGGAATTGACATTGATATACGAGCTCATAATAAAGAGGCAATTCAATCGCATCCTATGAGTAAAATGATTACAATGCTTGAAGGATCAAGTATTGATACAAAAATAATAAACAGGGTAAAAAAGCTTGCAGATGATAAAGAGAAAATAATGCTTTGCCTGGACAGTAATCATACTCACGATCACGTTCTGGCAGAGTTGCAGGCATACGCTCCATTAGTCAGTGTCGGCAGCTATTGTGTTGTTGGAGATACAGGTATTGAAGATTCAGCCCCTGATGATATAACTTCAAAAGATCGTCCCTGGGAGAAAGGAAACAATCCAAAAACCGCTGTATTAGAATTCTTAAAGGAAAACCAGGATTTTGAAATAGATGAATCAATCGATTCTAAACTGGTCCTTACAGCATCACCTGATGGATATTTAAAACGGGTTAAATGAATAAGTATTAGATCTCATCAATGGCAAATACTGAGTTATTATCTAGAAAGAAAATTATTAAAATCAACGATAAAGGACTTCTTACCTATGCAGGTTAAAAACTTTCTGCTTGTAGCCCCGCGCATGATCGAGGATGAGAATGACACAGCACTTTTTCCGCTTGGCATCGCTTTCGTCTCCAGTGCCCTTAAAAAAAAGGGCTTCTCGGTACACACTCTCAACCTAAACTTTGTGAAGGGAGAGGTTAGTGAAATCGTACTCAATCATGTGAGAGAAAACCATATAGATGTGGTGATGACAGGCGGTCTTTCAGTCCAATATCGCCTTATTCTTGACATCCTTATTGCAGCTAAACAAACTGGTGCTCTAACGGTGGTCGGGGGAGGTATTATCTCAGCCGAACCGGAGATAGCGATGGAAGCTTTGTCGGTTGCTGACATCGGAATTATTGGCGAAGGCGATATCACTAGTTATGAATTGGCCTATGCTCTGCAAAATGGATCTGACCTGCATGGAATTAACGGCTTGATTTTCAAACATGATGGACGTTATGTCATGACTAATCCACGCAAAGAAATTGATAACCTCGATGATCTTCCATGGCCAGACTATGAAGGCTTTGAAGTCCAGAAATACATTGCCGCCGGTTCAAGCATTAATGGAATGCACCATAAAAATACAGTCTCCATGATCTCCAGCAGATCCTGTCCTTTCAGTTGCACTTTTTGCTTCCACACGACTGGAACCAGGTATCGCAAGCGATCATTTAATAGTTTTTTCGAGGAATTAGATTACCTGATTTCAAAGTACTCCGTCGAATGCCTGTTTCTGTTTGATGAGCTCTTTTCAAAAAACTTCGAAAGGCTAAAAGAATTTTGTGAGAGAATCAAACCTTATAATCTAAAATGGTCTGCAGCCTTCCGGGTTGATGACATAACGCTACAGATGCTTCCCATGCTCAAAGAGAGCGGGTGCATCCAGATGGGATTTGGGATTGAAAGCGCTGATAACCATGTATTAAAGAGTATGCGCAAACGCATCACTATTGAACAAACCGAGAAAGCACTTAAAATGGTGTATGATTTCGGCCTTATTCTGCAAGGAAACCTAATCTTCGGAGACATCGAAGAGACTATGGAAACAGCAAGAAATAGCCTGAAATGGTGGCAGGCTCACAGAGAATACTCACTGAAACTTGCTACTATTGTCGCCTACCCTGGAACCTTTATATACAACGAGGCGTGCAATCGAGGAATAATAAAAGACAAAGTCAAATTTCTCCGTCACGGCTGCCCGCAGGTTAACGTGTCAAAGATGACAGATCAGGAATTCGGGAACTTGTTGCAGGAGATACATGATGCTCAGATGGATGAGTTACAACCGGTCAATTATCATATATACCATTTATACCCCGCTGCAGGTAGGGTTGACATGACCGGCGAGTGCGTGCTTTGTGGAGAGAAGAATGATTGGCAAAATGTAAAGCTATTCACAACCAACCGGGTTAATTGCAAAAAATGCCACCAAAGACTGCGTATCCCGTATGATTCAAACATTTTACAGATGATCGAAAAGAATGTTACAACGATCCTGGAACAATACTCCAAAGTTGCCTTATGGGGCATGGCAGCTTACGCGGTAGATGTGATAAAAAAGCTCGATGTTTTGGCCAACGAAAATATTTACCTGATTGATATCAGTGAAAGCACTCAACACGCGACCATCATGGGTAAGGAAATCTTCGCGCCATCAATCATCAATTCACAGGGCATTAAGGCCGTGGTAGTGCTTCCATCGGATTTCTATACCAATATTAAGGCGACCGTGGCAGTTGAATACCCGTGCATCAAGAGAGTCTTCAATATGGCTAATCTGATAGACAATCAGATATTACTGGAAGTAGCGACTTAATCATAGATATTGTATTTTTCATACAAAGAGGTATTAATGCTCTCAAACATAAATAATCAGGTTCAACTTATATATTTATCAGACGAAAAGCTGACAATAGATTTCTCTCAATACAGTCAAAACCAATTTGCTTTCGATTCAGAAAACACTATACTACAAAAATACTATCGTTTCTCTGAAAAAGAGAGGCAACGGCCGTTAATACTGCTGGAAGACCCCGTGAAAGATGCAGAAATCTTTACTACCCAACAGTCAAAAAACCCCCGTTCAGGTTATCCGGATGTCTGGTCATTAGAACGCTACAACCAGAGTCCCACAGAGGAAGCATTAGTAGTCCGATTCAAAGAGATGTTCGTAGGTCCAGGAGGCATGATTCTGGACACAAATGCAAAAAAGTCTTACTATCAAACGCCCGGCGCAGGAGCACAGCATGGGCCATGGGTAAACAACAGGAGCTACAAGATACGAAAAATAGACTCAGTTTTTCCTCTGCTTGGACCCTGGGGCTGGAGCTGGCAGCACTTTATGATCGACCTGCTTGATCAACTTGTATTTGCTAAGGACATACTCATAGAACGTCCTGATGTCAAAATCCTGATTGATGGTCCACCTCAGTTTGATAGTTTCTGGATCATTTGCCGCGATATCTTAGGCTTGAAAAATAATTTTGTAACATTTGGACGTTATGTAGGATCCCCTGACTGGGATGAGATTCTGCAGACAGATGAGATAATTTACTGTCATGTTGCACCCATAAAAAAGATGCATGACATGGTTCCCAAGATGATAAAGTGGGTGAGAGCAGAGTTCATACACATGGATAGACCTATGCATGAGAGAGATAAAATAATCTATATCTCAAGGGCCTCCGGGCCTAAAAATGCTGCACGACATGTAGAAAATGAAACTGAGATAATTAATGCCATAATTGAGATTGTTAACCAACATGAGCCCGGTTGGGAGGTGGTTAAATTTTGTCCCCCGGATTACAATCTCTTTGAGACCATAGACCTGTTCTCCAAGTCCAGGGCTGTTGTATGCTTAATCGGTGGTGCAAATGCGAATTTGCTTTTTGCACCACCACAAACAGTCGTTATTGAATGCATACCTGCAATGTATCCACTCGTCAATCACTTCTCTCTTTCAGGAGCAATAGGACATGAATACTGGTCCGTACCCATCAGCGGAGTCTCATCTGACAGCTTGATCATAACGATGCCTTTGGAGAAAATCATTCGTACACTTAAAAAATCCCTTTTCAAAATATAAATACGTAGTACTTAATAAGAAACTTTCGATTATGCCAGACTGTTATGACACACTCAAAAACATGGAAAACCTGATAACAGTTTAATAGTTTCAATAATTAAATTATTTAAGCATATGAATTTTATCTGATAAGTAAAAATCGCTGCCACGCGATAGTTGCATGTCTAGAGATATAGAAATTATTTATAATTCCAAATTTACCTTGTCTTTATTTTTCTTTCAAATTATCATTAATTATAGATGAGAGCTTTTACTATTTAAACTATAGTTAGCCATTTGTGAAAACGGTGAAAGGAGAAGAGCAATGAGTGCTAGAAAAGATTATCTTCATAAACTGGATTTAGAGTTGAAAGAGTGGGATGCCAAGATCAAAGATCTTGAGGTTCAGGTAGAAAAAGCCGCATCTGAAAAAAAGTTAGAATACATTGAGCACATAGAACATCTGAAGACAAAGCAGAAACTTGCCAGGAAAAAGCATGAAGAGTTGGAGGAGGCACACGAAAGCGTTTGGGAAGGACTGAGAGACGGTATCGATAGCATATTTGATGATATGATAAGCTACACTGAATCAATTCTGTCAAAATTCAAGGATTAAAGAAGACAACTCCAACTCAGATGTCAGCTTTTACTCTCTGACTTCGAAGGATAACTGAATATATGTCAGCTTAAACTTTATTTTATTAAGTATGTCTCTCTAGACACGCTCAAGTAGTTACTACCCTGCACTAGATTAATTTCATTTTTCCAGTCAAAACCGTAATACACATACCTTTTGTGGTTTTTACAAATCTTCAAAAATTTTAAAAACGGTTGATTTTTTTCTGTAATATTTAATTTAAATCACTATAATAAGGAATTTAAGTTTTGGGCTATTTATGATAGATACTACTGGTATTTGAATAAGTATACGGTCCTTTAGAAATTTTATCTTTTATTAATTCAGGTGTTGTAAAGGGCAGGCCCAAAACAACTCAGACAAACGGAAGCTAATTGTGGAAATTAAAAATATCAGAAATATAGCAATAATCGCCCATGTAGACCATGGCAAAACAACGTTAGTAGATCAAATGCTGAAGCAGACCGGTGTCTTTCGTGCAAATCAGCAGGTTGCCGAACGCGTAATGGATTCTAATGATCAGGAAAAAGAACGCGGCATAACAATTGTCGCTAAGAACTTTTCAATTCAATATAAAGACATCAAACTAAATATCATAGATACTCCAGGCCATACGGACTTTGGAGGTGAAGTGGAGCGTACATTAAAGATGGCTGAAGGTGTACTTCTGCTGGTGGATGCATACGAAGGCCCTATGCCGCAGACGAGATATGTATTACAGAAAGCATTGGGCTATCACCTCAAGCCAATTGTAGTTATAAATAAAATTGACAGGCCGGAAGCTAGACCAAACGATGTCCTTAACGAAGTTTTTGACCTGTTTGTTGACTTAAATGCAGATGACGAACAGTTAGACTTCCCGGTTGTTTATGCAAGCGCAAGAGATGGCTATGCAAAGCGTGAAGTTGATGAAGAGAGCACAGTTTTGACTCCGCTTCTTGATGCAATTGTTGAGCATATCCCCCCGCCTACGACTAATCCGGATGAACCGTTCCAGATGCTTATTCAGGCACAGGACTATAACGATTACGTTGGTAGAATAGGTATTGGAAAAATTGTAAATGGATATGTACGTTCCGGCAGCAACGTCGCATGGCTAAAGCGAAACGGAGAAAAATCTAACGAGAGAGTATCTGAAATTTATTCTTTTGCCGGTCTTGAGCGCAAAAGTATTAAAGAGGCTTCAGCCGGTGACATTGTAGCAATTACCGGAATAGAGAATATAGAGATTGGAGATACACTGGCAGATATTGACAACCCAAAGCCGCTTCCTATTATTAACATTGACGAACCTACACTTTCTATGATGTTTTCTGTAAATGACTCCCCCTTTGCCGGGCAAGACGGGAAATATGTAACCAGCCGAAACCTGAGGGAGAGATTATACAGAGAATTACGTTCAAATGTATCGATGAAAGTACATGATGATAAATCGAGAGATACATTTCACGTGTCAGGCAGAGGACTGTTACACTTATCGGTTTTGATTGAGAGCATGAGGAGAGAGGGTTACGAGCTTCAGGTCTCAAAACCGAAGGTTATTTACAAAGAGATTAACGGTAAAAAAGCAGAGCCAATAGAATTCCTTGTAGTTGATGTTCCAAAAGAGTTCGATGGACAGGTTATTTCACTTCTGGGAGCCAGAAAAGGTGAAATGCTGAGTATGCGAGAGAGCAATGGTCGGATTCATTTTGAGTTCAAACTTCCATCACGCGGTCTGGTTGGCTTAAGGTTAAGACTTCTCAGCTCAACCCAGGGAACCGCTATTATGTATCATATTTTCCACGAATATGAGTATTTTAAGGGTGCAATCCCACACAGAACTCAAGGCGTCATAGTATCCATGTCGAACGGTGATGTGATGGCATACGCCCTGGACGGTCTACGCGACCGTGGTGTTATGTTTGTCAAACCGGGTGATAAAGTATACGAGGGCATGATTGTAGGCGAACATTGTGATCAAAAAGATATTGCTGTTAACGTATGCCGTGCAAAGAAAGCAACGAATATGAGATCTGCTACAGCAGACAAAACAATAAAGCTGTCACCGCCAAGGGAATTGACTCTTGAAATGGCACTTGAGTACATTGAAGATGATGAGCTGATAGAGATAACACCCAAAACATTCCGTATCAGAAAAAAGTTATTGAATGAAACAGATCGGAAGCGAAATAAAATGGCAGCACACAATGTTTCATAAACAGCGTTCAGCCTGACATATTAGATTCAGACATAACTATTATGAGTATTGAACAAAAAACAGAAATTTTTAAGTCCGATAAAGCATTATACACTATTTATAAATATTCTAAGCTGGACTCTACGAATGCATTTCTTAAAGAGCATTGTTCTACTTTGCCGGATTTTTCAGTAATCTGGGCAGATAAGCAGACAGATGGCAGGGGCCGTTTTTCCAGAATCTGGAATTCGGAACCAGGATTAGATCTGACATTCTCACTCCTGTTGCCCATAACTAATCTCGAACAGAAACTGAGGCAGAATATTACTCAGATTGCTGCTCTGTCAATTGCTCAGATGTTAGAGGCCTATGGATTGAAGCCATCTGTAAAGTGGCCAAATGATGTTCTGATAGAGAGGAAAAAGATATCCGGAATACTTTGTGAAATAGTCAAGACTGATGAAAAAGTGTTTGCTGTATTAGGGATTGGTATAAACGTAAACAGCACTGAAAAATCACTATCTAGTATCGATCTCCCAGCTACTTCGCTTTGCTGCGAGCTGCGTCATAAAGTAGTACGCCTTGATCTGCTCAAAAAACTTCTCGAAATTATAATAAATTGTTTTAATGTACTATGCCAGACCGGTTTTACACAGAACCGGCAGGAAATTAAAAAGAGACTGGCATTTGTAAATGAACATATTGTTTTTACAGATACAAAACAGGATACTTACTCTGGAAAGATAATCGACCTGAATGATGACGGCACATTACTTTTTGAATGTGAAAAGCGCGGGATTATCAGCCTGAATTCCGGTGAAATAGCTTTTCATAACTCTTATTCAATGAGGAAAGACTAATGATCAGTAATGCTATTATGCTGATGTTTGTGGGTATGGGAATTGTTTTTGTTTTTCTTATACTTCTGAATTATGCAATGTCATTGCTCGAATATATTACCAGAGAACATACTCGCAACGAAGAGTCTGCCCTGGCCGAAGCAGAGCTTGCACGCAAAAAAAAGAAAAAAGCAAAAGCTATGAAGACTGGTGACAACAGTGAGCAGACAGCAGTCATCTCAGCAGCTATTCATGCATATAGAAATGCTTAAATAATACTAAAAGTTATACGTATCAGAAATTTTCAAATATGAAAGGGTGGTTATTGTGAAAAAAGTCAGATTCATGGACACTTCATTCAGGGACGGATTTCAATCCGTTTATGGAGCACGTGTTCTTACTCAGGATTTTATGCCGGCAGTAGAGGCCTCTGTGGAAGCGGGGATTAAGCATATGGAAGCTGGAGGTGGCGCCCGGTTTCAGTCACTTTTCTTTTACTGTAATGAATCTGCATTTCACATGATGGATACATTCAGAAAGTTTGCCGGTCCTGATGCAGATCTTCAGACCCTCGCCAGAGGAATAAATGTAGTTGCCCTGACACAGGCACCAAAAGATATTATCAACCTTCATGCCGTCCTCTTTAAAAAACACGGCATGACTACAATACGCAACTTTGATGCGCTTAATGACATACAGAACCTGGAATATTCCGGAAAGTGCATAACGGATGCAGGACTTCATCATCAGGTCTGTATAACTCTGATGGACCTGCCTGAAGAGTGTGAAGAGGCACATACAGCAGACTTCTACCTGAAGCGTCTGAGAACTATTCTGGATTCCGGACTTCCATATGATTCGGTCTGTTTTAAGGATGCAAGCGGTACTGCCAATCCACAGAAAGTATATGAAACATTTAAAGGTGCACGAGAGATACTCGGAGATGATGCTTTGATATGGTACCATACCCATGATACCGCAGGTGTTAGTGTTGCCTGTAACCTGGCGGCAATTGAAGGAGCATCGACTAAAGACAATAACCTTGGTATTGACCTTGCCAAGAGCCCTGTATGCGGCGGTACATGTCAACCTGATATTATTTCCATGTGGCATGCACTTAAAGGTAAAGAGTGGACAATTGATGTAGACGTCATGAAGGTCATGGAAGCAGAAAAGATTTTTGAGGAGTGCATGAAGGATTATTTTATTCCTATTGAAGCAAAACAGGTATCTCCAATAATCCCTCTCTCTCCAATGCCTGGCGGTGCTTTAACGGCAAACACCATGATGATGCGAGATACAGGTACTCTTCATCTCTATCCGGAAGTGATAAGAGAGATGACCGAAGTTGTCAAAAAAGGCGGATTTGCTACATCAGTTACTCCGGTTTCACAGTTCTACTTCCAGCAGGCATATGCTAATGTGACCCAGGGTAAATGGAAAAAAATTACTGATGGTTATGGAAACATGGTACTCGGTTATTTCGGACGTACTCCTTCAAAACCTGACCCGGAGATTGTCAAGCTTGCAGAAGAACAGTTAGGTAAAAAACTTTTCGACGGCCATCCACTGGAAATCCTTGAACCTGGTATTCCACAAGCGACAAAGACCCTTCAGGACAACGATTTAGAAGTAACTGATGAAAATATATTTATTGCATATGCATGCGGTGAAAAAGGTGTAGATTTCCTTCATGGAAAGATGAAGGAAAACATAAGGAAAATTACTACTGAAGCCGACGCTGAGGTCAAGGCACCTGCTCCTGCAAAATCTGAAGCACCAAAGGGTCCCGGAAACTATACCGTTACTGTTGATGGTAGATCATTTAACGTTACTGTCGCAGAAGGCACAGGCGCTGTTCAGGCAATTGCACCAGCCGCACCTGTGATAGGTATTAAGGGAGAACCTATTGTAGCCAGCATGCCTGGTTCAGTTATGCGTATTGAAGTGGGCCCGGGTGATACGGTAAAGGCCGGAGATGAGATTCTTGTCCTTGAGGCAATGAAAATGGAATCACCTGTTAAAGCACCTAAGGATTGTAAGATTATTGCAATAGAAGTAGCAGTTGGTGACAATGTGAAGAACGGCGACACGCTTGCTATGATTGAATAAACGGACACAAACTTAAATGAATAAATCATATATACGGACAATATGTTATTTCCTTTTCGCTTTTTTTATGCTTGCAGGCATTGTAAATGCGCAGGAATACTCCACTACCTCCAACAATACGGTATCAGTGAAAATACCGTCTTATGCCACACTATTGAAAGTATCAATAAAAAATGGTGCGGAGCTAAAGGTCGGTGACAAAATCAGAGAAGGTGATTTTATTGCCCTGATTGTAGACAAAAATCATAATAAGATTACCGTGACTTCTGGAGTCTCAGGTGAGATTTCATATATCAACAGAGACGTTTACAAAAAATTTACACCGTTACCAGCGGGAACTGTTCTCGTCAAAATAGAGAGACAGGATGTTGTAGTCCACTCGACAGAAGTAGTAAAAACTGATGATAAGTTATCATTTAAAACGGTGTTCAGTAATTTACTGAAAAGTACCGGATTATATGCCCTGATATATGACAATGCCGCCAATTGGACTGAAGGCGTGGGTAAACTGCTCATGATCAGTGTTGGTCTGCTTCTGATTTATCTCGGGATTGCCAGAGGTTTTGAACCGCTACTCTTAATCCCTATTGGTATGGGTGCCGTTCTTTCTAATATCCCTCTTGCCTTTATTAATGATGAAGGCGGTATAATTCGATATGTCTATGATTCCGGTATAAAAACAGGAATCTTTCCACTGATTATTTTTATGGGTGTAGGAGCTATGACAGACTTTGGCCCATTGCTTGCTAACCCACGTACTACATTGCTTGGAGCGGCTGCCCAGTTTGGCATTTTTTCAACCCTGATCGGTGCCATAATTCTGACAAAGTATGTTCCCGGTATTGACTTCTCTCTCAAGGACGCTTCATCAATTGCTATAATCGGAGGTGCAGACGGCCCTACTTCTATCTTTCTCGCTTCCAAACTGAGTCCGAGACTGCTCGGGTCTATAGCAGTTGCTGCCTATTCATATATGGCATTGGTCCCTATAATTCAACCGCCTATCATGAAGCTGTTAACATCTAAAAATGAACGAAAGATCAAGATGAAGCAGCTGCGGTATGTGTCACATAGAGAGAAGATAATTTTCCCGATTGTTGTTATTATACTCACTGCATTGCTTCTCCCTTCAGCGGCACCGCTTATCGGCTTCCTTATGTTCGGGAACCTGATGCGTGAATCCCTGGTAGTAAAGCGATTAAGTGATACTACTCAGAACGCTCTTATCAATATAGTAACCATTTTTCTCGGGCTTGGTGTGGGAAGCAAGTTATCTGCCGACAAGTTTCTCAACCTGGAAACTCTGGGTATAATAGTGCTCGGCTTATTTGCTTTTTCATTCGGAACAGCTGCCGGTGTGATCATGGCAAAAATTATGAATATCTTCTCATCCAGTAAGATAAACCCTCTGATAGGGTCTGCCGGTGTTTCTGCTGTACCAATGGCGGCCAGAGTTTCTAATAAGATTGGACTGGACGAAGACCCTCACAATTTCCTTCTTATGCATGCGATGGGCCCAAATGTTGCGGGTGTTATCGGTTCTGCAGTGGCAGCAGGTATTCTCCTTGCTGTATTTATGTAAGGATTAGCAAAAGCTACTCTTTATTTTTATACTTTGCATGACAATCATCACAGGTTTTCTGCAGTTTTTCATATTCAATATTCATCTTGACCATCTCTCTTGATTCGCACGCTTCTACTACTGCGAGAGTCTGAAAGTGAAAAGCAGTATCTAACAGGACGAAATCCTTTGGCAGCTCCACCTTTCTCATACCGGTAAAGATCAAGGGTGAAGTATTTTTTAATAACAAGGCATATTTACTTATATCATCCCAATTTTGCATTTCTATTGCCTCTGCCAGTGCATCGTCATATTCATCAAGAGATTTCATATGCATCCTGAATTTAGATACACTTTTATAAATTGGACTCTCTTCCTCATTATTAATCACGCTTGCCATCTCCTCTTCATTCAGGTCCAGGCCTTCATCTGAGATTTCAGCCCTGTATGTAAACTGTTCCCTGGAGAAGTAAAAAAGCGGTATCAGTAAAATTATCAGCGGTACAATAAGCCAATGAGCTTTCATATTTATCACGACCTCATTTCAAACAATATTATACTCTATTATAATTACTCACTCTTTTAATAATTTCACCAAAATCAGGAACCAGTGCATACTCGTCTGTATACATCGGATTAAAGACATCCCCTCCCCAATGAGTCCACACCTTATCGTTCTCATAATCCAGAACTACATCTACCTTATGTTTGTCATTTCTGAAGAGCACCTTGATCTGTGACAATTCAACTTCATTATCTATAAGCTTATGAACTATATTCTTAAAGCTGTCATCATGCGTGGCCACAACACAAAACCGCAATAAAGACTTCTCATTTTGAAGAATGTCATATCTGTTTATACTTTTCATTGCCCTGTCAACAAAATCTGTATAGTTGTCTTTTAGAAATATCCTGGTCAGGAATCCTATCCTCCTGTATGAACCATCTGTCGGGGTAATATGGAGTAAATAACCAAATTTACCGGGATAACTAATCGTCATAGCAGTACACGTAGCTACTCCTTCAGTATAAAGCATCTGGCCGTTTTTGGTTTTTTGAAACTCCTTAAAATCAACCTTTATACAATTATGACTATGTTTCCAATCTTGCGAAAAAACCTTTTGCTTCTCCATCTCATATGAATAGCTTGCGAGATAATCAGTAACCTGCGAAAACAGCTCCTTTTCTCTGCTCCGGTAAATTTCTGTAATCACTTCATCTTCATCTATCTCTGCAATAATAATCCATTCTATCCCTTCATATTTAAACTGTTCATAAGAGCTGAAAACTCTTTTGCGACGGTAATCTTCGATTATTTTGTTTCCTCTTTTTTCATGCAGCGCACTCCTGACAGCTTCTGTATCAATCTGTTTAGTAATAATTGTATTATCATCAATAAACCTGGATTGCGTCATCATTAACTGACGGTAATTTACCAGATAAACTTCACCTGTCCTCCCCAGTTCTCGTCTATCAGTTAAGATACTGTTTATATCATTAATAGGCAGCTGCAATACAAAATAACCCAGTATTTTATCTCCTTCTAATACGGAGGAAATAAAGAAAGACGCCGGTTCGTCAGAAACGGAATAATACTCATAATCTACAAACTCCATCTCTCTTACCTTGATCTCTCTAATTTTCTCATATAAAGAGACACCATTGAATCTTTCATCATATATATTTTTCAGAAAATCATCTTCCTTTTTAACTGTGAAAAAGATGTCTCCTTCTGTATCTATAAACAGGATATCATAAAACTTATCTAATTCTCTCACAAAGAGTTCGTTAATAGAGCGTTCCAGCAAGGCGTATTCAATACCACCATACCCGTGATTTTCAAACAAATAGTGAAGTTTTTTGAAATAATTTTTAACATCGTTATTCTGGCACGTCTGTACTCCTCTTGCCTTCTGCTGATCTAAATAATCAGTTACCTTAGCCTTCTTTTCATCCCTGATACTCTCTAATTTTGCAAAAGTAGCTCTCTTCGGATTATATTTGAAATATATATGATCATAATTGAATAACAGATAAACAACAAATATGAGTAAAACCGAAAGAGTACCAATAGACCATCTCTTCCTTTTAAGGAAATTACTTTTCATCTCACGCTTCATTTGTACTCCACATAAAAAGAGGTTATTAGAATTAAATAATCACAATATTATACATATTATTCTGATGGCATCTATTATTTATTAAATATTGACACTATCTAAAGGTTTGTCTCCCTCACACTTCAATGACTATTCATGTCAAAATAATGCAGACATTTAATAATCCGGTTAAATCTAATCGTCTTGTTGAAAGCCGAGCTCAGTCATGGCCTCTTTGACGTGCTTATCCTCTATATTATATGCACCTTCATTTTCGCGAATAATCTGTGCTCTTGCAATGATCTCTGCCTCATCAGCATCTTCAGGCAAAGGCGTTTTCCATGTCATCAGTTCCAGTTTTATTCCATTTGGATCGTAAAAGTATAAGGAACGTTCATAGCCCCTGTCAACCGGCCCTTTGAAATCAATATTATACTTATTTAAGATATCCATAGCATCCTCGATTGATATTTCCAAATTAAAAGCCAGATGCTGCATTGAGCCTGTGCCCTCAATACTATCATTCAATTTTAGCCCACTGTCATCATTCGGAACGAAAAAGGCAATAAAGGCGCCATTGCCAGCCGAAAAGAATAAATGAGTCAATCGTGGTTCATCCAGGTTAGGCTGACGCAGTACCAATTTCATTCCTAATACTTCAGTGTAGAAGTGAATTGTCTCATCCAGATTTTTCCCAAAAAGGGCCGGATAGTTAATGCCATTCGTCTTGATCTGCACAATCGTCTCCTTTCAATCTTGATATTGGATAAAAATGATCACACACAGAGTTTATCGAACATCTCCTTCCAGTTAGCATACTCAATTACGTAATTAAAGCCGCAAACAGTATTTATATTTATGCTTCTTTTTTCTATTATGTTCTTTAACTTTCTACCGCCTTCCACTGTTTCTTTTTTCGGTCCGTATGGATTATATGCCATTCTCCCGCTCCTTATAAATACATAATCACAAACAAAGAGTGTGTCTTTAAAGATATAGAAGGTAAAACCGGGTGTATGACCAGCTATGTGAAAAGCATCGATCCCGTCTTCAGTAAAATCCTTCCGGAAAGTCTGGTCAAAAGTAAAAGCCTGGCAAATACCATGAGTAGAATCCTGTGTCTGTATACAGACACAGGGTGAAAAATATTCTCTGTACAAATTTGATGCACCAAGGAAGTGATGATGTGTAAAGAAAATGACATCCATCGGTTTGAGACTATTATCGAAGGATGATGGACAATCTATCCAATAGGCTTTATTGTCTGTTTCAATACGGTAAGCTGAATGTTCAAGTCCTAGCGAAGGGACTGAATTAAGCCGTGTAATGTTCTTATTTACTGAGAAGGCTTCTACTTTGAAACGTTCAGAACACTCCTCAGAAGTAACAAATTTATCCCTTGGTGCATTACAGAAAGGGCATTTATCCGGATGATAGCCCACCATATTAAAGCCACAAACCAGACACACATATTGATTACTTTGCAACTTTCCAGTCATTATTTTTTCCCTTTTACATAAGATTATATTATATATTTAACATTTATAAAAATAATTTTAGTTTATCATTTCAACTTAAGCACTTTAGATCACATTAGACACTTCAAAATCAGTTGCAGCTATGCTGTATTATGATATACTTTCAATATTGATTTGTAATGGCAATAAATACATAATGTCAATATTCAACATATCTGAAAAAAAAGAGAAGGCACTTCTTGATCGAATGAGTGAATTGAATGTCACTGAAGACGATCTTGAAGAGCGATTTATTCGATCCTCCGGTCCCGGAGGCCAGAAAGTGAATAAGACTTCTTCCTGTGTATTCCTTCGTCACATTCACACAGACATCACAGTCAAATATCAAAAAGAGCGCTCGCAGGCTCTCAACAGATTTTTTGCACGCCGTAATCTTTTAGATCAGATAGAGCTTAAGCAGAATGGTTATATCAAAGAGGACAGCAAACGTATTGAAAAGATCAGGAGCCAGAAGAGGAAAAAGAGAAAACGTACAAAAGAGAAATTATCTGACATTAAACCCGGACAATCAGACCCGGATGAAAACAAATAATCACATATAATCCTTTTGTACTCTTAGTGGCTTAGTGTGATTATTTTTTAAGTTTTACTTCATTTTATTGGGTAACAACTGGGTAATAACACCTAAAGTTACTCAGTCTATTTATTCGTTGGAATTCCTACCATCCAGGTAAAAAAACTCCTATCATACAGTTTAGCAAACACTTAGCTTCAACCTTCAATAAGTGAAATTCCCGTATAACTATTTGGCATGTAGTGTGCGAATACAAATGTCAGAGTAACAAGTTTCAAACATTTATACAGGGAGGGCGAAATGGGTTTCTTTAGCAAAAGTGCTGATAAAAGAATAGAAGGCTACGTTCATGCATGTGAAAATCTCTACAACCTAAGTACAACAATGTATCCGGACAAGGATCCCCATGAACACCTGGTAATAGTTTTGTGTACAATCTGGACCAGATCCGGTGTATTCAAGAAAGCAGATATAGACAAACCCGCACAGTCCCGGGAGATAGTTACCTATACCCTGTTTCCAGCCTGCCTGCCGGAAGAGCAGAGGGCGCGTGTTCTTGCTTACAAACTTATTATGGAAGAGAAGGATCTCTCATCACGCATAAGAAAAGGATTTCCTGAATACTACAAGGAGTACAGTACCGTCTCAAAATCAATATGGGATGCGAAGCGCAATGGAACACTCGAAGAACTGTACAGCCACTATAACAAAAACAAACTGCACCAGAAAATACTGTTCCATCAGAGTAATAGAAATAAAATGCAATATTCTATGAACCAGAATAAAACGCATGCACAAACCAACATAGTCTCAGAAGTGATTCGAATGATTGGGCAGGTCTCGAAAACAGTAACTCAGCAGCGCATCAGACTTTGCATATAAAATTTTATATATTTTCCTAGCCACCCCCCTATGGCTGATTTTGATGCGAAGGGTTAGTAAGGTAATATCTTTTATACTATCAACAGTTAATTATCGTTACGCAACTAGCCTTTCGCAGAACCTGCCAGCCTGTACTTACCTGCGTTAAACAGTCTGATAGGCTGTCTTGGGATGACAACTCTTCGATACGGACAAGCTGGCAGGTTCATCTATGTTACTTAGCCATAAAGTTGATCAACAAAAGGCTACCGGCTCCGCCAAATGGGAGCAGCGCAGCCTGTACAAGCGGCTGCTGATGGAGAGGTCTGAATGCCCCTGTATGAATCGACTCTATAGCATTTATAGTGAACTGGATATGTTCAATCTCAAAAGCAGCTTTTTCATAATTAGCTGTATCACCTTTTCTCTCATTTGTCATTTTCCTGTTTAAAGCGACAACTTCCTTATTTAGTCTATCCACCGTATCATCCCTGTTCTTCTTTACCGCATGATGCAGTATAATAGTACAGCCAAACGAAAATATACCCAGAGTTACATAAACCGTCAAAAGCCCAAAGTTCATGTTCCAGTTATCAAAATAGCTATTTCTGGCAATAATCATAAGGAACAATATAATAAACGAATAGACATTTAGATATTTTATCTGTTCTGTATACTCAGCAAGTATCGATATTTTTCGATAGGCATCTTCCCTGCGGCAACCACCGGCTTGTAGAATACATTTTTCCTCGTGTTTTGAACTGAGCCGTATGAATTGTCTAAATAATTGATGTTTTCCGACAATATAAAAAGTTAGAAAAAGCATGCTTGGAACAGAAATAAACAATATAATTCTATTAAATAAGAAACTAAACTCACCCCTGGCAGGTACAAACAGACTAAAATCAAAATGTTCCAATAATGACATGAACAGAAACGTAAAAACGATAAAAGCAGATGTATACATTAACGCACGTAGTGCGCTTATCCAGAAGGGCCCCAATATTAAATATTCTTTCCATATCATGTCGAAGCAGGCAGCAGCATCCTTCTCCTTCCTGTCATCAACATTCCAATAGAAAGGGAATACATATGCTAGTTTCGAAAGCTTGACTGATTTTTTTTCTGCGTCATGGAGGCCAAAGGTATCTGTAATAAATCTATCAGTAGATCTTATCTTGTACCAAACCAGAAAGATGAATAAAATGGACAAAACTGTTGATACTGACCGTAAGATTTCAGTTGGCCAGATACTCACTCCATCAAACAGTGAAAATGGTTCTTCAAGATGAAAACTATATCTATACCTATATAGTATATACCAGAATATTACTGGAACTATAACCACGAATGACAAAATAAATATCCTCATATTATGATCAAATTTATTCTTAGGATTGCGAATAAACTCAACCGATTTCTTTGTAGTATCACTGGCTACGTAGAGTAATGCAAACAACGCAAAAAAACCTCCAATTATCAATATAGATATATCTTGAATAAATCCTACATAACCGTCTCCTTTAGAGATATCAGTCATAGGGTATAATAATGAGGGCGTTATTTCCACACCCATCTCAATGTTGTCAAGCTTAATAGGTAGTATTCTATCATTACTTTCGGATTCATCATTTATAACTGTCAGGTCAAATTCTCCCCTGCGGCCAATTTCAAATATTTGAGGCTGTAGAAAGTTATTAATTCTTTGTTGCTGTGGAAACGAATCATTAAACATCTTATTCGAACCATTTAATGCAAGAATAGTGGAGAAAAACAGTGATGTCTGGTAATTGTTCCGGAATGGAGGGATGGAGCCTTGAATGTTCTTATGAAGCCTGAATCCAAAATATGATCCTACTATAAGATTTCTTGTCCATTTGAATTCATCCGGATGCAATAAGCGAGCATCAAGGTCTGTAGTAAAAAATACAACTTCCGGAAAACGCTGCCTCATCGCCTGCAAGATAAGGAGCTTATCATATACATCACTTCCAAGCACTCCAATGGCCTTAATTTTTCCCTTATCTTTCATTCTCAGCTCATTATTTAAATCCTGTAATTGCTGAGTAAGTCGAAGGAGGTAATCAAACTGATTTCGGCCTACAGGACGGCGCATAGAGTCTTCAGCACTCTTATTCTTATCTGTGTCTTTTTGTTTTTCCAGTCTTTGTATGAGTGGGACAGACTCAACTTCACCAGGCAGTTGTCCATCTATTCCACGGAGGTAGCTGAATCTATGGATTTGGGTTGCTATTGGCGGGATTTCATCTGGATATATATTTTCAAGAAAAAGACGGTTCCGTCTTTTTATACACCTTTCTTTCCTTGCTACCGCATTCAATTGCTTTGCTTCCGCACTCGATTTCTTCGCTATAAATTCATGAGTTTTCTCATCCTGTAATTCAATTAATTTTTTATCTAATTCATTTATTGTCTTATCTAGTTCATTTATTGTTTTATCTAATTCTTTAATTTCTTGCAGATGTTTAGAATTAATATCTATACGTGTTTTCTTATATAATGTTTTTGACTCTAAAAGTTTGTTCAACCATTCTATGGTATTTCCTTCTTTTCTTAAGCCCAGTACAGAACCATACTCCTGATTAATCTTTTTATACAATTTGTCTATTTTATACTTACCTTGGAACTCATTTATATCAAACCTGCTTGGCAGCCCAAAGGAAAACGCTGAATCTTTAAAGCCTTGAGGCAGGGACCTGCCGTAAAATGTATCCCATTCTGCAATAAGAGCCACATGATTTTTATTGTTATCAGCCGGGCTAGCCCTTCTCAGTAAAAGTTCATTGTTCAAAGTCTCACATAAATCCTTATCACTTCCAATTGTACGTATTAATTTAATTTGTTTACCACTGTTCTCCCACAAATATTTAGAAATATTATCAATTCTGTTTTTTTTGCCCAATCCATAATCAAATAACGATGTTCTATCTGCAGTGGCAAATGGTGAATAAATTTCAAAACTCTCATAGAATACAGGTTCAGTTTCTTGATCTATGCTATCCAGTTTAGTTACTTCCTTCATCATGGAGACCAGATTGGTTGAACCAGCCGGGCCCAGAATCTTAAATTGCAGATTATTTTTTTTTGAATCCGTTTCTTTATTTACAGATTTTTTTATTTCCGAGATCAGGTTGGATAGTGTCTTCAATGGATTCGACAGGAACTTGTCCTCATTCAGCCATAGGATTAAAACAGCAGCATTAGAGGAACCATTATCCATCTTTTCTTCTGACAAGAACCACTCAAATGGGATTGTAAGCCTGTATCCCTGACCTGATTGGGCACTATTTTCAGGATGATTTCCATTTTCTGTATCAGGGGCTTCGCCGACTGTCATCTTACTCTCGAAATAGTCTATATGTTGAGAGTCCTCTGCCACGTAGTCCATTCTACCCATGGCAGAAACAGCAGCATAACGCCTTCTCAATCTTCCCTCTGCAGCCTCTGCATACGGAGCACCGAACACCATGATTCCAAGGACAGTTACTTTAACATCTTTATTAATCTTGTCTGTTAACTTTGATGCAATAGCTGTTGATTGCAAACTGCGGCGGACTTCCTTATTTTCACTTTTATATTTGTCTATAGCTGCAAATGGGTCCTGCCACAGGCGAGCCGGTACTTTCTCCTCATATGTAATATCAGTATTTGTTAGAGGCCGCGTTCCCATAAGCGGATTTTTATATAACCATAATCCGCCAAATACTGCCAACACTACCAATATACTGGAGACAGGCAGTGTTGAACTGCTACTTTTTTTATCTTCCATGATAATACTTTAAAAGTCAGTTAATAAATAATTTCAATCAGTGAACAGAACATGTCTAACATCAGACGGATCCTCATCCTCAACTGGTTTTTCAGTTATAGGAAATTTAATCTTGTTCTGCAGTGATGAGTTATAAAGCTGATACTTTACTTTGTTATTACTATTGCATGAAAAAACAAGGAAAGGGCAGTTTTTATCCACATTAAAGGACATCTTTCCCTTCTTAATCTTGACACATATCGTATCAAGCCAGGAAGAGAGATTTAGATACAGGGACTTTATACCTATCTTATATTTATCCAGGAAATGTGTATGGCCCATAATCACATAGTCCGGTTTAAAACTGAGATCGCGAAGATGAAGACCCTCGCTCTGCACAAATACACTGGCACTCTTACGGTATGGTTTATAGCTCTCTCTCAGTTTTTTTTTAAACGTTTTATCTGTAATCATAAATCTTAGAAATTCGTTATGAGCGAATAGAGAAGTGATCCAATCGGGATCAGGATGTTCTTTGTATAAATCCACAACCTTGTTCTTAAAGTTATCAGTGAAATCGCCTTTCAGATATCCTTTGTCAACAAGATGATCTATAAAGTCCATAATGTTTTCGCGCGGCCTTATATTGTCCAGAATTGAAAACATATCTTTCCCCGGCCATCCGTCCGGAGCACTCCATGGTTTCGAGGTCGCATACTGATTCTGGAGCATAGCTGCTTCCAGTGGCCTTAATACTCTCCGAACAAGTTTATCACCAAAGCAATCCTCCAGCCCTCCATGATTATTGGTGGGATCAAACCTGTTTCCATGTTCTGCATAAATCTTATATCTCTTTGATGCGTACCAGTCATCTACTACAAAGCGCCCCCACGGAATGTCCCTGTCTGTCGCCTTTGTTTTCTCCAGGAGTTTATCTGCAAGAACCTTGACTACATTAGCCCTACGCAACGCATGATCATGGTTTCCGGTTATATAAAACAACTTGTTACCTCTCCTTAACCAGCTTCTAAGGGCACTAACGAACTTATTATGTACGGAGATAGATATTTTCATAGCCTTTTCAGGATTTTCCTCCTTCTGTTCAATTACATCAAAGATATCACCCAGCATAATAAGTTCGCTGCCTTTGCCATAAGCCTGTAACAGTTCATTTACAATTTTTACAAAGGTTGCTTCTTTTTCCGGAGTAAAATCATCAGCAAGTCCACCGTCACCAAGATGCATGTCAGACATAAATATCTTTACTTTTTCTTTTGCCATAATCTTTCTCCTGTTATTCAGATTTTCATCGCAAACAGTTTATCCAATCAGGATCTGGACTTTGTCTATTAGATTCTAAAATTTCAAAAGCCGTTTTCTTCCACCTTGTTAGATCTTCGGTACATCTCTATTGTTCATTTGAGTTAACATTGAAGATAACAGACTCACCAACTCTTAGTGTTCTCAACTGGGCACTCGAAAGAAATTGGTCAATTGTGGTTCGTTAAACGGTTTATCCGTTGCGTTGACTCATCAGATATCCTTGTGCTGTCCCAAACAGGAATATCTCCGTTTACCCATTTATTTATATCCGTCTCTCGTTCTGTAAATGGAGGAAATCTTGCACCTTTCATCACAACTATATCTACCAGATATCCACTAAAGGCAAGAAGGCGATTCCATGAATCCTTAGTGCTATTAATAGACCCGAGCTCTAGATCCTTTAATTCATAAGTAAATACCTTTTTAAATTCTTGTTTAGTTGTACCAGATAGAGTAATGTGAGACGCCACTATTGCTTTATCACCCATTGCAGGCTCCAGCAATCTCGTCTGCTTTACATAATACCATCCGGGTATCGGATAGAGAGCATGTGACCCACGTGCAACCGCAACAGTGGGATGACTCTTAATTTTAACAACATCTTTCCATTTGACTTTAATGCGTGGAGCAGTCCATACTTGCAACTTATCATTATCAGTTGGCTTGAACCTCTTCTTCCCATCAATTGACTCCTGCGGAATGTTCTCATCATCAATCAAATAAATGTTTTGCCCTGTGACATGTGCTCCAAATATAATATATTCCGGCCTTGGATTTAGAGAAGCTCCTGATACATCTGAGTTATCAGGAATACTAGTCACCCTGTTCTTATCCCAATGGAAGACAAGGCTCATACTTTCACGATCAAAAACATGAGAAAACTTTTTCTTATCATCTTCAGCCTCCATTTTAGGATCATAGGCATAAAGGAAGTGATAATTAATGACGATTTGATCTGATTTTTCAGAGTTTGGAATATAAGAGTAATAAATAGTGATATTTTCAGAATCTCCCTTCCTTCCTTTGAGGGCATCTCTTTTAGTCTTTCGAGCAAAGAATTTGAGAAGATTAATACCGATTGTATCCAGTATAGCCTCATTATGTGAGTTATAAGGAAGTACTTCAGCTAGTTTATTGTATGGGAATGATATCTTTTCTATACCTGGAATTTTTAAGGTCACATCCACGTTACAATCATCAATCGGTTGGTTTGTATTGTCATCCCAGTTTTGTAAATATGCAATAGATGCCGGTAAATACTCTTCTTCCCCATCTAATAAGGCAATAGGTGCATATTTCAGTGCCAGTTTATCAATTTCATCTTTCGAAAGACCTTTGGAGTCTTTTTTTATAACAAAAACATCCTGTTCCCATATTTTGCTATGAGAATTAATTTCCGGGTCTTCGTTATAAAAAGTAAATGTATGTTTCCCTGTTTTATTAACAAGGAAAATTATTTTTTCGGGGTCTGTAATTGTTCTATCCAGTTCCTGTATCTTTCCGTTTACTGAAGCTCTTACATAGTATTTTTCGCCTTCTTTAGCCAACTCGTTCATATTCAATTCCAATATATCACCATCGTTCTCTACTATTTCCAAACGTTTTGGAAAGTTATAGGTATAATGATGAGCACAACCAAACATAGAGAATAACATTACTAATATAGGAACAAATAATATGAGTCTGCTTTTCACCTCATTTACCTTTCTCTGAAACCAATAATATTAATTCTATCGTTATTTTGCTTATTTCATCTAATCATACTACTGAATTCCTTGTGACTGTCAAAGTGCATTTACCACAATTTTGAAATAATAAACCAGTATCTTAATTTTTTGTTTATATTCTCTGTCGACCTTCACTTCTTAAAAATTATAAGCTCTTCATTACAGCTTTTTGAAATTGTAGTCCCATACTGATGCATGGGACTACAATTTTGAATCATTCTGATTTTACTATCTTTTGATATTATTCCGGAATATCAAACTTTTCAATTATACCGGCTTCTGGCTTTGTCCATGTAAGGCTTGGTGATACCCCTCTTGGAGCTCCAGCCCCTTCAAAAGCGGCTTCTCGAAATCGTTCAACCCCAGTCATATCAACGTCACATAAAACATAAAACCTTGGTACAGATTCTTCCTGTAACAATTCATAACCTCCCTTGTTGTCATACTTAAACTTCATTCCTTCTGATTCCAGGATTTTCACATCAGCGCCTACATCTATTTTTGAGCTTGATGTGGTTTTTAGTTTTCCAGATATATGACCCCTTATTACTGTTATTTTCTTACCACTTACGGAACCCGAACATTCACTAGAGAGAAGCTTGTCCTCCATTATATCTTCATCAACAATTGCACTGGATAAATCGGCGTAACTTAATGTCATGGATTTGGTTTTCGTTATATTTCCTGCCAAACCAAAAAATCCACCCAATGCTTTCTCTACTACACCTGGCATCTTTGCACTTGCATTAAAGTTGTTATCAAAGTTAATCGATGGTTGTTGTGAAAAGGGTAGTTCACTTACTTCATTACCAGAAAAAATACATTTCTTAGTTATTGGGCTATTTGTACCTTGCGCTAACACAGTTCCGATAGGATATATTATACCATTAATGGGAACAATAGTGACTTTTGGCCCTCCGGCATATTCATCAAGTACTTCTGCATAGTTCTTCTGTACCTCAAAAAATGAATTGAGCTTAGCACTAGGTTTCTTTTTACTAGAAAATATACACGAATTCAATACCACTGGAATACATAATAAAACAAACAAGATATACTTTTTCTTTAACATTATTTATCCCTTTCATTTTGTTATTATTAAATAATAAAATATTGTAAATAGTAATCCATGAACAATAGCTATAAACTAATCATGCAATTTATCACCCTCCCATCATAAACAATCCACTGGCTTAATTATTATAATAAAAATAAGTAATGCTCTAAATAAACAACTATCATTTGATTATCTTTTCTAAAATATCAGTTTTGATAGAACTTCTGTTGTTATCTATTCACCCCGTTTTACAACTGTGAGATTTGGGTCACCGTACAAGATGTATGCCATAAATGTAGTGTCTTTATTTTTTAGAAACTCACTACGAGTTTCCCTTAATATTTGCGAGATTACTGCTGAACCCTCTTCTTCAAGACGCTCCTTTAATTTTTGATAGAACTGTATTGCAAATTCTGCCGAACTTTTGTCTCTAAGAGGCCAAAGCCCTCCTATATAGCCGCTTGCTCCTCCTTCAAGAAATGCAGGAGCCCAACCATCTACAAAATTAGTAACTCTATATGCCTTTCCGATTTCGCATGCATTAAAGAAAAGCAATGGATTTGCACCTTTGTTTGCACCTTTGCCAGGACTCCAGTCATCCAGGTCAAAAATTTCATTTTCATCTAGCAGAATTGCATAGTCTTGAATTCTGAACAGCTCACTTTCTGTATCATTCACATCATCTAAATCGTCTGCAAATAAGTCATCTGCCACCGTATCATCTTCCTCACCCTCTATTTCTACTAATACTTCGTCCCCTTCCACTGCACCATGTCCAGTAAAATGGACAATCCCCCGTGGCAAGTTCTCAAATAATTCCTTTATTGTACTGTAATTAGCAACTACTCTATCATAACCACTTATCGTTTTAATCTCCTTGATCTCATTCTTTTGTTCAGGCAATGCAAACCTCCCTTTATATTCAGGTGCAATCAATGAAAGCCGGTCAAATTTAATTGAGTTTGGTGCAATAGGTACAATTTCATCGCTATATTCCTCATACCATCTTGAAATGTCAAATGTCAATCCAAGTGCTTCACAGACGTCAGACCCACGGGTTGGACGCATTAGCTCCCATGGTATTATTGGATTATCGGAACATATTTGAATGGTTTTAAAATTGTCTTTATGATCATCCATTAATTTCCAAAAAGCTTTTTTGAAAGCAGCAGGAGCATGATTTTTATAGAGTTCCTCGCCAATTTTCTCAAGACGACCTATAGATTTTTTTTTATCACATTTATAAATCTTGGAATATTTTTGATTAACCCACTTTGATAAACCTGGATCACTGGAATAAGGAACATTAAATCTTTTAAAATAACGTGAATCAATTGTAATCCGACCTAATTTTTCATAAATGATAACGGTTAGATCTATTTCAGTATCTGGGTCAGTCTGACTATCAGGCACTGATATAGGCTTCCTTTTTTGAGGCTTTAATGCAATCATACTGTCTGCACTTGTTTCGTGTTCTGCTTCAATAGACGGATTTATTACAATCACATTACGTACGAATTTTCCTATACGTTTATTTCGATGAAATAAAGTAGCACAAATTGTAGAAATATTCTGACGTGTTGCAGTCACCTTTGGTAGTAGCTCGAATTCAGCAATTGTAGAATTTCCATTCTTTGGTAACGTAATTGATTTGCTGTTTATACCATCCTTGAATGTAAAGCCATCGGTTGCCAGGTCAACACCTATCTCCCATTTCTCTCCTTCTGGAAGTGGAAGTGGCATTCTTAATTTGTCAGATCCTCCTTCTGTAATTACAACTTCTAGTGTCTCAATCTCCTTAGTCAATGAAACCTTTACGGTAAGCACTTTTCCAATCTCAATCTTATTTATTTCCTCTTTTTCTTCATTAGTAAATTTCATAGTCGGGTAGCGTTCTACGGTAGTTGTTTCACTAGCCGTCACTTCTTCGTCAGCTTCTTCTTCCCGTACGGATTCGCCTTCGGATTCACCCTCTTTAGCAACATATTCTCTTGTTCCAGGCATTGATGGCATAGCAGTATAGATATCTAAATGTTCTTCTGAATAATGCATTTCATCTTCCCGTTCAGCCTCTTCTTTTCGACGAGATTCATATGAAGTCCGCTCCCTTTGAGATCCACTTCTAACCGTATCACGATGTACAATATCTTCCTCATCATATACAGAAGATGGAGCCCTACCTGCTCTCCCGCTAAAGTCCGGAGGAGACAACGCCACAGGGGGTGATGACGTTTCCATGTCAGGACTTTCTACTGAATAAAGCATATCATCATCTCGATCGTAATGCGCTCCGGGTGCATCTTCCGGAGCGTATCTGGCTTCTGGTACAGCTTCGGTGGCAACGCTTGGGCTTTCGTATTCACCTTCTGCCCCTTTAGGACTGGATGATCCAGCCCCAGATCTTGGGTAATTCATGTCTTCTGAATAGTATCCTGCTTCGGAGTCTACAGATCTGATTTTGAGCCTCTCCTTGTATACACTTTCGCGCTCTTCTTCGGATTCGCCCTCGGATTCTCCCTCAGCTGCAGCTCCTTTAGTAATTTCTAGATCACTCATTATTGAACGTTCTAATAAAGCAGAATCATCATCTCCATCTCCATAATTACTAATTGCTATTTGCTCCTGCTCTACCATGCCGTCTTCATCTTCAGCTTCCTCCAGTCGGGATTCATCTGAAAGACCTTCTAAATATTTCTTCCTGGCGGCACGTGAAGCACGAACATCATCTTTTTTCATACGTTCATGAAGATCTTTCGAACGAGAGCGAGAAGGTAAGGCTGCAGTAACTGATTTACTTTGTTTCTCTTTTGTCGTCGATATGGACCTGTTCGGTAACATTACATCACTTTTTGCATCTGCAGTGAGTTCAGGCTGTCTCTTGATAACCACTTGCCCCAGCCCCTTACTTTTGGCATTGTTTGCCACCTTACCTTTGATTCCAGCCCTGTCCATCGTAACAGATCCCATATTGGCCGTCATCTTCTTACCACTATCCTTAGGCACCGCAACTGCTAAATCTTCAATTCTTATATCTTCCTTATCACGATCTTTAGTAATCATACCCGTAGCAGTCTTCATATCTTCCACAGAAGGAATAGACTGTTTCTCTATTTGTATTCCGTGAACAACCTCACTATCCTTTTGAGTAGGCGCTGATCTAGTTTCATATTGAGATGTAGCACACCCTATCGTTCCGGTTATAAATATCAGGCTAACTAATAGGTATTGAAATTTGACATTACTTATAATGTGAAACATTAAAAATCCCCCATATTTGATATAACGGGCTGAGTTAAAATATTCATTTAGTTAAATTATTTACTGTCTCCAACAATAAACTTTATATATTGAATTTCAAATTCAAGAGGCTATTGTTTCCCTGATTCAGACACTCCCAACATTATTACGATTTCTCCTGAGAAGATTTGTTGACACACATTCCTTGATGACCGTATCCAGATCCACTTCAAAATATTTTCCCAGCATCTCGTACGTTTCGGCCTGTCTAAAATAATTTAAGTGATAGACGTGTTCTTCCGGTTCAAATCTAAAGTTTGGGTCTACTTTCCCACTTGCAATACCATTCGGCCATTTAACTTTCATCCTTTCCTCATCGACTACCAAATCGTTAGGGTCTCCAAAAAATGCATCCGCTATACCATCCGCAATATCGTCTTTTACCCCTCCCCTTAATAACCCTGACGGCTCAAAATCAGAACCAATTGTGTTATAGATCACTTTCCCACCGATCTTAGCACTGTTTTTATTCAGTTTTTTAATAAAATCTGAATGTGGATTCATCGCCCAGATTCCAGGAATAGCATCCTGGTCCTTCACCTTACTTGAGACGAATTTTATCAATCCTCCAATAAGACCGAAGAATATTTTCAGAGGAACTACGCCCGCAAAAGCAAATACATTTGACAGAAGATTGATCATACTTGCCAGGGAGTCCCATTTTCTTGGATTCGCGAGATCTGTTCCGCTGGCAGGACATGCTACCATAGTCGCATTATCTACATAATCACACCCCTTCATCAGCTCTACAAATGAACGCAGTACGAGTCCACCACGACTATGCGTTACTACATCAACCTTAAATTTGTTATCTAATATATTAGCTTTCTTCAGTTTATTTAAATTATTAATAAGGTCCTTCGCATTTTCTTCCGGGGTCTTGGACAGAGTAAAGTGGTCATAACCCAGAATTACCGGATACTTATCTTTAAGCGCTTCCAGTATTTTGGTATTGACGTCAGCATAACCGCCTTCAAGTGAGCTTGCCGTACCATGAATAAAGAGCAATGCCCTGTTTTTCTTTTTTATATCGCTTTTAATACTACCCCACTTAGAAAATCCTTTTTCTTTAGACAGACCTTCAATGAAGCCTTTGTTATGTTCAATGAGTTTAATTCCTTCAGTAATTGTTCCTCCTTCATGCGCTCTTAGCATATTCAGAATAGCAGTATCACTCCCATCCTTAATCCAGTCTTTTGCGAACTTAAAAACATAAACAACTTTACTCCAGATACCTCTTGTCGTTCTATGCTGCACCTTAAACGGAACATTAAAAGAATTTATGTTTTCATCTTTCAAACCTCTCGTTTTTTGACCACCTTTATTCTCATTCTTAAAATGCCATGACCAGACACCATCTTCAAACGATAGCAGAGCGGCTTCTTCGTCTTTGCCACATCTTACATCAAGTGGGACAGGTTCTAAGATTTTCTCAGCACCAATTGCACGCTGCTCATCCGGACGGAATTCAATTAAGTTGGTTAGCTCAAATACTTTCTTTTCATTCTTTTTTTTATTTGTAGTCGTGGCTTTATCATCACCTGTATTTTTACATTCCAGAATATCCAAAAGTTCCGGTTTATAAGTATCACCCAGTACATCACGCCTGACATTTCTCTTTTTATTTTTATCTTTACCTTTGTCATCATTAAACACAGCCAGGTTTGTGAGATCTCTTACAGAACCAATAAATCCGGAATCAGATGTGAGAATGATACCCTTGGATATAGCCAGTTTTGATTTTTTTGAAGAAATATACACTCTCTTGATGGGTTTACGCCGTTTCTTTGTTTTGTCTTGATCCTTTTCTGGTTTAACCGGAGGTTTATATCCTTTTGGGGGATGGCCTTCTTTACATACAAGCGGATGGCCCTCTTCACAGGTTAATTCATATTTCGCAGGGATGGAAAGGAAGTTAGACTTCATCAAGTCTTCATTTCCATTGAGCTGAGGAATTTGGCTAAATGAATTAAATACAAGACGCTCCCGCACCTTTTTGATCAAATCTTTGTATGTAATTGCGCCCCTTGTCTCACGTATCGTTTTACAAAGGTAATATGTAAAAGCTCCGTTATAATCATTGTTAAGAAAGGCATCAGCAGATGTCTGTTCATCCATGCAGCCTGCGAGTAAAACATGGTTTGCCCTGGTTGAACTATCGGAAACGGCATTTTTTTTATCTTCCCTGACTTTAGTACCCAGACGACGAATATTTAAGGTTTTACCATAATTTCTCAATTCTAAGTCTGCCGGTGGTTTTAGATAACGTGGCTGGATTTTCCTCTTTTCCGACGGAATTTGCAACTCTGATGTTAATAAGCCTAGATCCCTTGTTGCAGTGCCTGAGTGGCATGCGTCAATACAGACAGTCAGGTATACATCTTTTGGCAGTCTGTCAATAATATCGTTAAAATCATCATCAACCAGATATGAATCACTATTTCTAAAATCCATATCATGTAAACACAATATTTCATCCAATGAGTCTTCCAGCTCATCACCATCACGGTCCTGTATCTGAGAGCCGTGCCCTGCAAAATGGAATAAAAGCAAATCCCCTTCTTGAGCATCATCTATAAGCCAATCAAGTCTATCCATCAGATTGTTTCTGGTAACACTTTCATCCACAATGGTTCTTATATTGTCTGGAGTAAAATCATAAAAGCTTGTCAAGATGTCTGCCATGTTGCGTACATCATTTACGCATCCATTAAGGGACCCAACATATTTATATTTATTAACTCCTACCAATAACGCTTTCTTACTCATTAGTTTTCTACTCCTTTCTCTAACAGATTTATCTTTATCTCATTAATTTTTCTGGATCAAAGGATTTTACGGCATTTATCAACTTTTGAGATTAATGAATGGTATGCACAAACAAACCCTCCTGGTTTTTCACTTGTGTATATAAACATGACGTCATCTTTAATGTCGTTAGATCATGCGAGGAATTAAATATTAATCAATCTAATTCGATTCAATCAAAAGATTAAATATGGAGAAACAAAACTCTACCACTCAGGAATTAAAATTACTTATCTACAATATGTAAGTAATACTGACTTTAGTTTTATTTTAATGTAAGAAATGATTCTTAGAATATAAGACAAAACATCCTAAAGCAGTTATATTATGTACCTACTTTGTACTTACTTATATACTAAATGGCTTATATTTAAAGACGAACCAAGATGTATAGGAAAAATTTTCCCAGTTGTCAATATATATTTTGCTTTTAAAACTCTGTAACCGTTTACCTATTATAACGTTATGGCAAGCAACACAATAAACCACTCTTCTCTTTGTAACACTCTTAGGCACTTCGTTCTTTTGCATTATAGAGATGCTGTAACACAATTATTGAATCTCTAATTCTTCTTAGAACAAATAACATGCCACTATTTTTTTATGGAAATCAGTTACATAAGCGGCAGTATTCTAAGGAGTTAAGAAAACAAGATGATTTCTGTATTCTTTATTTGTTATAGTTTCATAACAAATAATGTTATAGATCTCTAACAGTTAATGATGAGCAAGCGCTATTTTTGGCTTTTAAGTTTTGTTTTTTTGAGATTGATGATTTGGTATTGCGGTTTGAATCTTTCTGGCCCTTTATTGTTATATCCATACTAACTCCAAATAAGCACCATTAGGTCATAAAAAAAGAAAAGGTTAGAAAAACCATCTTTTTATCAATGGCCAGTACAAATTATAAAAAGCACTGCTGAAAATTGAAAGAATGCAACTAAGCAAATATGTTTGAAGTGTCTATATGAGATGAAGTTCTTAAAGATAAGAAAATAAAAGGGCTCTCTTTCACAAACTTTTAAACCAAATTGTCCACACTATTATCCTCATTCTTTAAACTCCGTACAACACTGATTGCCTCAAGGGTAATCCAGGCAGAAAATGCAAGCAGGAGCATTGACAGAATACTTAATACCCAGTTACCTGATTTTATAAAATCCTTCAGGCTCAGAATCATTGCCGTTGATGTCATAATAATAAGGAAGATAAGCGGTATTAAAGTATATAAAATATTTCGGCCTTTTCTATACAGATATACGGTCAGAACCAGTAGTGACAACCCTGCAAGCATCTGGTTTGTAGCACCGAATATCGGCCATAAACGTCTCCAGCTTAACCCCTCTCCACCAAAGATGAGAATAAGCGGTGTAAATGCGGCAATCGCTGCAGCCACGTATCTGTTTTCAAAGATTTTAATATTGTATATTTCTCCCAACTCACTGGTTATGTATCTCTGGATTCTTGTTGAGGTGTCAAGTGTAGTAGCAGCAAAACTTATGACGATAACGGCAATCAGTGTAGTACCGAATCCATCAGGGAGCATAAGACCCTCCTTAAGAAAATAGGCGCCTCCATTAACAAAGGCTCCCATCTTCGCATCCATACTTCCGGCTGTACTCCAGCTTGAATAGTGACTCTTCCATGCGGCTAATGTTGCGAATCCTGCTGTTGAGGCGATTACAGACATCAGTCCAAGTGAGCCTTCTCCCAGCATCGATCCAAAACCAATCATCCTGGAATCCCCAATTTTATTAAGCTGCTTGGATGTAGTACCGGAACCGACAAGACCATGGAATCCCGATATTGCACCACAGGCTATAGTAATAAATAGAAATGGAAACCATGGCAAGCCGCCAGCAACCTCAAGATTGAGAGCAGGTGCAACCATAGGAGGATGTACTATAAAAAGCCCCAGATACATAATCCCCAATCCAACAAAAAGCTGTTGTGAATTGATAAAATCTCTAGGCTGGAGCAGCAACCAGACGGGAAGTACTGACGCAATAAAAGCATATACAAATAGCAGAACTACCCATGACTCTACCTGACTTCCAACAAATGCCGGCAAACTTACCGGGACGTACGTACCAAGGTATATGAAAGCGTATAGAACAATCAGTGCTATTAATGACGGGATAAGAATTCCAAACTTTGATCTGTAAATTATGATGCCTATAGTAACGGCAATAATTATCTGAATGTTAACCGGTAGTACCGTAGTTGGAAATTGTGAAAACAGAGTGGCAATAATATAAGCAAACACCGCAATGACAATCCATGTAAGGAAAAAAATAATAGTAAGAAACAGTGCACGCGCTCTCTTGCCAATAACTTTTCCTGTCAAATCGCCAATAGAGTGTCCTTTATTCTTTGCTGATATGACAAGGCACCCAAAGTCGTGTACAGCACCCAGGAAGATCGTACCAAAAACTACCCATAAAAGTGCTGGCAGCCATCCCCATATTACTGCTATTGCTGGGCCAACAATTGGTGCTGCACCGGCGATTGATGTAAAATGGTGTCCAAAAAGCACATACTTATTTGTAGGAACATAGTCTATCCCGTCTTTAAATTCGTGGGCAGGTGTTATAATCTCATTGTCCAGCTTATAGATCTTCTTAGCAAGAAATTTAGAATAAAAGTAATAACTCGCAAAAAAGCAGGATAGAGAGAAAATAGCTAAAATAGCTGCATTCATAGGTATTAATTGTCTACTTAATCAAGAATTTTAAGAAATGTGGATATATCGGAGTGTTATATGCAGACAAACGAAGGAACTTTATATCAAGAACTTTGTGAGTTCCTGCCAATCTTCAGGCAGGAATTCACAAAGCAAAAAACCAGTTCCATTAATTTCTGACAGGCAATAATATTTTACAGTAGATCAAACTGAAACGGTTTATTTATATGTTAACCGTTTCTAACGCGATGAACCACAATCTTCTGAACTCCAAACTTTAATGCTTCCCTGTGACTGGGAAACCATACGTCAATATGATTGCCCTTTATGGCTCCCCCAACATCTTCAGCCCTGAATATAGTATTTGGAAACCCCTTTATTCTTAACTTGCTGCCCAGTTTTATCACTCTCTTGTCTACTGCTACAGTTCCCCAACGTGCCCTTTTACCTGTTGCCGTAATGCCATACCACTTATCAGAAGGGTCCTTATCACAGCATTTCTTACAGGAGCAGTATGCGGTTGCTTTAAATACCTCAGCGTTCACAATGTTAACGAAAAACATGCTAGATAAAAACACAAACATACCGGCAAGAAAAACAGATACAATCTTCCTGGCAGATAAAAACCCCAATCCTACTTTTCTACTAATCATCATTCATAACCTCTTCTTGAAACCGTCTGCCATAAGAATTAAATAACAAACTTCCTTGCCATGTCCTAAAGCCCTAATAGCAAACGAATTACAAAAGCTCTCAACATTACCCCTTCCCTGGCAATGCTATTACTCTACATCTTGATCTTCGACAATAAAACTAATAACTGTTATAAAGACAGTTTTCCAGCTATCTAAAAACCAATAAAAAAAGCCTTACAACCGAAGACATTAATTAAACATCTTTGGCAGTAAGGCTATCTTTGCTAAAACAACTCTGTTAAGACCCTTCACTTTGCGTCTCGTGATCACTCACGATTTGCCCTTATCACGACGTACTTCTCTACCGTCTAAAAAAATAAACAGTAATTAATAATGTTTGAGAAATTATAGACTGTTTCAGATGAAATGCCAGCTTTTTTTAAAATTTTAAAAGATAATAATTAAATTATTCTCTTGACATTTATCTACTCATTTATCTCAAACATAATGGGCGTAATCGGACTTCTTGGCACCTTTGCTATTGCAAAGTTATCTTTTGTGCATGATTTATTGTCAACCAGTATTCGAGCATACTTCCAATCTAATGGCTCAGCGTCAAAAAGCCCACAGATTCTATTTATAATTTTTTTTGAAGAGGCATCATAACTGCTTCCATTATCATCAGTTAAATCTATAACATCAATATTCAGATTTCTTACCGGAGTCCACTTGATATGTTCATTTTCAGCCATAATATCGACTGAATCATCCAGTGTAAGCAATATTTCCCTGACACTGTCGATCTCCAGCAGATGAATATATGCTATGTATTCATATCTAACTAAAGCGTTATCCTTGGTTCTTGCCATATCTGCTTTGAGTGCAATTCTAATACCAATTAATTGTGACAGAAGAAATTGGTCATAACATACTAATAACTAACAACTTATTGAAACACCAAATATTTTATTCATTAAAAAGGCTGTTAAATACTGGCTCATAATAGCAATCTGTTAGTTAGAAACCAATTCTATATATATGATAATTTTATTTTCTTGTTTACCTGCTGAAATATTTTCCTAGAAATGATTTAAGTCCTGTGACTGTAATACTTACGAAATTATCTGTAAATTAGCAGTTTGAGATGTAAACGAGTGTTAATCTGTCTTTAGCCAGGAATACTATGGAAGAATGGTTCAAATGTGCTTTTTGAGCATTGTAGCAAGAACCTGTAGATTAAATACTTACTAATTATTAATAAGGCCTGAAATGAAGTATCGGGCGGTCAACTGCTCTAATAAACTGATCTCTGTTCTTACTGCCAGAACTAATTTATCCGGATGAGATGAAGTGAAAGTTGTGAATTAAAGTAATTATTTTCTATATCTATATCATTACTATTTTGTGGAAATGTTAATACGGCGCACACAAAAGAGTCATCAGAGGATTAAGCACATTTTCATCATATGTCAACGCCTCATCCTGTTTCAATACATCCGAGTCGAAATATACCTGTTCTTCTATCATTATATATAATACTCTTGAACAGGTTCAACTGATGGAAGGAGGAAAATCTTTTTCAGTTTTTAGTCACAGATTAATACATAACAGGTATATGATACACGGCTCTTATGACAGGAGTGGAAGTATAATGTTGGCACTATAGATCTTACTAAAAAGAAGGTTTTGACATAAACCATATACGATTGTCGCTTTTACGGAAACTGATAGTACCAAATGATAGAGCGATATCATACTCATACTTCCATATCTCTGCCTCTTCACTATATTGAATATCAGTGGGAGGGCCCAATATATTTTCTACCTCTTTTTTAGTAAAATAATTTGCTATTTGTGACCAGTTATAAGTAATCTGACGTTTTGTCTGCACTGTAGGGTCGGTTGTACGCTGCATCAATGCGCAACCGACTACAGACAATATTATCATTGCCAATAAAATATTCTTAATTACAATTACCCTCTTCACCTTAACGCTGTTACTCAATGTTTACCCGCCTGACTTTATCCTATAAAATAATTCTTCGTATTCTAATTCTTATTAATATTCTGTCAATAGAGAACAGAGTGAAAGACAAATCGTATTCATTAATACAAATCGTTTGGATGTCGAAGAGCAATAGACTGAAAATTAAATGTAAACATGAAATTAGTTTTTTCAAATTCTCGTTCTTCTTTCATGGTTTCTATCGATAAACGGAACGGTTATAAAAATAAATGCATAAATACCAAAAAAGGCAACAAACCAGAACTTGTTATTTGTAAGATTTAATACACTGTAGAATGGAAGCAGCAAATAAGTGGCCTGCTTTTTAATATAAGGTTTCATGCCTTATTATACTGAATACTGTTAATAGCCTCACCAAGAGGTGAAATGTAGTGAAACACTAAAAATTTCCCTGTACCCACCTGAACTACAAAAGCTGCCCACATCAATCCGTCCATATAGCCAAGCCGCTGAGTCCCCAAGATATTAACTTTCTCATTACATTTTTATCTATTGCATCTTCAAGCTGAGATTGTCCATCTAACCAGCCCTTAATACCATGAGAGAATTTGTCATGTTTGCTTGTTTTATTCATTCTAATTCAACTCTTTGTTATTTAAAACTTTCTTTAATTTGTTCTTGATGGGTGTATATAATCTTCTTCTGATGATAATGCTAAAATACACGTTTACTATAAAGTTATTTATCACTCTCAGCTTCTTTCTTAAAATCCAAATCATTGATGCTGCAATAAATGACACTAATACTGAGCCAAATATATCCATCGGAAAATGGACGCCGCAAAAGACCCTTGAGATACCACTAAGCAACCCCAAAAGAAACAATAGCCGACCTATTCCCCTTGTTGACCTGAGGAACAATAACATGGCTGCAATTGATAGCATAAAGGTTGTGTGATCGGATGGGAACGATGATTCAGGCACGTGATAAACTAATTGTGTTCCTATCTCCAGCATAAAAGGACGAGGATGGAAATAGAAAAGCGTAATGAACCGATTTATCAGGACACCTGCGATTGCGGAATAACCGGCAACTAAAGCAGAATATTTCCCGTCTACCCTCAAACTAAACCATAGATAAAACAATACGGCTATGAAAGCGTATGGCGAATATTCAGCGAGGACAATAGCCATGCCATCTATTAATTCAATCTCTCCTGCAATTCTATTAATGACATCAAAAATTACAATATTACATTGCTCAATCAATCTATACTCGCATTTTTCATTTGAGACCTGACAATCACCATTTAGCCAGAACCCCTCTTGATGTGAATTAATAACTCAATATTATCCGTATTAATACTTAATGGTACATGTACTAAACCAACAAATATTGTGATTTAACTGTAGAATTATTTTATCTGATTTTCAACAAAACTTATAGCATCATCAAGTACATCAGTCAATTCATCAATATTATCTTTATCAATAATCTAAGGATGTCAATAATCTGCATTTAAACTGAAACACCGGCTTAAGCGTCCAGATATCTCTTCTCGGAATGATCAAAAAGATACTGCTCCTCCCATCTTACCATCTGTATAGGTTCATAATAAAAACAGTAGACACAGGGAATCATAAATTGAGATAGTTTATATTTAATCTGACACTTCAGTAGTAATATTGATATGAT
>CAYFOK010000012.1:0-108646 GCA_964344685.1 uncultured Candidatus Scalindua sp. | reverse complement strand
TTTATTTTGTGCGAGCGGGGAGTGTTTTCTTATTGACAAGCACCTTCTAATGGGTAACTACATTGGTGTTGCGAAAAAGTCCTGACAATCTAACAAATAATTTATTTTCTAAAGTTTTTTTCTGAGTTTCCCGACTGAGTCGGATCTAGGACGAGCTAACAGGGTCACCTCAGGAGACCTGTTTTCCTCAGCGGATAAAATATTCTGCAGGTTTCCACTTTTTTGCATCTCACGGGATCACCTCTCTTTTCCATTTTGCTTGCTATTTAGTAAAACTATGATTCAATAGTCAGTTTTTAGAGATGTTGAAGAAAAGAGGGACAAGCTTGTTAGTCCATACTACTACGATTAACTTCGGGAAACTATAATATGATTCTTTTATTAACAAGGCTTTTTCCTTTTTGGGCGATCCTCTTATCTGCTACTGCATTTTTCTTTCCCAATCAGTTCGCAGTGTTGAAACCTGCAATTATTCCACTTTTATCTGTAGTAATGTTCTGCATGGGGATGACTCTGAAATGGTCTGACTTCAGTGAGACAGTCAAGTCTCCGAAAATAATAGTGGTTGGTGTACTGCTCCAATATTTTGTGATGCCTCTGTCGGCATTTTTGATATCAAAATCGTTTGGCCTGTCTCCCGAGCTTACTGCAGGTATGGTCCTTGTGGGAAGCAGTGCAGGTGGAACTGCATCTAATGTGATCTCATATCTGGCCAGGGGTAATGTTGCATTGTCAATTACCTTAACATTGGCATCTACGCTCATTGCGGTGTTTGCGATGCCGGCCCTTTCTCTGCTCTATCTGCATCAGATTGTACATGTCCCATTCGTAAAAATGCTGCTCAGCATATTACAGATGGTCCTTATACCTGTTCTTGCCGGGACGACTCTTAATACATTCCTGGGGACAAGAATAAAAAAGGCAGGTTCCATTTTCCCGTTTTTATCTACCATTGCAATCGTTGTAATAATCGCTATCATCATCGGCCTTAATCAGACAAAACTGAAAGAGATCGGGTATGTTATTATCTGTGCCGTTATGCTGCATAACCTGTGCGGACTCTTAATCGGCTTCTGGCTTCCTAAGTCCCTTGGATTTGATAATAGAACGTGCCGTACCCTCTGCATTGAGGTCGGTATGCAGAACTCAGGGCTGAGTGTCGCATTGGCCATTAAGCATTTCACAGTAATAGCGGCAATCCCGGGTGCACTGTTCAGTATATGGCACAATCTGTCCGGGTCACTTCTGGCCGGATATTGGAATTTTAAGAAGTCAGGGGAAAAAACAGAGGAAAATTGTTGAAATCCGGTAGTATTCTGTTTTAATGTTGATAACACTTCGACTCTCCACCAGTGCCGGGTCGAACGGGGAGTCGAAGGATAGTTATTCGTCGCGGTAGCGATCCAGCTTGATTGTAGATATAATAAAATGACAGATACTTTCTTACTTAAAACTGCCAATACTATCCTCTATTGTAAGAAATGGCATGAAACGGTTGATTTCTATAAGAACCGTTTAAAGCTGCAGATTACCCATGACTCAGATTGGTTTATCGAGTTTAAGTTGACTGAGACTGCACATATCAGTATCGCAGATGAGCGGAGGGCGTCTATCAAGAGCAGCGGCGGGGCAGGTATAACGTTAGCACTACAGGTTGAGGACATTGAAAGGACACGTCAATTTTTGTGTGACAGCGGACTGGAAATAGACCCGGTCAGGGAACATCCATGGGGTGCTCAGGTTTTCTATTTTTTTGATCCTGAGGGGCATCGGATTGAGGTTTGGTCACCAAAATAAGAACTCATTAAGTATAACTCAGTGTGTTTGAGAATGATTTTCCACCCATTCTCTCACTCTATTCGTCTCCACACTCTCCCCCATTACCACGATTACCGTTTCATCCTTGATTACTGATGAACTTTCGGGGTTGTATACAAAATCTCCATCTTTTTCTTTCATCGCGACTAAAAGCAGCCTGGTATTATGCAGTAAATTTGCTTTAGCAAGTGTCTGCCCGATGAACTTTGATCCTGCGGGTATTGTGACCTCTTCAAACCTGTAAGACTTACCTTTTTGTGAGCGCAGCATCTTGTCTAGAAAGCCGACGACGGCAGGTCTGATCAGTTCTGATACCATCCTCAGGCCTCCAATAGCGTTTGACAATACAACAGAATCGGCACCCGCCATTTTCAGTTTTTTTATTGCGTGCTCACCTACACCCTTTGATACTATCCTCAATTTCGGGTTCAGCTGTTTTGCCGTCAAGGTAACAAACAGGTTGTCCTTGTCTTCTGATAGAATAGTGATCAGGCCCTGGGCTCTGTGTACTCCGGCGTTTATAAGTGTCTCATCATTAGTTGCATCATCGTTGATATAGAGTATTTTTTCCACCTCACTCAGTTTTTCAAGTATTTCAGTATTCGTATCAACTACAACAAAGTCTCTCTTTGTCTGTTTCAACTCCTTTACGACGGTGCTGCCAATATCTCCAAGCCCGCATACGATAAAGTGATTCTTCAGGTTTGATATCTCTTTAAGCATTTTCCTCCTCCCAAAAACATTTGTCAATTCACCCTCTACTAAAAATCCTGTGACCGTACTCACCACAAAAAGAAGACTTCCCATTCCGAAAAGAATTATGAAAATGGTGAGTATTCTGGCATATGGATTGGCAGACAGGTCCTGTATCTCTCCAAACCCGACAGTCGTGAGTGTTATAATGGTCATATAGATTGCATCTAGAAGAGACCATTCAGGACCACCAAGTAACTTATATCCTGCTGTGCCGGCACCACACGCAATAAAAGTTGCGATCAGGCCTTTAATAAGTTGGCTTTTAAAGTGCATAATATTGTTTTGTCAATTAGTTGAGTATTAAATCCACAAGCGGATTTTTTCCGGATTTTATCATCTCTCCCACCTTCTTAACTCTCAGAATTCTTTCCGGGCTTGCCGGATGAGTACGAAGAAAACTTTTTGACCGGCTTTTTGGAATTTCCAGGGCAAAGCGTTTCCAGAGAGCAGCTCCTTTTTGTACATCATAACCTGCATTATGTGCGTAGATAAGGCCCAGGTAATCTGCTTCCCGTTCGTTTTTCCTGCTGTATGGTGCGTACAATGCCTGGGTTGTGAGAGGTGCGAAAGGTCCAGTAAGGCCGCCCAGTGTTCCGCATAATGTTGCTATGGTGATGTTCTTGGGTAGATGTTTGGCGGTAAGATGTGCAAGCTCGTGACCCATTATTACGGCAAGTTCATCCTCATCTTCTACAAAATGGACCATTCCCGTAGTAAATTCTATTCCGCTGAATTTTGCGTATGCGTTAATCTTCCCCGTTTCCTTTAGACGAATACGTACGTATGGTTTCTCTTCAGGTTCTACGTCAAAGGAGAGTCTCTGATTATTCCTCTCGACTACTACGGTTGAAATAGTGTCAGCCTGAAAAGTAACATGATCGCTCTCCTTGATCTCTTTACCATCTATCTTTTTTATCATATCACCCGCTTTAATTCCTGCCAGGTCAGCTATATAATTCTCTATTACACCAACGACAACACATCCATCCTCTGTCGGCAGATTATAATATTTGGCGAGTTTTTCTGTGTTATCCTGGACGAGAGCACCTATCACAGCATGTTTTTTAAATGTCCCTTCCGGCATAATACTCAGGACTTTAAGTCCCACCTTCCATACACTGACCAGATCATTGATATAAATTTCTGTAGCCATGGCTTCAATCTCATCCTCCAGCTTCTTTAATTCAATCTCGGAAAGCGGTGGGCCGGTGTCAGTCGTCGCACAGCCATTTATCAATAAAAAAGCTGCTAAAATTACAGATAGTAAAATTCTGGTTATTTTAGTTTTATACTGTTGTTTTTTCATGATTAACCTAGACTGAAACCCTGCCCGCATGCTATAAAAAAAGGATTCAACAGACTGTTTTTATTATAGCTTAGAGACTCATTGGTTTGTATGTTCATTACCGTACCATTTGCCAGTTCTACAATTGCCTGCCCGGCAGCTGTGTCCCATTCCATTGTGGGGCCAAATCGAGGATAGACATCGGCTTTGCCCTCAGCAACAAGGCAGAGCTTCAATGAACTGCCGGACGAGATAAACTCAACATTTTCATGCTTCTCATTTAACCGTTCCACAAATTCTGAAAATTCCTCTGATTTGTGTGATCGACTGCCAATAACGGTAATTGTAGTACTGTTGTTACTGATAAGAGGGAGTTTTTGAGATTTATCTATAAGCTCTTTTATTGATATATCATCTGATAATATTTCGCTATTTTCCAGCTTGTATGTACCGAGGTTTATTGCAGCAAAGTAGAATACATCCTTCACTGGTATGTATATAATCCCGAGAACCGGTTTGTGTTTGTGTATGAGTGCAATGTTTACGGTGAACTCACCGTTTCTTTTAACAAATTCCTTTGTTCCGTCGAGAGGGTCAACCAGCCAGAAATATTCCCACTTTTCTCTTTTATCATAGGGGATCTCTTTTCCCTCTTCACTTAGAACAGGTACCGTGGAGTCATTAACGGTTACGGTCTTTTCCAGAACATCCGTAATGATCTCGTGAGATCTTCTGTCTGCCAGAGTCAGTGGCGATTTGTCATCCTTCTGCTCAACCGCAAAATCTGAGTCGTATACATCCAAAATCGCTTCTCCTGCACGCTTTGCAGCAAGAATTGCAGTAAGAATTAGTTTGTCGTATTGAACTGTAACCATTGATTGATTATCATAAAAAAAGCTCAATTTTCAACAAAATAATATTCAGGGTTAGGGTAAAAACTGAACATGCTCTATTTACTTGTTGTGAATGAGTTGTTATGATTAACCATTCGTATTTGTCGAAGATAGAACATTAAAATATTGTAAAATGCCGATGAGTAAAGAACTGAGAAGTGTCTGTCCGCACGATTGCCCCGATACCTGCGGAATAATTTCACGCGTAGAAGATGGCAAACTGGTTAAGGTTAAGGGGGATCCGGACCATTTTGTAACCAGGGGTTTTCTCTGTAATAAGGTAATGAACTATCCGGAACGGGTCTATAGCCCTGACAGAGTTCTTTATCCCCTTAAAAGAGTTGGTGAGAGGGGGGCCGGTAAGTTCGAGAAAATATCGTGGGATGAGGCAGCTGAGACAGTCGCATCCCGGTTTAAGGATATCATTAGCAGGCACGGTGCAGAGTCCATACTGCCATTCAGTGGGTCGGGTACACTTGGACTTGTTAACGGTAATGTTGCAGGCAAACGTTTCTTTAATCACATGGGAGCTTCAGGCCTTGACAGAACAATATGTTCCAAGGGTGGAAGAATTGGTTATAAATATACGCTGGGCGCATCCTTAGGCGCTGATCCGTTAGCCATACCGGAATCAAAACTGGTAATTTCCTGGGGTACAAATCCATATTATACTAACATCCACCAGATACCATTGATAAAGGAAGCAAAAAAGAGAGGCGCTTTATACGTAGTCATTAACCCGGATAAAATCAAGTCTGTTGAGATGGCAGACCTCTATATTCAGCCTGCTCCGGGAAGCGATGCGGCACTTGCATTGGGCGTGATGAACATAATTATTAATGAATCTCTGTATGACAGTGATTTTGTTGAAAACCATACAGAGGGGTTTGACGCATTGTCAGAACGTGTACAGGAGTACTCACCGGAGAAGGTGGCAGAGATTACCGGTGTAGATGAAGAGACAATAAGAAAATTTGCTGCTGCCTATGCGAACAGTAAACCATCGTTCATTTATGCGGGATCAGGTATGCAGCATCATACAAACGGCGGCATGATGATACGTACAATATCCTGCCTTCCCGGTCTGGTCGGGGCGTGGAAATATCCAGGCGGAGGAATGTTTTATCCTACCAGTGAAGCATTTCCGATTCAGTGGGATGTACTTGAAGGTATTGATCTCTGCCCAGGTACTCCAAGGTCAATTAATATGAATCGATTGGGAGAGACACTCTTAAATGCAGATACGGGTATTTACGGACTGTTTGTTTACAACTCTAATCCTGCGGCCGTACTCTTTAATCAGCGCAAAGTTATTGCAGGTCTGCAGAGGGAAGATCTGTTTACTGTGGTACATGAGCAGCTGCTGACAGATACCGCACGTTATGCAGATATTGTATTGCCGGCTACTACTGAGTTCGAACATACTGACCTTCACTACTCTTACTTCCATCTGTCGCTCCAGTTGAATGAACCGGTAATAAAGCCGCTGGGAGAAAGCAGGCCGAATATTGATACATTTAATACATTGGCAAAATCAATGGGTTTTCAGGACAGTTGTTTTGACGACACAGCCATTGATATTATCAAGAGTGCATTAGAGATTGACAGCAGTTATTTACGGGGGATAACGCTGGAACGTTTACGAAACGATGGTGTGATCCGCCTGAATATGCCGGGTGAATTTCATATGCCGTATACAGATCTTAAATTTTATACTCCTTCCGGAAAGATAGAGTTTTATTCGGATAAAATGAAACGCGATGGTTATGATCCTCTGCCGGCTCATATACCCATTGAAGAAGGCCCTTTAACCTCACCGGCCCTGTATGAGAAATATCCGGTTTATCTCCTTACTCCATCAGCAAAATCATTTCTGAACTCAAATTTTGCAAATATCCGTAATTCGGGGAGTGAAGAGGGTAAACCTGTCCTGGAATTAAACTCACTGGACGCTGAGAGGCGCGGGGTAAAGACAGGTGACATGGTCAGGGTGTTTAACGATCGAGGCGAGTGTACCCTCATGGCATCTGTAGGAGATTACCTTAAAGAGGGTGTAGCTGTAAATAAAGGAATCTGGTGGAACAACCTTAGCCCGGGAGGATGCAACAGTAACCAGACAACGCCTGATAGACTGGCCGACATGGGTGGGGGATCTACTTACAATACTAATTTAGTGCAGATAGAAAAGGTAAATGATAGATAAAGAACCTTATATGATATAATAATATAAGGAGGTAAATAAAATGGAAAATGATAAAGTACTTGTTAAAGACGTTGTATATCCTGTTTTTCAGATGAAGGAAGATTTTAAACAAAGCAGGCTTATTAAGTATATGGAAGACGAGAGTATTTCCGCCTCAAAGAGGTTGAACTGGCTGCCATATTTTACATACTTTGCCAATTCATTTTCTGATATTAACAACTATATACTTCCATATGAAAATCCTGCCAATGAATTCGAGGAGCAGATAAACAGCCACGCCGCAACAGATGCAGAGCATAATTCTTTAATTAATAAGGATATGCGGAATTTACAGGACAAACTCAAGGATTTTACATTTGCAGACTGCCTGGAATTTCTGTGGAACGATAATATAAAGCAGAGTAGACTGGTTGCCTACGGAATAGCGAATCTTACGCAGATGGCTTCAAACCCATTGGTGCGGTATTGTCTTATCCGTGTCATAGAGGAACTAGGCAATACATTCTTTCTTGTTTCACATAACTGTACAACAGGTGCAATCGAGAGCAATTACTTCGGTAATGTTCATCTTGGGTATGAGCCAGGTCATCTGCATGGCTGTGACCCTGAGAAGTTTGAGAGTCAGACGTTGTCGGCCGAAGAAGCGGAAACAGCAAGATATGTTATGCAGAAATGCTACGATCTATTCTTTGATATGATAGAGGAGATGTATGACAGGGCGTTAGAGAACAAATTTGATTTTGATTAAATTATTATGAATTTACGTTCCACGTCAAAACCCCGCAGGCTCATAATGTTTCACAAGCCGAAAGGAGCCATTGTTACTCTATCTGATGAAAAGAGCCGCAAAACTGTTTATGATATACTGCCCAGGTTTGTGCTTGAAGACAGGTGGATGCCTGTAGGACGTCTGGATAAGGACTCTAGAGGTTTGCTGCTTCTTACCCGTGAAGGCAGGTTGAGTGACCTCCTTACGCAATCCGGTAAGTACTCAAAGTTTTATGAGGTATGGATCCGTGGACGAATAACTGATGAGCAGCTTCAGCAGACACTGCAGGGCGTTAAGACCCGGATAGGTATATTAAAGTTTAAAGGAGTGGAGCCCTCAGGATATGCAGGTCCCAAAACCAGATTGAGGGTAGAGTTGTCAGAAGGGAAGAACCGCCATATCAGACGTGTTTTTGGTGCACTTCAAGACCCGCAATTTCACACTCCTTTGAAGGTGCTTGACTTGAAGCGGATACAGATAGGCCCTGTTAAGCTCGATATACCCTCATCCCAGTGGCGTTTTCTTACACATGAAGAAGAAGATAGTTTAATTAACGGTACAACCCGTTCAAAACGAAGAGGCCGGAAGGCAAAGCACTGACACTTTTGGCCGTTACCTCAATAACAATCCTGCCTGTTCTAACTTGCTTCACTTAATCTTCAAATGGTATAATGCCTCGAAATTTAATTTTGCAGTATTAACTATAGAATTGCAAAAGCGGAGGTCATCAACTGAGTGTAAATAACGACTTGTTAAAGGGGAAAACGGCCCTGGTTACCGGCGCTGCAAAACGCATTGGCAAAGCAATAGCCGGTGTATTGGCACAGAACCATGTAAATGTTATCATGCACTACTGCTCATCCGCTGATAAGTATGTGAACGGCGCTTTAGCAGACATTAAAACACCTGGTATAGAGGCCTGGAAATTTCAGTCAGATTTTTCCAATATTGATAATGTAGACAGCTTGTTTGAAAAAATAGAGAACACGATTGGCCCGGTTGACATACTTATTAATAACGCATCCGTATTCTCTCCTTCAAAGCTTGCAACACTTTCATTCCGGGAGTTGAACAATACATTAGCGATAAACTCAATAGCACCTTTCAGGCTTTCACAGCACATAGTGAAACAGAATAGAGAGGGATCAATTATTAATATATTAGACAGCTGCATAAAACGATACGATATGAACCATGCCGCCTATCAGCTGAGTAAGAGTATGCTTCATCAAATAACTGAAATGATGGCTGTTGAGCTGGCACCGCAAATTCGTGTAAACGGCATCGCTCCCGGCATAATATTGCCTCCGGAGGGGAAAGACGAAACATATATCAGAGAACTAAGCCGCAGAAACCTGTTAAATCGCTCCGGCAAACTTTCTGACATAACTGATGCCGTACTTTTCCTTTTATCAAATACGTTTATTACCGGAGAAGTTCTGTTTATAGACGGTGGAGAGAATCTCAAAGGAGAACCATATGAATGAAGTTCCCATAAACAATGATAAGATCCACATCCGTGACTTGTCATTACGCTGTATAATCGGTGTTAATCAGGAAGAAAGGGCTGAGAAGCAGGACGTTGTTATCAATGTTACCATGTTTACCGATACCAGGAAGGCAGGGGAGACAGATCACCTGGACGATTCGGTTGATTATAAAGAGGTAAAAAGAGCTCTTCTTTCCCTGGTGGAAAATTCGGCTTTTCTATTGATCGAAAAACTAGCTGATGAGATCGCGAAGGTCTGTCTTAAAAATACGAAGGTACAAAAAGTTAATGTCACGGTTGATAAACCGGGTGCGTTAAGATATACTCGCTCTGCAGCAGTTGAGATCGTCCGTACCAGGGAAAGCTATGGGCAATAACGTAGCGGAGGTGTTCATTGGTGTCGGCAGTAATATAGAGCCGGAACATAATATTACTGATGCACTGGAACGTTTAAGTAAACGTGTAGATATAACAGGGATTTCATCATTTTACAAAACCGCTCCGTTTTTAAGAGAAGATCAGGATGACTATTTAAATGGTGTATGGCAGATAAGTACCTGTATACCTCCTCAGGAATTGAAGTCCAGTGTTCTGAGAACTATAGAGAGAGAGCTGCACCGCAACAGGGAATATGATAAATTTGCGCCAAGAACGATAGACCTGGATTTACTGCTTTACGGAGATATGGTAATACAAAAAGGTGATCTTACGATACCTGATCCTGATATTTACATGCGTCCATTTATAGCATTTCCTCTGTATGAATTAAACCCGTACCTGGTTATGCCTGATACAAAGAAACCGCTTGTTGATATACTGAGTATGCTGTCAAAGGATAATATGATAAAGGATATAACGTTTACTGAAAGCCTGAGAAGGATGCTTGGTGATTGAAGATTTGAGATTTACTAATTATGATTGCTGAAACAAATAGTAGTAAGAGGCAAGAAGCCAGAGGTCAGAAAAGGAAGAAGGTAGTAGTCAATAATTTATAAAACTTTGCGTTCTCAGCGTATTAGCGGTGAACTTTTTTTTAGTTAAGAGTATGAAAAGAAAGCATCTTTTTTTTATAATGATAATGGTCGGGTTTTTAAGTATCTCTGCGTGTACAAGAGATGTTGTGGAAGAATCTGCCTCTGCAGAAGAGAGTGCTATAGATTTGGCAAAGATGTGTACTGCTGTTGATGATGAAGCCGGTGGTTTGAAGATGAGTGCGCAGGAAGCTATATCGTTATGGGAAAAAGATCCGAAGTTCACATCTATTGGCTGGGAAGCGATTGATGTCGACGAATCAGAATTTTGTGTTGTCTTTAATTACAAAGTAGACGGTATAGACCAGCTATTGGCATTTCATGTTGAACTTGAAGGTGGTACTGCAGAAAAAATAGGGCTTGGCAATGACGGACTTGAAGGTGATCGTTACATGTCCAGGATTATCAGAACGTCGTCTTATCCAAGAGGTGAGCTTGAAGCGAAACTTGAAAAAGTAATAACGAAGCTGCTATTTCAGTAACAATTATTATTCTTTAGCCGGCAGTCCGTCTTCAATTGTCCTCAACCAGATCAGTTTCTGGAAGCGCTTTTCATGGTATCTGACAATAGCTTATATGCTTCAGCCCATGCATCCTTAACGTCTGGTGTAAAGTCTTTACCTAAGCCCTGTTCTAAAGTCCAGAGAAGCGCTTCTCCGACAGTATTGTAATATTCCTCCTTCACACCATACCCAACGTGGCGTCTGCCCAGATCCTGAATTGTGGGTATTAGTGTATCAGGTTTATCAAGGCTTGTAACCGCATAATCTATCATCTGCATAAGCATTCTACCTTGAGTCTTCATATTTCCCTTAAAAAGTGATTTAAGCGATGGATCTAACTCAAAAAGGTGATTGTAAAACAGCTCTGCAGCAGTTTCAGAAATCGGACGTACTTTGTCAAACGTTTTTTGAACTAATATAATTTGGTCAGCTTTCATTGTATTTCTCCACAAAGGATTTTCAGCTACTGTTCTCCTTTATATTTATAACAATTATTACATAACGTCTGTTCCTTATTAACATTTCATGCATAGTTGTATGAGATATAAAAAAATTAGTTATCCCTATTGAACATTACACACAGAATCGTATAATACAGTAAAAGACAGTTACTATTTAAAAGCGTAGGGGATCAGGTGGAGGATTAGAAAATGTTTTTAAAGCATAAAACTAATGGCGATCTGGTTGAGATATTAACTTTAAAGGAGCTGTTTGATCCCTGTCAAATTGGAGTGGTGGGCCGTTACCAGCAAGGTGAAGAGGTGCAGGACCCGGAGAAATTAGAAAAAGCAGAATTACTTTTTCCTTCCGGTGAGGCACTACCCAAATGCTGGATAGACCCGCATTACAGAGGCGGCTGACCCCAGGTCAAATATTGATTAGTTCCTGAAAAAGAACAGGGTGCTTTTTATATTTAAAGTGAATGCGTAGTAAAAATATGTCAGAGCAAGAAGAGCAACCGGATATTATCTATACCATAACAGATGAGGCACCCGCACTGGCTACCGCTTCATTCCTGCCTATCGTAAAACACTTTACAAAAGCTGCAGGAATTACCATAGGTACCAAGAATATCTCATTGGCCGGCCGTATAATTGCAAATTTCCCCGATAGTCTGACCGCAGATCAGAAGCAACCTGACGCTCTGGCTGAACTCGGTGAGCTTGTTAAAAGGCCGGTTGCAAATGTGATCAAACTTCCAAATATCAGCGCTTCTATACCGCAGCTTAAGGCTGCTATCTCTGAACTGCAGGAGCAGGGATACGACATACCGGATTATCCCGAAGATCCGCAGACAGAAGCACATAGAGATATTCAGGCAAGATACAAAGGGGTATTGGGAAGTGCCGTAAACCCTGTTTTAAGAGACGGTAATTCAGACCGAAGGCCTCCGGCGGCCGTGAAAGCTTATGCCAGGAAGCATCCGCATAAAATGGGTGAGTGGAATCCTGATTCTAAAACTCACGTATCCCATATGGACGACGAAGACTTCTTCTCCAACGAAAGCTCTGTTACTATCTCAGGTCCGTATGTGGACCGTGCCAGGATTGAGTTTTTTAATGAAGAATTGAAGCTCACTGTTCTCAAAGAAAATTTATCACTGCAGGAAGGAGAAATTGTTGATGCAACGTTCATGAGCAGGAAGGCTTTGCGCAAGTTCCTCGCTGAACAGATTGAGGATGCGAAGGAGAAGGGTGTCTTATTTTCTCTACACCTGAAAGCTACAATGATGAAGGTTTCTGATCCAATTATATTTGGTCAGGCAGTTGAAGTTTTTTTCGCGGATGTATTTGATAAACATGCAGCCGTCTTTGAAGAGTTGGGAGTTAACCCTGAGAATGGCCTGGGTGATGTACTTTCCAGGATAGAAAGTCTACCGGAAGCACAGAGAGAAGCGATTGAAGCTGATATAAAAGCCTGTCTGGATGCACAGGCCGATCTCTATATGGTGAATTCAGATAAGGGCATAACAAACCTACATGTTCCGAGCAATGTAATTATTGATGCCTCTATGCCGCCGATCATTCGTGATGGCGGAAAGGCGTGGGGACCTGACGGAAAAGCACACGATGTTAAAGCTGTGATTCCTGATGCCAGTTATGCAGGAATTTATGACGAAACAGTTAAATTCTGCATAGAAAATGGTGCCTTTGAACCAGCGACCATGGGGAGCGTAGCCAATGTCGGTCTTATGGCAGGGAAAGCCGAGGAATACGGCTCCCACGATTACACTTTTAAGGTGCCTGAGAATGGGACAATACGTGTAGTTTATGAAGAGGGTGTAACAATCCACGAACATAGCGTCGAAAAAGGTGATATCTGGCGCATGTGCCGCGTCAAGGATGCACCGGTCAAGAACTGGGTAGAGCTGGCTGTTAAAAGAGTTAAATTAACCGGCTCGCCGGCAGTATTCTGGCTTGATAAAAACAGGGCGCATGATATGCAGCTTATTGAAAAGGTAAATCTGTACCTGGACGATCTTGATCCGGACGGTAACCTGGATATTAAGATTATGTCTCCGGAGGACGCTATTCGCTACACACTGCAGCGTGTGAAAGATGGTCTTGATACGATCTCTGTTACAGGAAATGTGCTGAGGGATTATTTGACCGATCTGTTCCCCATACTTGAGCTTAATACCAGTGCAAAAATGCTCTCAATTGTTGGCCTGTTGAACGGCGGAGGCCTGTTCGAAACAGGTGCGGGAGGCTCTGCGCCCAAGCATGTACAGCAATTTCTGGAAGAGGGGCATCTGCGATGGGATTCCCTTGGAGAGTTTGTGGCTATTGCCGCGTCGCTGCAGCTCCTCAGTTCTGCACGCAATAATGTTAAAGCCGGGATTGTTGCAAAAGCATTGGACAAGGCAACGGCAACGCTTCTGGACAAAAACCAGTCACCATCCAGCAGGGTGGGTGAGCTGGATAACAGGGGAAGCCAGTTCTATCTCACGCTATACTGGGCTCAGGCGCTTGCAGAGCAGGAAGAGGACTTTGAACTTCAGGAATACTTTACTCCGCTTGCAGAAGTTCTGGCCTCGGAGGAAGAACAGATTATAAAAGAGCTGAATGATGCACAGGGTCATAAAGTTGATCTGGGAGGTTACTACCATCCGAACTCTGATAAAGTAGTAATTGCCACACGCCCAAGTCCGACACTAAATGCCGCATTAGGATCATAATTCGTATTTTGTAAATCCCAAATCGTAAATTCTTTGTTTTTTTTTATCTGTGTCTATCCTCGAAAATCCGTGGTTAAATATCTTCTTTTAGCGAAATTAGTGTCTGAAATATATACACTCAGAAAATATTCTGTAATGTTGTTGTATACTATCTTTTTTGGTCATAATTAGTTACGTTTACTGGCATGTATGTTGCGATTCATTAAATAAATCATATAAGCAAAACCATTATATAACTAAAATTTTTACCAATGAAAAAAGAATATCGTCATTATTGCTACGGAAATAAAATAATCTATAGTAAAAATAGATGCTCAAATGATACCTGTAAATGGTTGATACCCTGCAGAATATTATGTAATTATAAAATAGATATATTTGAATATTCTTTAGTAAATTCACTGATTAATATTTTACCTGGTTCTGAAATAGTACAAATATTAAAGAAAAATTACAGTATTTCACATCATGCAGCTAAAATGGCTACAAAGAGATGGAGATATATAATTAAAAATAGAAAATCATTTGTAAATATTTAAACAGTCCTTCCTTTTAGTTCATTTGAATCATAAATTTTTTTTTATCTGGCTTACAGTTGCTTGTCTCTTGCTTCATGTCCTTTATCTCTCTTTTCGTGTCAATCCGTGCAAATCCCTGTCCGACATGTTGTGTTGGCGGGTGTTGATAAATTGTACATTGACTACTTCCATGTTTTTTTAAATATTAAATATTATTTTCTCTTGCCTTAATAGTTAATGTGTGATAACGTTTAATCTGTTGGTTGTAATGTTGTGAAATTTGTATATGTATATATGAAGGCTACAAGGTTTCCAATCTTGCGGCCTTTTTTTATTTTTATAACCTTTTAATTATTTAAAGGGGGTGATTTTTATTATGGAAAAAGGAACAGTTAAGTGGTTTAACGACTCAAAGGGTTTCGGTTTTATTACGCCGGAAAACGGAGAGGATGTCTTTGTGCATCATACCGCAATCCAGGCTGAAGGTTTTAAAAGCCTTTCAGATGGTGATCAGGTAGAGTTTGATATTGAACAGGGCGAAAAGGGCCTTAAAGCAGCAAATGTTGTCAAAATATAAAAATATTTTAAAGCATACTAATATATTTTTTGCCGTATAATTTATCGAAAGAGAGTTGTATAGATCAATAAATATAGGATAGATGTGAAATATTGTTGTAATGATGACGTACAAGCCTTCGATATCCTTTAAAAGATATCGGAGGCTTTTTTATTACTACAAAAAAACATTTCACCGCAGAGACGCTAAGAACGCAAAGGAAAATGACTTTATCAATTACAAAATGTCAAAGCTCAATACTAATCCTTTGACCACCATAACTTTAGGCACGTCAAATTTTAGTTCACTTTAAACTTTTCTGCTTTAACCACAAATCGTCACTCTTCAACCTGCCCGAATAGGTACAGGCGGGTAGTCAGTATTTAATCTAAGGTCACCGTTGTGCACGTGCAATATAGAGAAGCAGGATGATGATAACTGCTATATTAATTGTGAGGATAATCGCAACCTGTGACAGCGGTTCTGATAATGATAGAAGCCCGGCAAGCAGGGATTGTGAAGTTTGATGGACCTTCCAGTAGGCGTAGGCATCAACCGCTATCAATGGTAAAATAATGAATTTTACGAATGTCCTGAATGCAGTACGTTTATTACCACGTCTTTTTATTGCAGCCATTTAGTAAATTCTCCGTTGAGCAATAAGATCCATAGGATTATAATAAATTATTTCACACTAAGCCACAAAGAACAGAATTCAGGAAAGTAAAATATAAGAATATGAGTAAATCAAGACTGGAGAGATGTACCCGGTGCCGATTAATAGTTCAAGAGTGCATTTGCAGTGATATTATTCCACTCTGGACGGAACACAGGCTGACACTGCTGACTAATAGACGAGAGGAGCAGATTGTATCCAACACTGGAAGGCTGCTTCGATTAATGCTGGAGAATAACTCTCTTGTTTATGTTGGAGAAAATGGGTGGGAGAAAAAAATTGGAGCTGAAATAGCCAGGAGTGAATACACACCGGTTATCCTTTTTCCGATATCTCCTTTCAGTGATGGACAGGGAATTGTTGAAGAAGAGGGGAAGCCGCTGAATATTATTGTTCTGGATACAAATTGGAGCAGTGCAAGAAGATGGCTTTACAAACTGGGAACTATGAAAGTAAAAAAGATCGGGTTGAAAACAGTTCCGCCTTCAAAATATTACCTGAGGAAACAGTCTAAGGAGGAGAACTTATGTACATTTCAGGCAGTTACTTCATTACTAGAGGAACTTGAAACAGGAAGTACTGGATCTCCATTTTACAGAATGAATGAAATTTTTGCCCTGTGGGTGAAATCCCTGGCAAAGGAGAGAGGGTTGACCTGTCCTTAGTTGGGAGGCTGTTATTGGTATTCCCCACCGCTCCCCGGACAAAAGTCGCCGAGGACAAGAAGGCGTAAAGAGCATAGAGAAAAAGAGAATTTCGAATATAGAAGAAGGAATGTCGAATGTAAAAGTGAAAAGATATTTAGCCACGGACTTTCACAGATAAAATGCAGATAGTAAAACAACTTTTTAAATCTCAAATTACAAACAAATGTCAGACACAAATGTCAAAGCTCAATATTAATCCTTTGGCCTCCATAACTTTAGGCATTTCAAACTTCAGTTCACTTTAAACTTTTCTGCTTTAACACTGCCTCGTAACTTGAAACCCGCAACTCGCAACCCGTAATCTTACCTGATCTATCTTGCAAATGAGAATCTCACGTATTTGATTATTCTATTATCCGCAAGGTGTTTTTGTTCATAATTTGTCTTGATGTATAGGTCTTCGTGCCGTTTTTCATCATCATGGACATCATCAATGGTTTCTTCAACTGTACATCTGTTTTTTTCTAATGATCTGAGACTGAATTCGAAGAGGGGGGTTGAGTCTGTTTTGAGGTGAATTAATGCATCCGACTTTGTAACCTGTTTATAGGCTTCCAGGTATCGGGCAGCGGTTAGCCGTTTGTTAGCACTGCCGTTTTTCAGAAATGGATCAGGAAATGTTATCCATATTTCGTCTATCTCTCCTTCTGCAAAATAGTGGGCCAGATTCAGAATTTCGATACGCAGGAAAGCTACGTTAGTAAGGTTCTGTTCCCTTGCAGCAACACAACCTGACCACAGGCGTGGTCCTTTCATATCAATACCGATAAAATTTCTGTCTGGATGTTTCTCTGCAAGGGTAATGGTATAGTCACCTTTACCGCAAGCCAACTCCAGGGTTATTGGATTATCGTTCTTGAAGTAGTCCTTCGCCCAGAGTCCTCGAAGCCGGAAATCCTCTTGTTCCGGCTGATCGGTAAATTGTATGAGATTGTCAAAACCATCAAGTTCAGCTAACCGCCATAGTTTCTTTCTTCCCACAGTAACATCTCCGATAAATATTGCCAGTCGTCAATCGTCATTCGTAGACTGCAATCCGCAACATTGCAGTGAATAATTATTCATTTGGTTTGTGACAGGGCGGTTTTTAATCTTATCAGGGCGAGTTCTTTGCTGACAGGGTCTTTCCACTCTCGCCACTCCTTAAATTCAATGTGTGGGAATAGCGTTGTAAATGCTTCGTGAATTTCAGGTGACAGGTCATAAGCTTCATTACTGCTTGAAACTGCTGTTGTTAAAAACCCTCCATTAACTACCAGATACCATTTTCCGCCTTTTCGTTCAAACCAGAGGATAACAGGTTGTTGATATTTGTTCTCCTTAGACTTCTCCCATCCGGATAGCACGATCTTGGCAGTACCCATTCTTTTCTTAATATATATATCTGCAGATTTATACAGATGCCAGTTTATATGTTTGTATGGGTTTTGCAGGTTCGCCGGCAGGATACTGTTTTCTTCCAGGATTTTAATAATACTATCCCTGTTCTTTTCAACTAACTCCTTGAACTCTGCTGCCGCAGCCCGGTCTATTTTCTCTACTATCGTGTCATTAGGTACATTCACACGCATCTGTTCACCACGCCCGCATCCCAATGCGGCAATGACCAGAAGAGAGACTGAAATACTCCACGTTAATATATTTTTCATAATTTTTGTCATTAGTTATTGTCATTGAACTCACGTCCATTTCTTTTCCTGTGCGGGTTTGTCAAGTTCTATAAACTGCTCTTCATCTGTCGCCACAGGTCCCGGTTCCTCAGGTTCAATTACGTCTGGCTTCGGGCTTTGCATCTCGTTCGCGTTAAACTGCATCTCGAAGAGTTTTTTATACAATCCGCCTTTGGCCAGAAGCTCCTGATGCTGACCGGTCTCTACGATCCTCCCGTTATCTAAAACTACGATCAGGTCAGCGTGCAGGATCGTTGAAAGTCTGTGGGCTATTACGAACGTGGTACGGTTCTTGACCAGGCGATATATGGCATTTTGAATAAGCTGCTCAGTTTCGGTGTCCACGGAAGAGGTAGCTTCATCAAGGATCAGTATTCGCGGATTAGCAAGGATTGCACGTGCGATGGCTATCCTCTGTTTCTGCCCACCAGAAAGTTTTACTCCCCGTTCGCCGATTAATGAGTCATAACTATCTGGCAGATCAACAATAAATTCGTGTGCATTGGCTGCCTTTGCTGCGGATTCAATCTCTTCGTCAGAAGCATCATATCGTGCATAGGCAATGTTAGCCTTAACTGTATCATTAAAAAGAAAAGTTTCCTGGAGTACAATTGCCATCTGCTTCCTCAGAGATTGCAGCTTGACCTCTTTTATGTTGTGGTCGTCGATAACAATGTCACCTTTATTGGGATCATAAAATCTGGGTATCAGGTTCGTAAGTGTAGTCTTGCCGCTTCCGCTGGGTCCCACAAAGGCGATCATCTGTCCGGGCAGTGCCTTAACATTAATATCACTCAGAACTTCATTCCCTTTGTTGTACTGAAAGTGGACTTTTCTGAATTCTACGGTGCCATGTACCTTAGGTAAGTCAATTGCATTGGGGGCATTCTTTATATCAGAGGGTGTATCCAGTACCTCGAAAACTCGTTCGCTTGATGTTATAGCACGTTGTACCTGGTTATAAAAACGAGTTAATCCGGTAATAGGGCCGTACATCATCTGGAGATATGGAAAGAATATGACGAAAGTACCTACAGAGAGCTGGCCCTGCAGCACCTTGTATCCTCCAAAACAGATTACTACTACGGCACCAATCTCAGTGATCAGGTCAACAGTAGGCCGTAAAGTATGGACCAGCCTCAAAATCCGGACGTGTAAAGAGTAATTTTCATAGTTTTTCTGTTTGAACCGTTCTAACTCCTCCGGTTCTTTTGCAAAGCTGGCTATCACGCGAATACCTGAAATATTATCCTGAATTAATGAATTGAGATCACCGGTTTTCTGTCTGAGGGAACGGAATATATGACGTATCTTTCTCCCAAAATTATAGGTACAGAAAGATATAAAAGGACAGACAAATAATACAATTGACGTAAGCTGCCAATCCAGCTTCATGCAGAAGTAAATTATCCATGCAAATTTGAACATGTCAGTTATAAAGGTTATTACCGGGCCGGCAATTGCCTGCTCCAGTGAATTGACATCGTTCATAAGGCGGCTCATGATATCACCGGTTTTATTGTTTTCGAAATAGTTTAAGGGGAATCGCTGGATATGTTCGTAGAGCTGGTTCCGCATATCATAGACGAGCCTCTGCCCCAGCTCAGTTGTAATATATCCGTGGGCCACGATAATACCGCTGCCGATTGAATGCATAATAAGAAAACTGGCACCCAGAAATATAAGCATAAAATATGTGGAATTATAGTCTTCAAACCAGCGCTCGTGAACAACATCAGAAGCAGTTAATAATGGTTTGGACAGAGGTATGGGGCTTTTGTATTCTGTAGTCAGACTATCAGAATCAAATTGACCGCTTTGACGACCGGTTTCCTGATTTTTAATATATTTATCTGCTATTTTGATTTCGTCTACTGCGATTCCCAATATCTGGATCGGTAGCACTGCAACATATGCACTGATTATCGAAAGAATCAGGATTATCAACGTCCTGCGCCAGTATGGGATTAGATAACAAAGTAATCTGAAATAGGTGCCTCTATTGGATGTACTTTTTATTGTGTCATTCATATATTTTGTAAGTGCCTAAAGCGTAAAATGCCTAAAGTGGACTAAAAGGTCTGTCCTCAATAAGCAGAGAAAGAGATGCAAAATATTTACCAACCCATTTCCCCTCCTTCGCAAGGGGGGGATTAATGGGTGGTCCTTCTCTGCTTAATGGATAATTACAGGCTTACATAATACTAAATAATTCTCGAATGGACAATGTCAAAGAGATTTATCTTTATATATTTAATTCAAAGGGTAAAATTAATACTGCTTTATTACATAAAACCGTTCAAATTCATTTCTTTCAAGGAGATATATAATGTCACAAAATAGAGTAAAGGTTGCCGTAACCGGTGCTGCAGGGCAGATCGGTTACGCATTACTGTTCAGGATTGCATCAGGCCAGATGTTTGGACCGGAATGTGATGTTGAACTTCAGCTTTTAGAACTTGAGCCCGCAATGCCTGCACTTCAGGGTGTTGCAATGGAACTTGATGATTGTGCTTTTCCTTTACTCAAAAAAGTTACCTGTACCAGTGATATGGATGTGGCTTTTAACGATGTTAACTGGGCCATTCTGGTTGGTTCTGTGCCGAGAAAAGCCGGAATGGAGAGGTCTGATCTGCTGAAGATTAATGGCGGGATATTTACTGTTCAGGGTAAGTCTATCAACGACAATGCGGCAAAAGATGTCCGTATTTTTGTAGTCGGTAACCCCTGTAATACAAACTGCCTAATTGCCATGAATGCAGCCGGGGATATTCCGGATGAGAGGTTTTTTGCCATGACGGTTCTTGATGAGAAGAGGGCGATAACTCAACTGGCACAAAAGGCTGGGGTAGATACAACAGAAGTAAAGAACCTTACCATATGGGGCAACCATTCTGCCACTCAATATCCGGATTTCTATAATGCAAAGATCTGCGGCAAACCTGCCAATGAAGTGATTACAGATGAAGCGTGGCTGCAGGAAGATTTTATCAAAACGGTACAGCAGCGTGGTGCAGCTATTATTAAGGCCAGGGGATTGTCATCAGCTGCATCAGCAGCCAATGCTTGTATATCAGGTATAAACAGACTGACTCGTGATACTCCGGACGGTGAAACATTCTCTATGTGCCTCGCTTCAAATGGTGAATACGGGGTAGATAAAGGGCTGATCTTCTCTTTTCCCTGTCACGTGAAAGATGGTGAAATTAAGGTTGTTGAGGGTATGGTACACGGAGAGTTTGGCAAGGAGAAGTTCTCAGCAACGTTGAAGGAACTGCAGACAGAGAGAGATACTGTTAAAGAGATGGGTTTGATTTGAGATAGCGCAACTAAGTTTGAAGTGCCTGATGTTTGAAGTGAGCTAAAGCAGTAATAATTGAATTTTTAATTTTGACATTTGGGTTTACCTATTGCCTCTAGCTTCTTTTTTATCAGTCTTTTATACGTGAAAATCTGTGGCTAAGTTTTTCTGTTCTTTCTTTGCGTCCTTCGCGTCTTCTTGTCCTCGGCACCTTTTGTCCGGGGAACGGTGAATTATCGTAACTTGTTAAAGACAACATGTCTTGCCAGAAGGGTCTGGGAAATGCCCCTGGCGAGCATGAGAACGGTTAAAGCCAGCCATAAGGCATGGTTACCCATTATGCCGTGGAAAATGTAGTACGTTGGCAGGTAAAAAAGCAAAGCGGATAGAAGCATAGTGTTTCTCATCGCCTTTGACGCAGTAATCCCTATATAAATTCCATCCCAGATAAATGGTACGGCATGAATGACAGGTGCAATAATTAACCATCCCATAAAAGGTATTGCTGCATTAATAACCTCCTGATTATCTGTTAATATCTGAAGTATCTCCCTGCCAAAGAAGTAAAAAAGTGATACCAGCATAATGCTTATGCCGAAACCCCACTGGAAAGATACTTTTATTGCTTTCCTGAAATTCCATGCATCACCGGCACCAAAATATTTTCCTACAACCGATTCAGCGGCAAAAGAGAATCCATCAATCCCATATGCACTTATCGTAGTAAATTCCAGGAGGATAATATTTGCCGATCCTAATATTATCCCTTCCTTGCCGGACTGGACCTTAAAAAATGAAAATGCGAATATAAGGCAGAGAGTTCGTATAAAGATATCTGAATTTGCCATGAGGAACTTCTTCATTTTGCCTAAGTGAAACAGGTCCGGTTTATCCCAGAAAGGGAGCAGATATCTGTAATTTTTGTAAAAGAACGCTAATGCCAGTACTAATCCGCAGTATTGTGCGATCAGCGTACCCAATGCCACACCGTCTGATTTCATTCCCGCAACTCTTACAAACCAGTAACTGAAGCCGATGTTAAGCAGGTTAACAGTTATAGTAAGGATCATCGGTATCCTGGCATTCTGCATGCCAAAGAACCAGCCTGTAAACGCAAACAGAGATATTGTAGCCGGTGCCGCCAGTATTCTGATATTGAAATACTCAGTCACATATTCATCTACTTCCGGGGTTGTTCCTATTAATAGCAGGCTCAATTTAAGCAGTGGGGTTTTGAGTACTATCAACAACAGGGCGCCTGCCACTGCAATCAGCAGCGCTCTGCCCAGTATCAGTAAACACTCTTTGTTGTCCTGTCTGCCGAATTCCTGTGCGGTAAACCCGGTAGTGCCCATCCGTAAGAATCCAAAACCCCAATACACAAAATTAAATATCATCACCCCGAAACCGATGGTAAGGATATATTCAGCTGAATCAAGATGGCCCATTAGTCCCACATCCACCAGGCTCAGGAGCGGGACAGAAAGATTGCTGATAATGTTCGGGATCGCAAGTTTGAGAATTTCTCTATTCATGGCTAGCTGATAGTTTAACAGAAAAAAGTGTCAGATTGACAAAGATATTCAAAAAAGCTGCTTGTATATTGTGTGTATGGAATATAATAACATTAATTACAGTAAGGAGGTAGTTGTGGGCAGTTTTATTCTAAAACAGGGCAAATCGTGAATGTACTTCTGATCATTACAAATCGATATCGAGGTCCTATACCGGTAATGCCTCTTGGCGCATGTCTTGTCGCAGAGCACTGTGAGCGGGCAGGCCATCAGGTTACATTATGTGACCTGATGTTTGAAAGGAATCCGTTACACGCTCTGGGGTCTCTTATTGATAAGACCAATCCTGATGTCGTGGGTATTTCTCTGCGCAATATCGACAATAATGACATGCAGCATCCTGTTGAGTTTTATCATGATTTGACATCACTTATGAAGACTATTCGCGGAAAGACGGATGCGGCAGTTGTTCTGGGTGGTGCTGCCGTTGGTGTAATGCCGGAAGCATTGTTGCGTTATACTGAAGCAGACTGGGCGGTATTGGGTGATGGCGACATTGTTTTTCCAAAAGTACTGGAAATGTTGTCAAAAAATATGATGCCGAAAGATATAGCCGGTGTCGCCTGGATTGAAGATAGCGGTTTCAAAATAAATACCGGCTTTGTTGACCGTTTCTCCGGTAACGGTTTAGTACCGGATTTTAGTCGTTGGATAAATTTACCTGCTTATCTTTCCAGGTTCTCTCCTGTACCAGTTCAATCCAAACTGGGATGCCATTTTAAATGTGTTTATTGTACCTATAGAAAGATCGAAGGTGAGGATTACCGGTTGTGCGAGCCTGAAATTATAGGAGAGACAATCGTGGATCTTGAGAAAAGGGGGCTGAGAGAGGTTGAATTTGTAGACAATGTTTTTAATTCACCCTATGATCACGCAGTTGCATTATGTGATGCTATTGCAAAGACTCAAACAGGTGTCAGGCTTCAAACAGTGGAGTTAAATCCGTATCTTGTGGATGATAAACTTCTTGGAGTAATGGAGCAGGCAGGCTTTGTCGGAATTGGTATTACTGCTGAGAGTGCTGCTGACCCTGTTTTAGATCGTTTGAAGAAAGGTTTTACCGCTAGAGATGTCTTCAAGGCTTCTGAGGTTATTAAGCGCCACAGGATACCGTGCCTTTGGGTATTTATGCTGGGAGGGCCCGGTGAGACTGAAGAGACTGTCCAGGAAACCCTCAGATTTGCAGAAAAGTGTATCAGTGAGAGAGATGTTGCACTTTTCATGATAGGGATACGTATTTATCCGGGTACAGAACTTGAAAACATTGCAAGGACGGAGGGTGTATTAACCCTGCCTGCCCGGGAAATGCTTAAACCGGTATTTTACCTCTCTCCATCTATAAATAAAGAGTGGTTACTGAAAAAAGTTGACAGAAGTATGGCAACACACATGAACTTTATTACTCCGAATGTTATCGGTCTTCCATTTCTGCCTGCAATAAATTTTGTGGGATACTGGCTGGGAGTTAAACCTCCGCTCTGGAAGAATACACGTTACATTCGCAGGGGGCTCAGATGGTTGGGAATGGATTCGTGATATTATCCGTATAAATGATATTAAAAAATTTGAGATTAAAATCTTTTAACGAAAGTGAATCCTTACGTATGAAAAATGAAAGTGTATCTATCGCATCTCTCGGCCTCTCCACCCCACCTTATGCTGTAAAGCAGTCAGAAGCAGAAGCATTTCTGAGAAATCATTATTCGAAGGTTTTAGAACCAAAGAGCCTGTCGAAAATGATTAAGATCTTTGCTCATCCGAGCGTTGTAAACAGGTATATTGCGGTAAAAGACCTTGAGTGCCTTGTGAATGAAGATCCGGATGCCCGCATTGCCAGGTTTACGCACTGGGCTGTAGAACTTTCATCGCAGGCGATAAATAACGCCCTTGAGCAGGCAGGAATTACAAGCGGTGACGTAACCGGATTAGTGGTGAATACATGCACCGGTTATATTTGTCCGGGTATCTCAACGTATCTCCTGGAAAAGCTGGGTTTTTCAGATAACATAAGGATACATGATCTTGTAGGGAGCGGTTGCGGCGGGTCTATTCCAAACCTGCAGATCTGCAGGGATATGATACAGGGGAACAGAGAGGAGATTGTCGTGAGTGTTTCAGTAGAGATCTGCAGTGCAACATTTCAGATGGCAGATGATCTGAACCTGATTGTTTCAAATGCTCTCTTTGCTGATGGGGCATCTGCTGCAGTTCTATGGAGCCGTCCCGGTACATTAAAACTTATTGCATCGGCAGGCAGGTGTGACACTGAATATCGTGAAGATATTCGATACATATACAGAGACGGGCAGCTGCATAACCAGCTGTCACTGCAACTGTCCGAGTTTGCCAGTAAAACGGTTGCCAGGGTAGTAGATGACTTGTTAACATCCGCAGGGCTGAAACTGGAGGAGATTGATCACTGGGCATTTCATCCGGGAGGGGAAAAGGTGATCAATGCGGTCAGAGATGAACTGGGTATACCGGAAATTAAATTACAGGCGACACGTAAAATCCTTGCAGGATACGGAAATATGTCCTCTCCTACAGTCCTGTTTGTTTTAAGTGAGATTTTAAGTAAAGGTGTTTCACCCGGTGATTGGTGTTTAATAGTGGCTTTTGGTGCCGGTTTGAGTGCTCATGGATTTCTGCTGAAAGCTTAGGCGTCAGTAGACAATTGACAGTAAAACTTGAAGCAAGAAACCAGAAAAGGAAAAAAGAGTTGCGTGTTATGAGTTGCGGTTCTGACTAACCATTTCTAATAATCAATTCCAAGATCTTCTTATCCTGTTTTACCGGGTTATCCAGTCAAATAAATAACTTTTCTAAATAATTATTTGCACCAGATCGTAAAACATAACTGATTAATATTACATGTTGCAAAGGAATTATAACCTTTATTAAGGAGGAAAAGTTATGCGAAATTCTTTTATGGGATTATGTATTGCTTTAGTAGTAGCGCTGTTGATTGGTTGTGCACATCCTCATCGTCATCATGCCAAAAGACCGGCAAAACCACATGTTCATGCCGTATGGGTCCCCGGACATTACGGTCCGGCTGGAAAATGGATACCTGGACATTGGAGAAAATACAGGAAATAGACAGGATAAATCGAGTTACAGGTTACGGGTTGCGAGTTTAGATTGACAAGTAACTAATGACCTTTGGTAAAAGAGAAATTCAGGAATTTGATTTCTGGTGCTATGTGTGGCTAAATTGAGAGCTTTTCAGGGGAGCATCCTGTTTTTTTGTAGATTACAAAGTCGGATTATGGCAGGAGGCCGAATCCGGATATATCATAATTGGTTTACATGAAATTTAGGGTGTTCCCGTTTTACAGTCCCAGGCCTTCACAATATTTTGCAAAAGCGACTTCACGACAGTCAGGTGCTACATTTACCATTTCAGGTGCAAGGTCGGTTTTGACAAGCCTGTTGTTGCCGCTGTCCAGCAACCCGTTAAGCTCAGTGACAGACTCTGCCAATTGCTTTCTGATTGAAGCAATATCGTCGAATCCGTTTAAGCCGCCCAGATTGGATAGAATGGCATGAGGCGTTAAATTATTGGCTACAGGAATATCTGTATTCAGGAAGGCTAGATAGCCGTCATCGTTAATTACAGCTCCCTCACTCTTTAACGGGTCTGCCAGCGGCAACTGTGCATCCGGCTCAACTCCGTTTTTGAAGTTACTTATGGTTATTACTTTGGTGGATTCCTTGGGTTTGCTTTCCAGACAGGTTCCCACCAGCAGTATACAGTCAGTACCGGGATTATCCCACGCCTTTGCGCCCAATTTACTTAAAAGTGCGACATTAGCACTATTCTTTAATTTGGCATACGGGAATCTGTTTGGTTCTGGTTTTTCACCGGGTAGATAATAGAGAGTTCCATTCTTCTCATCACAGAGGGCTTTTACTGTAAAAAGTGTTTCAACCGTTAATTTAGGCGACACTATGACTGCCAGTTTACCTGCTGTGTCAAGAATACCTCTGGCATTATTTAACTGTTCTGTGAGTTCATTATCAGTAAGGACAATAGCCTTATTCTGAAGGTGATTTGAGAATCTTCCTTCTCTGCAGATCATAGCACCGTTGACAGGATCGTTGTCAACACTCTGAATTTTTGTTATCAGGCCCTCTTTTGTATGAACCCTAATTCCGCATCCTCTCGGGCATGACGGACAGGTACTGATTGTCATATTGGTTACCCAGGGGCCATACTCCTTGCCGGTATTTTCGGCCAGGGTACCGGTAGGGCACAGATCAATGCACATCCCACAGGCGTCACAGTCAGTTTTTTGCAGTGGGTCATCAAAGTTAGGTGCAATTTTGGTAACAAACCCTCTGTTGACAAAGGAAATGGCCGAAATATTTCTGGCTTCACTGCAGACCCTGACGCAACAAGCACAAGTAATACATTTATCAGCTTCAATGCTGACTAAAGGATGCCGGGTATCAACTTCATATTTTCTCCTGTCACCTTTATACTTTACATCACCAATTCCGTATTCAGTAGAGTAGTTTCTAAGGTCACAATCAAATCTGGCCTTACAGCCGCATTCTATGCAGCGGGAAGCCTCAGCCAGTGCCTGTGCTTCATCCAGTCCCACGTTAATGGCATCATATCCGCCTGCTGCCATGCGGATGTCTGCAGGATGTGTCGTTTCCAGCGCCCTTTTCTGATGGACATATCTGGGAGAGTAGTCCGCCATATCAAGGTCCTTTAATCTTCCTGCGGTGATTTGATACTCTTTTTTGAGTTCAACTTTAGCACCACTGAAGTATAGATTGATGGCTTTGGCAGCCTGTTTTCCTTCGGATACGGCACGAATTACGGTGTCCGGACCGAAAGCACAGTCTCCAGCAGTAAACACTCCTTCAACGGTGGTGACCATTGTCTTTTCGTCATATGTAAAAGTGCTCCATCTGGTACATTCAGGCACTTCTTTTTCACCTTCTATACAGGAAACATCAGGGTCCTGTCCGATTGCAGCAATGATCAAATCAAATTCAAGATCCTCCTCACTGCCTTCAACCGGTTTAGGTCTGCGCCTGCCTGATTCGTCAGGATCACCAAGTTCCATTGTAACCACTTTCAGGCCTTTTGCCTTTCCATTTTCCTCCAGTACTTCAACCGGAGCGGTAAGCAGCCTGAAATCAACTCCTTCTTCGATAGTTTCATCCTGTTCATGCTGCAGGGCAGGGATCTCTTCCTGTGATCTTCTGTAAAGCAGGGTAACATCTTTTGCTCCGGCTCGTTTGGCAACACGGCAACAATCCATCGCAGTATCTCCGCCGCCGATAACGGCAACTTTACTACCTACATTTACCTCTTCACCCAGCACAACTTTACGCAGGAAATCAATGCCCCCGATTACTCCGGGAATATCTTCATTTTTCACCATCATCTTCTTGGCTTTGTGCGCACCAATGGCCAATAGTACAGCGTCTGCACCGTTCTTTTTGAGGTCTTCGATGGTAAAATCCTGACCCAGCCTCTTATTATGGTGAACTTTAACGCCAAGACCGATAATAGAAGCAATCTCTTTATCCATTTTGTCCCATGGCAGCCTGAACCTTGGAATGCCGTACCGAGTCATACCTCCCAGTTCCGGCAGGGCTTCATAGATATCTACAGCATGTCCCTGTTGTCTCAGGAAATAAGCGGCTGACAGTCCGGCAGGACCTCCGCCTACGATAGCTACTTTCTTACCGGTATCAGGCTTGGTTTCAGGCATAAACGGGCCGTGTTCTAATTCGTATTCTGAGGAGAATCTTTTCAAGGGGTTTATTGCTATCGGTTCGTCAACCAATCCTCTTCTGCATTGAGATTCGCACGGATGAGGACAGATCCTGCCGCATATTACCGGCAGGGGGTTTCTCTCTTTGATTAGTCTTACAGCTGCAGGATAATTTCCTGTTGATATATGAGCTATATATCCCTGTATATCAATGTTTGAAGGACAGGTGTCCTCACAGGGTGCAATACAGTCTCCACTGTGGTCAGACAGCAGAAGGTCAAGTGCCATTTTACGGGTTGTCCTGATAGCTTCTGTATCGGTTCTTATAACCATACCCGGAGTAACAGTAGTGCTGCAGGCCGGTATCATGTTCCTTGCCTTCTCCACCTCTACAACACATAGAAAACAACTTGTATACGCCTTTAACCTGTCATCAAAACAGAACGTCGGTATGTCAATTCCCTGGCTTTTTGCTGCTTCTCTGATTGTAGCGTCAGCCGGGACTTCTATCTCTTTACCATTTAATGTTATTGTTACATTCTCACTCATTATCTATACCTGAAGCTTATATTATTATTTTAATTTAAAATTTTTATTGAACCAGAATAGCTTTCGAGTTGCATACCTCAAAACACATTCCGCAGTTAATACATTTTGCCTGATCAATGACATAAGAGCCCTTGATTTTCTTTTGGCCTGTTATCGCATCAACCGGACACTGCATTTCGCATAAGGAGCATCCGGAGCAATCGGCAGCAATAATGGTGTGAGTAATCAGGCTCTTACACACAGCAGCAGGACATCTTTTGTCGATAATATGGGCCTCGTATTCATTGCGGAAATATTTCAGTGTTGTTGCAACAGGGTTTGGCGCAGTCTGTCCAAGACCGCACAGACTGGACTTTGTGATCTGCTCGGTCAGTTCTTCCAGAGCTTCAAGATCTTCCATCTGGCCTTTTCCGTCACAAATTTTGGTTAACAGCTCCTTCATCCTCAACGTGCCGATTCTGCAGAATGTACATTTTCCGCATGATTCATTCTGTGTAAAGGTGAGGAAATACTTGGCCAGGTCAACCATACAGGTTGATTCATCCATTACTATCATACCGCCGGAACCCATAATGGCTCCTGTTGCATTTATTGCAGCATATTCTATTGTAGTATCAAACAGGTTTTCAGGGATACATCCTCCGGATGGTCCGCCGAGCTGAACGGCCTTCAACGGTTTATCCGATGAAGATCCTCCGGCAATATCTTCAAGAACGTATCGAACCTTTGTACCCATCGGCACCTCAACCAGTCCGCCTTTTTTCACAGCACCTGCCAGCGCAAATACTTTTGTTCCCTTGGAATCTTCTGTTCCGTGAGAGGCGTAAGCCTTGCCTCCATTATTGATTATCCACGGCAGGTTGGCCAGAGTTTCTACATTGTTTATTATAGTCGGCTTACCGAATAATCCTTTAATTGCAGGGAATGGAGGTTTGAATCTCGGCATTCCCCGTTCACCTTCGATTGAGGCAATAAGCGCCGTCTCTTCTCCGCAGACGAAAGCACCGGCTCCTTCCTTGATTTTTATATCAAAAGAGAAATTGGAACCCTGAATGTTGTCGCCCAGAACTCCCAGTTCATGAGCATCCTTAATCGCTTTTCCAAAATTTTCTACAGCGAGCGGATACTCAGCACGGATATATGCGTAACCTTTGGATGCACCAAAGGCGTAGGCTGCGATCAGCATGCCTTCTATCACATTATGAGGGTCGCCTTCAAGGAGTGAACGGTCCATAAATGCGCCGGGGTCACCTTCGTCACCGTTACAGATCAGATATTTGATATCTCCTTCTGCCTGTTTTGCAAAATTCCATTTAACATGAGTTGGGAATCCGGCACCGCCTCTTCCTCTTATGCTTGAAATCTTTACCTCTTCGATAACCTGCTCAGGCGTCATCCCCGCCAGGATTTTCTTAATTGCCTTGTATCCATCCCTTGACTGGTATTCTGAAATTGAGGTTGGGTCTAGGTATCCAACATTTCGAAGAGCGATTCTGGTTTGATGTGCCAGATATCGCCATTTGTCCAGATCCTGGTTATCATGCGAAAATATCAGCTGGTCCTCAGGGAGCTCTCCTTCTCCCTTATGGAATTTTATGATTTGCGGAACTGTCTTTTTTGTGACGTTACCGTAAATATGCCTGTTTCCGTTACCGTCGTTTACCTCGGCGATTACTTCCTGATGACACATGCCTACGCAGCCGACAGTTCTGATATTCATTTCTGGAGCGTACTTCTGGAATGTTTCGATCACTTCCTTAGAACCTGCCGCTATTCCACAAGTTCCTTCTCCAACTATTACGTTCAGGTTATTAAGGTCCATAATTTAACTCTCTTAAAAAGTAAACTTATATATTCGCCACAATCTCTTCATTCTTTTTGGCGTGTTTTTTCAATGCCCTCTGTGCGTTAGCACCGGTAAGGTTTCCTGAAACTTCGTCTGATATGACCATTACCGGAGCCTGGCTGCAGCATCCGATGCAGGCAACCTGCTCAATGGTGTAACTTCCGTTTTCGGCCGTATCCTCATCTTCATCAGTAATATTGAGAATATGGCGCAGAGAAGTATCGAGTCTGTCCGCACCTGTAACATGACAGGCGGTTCCATGGCATACTCGTATCATATGTCGTCCGACCGGCTTTAATCTGAATTGAGAATAGAAGGTAGCCACGCCGTAAACCTGACTCCCTGTTATATCGGTGTTCTCGATTATCATATCCATTGCTGCTCTCGGCAGATAACCGTATTTTGATTGTACTGCCTGCAAGAGGGGAACAGTTGATGATGAATCGTTTCCAATGCTTTTTATCCAGTTCAAAACGTCTACAAGATCTACTTTTGCTTCAAGTGATTGACTCATATCAGGTGTTTAATAATGTTTGTTGAAAAAGATTTTAGAATCCGTTAGTAAAAAATTAAGCGAATTAGCATATTAAAAGAAAAAGCTTAAAAATACAACTCTTTTTTTGTCATAAAATTTATTTTCATGCTGAAAGTTAAGTTGGTGATTGAATATAAAAACGAGGTGTCTGCTGCCGGGCTTTTAATTAACTGGATTTATGATTTTATTAAGCAGGGACAGCTCATGTTTTTCTGACTATTATCCCTTTATCAGCAAGAAAATTCTTTACCGCGGCAATCTCGTACTCTTTAAAATGAAAGATGGATGCAGCCAATGCAGCATCAGCTTTGCCCATAGTAAATACATCAAAAAAATGGTCAAGGTTCCCGGCCCCGCCGGAAGCGATAACCGGTATTTCCAGGCTTTCGGAGATTGACCGTGTAAGTTCAAGGTCGAAGCCATCTTTGGTCCCATCACAGTCCATACTGGTAAGCAGTATCTCTCCGGCGCCTCTTGATTCAACTTCTTTGGCCCACTCAACAGCATCTTTGCCGGTAGGGGTGCGTCCTCCATTTATATATACTCCCCATCCGTCTCCTTCTCTTTTGGCGTCAATGGCAACCACTATACATTGGCTGCCAAAGCGTTTTGAAGCCTTGTTTACAAAGTCAGGGTCTTTTACAGCGGTAGTGTTTATGGATACTTTGTCAGTACCGGCATTCAAAAGTGTCCTGATATCATCAATGGTTCTTATGCCGCCGCCAACCGTAAGTGGCATAAAAACATTTTCTGCCGTGTGCCTGACAACATCTAGAATAATGCCTCTTTTTTCGTGTGAAGCGGTAATATCCAGAAAGACCAGCTCATCTGCACCTTGCTGGCAGTACAGCTCGGCAATTTCTACAGGATCTCCGGAATCTCGCAAACTTAAAAATTTAGTTCCTTTTACCACTCTGCCGTCTTTTACATCGAGGCACGGTATAATGCGTTTGGCTAACATTTCCTGACTTCCTATTCGGGTATTGGTTTGTCAACTAATGGTAAGGTAATCAACTGGAATGATTTTAGAAGTCCTTTAAAGGACTGCTGGCATTCGCGTACAGTTTTTTCGGTATTCTGCCTGATAGATACGCCAGGCGGCCTGACTCACAAGCCAGCTTCATCGCTCTGGCCATTTGAACAGGGTCTTTTGCCCCTGCTATACCAGTGTTTAACAAGACGCCCACGCATCCTAGTTCCATAGCGGCGGTTACATCTGAAGCGGTCCCCACACCGGCATCAACTATAACAGGTACAGTCAATGTCTCTAGAATGATCCTTATGTTATTCGGGTTCAGGATCCCCTGGCCTGAACCTATTGGTGCTCCGGCCGGCATCACACTTGTAGCACCCGCATCTTCAAGACGTTTTGCTATGATAGGGTCGTCAGAGGTATATACAAGCACGGTAAAACCTTCCTTTACCAGCGTTTCAGTGGCTTCTAGGGTACCAACAGGGTCCGGCAGCAGTGTATCTTTATCGCCTAATACTTCAAGTTTAATTAAATCTGAAATACCTAATTCCCTGGCCATGAATGCTGTTCTCACAGCCTCATCGGCAGAATAACATCCTGCCGTATTGGGAAGAATTGTATATTTTTCTGTGTCAATATAATCGAGCAGTGACTCTCCCGGTTTACAGCCAACGTTTGCGCGTCTCACTGCTACGGTAATAACCTCTGCACCACTGGCTTCCAGAGCCTCTTTCATCAGGTCCAGGGTTTGATATTTCCCCGTACCTACAAACAGTCTGGATTTGAACTCATATTTACCAAGTTTTAGAACCGTATCTGTCATTCTATTATCCACCACCAACAAAAGTAACTATTTCTAAAGTATCATTTTCCGTCAACAATTTTTCACTGAATTGTGCACGTGGAACTATTTTACGGTTTAATTCTACCGCAACATACCTCTCATCAATACCGATACTTTTCAGTAATTCCGATAAAGATGTTCCCGTGGAGAATTCTCTATTTTCACCGTTTACGGTGATTTGCATCGTAACTCTGCTCCGAAGAAGTAAATATGTAGAATTAAATATTGTAATTTTGTCTTATAAAAAATTCAAGCAAAAAGAGATTTTGACACGCTTTTGATGTCCTTATATAATCAAAAAGGTGTTGTAGCTAACCTGGAACAAAGTATGATTAAGCAGGAATGTAATAAATTACAAAACGCAAAAAAACAAATACTAAACAAATTTCAAATTACAATTTCCATATGATCAAAACAGCTTGTTTGTTATTTTAGATTTCTACATTGGAAATTATTTGGTTTTTGGAATTTGTTAATTGGTACTTTCGGCTATCAGGAAAAAAGTCAATTTAAAAGAAATTTTGCCAGAAATTGTTCAAAAGTTTTTATTTTAAGAAATCAATAAAATGGGTTCATCACGTCACCAATCAAAATCAGAGGAAGCAAAGGCTGAGGTTTTATCATTACTGAAAGGTCTTTCTGATACGGTAGATTTAGAAAGAAAGCTGGGTGTGAACCATCTGCAGCTGGATCCTGTAACTGAAAAAACGATGCCCTGTGAAGAGGATATAATCTCTCAATCTCCAACTCCGGAATCCGTTTGTGATAATGTCGATACTTACAACGAAGACACAAAAGTTGAATTGACTAAATCAGAGAAGATCGAAGAGCTTGGTAAATTAGAAGAACAGGTGAAAAAATGTGTACAATGTGAGTTGTGTAAGAATAGAACAAACGTGGTTTTTGGAGTAGGGAATCCGGATGCAGATCTTATGTTTGTCGGAGAGGCTCCCGGTTATTACGAGGATATACAGGGAGAACCGTTTGTCGGAAAAGCGGGGCAGCTTTTAACCAAAATTATTGAATCCATAGGCATGAAAAGAGGCGATGTATACATTGCCAATATTCTTAAATGCCGTCCGCCGGATAATAGAAATCCCAATGCAGATGAGATAGTGATGTGTTCGCCGCATTTGATCAGGCAGATCGAGATAATACGCCCAAAGATAATATGCGCGCTTGGAACTTTTGCCGCACAGACGCTGCTGGACACTAAAGAAACTATAGGCAGGCTGCGAGGGAAATTCTATGAATATCAAAATACAAAATTTCTTGCGACATATCATCCCGCTTATCTACTGAGAAACCCCGGAGATAAGAAAAAAGTGTGGGCAGATATAAAAAAAGTACGGGATTTTCTGAAGGAATGAACTAACCACAAAGACACGAATTAGCACTAAAGGAACAAATTTTAACGCAGAGATCGCAGAGAAAAACAAAAAAATTAATTAGTCGCTGACTTTTACAGATAAATACAGATTTAGCAATTACGTCAGGTATACCTGTCCGTCCGTCAGGCATACGCGTCGATTAACTGTGAAGTGTCAGCAGAAGATTCTGCTTTATATCATTTAGAAGACCGGAATAATCATATGCATCTTTCTCCTCTTTAACTACTTGTATGCATTGATTTGATATATGCAGAGCCCTGGATAAATTTTCCTGCTGCCGTCTGGTGAATATTATGGGCCGTTCGGGTGTATATTCTATAAACTCCTTAAACTCGGAAATAAGAGATTTTTCAAGGGTTGAAAGCCCGTCACCATTTAATGCAGATATTTGACATACCGGTTCATACGTTTCCCCGACAAGAGTTTCCGGGTCTAATTTACATGGCAGATCTGTTTTATTCAATACAGGAAAAATAGTTATATTCTTATCAGCTTTCTGCAACTCAAGTTCATCAATAAATTTTACTATCTCTCTATCCTCTTTTTCCACTGGCCTGGAACTGTCAAACACAATGACTATTTTATCTGCCTGTATTATCTGTTTTTTGCTTTCCATAACGCCAAGTTTTTCAACTTCGTGATCGGTCTCTCTGATACCGGCAGTATCAATTATTGTAAATGGTATGCTGCCGATTGAGATCATTTCATCAATCGCGTCTCTAGTGGTACCAGGCTCTTCATGCGTGATTAACCTGTCCTCTTTCAGCAGTGCGTTTATTAACGTGGATTTCCCTGCATTCGGCTTACCGGTAATGATCAGTTTTTGTGGTGAGGTCATTGCACAGCCGAAGGCTGCAGTTGCCAGTATCTCTTTTAATCTGTTATTGATGACATATATTTGTTTACTGTTATTATCACACTCTTCAACCTGTTCAGCTGTTTTCTGTATAAAAGAAGACAATGCACCATTATATTGATCAAGGAGTACTTTTACTCCCAATTTTGTTTTTGCTTTGGGTATTTCCAGCAGCGTTTCTTCCTGTATGCGGTCGATTTTTTTGTTTAATCTGGAACGTCCGGCAAGCTCTTTCCAGTTAACCTCTTTTGCTCCTGCGGAGACTATGCATTCGAGTGTCTTCTTTACAGCCATGATCCCGCCATGGCAATTAACTTCGACCAGGTCTTCGCCGGTAAAACTGTCCTCTTTTCTCAGCACGTTTACGATTACTTCGTCAACCGTTGAACCGTTTGATTGAATATCACCGTAATAGAGCCTTTTTGATTCAGCTCTTTTCAAGTCTTTCAACTTCTTTCCCTTGAAAACAGTGTCTACGATTCCCAATGAGCCTGGGCCGGACACCTGTATTACTCCGATACCTCCTTCACCAATTGGTGTAGTAATAGATGCAATAGTCTCTTTTTTCATCTTGCTATTATACGAAGAGCCTGAGAACCTTGAAAATGAAAAATGTTTGCATTAGGGGCAAAAAGAGATGGCCACAGAGTTCACAGAGGGCATAGAGAAAAAAGGATTAAAGTTTTGCCGCGGATTTACACGGATCAGGCACGGATAAGAACTAATGATAAGTAACAATGAAAAATGATCAATTGAGAATTGAGAAAATGAAGCTTAGTGATTTAAAATTCCCGGTTGCTAATTCATAATTGATAATTGAACATTCACAGCCAGAGGCTATGTTTATGTATGATAGTCAGCATTAATCGTCACATACTCTTTTGACAGATCAGACGTCCACAATGTTGTACTCTTGTTGCCCATTCCCAGATACAATTGGATCGTGATCTCTCTCTTCTTCATTACACTGTTTAATCTCTTTGGGGCAGGTGTAACCGGTAATCCTCTTCTATAAATCGTAATTTTGTTAACGGCTAGTTTCAGCTTGGATTCGTCGAGAGTGACTCCGGCATAACCTGCTGCCGAGACTATCCTCCCCCAATTGGGATCTTCACCATTTATGGCGGTTTTTACCAGTGGAGATTCTGCTATTGTACGTGCAATCTTCTTAGCCTCTGAGATTGATTTTGCTTCATGTATCTCAATCTGAATAAACTTGGTCGCACCTTCGCCATCTTTTACGATCGCCTTTGCCATTTTCAGGGTTACATAATCAAGCGCTTTCTGGAACCGTGCAAGATCATTCCTGCAGGATGGAGTTATATTGCGGTTCTGTGCCATACCGTTTGCAAGTATAGCGACCATATCACTCGTGCTCATGTGGCCGTCCACGGTGATTTGGTTAAAAGAGCTCTCCGTGGATTTCTTCAAACATGATCTTAAAGTGCTTAAAGAGATTGCGGCATCAGTAGTGATAAAGCAGAACATGGTAGCCATATCCGGTGAGATCATACCGGAGCCTTTGGCTATTGCTCCGATTGTAACGTCCTTTCCGCCAATCTTTGTCTTGACGGCAATCTGCTTATGGACCAGGTCGGTTGTCATTATGGCTTTCGCAATGTTTATTGCGTGGGTGCTCTTATTGCCTAAACACTCAGAAGATTTGATTATGCCGGACTTTATATTTGCCATGGGAAGATGATGCCCGATTATGCCGGTGGAGGCGACTATCACTTCATCCGGTTTGATATTCAGTTGTCCGGATGTTAGAAATGCCATTGTTTCAGCATCCTTTTCTCCCTTCCTGCCTGTACATGCGTTGGCATTGCCGCTGTTTACTACTATTGCCTGTACCTTGCCGTTTTTGACTGTATTTCTGCTCAGTTTTATTGGTGCGGCAGCTATCTGGTTAGTTGTAAAAAGGGCTGCAGCCTTGCATGGCTGTTCTGAGAAGATGATACCGATATCATGGTTTTTCTTACTTCTCTTCAGGCCGCAGTGTACTGAACCGGCTTTGAAGCCCTTTGGTGCGGTAATGTTTCCGGGGATTGTCTTGAACATCAGGTTATTCCTTTTAATAAATATTACTTTTGCCTGGCTGGCTTGTTATTGATTGGTACGCAAAAAGGTTAAGGAAGGAAAACAGCGGCAGCTACAACTGTAGACCACAAGCCTCTTTTGTCGCCTCTTGCAGATTGGGTAGTGTTCCTGGATTTTACTATTTTACCGCTCATACGATAAATCTCTTTCCGCTCGTCGTAATTTTTTTCAGGATCGAATTCGACACCCTGCGTACTGGCAAGCATTGACGCGGCCAGGTCTTCCGCGTAATCACCCGATGTTTCGTCAGTTTCGCCATGTGCGTGATGTTCGCTCAGGTATCCGTAATGGTTCGGTTCGGCAGGTACTGCCAGACCGACTGATGCCGATATCATTCTATTAGGCTCATTGGTGGCATTTGTACTCATTACACAGAATACAATCTGTCCGGGTTGAATCTCTTTAACACCCTGTGCCTTTGGTACAATCTTGCAATTTGGCGGAAAGATGCTCGATACGCTGACGAGGTTGCATTTTTCTATACCGGCCTTTCGTAGAGCGAGTTCAAGTGATTGCAGCTTCTCTTTGTGCTTGCCTGTTCCTTTTGTGAAAAACACTTTTTTAGGTACTGATTGCATTTGTTTTTAGTAAATATTTGCTAATAGAGATTTTCTGGATGATAAGCACCAAATAACAAATTCCAAATAACAAATAAATCCCAATGAAAAAATCCAAAATTCCAAACAAACTTATTTTGATCATTCGGGCATTGTAATTTGAAACTTGTCTGTGGTTTGTTACTTGTATTTTGTAATTTGTAAAACTGCGTTGTTCAGGTTTATCCAGGTTATAATTATAGTTACAAATTACCAAGAGATGTACAATATAAATCTGTTTACTGAATCTGTCAAAAGAAAACTGTCTTTTACACTATGTTTTTAATTTCCTGCCCAGTTTCCTTTCCACAGACTTGACCTTGCCGGATATTCGGCCTGTTCTTCCCTTGCGGTCGTCTATGGTGATAGTGGTCAATACCCGGTCTGAATCCTTGAGGATTTTTTTGTGGCACTTCTTTATGAGTCTCATTATCTCGTCCCACTCACCTTCCAATATGGTCCCCATGGAATGCAGCTTATAATCTATTCCGCTTTCACTGACTATCTGTAATACCTCTGCCACCTTTGCACTCAGACTGTTTTCTTTGCCTATAGGCACAATAGAGAAATTGACAACCATTTCCTGCCTCCTTTCTTACATCTTTTTATACTAAACTTCCGGAATTGTCCAGAAACATATTTGACTTTTGCCTGTATGGGATTACAATGGTTCTGTTTCAGGCGGAAGTGGCGGAGTTGGCAGACGCGCTAGGTTGAGGGCCTAGTCCTCGCAAGGGGGTGGGGGTTCGAATCCCCCCTTCCGCATTTACTCAAATCAAGGACACCAAAGACTTACGATTTTTAAATACAGAAAATACCATCACCAGACCGTCACCAGCATAATTTTACACCACATGGAAAGGTAATGTGGATAAGTTATGGAAACATACTTAAAAACTCTTTCAACATTTTTGTAGTAATAAAAGAAGAATGAAACTGATCATTTGTGTCCTGTGTGTCACACTGACCGGAATATTGCTTCCAGGCACGGTATCCTCCAGTGGTCAGGAAGAGCAACAGAAAGAAGCCTGGAAGGGTACGCTAAGAGATGGGACTGAGATTAGTAAAGATAAACTTTCTAAAACCCTTGCTGAGATTAGGAATTTTGTTGAAATTGATGATAGTGCGGGAAGTTCGATCTTCGGGAATATGGCCGACATGATAGTTATCAACCTAAGTGGGGCTGACCTGAGAGATGTTAACATGAGCAATGCTTACCTGATTAATGCCAACCTGAGTGATACCAATCTGATTAATGCCAACCTGAGTAATGCTAATCTGAGTAATGCCAACCTGAGTAAAGCCAACCTGAGTGGAGCCAATCTGATTGATGCCAACCTTAGTAAAGCCAACCTGATTAAAGCCGACCTGAGACTAGCCGACCTGAGTGGAGCCGATCTGAGTGGAGCTGTCCTGAGAGGAACCAGCCTGGGAGAAGCCAACATGCATAAAGTCGACTTGAGTGAATCCGACCTGAGAGGAACCGACCTGAGTGGAGCCAACCTGAGAGAAGCCAACCTGAGTGGAGCCAATCTGCGTAATGCCAGCCTGAGTGATACCGACTTAGGTGGAGCCGACCTAAAAAATGCTAACATAGCCTATGCAAATTTTGAAAGATCAATTTTTGAACCAGTGAATGTAGATGAAGGACTTGAATTTCTGGGGGCAAAGGGATTTGCGAGTATAAGGTTTAAAAAATCTCAAGCTGTAGTAAAGTTACGTAAAATGGTGAAAGAGGCAGGGTTTAGACATCAGGAAAGACAACTGACGGCAGCCCTGCGCAAGCGTCGCTTTGGGACAACAACGTTTCGTGAGAGAATTTTTGAAAATATATTCCTTGATTATCCAACAGATTACGGTGCAAACCCATGGAGATGTCTCGAAATCTTTGGGGTTGCTTTTGTCATATTTTCTATTCCGTATATAGTTTCACTTGGTAAAGAGAAACCAGATGAAGAGGGAATATGGATGGAGTGGGCATCAAAACGTATGAAAGAAAAAATGAAACAATATGAGCCTTTCCGACTGGAACCGCAGGGCAACAGTGTCTTTTTTTACGGTATGTACTTCAGTTTATTATCGGCTTTTCACATCGGGTGGAGGGATTTAAATGTTGGAAGCTGGATAGCCAGATTGCAGCCCCGTGAGTATCTACTGAAAGCAACCGGATGGGTAAGGGTTGTTTCAGGCGTACAGTCACTTATAAGCATATATCTATTAGCATTGTGGGCATTAACCTACTTCGGCCGTCCGTTTGAATAGTTTAGTTAACACCACAAAACGAAATCAATCACACACCCGCCAAACAATACGTCGGGCAAGTAGGCACAAATACACAAAGAAATAATACCTCTTAAGAAAGCAGGCCGCCAGAGGCGCCCCCTTGAATCAACTTTCAGGTCCGATTCAGTAGGGAATTACAGGAATGGAGAAGAGAAACAGTTAATTTAATGAATAGGAATTTCAATGTTTGTTAGATTCCCAATCAAGTTGGGAATGACAGGCCTGAAATTGTCATTCCCGCGAAAGCGGGAATCTGACTTGTTTTGTATGTTTTTTCCTGAGTTTCCTGAGCGGACAAAATCTTCTGCGAGATTCCAGTCGTAGAATGTTATTGGGAGTGTGGGGGGGTAGTGCCTGCCCGAGTGGTGTTTCGGGCAGTTCTATGCAATTTCTTTATTGACTTACTTTATCAACTATTGCCTGTACCAGTCCGGGGATGGTATATTCATCGGCCTTTATGGAGACTTCAATGTTCATCTCTTCCGCAGATTCAGTCGTTATCGGCCCTATACTTGCAAACTGAACATCGTTTTTAAATGCAGATAAATTGTCCTCACCAACGATCTTGACAAAGTTTTTTACCGTGGAGGCGCTTGTGAATGTGACTATGTCCACATCTCCATCCTTGAGTTTGTTCAGGACGATATTGTCTCCGTCAGTTGCCAGCACTGTTTTGTATGCAATGATATCTGATACTTCCGCTCCCAGCTTTTCAAGCTCTTCAGGGATGTAGCTTCGTGCAATATCAGTACGTGGCATCAGGAAACGTTTTCCCTTGATCTCTTCTACTTTTTTGAGTGCTTCTACTACACTTTCGGCAACATATTTAGGCGGCTGACAATCAATTGAGACGTGAAATCCTTTGATCCTCTCTGTTGTTGACGGCCCGATGGAACAGATCTTTACCCCTTTAAGAATCCTTACGTCACGTCCCAATTCAAATATTCTGTTGAAAAAAGCATCTACTCCGTTCACGCTGGTAAAGATAAGCCAGTCGGTGGAATCCAGGTTATCCAGCTCTCTATCGAGCGGGCCGAAATCGTCTGGGCTGGTTATGTTTATCGTCGGGTATTCCAGGACATTGGCGCCTAGCTCAAGAAGCTGATCTGAGAATGCGCTGGCCTGGTCCCTGGAACGGGTTACTACAATTGTCTTACCGAACAGAGGCCTTGCTTCGAACCAGTTGAGCTGGTCTCTAAGGTTTACTACCTCTCCTACAATTGTGATAGCGGGCGGTTTGATATTCTTCGCCTTCTCCAGGATATTTGACAATGTGCCTGTTACGGTCTCCTGATGTGTAGTGGTTCCCCACCTTATAACGGCAACGGGAGTATCCTCGGAACGGCCATGTTTTATAAGCTGGCTGACAATGTTTGGAAGATTTTTTATTCCCATATAGAATGTTAATGTGCCTAATCCTGTACTTAGTTTCTCCCAGTCGACATCACTCTGGTCTTTTGTCGGATCTTCATGGCCGGTGATAAGCCCAAAAGTGGATGTACAGGTACGGTGCGTTACCGGTATACCGGCATAATTGGGTGTAGCTATCGCAGCCGTTATACCCGGGACAACTTCAAACGGTACACCGTTTTCTTTAAGGACCAGGGCCTCTTCTCCGCCTCTGCCGAAAACGTATGGATCACCGCCTTTCAGACGGGTAACAACCTTGTCTTCCATGGCTTTGTCTACAAGCAGCTGATTTATGTCTTCCTGTTCCATAGTGTGCTGGTTCCCTTTTTTGCCGACATATATCATTTCAACATTTTCTTTTGCATTTTTTAAAAGGATCGTATTAACGAGATAATCGTAGACAATAACATCGGCTTTTTTGATACACTCAAGTCCTTTTACTGTGATGAGCCCGGGGTCTCCGGGGCCGGACCCGACTAGATAAACAATTTTATTTTTCATAATCTTTTTACCATTTCTTCATTTCAAATTTTATTTCATGTAAAACTAAGATCGGACTTAGTTATAGTTTAATCTCTGGATCGCTTCGCTTGCATATTCCTTAACATCATTGTTCTCCTGTAACACTTTGTTTAATTTATTAATGGATGGAGTGATTTTGTTTTTCTCTGCTACGGCAATTTCACGTATAGTGGAAGCCAGTACTACAGGTTGAAAATTCCATTGTCCATCAAATTTTGTATAGTAATATCTCCTCTCATCGGTTTTTTTACTTTTTGTATCTGCTTTACCGGTTTTCTGTTGAGTTATCTCATTTTCTAATGCTGCAATCTGATCGTCCAGAGCCGGTAACTCCTGCAGCATTATTTCATCTTCCAGGGCGGTAATCTGATCTTCCAAAACCTTCTGCCGTTTTTTTAATACTTTTATCTTATCGTTTATATTTTCATCGCTTTTATTATAATCATCAAGTACGCGTTCGAGTGCGGCGGTTGCTCTATCTTCACCTATCTTACCCAGCGCCCAGGCCGCCATTTTTCTTACTTCCGGGTTTTTGTCTTCCAGCGCCCATGTCAGAGGCAGGACGGCTCTTTTGTTTTGGATCCATCCCAGCACCATTGCCGCTCTCTTCCTGGCATTTGGGCTGATATCTTTAAGTGCTGACAGCAGGTACGGTACTGCGGGGTCTCCAATACCTATAAGTACCCAGCTGGCTCTTCTGCGGGTACTTGTACTATTTGAGCCTAATGAGGAGACCAGGGCATCTATTCCGCCAGTTCCTATCTTTGACAGCGCCCATGCCGCTCTATCGCGTGCCCATGTAGCATCCTCTCCTGCATCGGTATTTAAGAGCCTTTTAAGCGCACTGGCGGCCCTGTTATCTCCAAGTTTTCCAATGGCTTCAGCACAACCCCCTTTGACTAACCAGGTTTTATCTGTCTTCATTACTCTCATAAGAGTAAAAACAGAATCTGTGTTTTCTATGCTGCCCAGAGCCCTTGCTGCATCAACTCTGACATTTGGGTTTTCATCCTTTAATAGTAGTTCTTTTAATACAGGAACTGCCTGCTTGTTTCCGATCATTTTGAGAGCCTGTACAATTTCTCTCTTCAGGTCTGAGTCTGCAGTTTCTAAACGTTTTATAAGCGGTGCTACCGCACTTTTATTCTTGATAAGACCCAGTGACCACACGATATTCTTTTGAACTATTTTGGCCTGAATCAGTTTACCTTTATCATTTTTGTCTTTATCTCCAAGAAGAGGGATTTTAATTTTAGGAAGGAACCGCGTCAGAGGCTTCTTGTAATCCAGGCGCTTCACCAGTGGAGGAACAGCCATCCCCGCAGGTATAGTACTGAATATCAGTGCTGCCATTCTAGACTGTTCCGGAGATCCGTGTGTGATTGCATCTATCAGCGCATCTATTTGCGCAGTGTTTCCTACTATATTAGTCTCTAATTTCTTTCTTGGTTCTCTTTTCTCAGGCTCATTTATTGTTCTGAAATGCAGAAGATCAATTGCTACACTTGGATAATCTGTCAGTATGATATCAACGCCTTGAAACATTCTCCCCTTCATTTTATCTCTATCGTCTGTATCAAACAGTTTAGTCCCCACGATGTTATGTCTTTCGTGGATGAGGTCTATAGTACCGCTTACAGTATCATCTGGAGGCAGAAATTCCAACTGTGCACCTTTCACGTCTATGTCTCTATTACGCAGCGTTTCCAATATGCCGCTGAAATAAACATGATTTATCATACCAGATTCTTTAATAAGAGACAGCGTTTTCTGCTCAATGCCGTGTTCTTTAACATTTACGATTAGTTTCATCTTTCTTTCTTTGGCAAATTCCAAGGCCTCTGAAAGAAGCGGAACTCTTTCACCGGCAAACTCTTCACCCTTCCATGAGCCGGCATCATACAGTTTAAGCTCCTCATATGTTAATTGGTTTACATATCCAATACCATCTGTTGTTCGGTCAATTGTTGGGTCGTGCATGAGGACCAGTTTACCATCTATTGTCTGTCTTACATCTACTTCCAACCCCCTTATGCCAATATCGGCTGTTTTTTCAAACCCGGCAATAGTGTTTTCAGGTGCATTTTCCAAAGTTCCGTGCCGTGCTAAAATCATAATGTCATGAGACACTTCTGCTGGATAAACAACTCTTAAAATCCCTGTAATAATTAGTAAAGTTACGGGGATTATGCAAGGTAATTTATTAACAACCTTCATTGCTGCAGCTCTTAGTAGATTTTCCAGTGTGGTTTTCCTTCCCAATGTACTCTTTTTGTGTTTATATCGAAATAAATTTTCTTAGAAAAAGTTCGAGAACCGTCTCGCCTTAACTCTGCCATAGGGTTTCCTGTAAGTACTGCCACATCTTTTATAAGGTCCCACTCAAGCAGTGTCCCCAACCCTTCGGTATTATCTGAGTCAGGGCTGTTAATATATACGTTTCCGAATGCGGTGGCTTTGTCTACCTTGTCCTGATCATTAAAAAAAACGTCAAGTCTGTCGCAATCAAGCTTGTTCCTTCCTTTTGTGACCTTAACCATTTCATAAAAATTTGCAACCTGGTCCTGTCCATTATAAATCATCTCTCTGTTCCAGTTAATAATGAGGTGTTCAGCCTCTTTACCCTCTTTTGCTGCGCTGGTTTTAGCTGTGAGGTTTCCTTCTCCTTCGGCAAACATTTTGTTATCAGCTTCTGAGAATGTGATTTTCGGGGCGGATATCTGTTTGTCTTTATCGATTACAGTAGCCGGTGGAATGTTACCGTACAGTTCTGTGTAACTTTTTGTAGCTGCCCAGATAAGCCTGTCTCCACGCGCCTCTCTGACTGAATCACCCTTCTTTTCAATCAAGTATACATTTTTAATGGCTTCCAGCTGCTCTAACGAATCATTATCATTGTCAAAACTGATTTCAAGCCTTTCACAGTACAGTTTTGTGCCTTCTTTATTAACAATGACATCATCTTCGAAAGTTGCCAGATTTATGTTCTGTTCAAAAGACATTCTGCCCTTCCAGTTTATTGTAATTGTGTCATAGATTGCTTTTTTTTCAGCAGGTTCAAATATTACTTCTGTTTTTTTATTTGTATCATCCTTATCCTGTTTTTTGTTTTTTAAGTTGACGACGGTTGTTAACTGCCCTGCTACCGGCACATCCATCCGGCCCTGAACTTTAGAGAACATAATCGTAGGGGCAGTAATTGTGATCTTATCATCGAAGAATTCTGCTACAGGATCATCTTCCAGTATTGCATATTCTTTTTCCGAATCCCATGTAAGCGTTTCTCCTTTGGCATTTTTTTCACCGTCTGAGGCTAAAACATTGCCGCTTGCTATTATCTGCTCCAGGTTTTCTAATTTGGAGTCAAAGGGTATTGTTAATTTATCGGCAAAAACGGTAGATTCACCCCTGGAAATACGTACATTATCATGAAATGTGGCAAGCTTTTTTTTATGTTCAAAGACCAGCTCACCACTGGCTCGTATAAAGATAAGTTCCGCAACATTTCTGTTTACGGCTTTAGCCGGATCGGAGAAAAGAAAAAGTTCGTCTTCATTACTTGTTACTTCCATATCAGGGTCATTTTTGATTACTGCTTTTGCTTCTGGCAAAATGATTTCAAATCCATCTCCGGTAATTTTCATCTGTTTGCCCAGGATAGTAGCCGGGCCGTCAGTATTCACAATTTTATCTTCCGGTGAATACGTAAAATCCTCTGTATGGATTTCAAGATCATCTCCTAATCTGGTTATGACATTTCCATAAAGAACTCCCCTTTTAGTTGCATTATCCACCTCTCCGGTGTCTGATGTTATGATAACATCTTTTGTCTGGCTGGGATTACCCTCATTGCTGCTGTCACCGGCAAATTCTATTTCCGGTCTGGTAATTTTGTAGGTTTTATTATTAAGGAATATGGTATAGGCACCTCTAATTACTGAGACTGCTTTTCCGTCTTCATCGTAGCTGGGCAGGTAGAGACCGTAAATCTCCTGGGTGATCTCTCCGCCTTCAGATAATTGAGAACGTCTCTGTTCATTCTTGGTGTCTTCGTCTATTACATCCTTTATCGTAGGATTTTTCTCTCTCTTGGCATAAGTCGTGAATCTAAACAAACCGGAGATTGATAAGGCCAGGAATAGTAAACAAATGATTATAATTCCCAGATAAATGAACCTTCGCTGTTTTACATGTAAAGTTATCATTTTTTTTAAATGCAGTTTAGGGGTAATGCAGAAATATTAGTAATATCTTGAGATTATTGAGTTCCACTTGTCCTGTGATTTCAATATTTTTTCTGTTACTTCACGTACAGCCCCACCCCCTCCGGGGGCATCGGTTATGTATGAAACGCTTTCCTTTACTTCCGGGGGTGACCCCGGCACGGCAACTGAAAAGCCAACTTTTCTCAAGACAGGAAGGTCAATAAGGTCGTCTCCAATATAACAGATTTCACTATCCTTTAATTTGTGCTTCTTGATGATCAGGTCATACGCTTCCAGTTTTTTATGTATGCCCAGGTATACATCTTCAATGGATAGCTCTTTTGCACGATGTTCAACGGTTTTACTCGCCCTGCCGCTTATAATTGCTGTTTTTATTCCGGCACGGTGCAGATATGTAATGGCAGTACCGTCTGGTACGTAAAAAGCTTTTGATTCAACTCCATTAGCATCTAATATTATTTTTCCGTCAGTGAGCACACCGTCTACATCCATAATCACCATTTTAACATTATTCAAAATTTAGTCCTCTTAATAGAAAGGTTGATATTAATATCATTTTTTGATCTTTAATAACCGTACACTTAATAATATAGCACTAATCAGGAGGAAAGATTCAGGCGTCTACATTATTAGGAATTGCCGTAACTTAACAAATTTTTGGTTCGGATTGTTTTGATGGGAATTGTCTTAAGTAAGTAGTTAGCCCTCTGTGACAAGCATATCCTAAAGCATCAATTTAATCTATGAGTGTTACTTTTGCCTACAACATAAAAGCTGGTTTCAATTGTTTCAAAAAAATTAAGTACGCTTCGATTAAGAGTATATTTTTACTCTATTTAACACCTGTTAAAGTGGTTTCCACACGTGGGTTATGAAAAACAAGAAACTATTATAATTGTAATTATGTTATAGCACAAGTGATTTTTACTACATGCTGAACTTAAATAATCCGGAATATCTGAACTGACAATGGAAAGTTATGGGAATGTTATTTACATTATACCACTTTTTTTGTGATATTTTAGTTTTAACAGACCTTTTTGTCTACAGTATAAGTCATCTTCTATCTTGTTACAGATGTCAAATTTCTGCTGGCCCTGTCACTGACAAATCGGGGCGCTTTGGTTTGATAAAAACAGGGTTTCTGCAGGGCAAAAAGCGTTATGGAGCAGGCAATGTTCTTTGCTTGACATACAATGTGAAGCGTGATACCATGGCAATTTTACTACACATAAGGCATGGGTTTTGATCTTAAAAGTATAATACCGTTTGTAATCGCAATATTATACGCATTAACTATTCACGAGTTTTTTCATGCTTGGACTGCCAATAAACTGGGCGATCCGACAGCCAGAATGCAGGGGCGTCTTACCCTTAACCCGTTAGCGCATCTTGACCCTCTGGGAGTGATATGTTTCATCTTTGCTCATTTTGGATGGGGGAAGCCTGTACCAGTAAATCCCAGTTATTTCAAACATCCCAGGCGTGATGATGTGCTGGTTTCCGCTGCAGGCCCTTTTTCAAATTTTGTTTCGGCACTGCTCTTTGGTTTAATATTCCAGATATTGTATAAGTTTACCGCGGTTACGCCTGACCTGTTTGAGATATTGAAACAGTTAATTATGATTAATCTGATTTTGGCCATATTTAACTGTATTCCGTTGTACCCCTTAGATGGTTCACACGTCCTGAAGGGTTTTTTGCCTCGCCAGATGCTTCCCGGGTATGAAAACATATGCAGGTATGGTCCATTTATTTTACTTGGGGTAATTTTACTTGGGAACTTTGCCCATATCCCGATATTGTCATATATTATCTGGCCTCCAACTGTATTTTTTGCAAATTTGTTTATGACCTTTATGATAAGTTAAACAAGCCTTATGCAGACAGAATATAAAATTGATCTTGATTCCTACAATGGACCGTTAGATCTGCTTCTTTACCTGATACGCAGGGAAGAGGTTGATATATATGATATACCAATTGCTAAAATCACCGATCAATATATGGCTTATTTAAATGAGCTGCAAAGTATAGATATCGGATTGGCCGGTGATTTTCTTGTTATGGCGTCAACATTAATGTATGTAAAATCTCAAACACTTTTACCCCGCAGCGAAGAAACTGATGAAGAGGAGATAGAAGACCCGAGGCTGGAACTTGTAAAGCAGCTCCTGGAATACAAAAGATACAAGGAGGCGACTGCAACAATGGCAAAATTGTCTGAGGAGAGGGGCCAGAGATTTTCCCGGCCGGAGGAGAAGCTGATAGATGACGGCAAAGAAGAAGATGATAAATTAAATCTGGATGATGTTGATGTGTGGAAGCTTGCACAATTCTTCTCTGGATTTATGAAGCAGACACTGGGGGATGTTATTCAGAAGATCGTTTATGACGATACTCCCGTGCACGTATATATGGATAAAGTTTTAAATAGATTAAGTAATACCTCTGCGTTCTCACTTAAGGAGTTATTGTATAAGGATCAGGGCAAGGCGGAGCTTATAGGTTTTTTCCTTGCTTTGCTGGAGCTGGTGCGGTTAAAAAAGATCAAACTTGAACAAACCTGTGATTTTGATGAAATCCAGATAACTGCAAATATTAACTAGCCGGATATTCAGCGGTTTATAACTGCAGGAATTTTGGTTTGCACAGGGCAATTTTGAGGTGTTTTAATGATTGATAAAGAGCTTTTAGATATACTTGCCTGTCCGCTGTGCAAGACTGAGGTGAAACTTGAAAGCGATAAGATAGTATGTACTAATTGCGGGAGGCGGTATCCGGTAAAGGATGATATCCCCATAATGCTGATAGACGAAGCGGAGTTGCCGAAAGGCCAGAATAAAGTTGAAGATTAATTTTACTTTTGCTTGCAATTCGCATTTTATAAGGCTATATCTTGTGGTTTCAGATGTAGCTTTATGTACAGGGATTTTCAATTTTGCCTTTTGTCGCTATAGCGACTCAACGTATTAATTCATATTTATTTAATATATTTTTATTTTTTTCTTCATAGGAAGTCTGGGGAACGGGTAAATGGATAAGAAAGCATTAATAGCTTTATTCCTTTGTGGAATTGCGATGCTTTATTTCTTTAATCAGATGCAGCCGGCTAAGCAGTCCGGTGAAAAAGATACAGGTAAAGTTGCAGAAGAGACTCTTGAACAGGAAAAATTTGAGAGTGAAATAGATACCGGGGAAGAGATACAAGGTAGAAAGATTGAAAAAATCGTTCAAGATGACATTGAATTGCAGGACAACATATTATTGCAAAACGATGTAATGAGAGCGGTATGGACAAATGAAGGAGCTGCGTTAAAGTCTGTAGTATTACCAGAATTCCAGAATCCCGGGAAAACAGGGACATTGGAATTGTTGAAGTCGTCAAACCTGGAGTCTCTGCCACTAAGCATTGAATTGATGGATGATAGAAGATACCAGTCAAAAACCAGAAGATATAAAGTTGTTGAGAGAAGGTCTGACAGGGTTGTTTTTGCAGCTCTCTTAGAGAATGGAATCCAAATAACAAAGGAGGTTTCTTTAAAAAGTGGTAATTACTATTTTGATGTTGCCGTTACTTTGCAGAACACTACTGACTCAGAAATTCGTACATCATATTCAATAACGGCCTCGAATGGTATTTATCCAGAGGTAACTAAGACTTCCCGCCTTGCGTCAATAGTCGGGGTAGACGTGGGCAAAGGCAAAACGAAAATTGCACATACGGAAATTAAAGATATGCCGTATAACAATGAATCAGTCGGTATTGTATTGGCCGGTTCTACCAACAAATATTTTGCGGTAGCCTTAAAGCCTCTGGCAGGCTGCAGAATCGTTGCAGCGACAGCTGAGCCATTTAATAATCCTGATCCTGTTTACAAGGATAATAAAGCAGATGATTTTACCGTAGATCTTTATACCACAAAAATATCGATACCTCCACAGAGTGAAAAGCGTCACGATTACGTTTTCTTCCTTGGCCCTAAAGAGAAAAAGGCCCTGAATCAATGTGAAGACCTTTTGTCAATTTTAGATTATGACTACGGAATGATGAGGTCAATATGCAAGATACTTGTGAAGATATTGAATACGGTTTATGGAGTCATTCCAAATTATGGAGTTGCCATACTGGTACTTACCTTTTTGGTGAAATTAGTTCTTTTTCCTTTAACCAGGAAGAGCCAGTTGTCGATGGTCAGGATGCAGCAGTTACAACCTCTTATCTCCCAGCTGAAAGAGAAACATAAGGGCGATAAGACGAAGATGGGCCAGGAACAGATGAAATTGTTTAAGGAGCATGGGGTAAATCCCATGAGTGGTTGTTTTCCCATGATGCTTCAAATGCCTGTTTTCTTTGCCTTATTCAGGACACTACAGTCCTCTTTTGAGATGAGGCAGGCTCCTTTCGTGGCCTGGATTGGTGATTTATCAGCACCTGATCAACTGTTCCACTTGCCGTTTAACCTGCCGGTTCTTGGAGGTTGGTTTAATCTTTTACCGATATTAATGGGTGTTGCGTCGTTTGTACAAATGAAATTGACTCCAAAAAATACAACAGGAGATGACCCTCAGGCAAGGATGCAGCAGAGGATGATGCAGATGATGCCACTTATGTTTCCTATCATGCTTTATAACTTTGCTTCTGGACTTGCCCTTTACTGGACTACGAGTACGATCATCAGCATCGGTGAGCAGATACTGATTAGAAAAAGTGTTAAAAAGCTTGATGTCTATTACAAAGGGAAGAGGGTGATTGATGCAAAGGCAAAGGTAAAAAAATAAGATTTTGCCTCAGTAGATAAACGGAAATCATGTCTTTCAGTCTCAACGACAGTATATTGGCAATATCCACGCCTTCCGGCCGGTCTCCCAGGGCTATTATCAGGCTTAGCGGCAAAGATGTTTTTGAGTGTTTAAGGAGAGTCTCTGCGCCTGACGCCGCCGGAGAGATGGCGCCAAAGAGAGGTTTTCACTCATACCACAGTAACCTCTATCTTAAAAAGGAAAAGGTTGGCTTTCCTGCTTCGATTTACATCATGAAGTCTCCGGGTTCATACACGAAGGAAGATGTTGTAGAAATTCATACCTTTGGTTCGCCTCCGTTACTTGAAATGCTGATGGAAACACTGCTTTCGTCAGAAAGAGAGAATGCTGATCAAGAGAACAATAAAGAATCAATAATTGGTAGTATTCGGATTGCAGAACCGGGCGAGTTTACTAAAAGGGCATTTCTCAATGGAAGAATAAGCCTTGCCGAGGCGGAATCGGTAATGCATGTTATACGTTCCCAGACAGATTCAGAGTTGTTAATGTCCGTTGCTAACCTGAAAGGTAAACTGACTGGGCTGATGCATGGCATACAAGGGGAATTGCTTAATCTCTGCGCCAGGATTGAGGCTGCTATCGATTTCTATGACCAGGACATTGAATTGATCACATTTGGAGAGATCAAGAATGGGCTTGAGGCTGTAAAGCAGAGGTTGAGCGCAGTCAGCGGGGATGGGCAAAGGACAAAAATATCTCATTATGGCGTCAAAACGGTATTTGTCGGCTTGTCGAATGCGGGTAAATCAAGTCTGTTTAATAAATTATTAAATCGTTCAAAAGCTATTGTTACGCAGGTTCGAGGTACGACCAGGGATACGTTGGAAGCTGATATGGCTTTAGAGGGGATAAATTTCAGAATCAAAGATACTGCGGGGGTTACGAGCGATAAGAGCGAACTGGATTCTCTGATTGCACAGAGGACATACGGTTCCGTGGATGACGCACAGATTGTGTTATTTGTTATAGACGGGTCAATGGAACTATGCAGCCGGCAGGTAGCGCTTTTTGATTCTATAAATACGAGGAACAAGATAATAGTAATTAATAAAGCCGATCTTAAACAAAACGTCTGTTTTGACAATCTTTCCCCGCAGATGAAGGCCTTTCCGGTCATTAAAACATCCGTATTTACCGGCGAGGGATTGGCTATGCTGAAAAAGACGATAGTTTCTGAAATACTTGAAAGTAGCGTTGATATTTCTGCGTCAGATATAGTCTTTACCGTCAGGCAGAAAGCAGTAATTGGTAAGGCTCTTGAGATTATAGGACAAATTTCAGGTTCGCTGGATGAGGGTATTGCCCATGAGCTTTTAGCAATAGACCTGCGCAGGGCTATAGATACTATCGGTGAGGTAACAGGCGAGGTCGTAACAGATGATATCCTGGACATTGTATTTTCGACATTCTGTGTTGGAAAATAAAACCTTTGATTCCAGGATTTCTACTTGACATTACATATATTGTATGGTAGCTTACGCCGATATCCAATATGTTGTCATTTGAGTATTGCTTCCCGCGTTTGTAAGATTTTTAATTCTAAGCCATTATGAAGTGTTTATTTTGTAAAATAGACGACGATAAAGTTATTAATTCAAGGGCATCAACTGATGGGTTAAGTGTTAAGCGAAGGAGGGAGTGTTTAAATTGCGGCAGGAGGTTTACAACATATGAGAGGGTTGAAGAGAGTCCTGTAAGAGTAATCAAAAAAGACGGCAGCAGGATTAATTTTGACCGTAATAAGATATTATCGGGATTACTTAAGGCGTGTGAAAAAAGGCCTGTATCAACAGATCTGCTCGAAAACGTTGTGTCGGAAATAGAAAGTGTAATTTATGATAAGTTTGAGAGGGAGGTTGAAACAACATCTATAGGTGAACTTGTTATGCAGCACCTCAGGGTTTTGGATAAGGTTGCTTATGTCAGGTTTGCGTCGGTCTATAGGGAATTTAAAGATATAAACGAATTTATAAATGAACTGAAACCTTTGATGCCTTCAACAAAAAAAACAAAACAGAAAAAAACAAGTAAGAATGGAGGGTAATAATACAATGACAGTTGAAACAATTCAAAAACGTGATGGTAGGATGGTTGCATTTGATGAGGTTAAGATATCCGATGCTATTTTTAAGGCTGCCAAAGCTGTTGGTGGTGCAGATCGGTCTATTGCAACAGAGCTTGCGAGTGTTGTTACCCACTTTTTACAAAAAAGATTTGTAGAGGATATTCCCGGCATCGAGGACGTCCAGGACCTGGTTGAAGAGGTTTTAATAAAAAACGGACATGCAAAAACGGCAAAAGCATACATTTTATACAGAGAAGATAGAGCAAGGGTCCGCAAATCACTTCGTGTGAGAAAACAGGTACAGAAAAGCGGTGATACAACCGACGCGGCACTGATGGTTGACCTTGTCTCAAAAGATGAATCGTTTCCATGGGACAGGGCAAGAATCGCAACGGCTCTGGAGAAAGAGGCTGAATTGCCGGATACTGTGTCTCAGGAAGTTGCGGTTGCCGTTGAGAGACGGATCTTTGCTTCCGGACTTGACAGGATATCTACCGCTTTGATCAGAGAGTTGGTTGATAATGAGCTGTTTGAGAGAGGCTACAACGCAAAGCTGAAAAAACAGGCCAGTATCGGAATGCCAAAATATGATATTGAAGAGCTTATATTTTCAAAAGTCAAGGAAAACAGCAATATAGCGACAAATAACCCTGAGGCCATTAATCTCGCAGTTGCTGAGAATACTATGAAACAGTATGCACTTCAGGAAGTATATTCCAGAGAGGTTGCTGACGCACACACTTCCGGAATGGTCCATATTCATGACCTTGGCTATCCAACCAGAGTATACTGCTCTTCTCATTCTCTTGAGTATTTGAAGAAATATGGATTGGCATTAGAGAATTTAGATACATCTTCGGCACCGGCAAAACATGCCCGGACGCTTACCGGGCACTTAAATACATTTCTTGCTTCGATGCAGGCCTATTATGCAGGGGCATTGGGGATAGGCTATATCAACATAATGTATGCTCCATATGTTGAGCACATGAGCCAGGAGGAGATGAAGCAGGAGGCTCAGCACCTGATCTTCAGTGGTTCACAAAGCGCATTCTCCCGCGGTGGGCAGACACTGTTCCTTGATTTTAATATACATACGGGGGTACCAAATTATCTGAAATCAATACAGGCGGTAGGCCCTGGAGGAAAGTATACTGGCAGGACATATGGAGATTATGAATTGGCTTCGCAGCGGTTTACAAAGGCGTTGCTTGATGTATGGAGGAATGGTGACTGTCATGGTCATGTGTTTGCTTTCCCAAAATGTGATTTCCATATAAGTCAGGATACATACAAAGATCCTAAGCAATATGAGCTCCTGGAATATGCTGCACAGATTGCCAGTGAAAACGGGGTGCCATATTTTGTTTTTGATAGAGATGAGATAACATTGTCGGCATGTTGTCGTCTGCGTACCACTATTGATGATAACTACATGATTAACCATCCGGAGAGTATGAGGTTCTGCGGATTTCAGAATATAACCGTAAGCCTTCCTCAGGCTGCTTACAGGGCTGGCAGGGGGAACCTTGACAAGCTTTATAAGGAAATTGACAGGGGTATGGATATTGCGATTAAGGCTCATTTCGAGAAGAAGGATTTTATTGCCAGCCTGATGTCTTCACCGAACATGCCGTTATGGGAGATCGGTAAGACTGCCCATGATGGAAGGCCGTATGTAGATCTGGAAGCGGCGACTTACATTGTTGGTATTATAGGATTGAATGAGTGCCTGCAGTTTATGATTGGTAAAGAGCTGCACGAAGATGACGAAGCCCTGAAGCTGGGATTGCGTATTATTTCTCATATGTATTTCAGGGTAAAGGAAGAGGGAAAAAAACATAACCTGAAGTTCTCCCTTGAGGAATCACCTGCCGAAAGTGCAAGTCGAAGGCTTGCCAAGATAGACGTCAGGAATTTCCCGGAAGCTGTGGAAATGGTTAAGGGTCACATGGAGAGAGACGAATTTTACTATACCAACAGTATTCATCTGCGTCCTGATGCACCAGTGGATATGGTTAAGAGAATAGAGGTGCAGAGTATGTTCCATGGTATGATTGAATCAGGTGCTATAATACATGCATTTGTGGGTGAAGAGAGGCCTCCGGCATCCAGTATTTTGAAGCTTGTTAAGAGGACTTTTGAGAATACTCAAGCAGCACAGTTAACCATATCTCCGGAATTTACTATCTGTAATGAGTGTCGCAGGGTTATCCCGAGGCTGGTAGACCAATGTTCTTACTGTGATGCGTCAAATCTTTACAGCATAAGGAGGAGTGCTTCGAAAGACAAAGTTAACAATTGGGACATGTCCAAGATGCAGGAACTGGTCAACAGGCACAAGGAGAAAGCGACTGCATTAGGCAGAGGCTGTAAATAAACGTTTAGCAGTTATGCTAATTGATTTTCGGGTGAAAAAATGTCGATAACGATAAAGGGATTTGTAGAAAGTAGTTTAATTGAGTGGGAAGGGAATATTGTTTCTATTCTTTTTCTTCCGCATTGTAATATGAGATGTCCTTACTGTCATGCTACTCACCTGGTCAATAAGCCAAACGAGCTTGAGAGTATACCGTTAGAGTCTGTGAAGAAGAGGATTGAGAAAAATAAGGATTGGCTGGATGGGGTAGTGATTTCCGGAGGGGAACCGACATTCCATGAAGACCTTGATACGCTTATAACAATATTCAAAGATATGGGCCTGAAGGTCAGGCTGGACTCGAACGGTACAAATCCGGATAAGATAGAGGATTTGATAAAGCGAGAGTTGATTGATTGTATTGCCATGGATATAAAGGCTCCATTAAGAGAGGGGAAATATAATGAAGTAGGTGGAGTTCTCTGTAGCCTGCCTGATCTCAAGAGAAGTATAAAGCTGATTATGGAAAGCGGGATAGAGTATGAGTTTCGTACAACTGTCTGCCCGGCTTTTTTAACTAGAGCTGATGTGGTAGAGATTGCGCAAAGTATAGCCGGAGCAAGTAGATATATTTTGCAAACATTCAGGCCGACAAATTGCCTGGATAGTGCGATGTTAGACGTAGTGCCGTATTCAGAGGATGAAATGAGGGATTTTGCAGAAAGTGCGCGGAGGTTTGTACCAAACTGTTACGTTAGAGGTGAAGAAGTGAAGGCCTTGAGCTGTAATTGGTAACTCTTCGACTATTTTGGTCCTATTTTTGTCACAAGGAGGGCAATGCAATATGGTAGTTAAAAAAGTTGTTCGTAAAAAGTGTGCAACCAGGAAAAGCACGACAAAGAAGAAAAGTACGGCAAAAAAGACAACAGCTAAAAAAACTGTAGCAAAAAAAAGAACGGTTAAAAAAGCTGCAGTTAAGAAAGCTGCACCGAAGAAAAAAGCTTGTGGAACAAAGAAGAAGGCGGCGGCTACCGCGAAAAAGAAAACAGTTGTTAAGAAGAAAGCCGCGGTAAAGAAGAAGCCGGTAGCCAGGAAGAAAACCACTGCAAAAAAGAAGGTTGCAAAGGCAAAAAGGTAAAAAATGACTTTCCCGGGCCGTGTGAGGGCCTGAAGGCAGGTGGTTTTGTAAACTATTATAAGTTAAAGGTTTAAAAAGTGGGTAAATGCAAAGTAATTTAATCTACATTTTATTGGACCGGAATTGAGAGAGTTTAAACGGGGCGCCTCTGTAAAAGAGGCGCTCCTTTTTTGTAGGTCTAAGCAGTGACCTGGTGTTGTTAACGGAGTGAACTAATCTATTATGTTGCTTAAAAAACTGGAATTATTTGGATTTAAGTCGTTTGCTGACAAGACATGCTTTGAATTCGGGAGAGGCATTAACAGCATTGTCGGCCCTAACGGATGCGGTAAAAGCAATGTAGTTGATGCATTTAAATGGATACTCGGGGAACAAAGTGCTAAATCACTCAGAGGTAATGAAATGTTAGATGTTGTTTTCAGCGGTACTAATTCACGCCCCTCTATGGGGTATGCGGAGGCATCACTGACCTTTCTGAATGATAAGGATTTATTACCGGTAGAATATGATGAGGTGTGTATTGCAAGGCGTTTGTATGCTGCAGGAGATTCTGAGTATCTGATAAATAAGCAGCCATGTCGACTAAAGGATATTAAGGAACTTTTTTTAGGTACAGGGGTAGGTGGAAGCTGTTACTCAATTATGGAGCAGGGAAAGATTGAATCCCTCTTGCAGGTAAACGCACAGGAGAGGCGCTTTGTATTTGAAGAAGCGGCTGGTATCAGCAAATACAAAGCTAAAAAGAGAGAAACTATGTTAAAGCTGGAAAAGGTTGAACAAAACCTGCTCCGCGTAAACGATATAATTGAAGAGGTTCAGAAACAACTCCGTTCTATAAAACTTCAAGCGGCAAAGGCACGCAAATATAATGAACGTGTTGTCAGGTTGAAAGAGTTAAGGATCAAAATCTCCTTGAATAAATATAAAATGTTTAAAGAAGGAAGGGCGCTTGCCCAGGAGCAGATACGGCAGGAGGAGAGCAAGTGTGAAGCAGCGCTTTCTGTAATTGAAGATTTGAAGGCGGAGAGGGATCGTTTGCAAAGCAGCATAAATGAACTCTCCTCTGTCCTTGAAAAGTCTCAGCTCAATATAGCCAGCCTGTCAGCAAACATTACCGGTGCACACGACAGGATAGGATTTAACCATAAAGCTATAGAAGAACAGAATATACAGAAAGAAAAATATGAGAAATCTATTGATGTGCTTAAAAATAAGATTGAATACGCAGAGAGCGGTCTTCTGGACTGGGACCGGGATTTAGAAAAAATAGAGAATGATCTGGCAGACGGAAACAGTACTTTGTCAACTAAGGAGACAGCGTTAAAACAGTATATATATGAGTGTGACTTTATTCAGCAAAAGATCGAAGCGAATAAAAAACAGGTTATAGATATGCTGCACAGAGGCTCCAGCCTTCAAAATGAGGTTGGCAGTTTAAGCGCTGAACGAGAAACAATTGGCAACAGGAGGAGTAAATTATTGAAACGCCAGGAGGAGATATCCTCAGAACTGGAACGTATAGAATATGAGAAGCGGAACCTTACAGAACAGAGGGACAGGATATTGGGTAAGATTGAAGGCCTTGAGTTGTCCCTGGTAGGTACCAACGAGCAGATTAAGGCTCTTAATTCCGAAATTCAATCTGTTGGAGACGGTATTAACAGCCTGCAGCAACTGCAGAGCCGTAAAGAATCCCGTCTGGAGACCCTCGAAGACCTGGAGAAGCGTTTTGAGGGTGTAAGCTCTGGTGTACAGGTAGTTTTAGAGGAGTCCGGAAAAGCTGACGGGCAGATAAGTGGAGTGCATGGAATGGTTGCAGATCTAATAAAGGTTGATTCCGCATATGTGCCTGCTATTGAAGCGGTTCTGGGTGACAGGGCACAGATAGTTGTTACCAGTTCCATTAATGCAGTGATTCAATCATCTGATTTCTTGAAAGAACAGGATAAGGGGTTTGTTAAATTTCTTCCGCTTGAAAATATAAGCGTGGAAGGTGTAAGTACTTCTATTGATACAAATGTGCCGGGTGTTGTCGGCAGAGCAGTTGACCTTATAAAGAGCGAAGGTAGTTTCAAGGCTCTGGTCGAATATATTTTCAGGGATACGATTGTCGTTGAGGATTTTGATACTGCGTTGAAGCTGTCCGGTGATAAATGCGGAGCAAAATTCATAGTGACATTAAAAGGAGAGGTAGTAGAGCCTGGCGGTACTATTCTGGTTGGTCAGGGTAATATGAAGGTAGGGCTTATTTCCCGTAAGACTGAGCTTGAAAGCATCAAATTGGAACTTGCAGAGATTTCAGGAAAGATTAAAACACGATTAAGCGAAAAGGAGGCTAAGGAGAGCGAGGTTGTACTTCTGGCTCGAAATGCCGATGAGTATAAGAGCGGGATAGATGCAGAAAATATTATTAAGATTTCACAGGAAAATAATATCCAGAAAGAAGAATTTAAAAATGTTGAGCTTAACGATGAGAAGGATGTTAATGAGAGTGAAATACGGGAGATAAACGAACATATTGAAAATATTGACCAGAGGGAAGTAAGCCTTAACAATGAGATCGCTGCCTTAAATGATCAGCGAAAGGTTTTGGAGAACCAGGTCGTCGAATTAGATAATGACAAGGTAGATAAGGAGTCAGGTAAGGTTAACGTACAGAATGAAATAACGGAGCTTAAGGTAGTGCTGGCGCAAAAAGAGGAGCGAAAAGAGAATGTCATCGCTTCAATAGAAAAATTAAAAAAAGAACTTTGCGAAAGTAAAGAAGAGCTTGCTACCGCTTATAACGAAATTAGGAATTGCCAGGGAAAAACTGCAGCAAGTGAAACCATGATTAACGAGCTGAATCAAATGCTTGAAGAGCTTCAGGCGGAAAAAATTACACTGGAGCAGGAGAGCGTCAGGCTGAGAGAAGAGCAGAGCGTTTGCAATGAGCAGTTGGCTGATAAAAGCAGGCAAGTAGATGAGTATAGTGAAGAATATAAAAACCACGAGCATGTAATTAATGATCTGCGGTTGAAAGAGAATGAATTTAAGATCAAAGTTGCTGATCTGGAAGAGAGAATACGAGATGATTATCAAGTTGAACTTTCTGAGTTTGCAAAAGAGCATGGAGAGGGAGATGCCGAGTCTCAGGATTGGGAGAGTGTATCCCGGGAGATTGAGGAGCTGAAGGGCAGGATTGATAGAATGGGTAATGTGAATCTGGAAGCCATTCATGAGCAGGCCGAGCTAGAGGAGAGAGAGGCTCACCTTGCAGGCCAGATGGAAGACCTGCAGGCATCTGAAAAGGCTTTAAATGACATCATAAATAAGATAAACGTTACAAGCCGAGAGTTGTTTGAAAAATCATTTCATGAAATAAGAAGCCATTTTCATGAGTTATTCCGGAAATTGTTTGGTGGCGGCAGGGCTGACATTATACTGGAGGAGGGTGTTGATATACTGGATGCAGGTGTAGACATTATTGCCCAGCCTCCCGGAAAAGATCTTAAATCAATTATGCTTTTTTCAGGTGGTGAAAAGGTTATGACTACCATTGCTCTCCTGTTCGCCATTTTCCAATCCAAACCAAGTCCGTTCTGTATACTTGATGAGGTTGATGCAGCTCTGGACGAAAACAACATTAAGCGTTTCATTCAGATACTTAAGGAATTTGCTATAAAATCCCAGTTTGTTGTTATAACACACAGCAAGCAGACTATGAGCGTAGCAGATATTCTTTATGGTGTTACCATGGAGGAAGCGGGAGTTTCAAAGAAGATATCTGTCAAGTTTGAAGAAGTAGAGAGGCAAGTAGCTTAAGCGAAGCGTATCTTTCACTTGATCCGGAAGGACAAAATTTTTCTGGATATTAGTGGGAAGCAGTTTGTATAGAATTTAAATGTTTACTGTAGTTCCTGGCAATACGTGTAAAAGACCAGCCGCATTATCATTCCTTAAATACCATTCACAAATCAGTCACTACCAGGTGTAAATCTGAGGCGTCGCAGCCTGTCATATACTGCCATATTCAGGAACGATTCCATCAAAATAATTGTATAAATTAAAAGGAAGAGAGATATCTGGTTTTGCGATATAAGCAGTTAGGAGGGTGAAATGTGTAATCTATATAAAAATTTATGTTTAATTGCTCTTGGATGTTTGTTACCTGTTTTTGCTGGCTGTGGATACGCACCTTATCGCTACAGTTTTTCACTAATTGATCCTCTAAACGAGACGATGAAATTTGAGGATAGGGACGTTCAGTTCAAATTTGTTCCAACTCCTGAGAATATCCACGTAGTAATTAAAAATAAAACCGATCATGATATAAATCTTGTTAGGAATGATGCTGAGTTTATAGACCCTTTGGGTGAATCTCGCAGGATTCATTACGGCTATGACTATGTAGAAGAGGTAAGATCTTTTGTACAAGAGAATTTCCGAACTAGCCCGCCGTTAAGGATCGAACCGGGTTCAGAGATAGAAGGATATGTCTGGGTCAATATCTGGCCAGATTTCTGTATAGGGGAGGGCAGGCATTCACGTACAATGGCTCGGATAAACTATTTAATGGAGCCTCTATTCCCAAGGTACAGCTTTGAAGGAAAAGGTGAGGATCTAAAGGATACGACCTTTAATCTGATTTTGCCGATTGACTTTGATGGATACATATCCAACTATACATTTACTTTCATGATAAATGATGTAGTAGAGCCAAAAAGCTTTTAGTTAGGCAATAAATTGCTTAAAAAGCATTTCAGAACATGTGAGTAATAATTATTTACTTCCCTTGTTTATAGATAATATTATCCCATTTCATACCACATTTAACCTGCCAAGTGGCACGTCAGGCAAGCCTATAATATCGCTGTGCATTCTGATTTTATAGTTTTTACTTGATTTTAATGTTGGTTTTTGTAATATATCGCCAGTTTCATAAACAACATTGTGTTTTTTGTCTCCTAACAAACTGCTACAAATTACAAATGTTTAAAAATCTCAGTGTATGGAATAGGCTATTTATTGTTTTTGCGGTCCTGTGGACTATATTTTCTATAGTTATCCTTACAGATGTATTTCGAGGTATTACTCATGATTGGCATGACATAGAAGTAGAAGCAATTGAGAAAGAACATAAACCTGAAGAGCTGACAAAATCAAGTATAAGAATGCTCATGAAACAGGAAAAAAGAGATGCTGAAGTTCTGTTCTTTCAGTTATGGGTTTTTCCTATCGTTCTGGTTTATTGTTTAGGGCAGATTACAGGCTGGATTATTAAGGAATGCGTGGTAGAAAAGGCAGAAGACTAATTGATCAGGCTATACATATATCAAGAACTCCGTTACTTCAGTTATTAATGAGTATTAGTAATGGAATGCCTCCTTCGATATTTTATTTCCCTGGCTTCCACTGCGTATGTTCTGAAGATTAGATCAGCTGCATATCCAACTGAGTCCAGTTCACATCTTTGTTATTATTTTCTGTAATATACAGCAAGTATCACAATCAATCCCCACTGTATCAATGTCTTCCTGTTTATAGCGTTTTCCTCTTTGCACTCAAGTGATATCTGGTGAAGGCATGGTTTGGTCTTTGCGTGATACCGGTCAGGATTATTTTTCCATATATTCCTCCTTGTGCCATGGCGCACTTTTGTCTGGCGCATTTGTGTGCAATGGCATACTGTTCATTTGATAACACATTCCGGCAAATTCCAAAATTACAATATAAAAAAGTATTCAAAATATTCAAAAATGACGTAAGTAATTTAATTAAAAGGACTAAGGAAACAATATGGCTTACTTGAAAAAACAATGAAAATTCACGTATCCTTTTGGCATAAAATGTGTAATTTTAAACCTTACCTTTGCTATTATTAAATAGGAGGTTTGACATGAATGAGATTTCTGAAAGAAGGAAATATCGAAGAATTGAGAAACCATATATAGCAAGGTTTCGTGTTAAGCCTGATAAAGCACAGGATATAGTACCTGCAAACTGGGATATGGTTTCTGTATACGATCTGGGAGCTGGAGGTATCTATTGTTACCTCAGTAGGTACTTTGAAATAGGTACACCCCTGGAATTAGAAATAAATTTCTCTACATCCATATCTCCCGCAGAGTGCAGGGGGGTAGTTACTCGTGTTAAAAAACATCCGGCTTTCTCCGTATTTGGCACTGCCACTGTATTTACAGAAATCGATAAAAATATTAAAGAGATGATAAATAGAACCGCTCTTTTTGTGAATCCTGATAATCAATTCTTATTGAAGAAAGCATAAAATTATTCTCTTGAATTAAGCGTACATCCTCATTATCATTCCCTGGGTTATTATTCAATCTACACTTTTACATACCACACATAAATTCACTATCAATTGATGGATATGCTTTTCATTGATTGAATTTGTTGTTACAGGGATGTGAATATACATTCTTTCGCATTACCGTTTCATAAGGCAGCAATCTGACTTTTCTGTTTATCATTAGAATTGTGGTGTTATACAGAAACTGTATAATTACTTGTTATGTTTAAATAATATCCATATATCTGAAGGAGAAAAACTATGGCCAAAGAAAAAGCGGATTTCACATCACTGCGAGCGACCAAATCTTATGATCCGGAAACGTCATTATCATTAGCCGCGGCGTGCGATCTAGCGTACAAATCAGAAAATAACGTTAAATCTACAGTAAAAAAGTGGGGATTCTCTGAGCCGACATTCGTGGATGTAGAGAAAACTGATATTGATACACAGGCATTCGTCATGAGCAGCGACAAAGATATTGTGGTGGCCTTTCGCGGCAGTGAATCTATTAAGGATTGGCTCTCGAACTTTCAGGCTGTTAGTGATCCGGGGCCTATGGATGACACAAAGGCGCATGAGGGGTTTCAAGATGCACTTTATCCTGCCGTGATCCGTTTAACCAATGCTATCAGCAGCAGGCGCACCAGTAATCAACGAATCTGGCTGACAGGGCATAGCCTGGGTGGGGCTTTAGCCTCGTTGTTCGCGGGAATGCTTATTGAAAACAAAATTCCTGTTTATGGTTTGTATACGTTTGCGTCTCCAAGACCGGCTGACGGTAAATTCGCTGAATTACTCAATGCCGCTCTTAAGGCCGGGCCACATTACCGCATCATAAACGAGGGTGATATTGTTCCTCATGTACCACCAGAACCATTCTACTCGCATTCTGGCGGCAGAATTATTTTGAAACACAATGCAAGGAAAACCAGTCATAAGGAATGGACTTCTATCAGGAAGAAAGTCTTCAATCTGCTAATGGATATAGGACATATTCTAAAGGCAAAAACAGACATTTATGGCAACCATGTGCTTCATGATGCTAAACGTGGATATTTGGTAAGATTAAAAGCAGACCTCAAAAGAAGCAAGTAGTAAGAATGAAACTTGCATTGCATGATAAGTAGAAGTATAAAGGTCAGGCCAGCCCATTTTACAAACTGCAAAGAGCTACAGAATTATTGAGCTGGTACAGCCGGCACTAATTAAATTAGAAAATTAAGATGGAAGAAACGAATTCGTCCTTAAAGGGTTTATGTGATCTTCTTGCAGATCAAGGTTCTGAATACGCACGTCAACATACAGAAAACTTTTTAGGGATAACTAAAAATACTACGGATAAAGAGGTATCAAGAGAACAAGCCGATGAAACATTCATAATTTTCTCTTTCCTGAATTGGGCTTTAGTAAGCCGTATCTGGTCATATATAAAAAACACTGCTTTGCGAAAAGATTTAAAGGGTCAGATTTATAAAAGTATTATTCGGAAAACTTCGTATGTTCTGTCTGAAGATAAATCAACTGAGGGAGTTGATTTATTTGCTTCGAAGATAGACCAGGAATTCAGAGAACTTGTGCTCTCATACAATGCGGGGATCGATGGGATAGCCGGTTTAGCAGCGAGGATATTCGCTAATAAAGTAAAGCGTGTAGGTTTTAAGTGGCTTCAGGAACTCTTCGATCTGAATGACGAAGAGATGGAAGTAATTGAGTCAGAATTCAATAATCGTGTTGATAATTTTGCAAGAATTGAAGATAGTGCCAGGCAAGTCTATCTCAAGGCAAATCAGAGTGAAAGGGGGTTCTTTAAGAGAATCTTAGGCTTAATAACATGGACAGACACTGATATCAAGAATTGATACAGAGGTAAAAGAGTAAAAACGTGTTGCGAGTTACGGGTTACAAGTTGCAGGGTGACGAATGACTGCTGACAAATGACGAATAACTAATGGCAAATGCCGGTAGATTTAACCAGGTCTAAAAATCTGTATTCGTAAATCTTAAATCGTAAAATTTTCTTTTGGTGGGGGGAGAAGTTAACCCCTCTGCTTTGATTTTTTTAGTTCACAAATGCTGCACACACATCTCAACCGATATATGGTTCGTATGGTAAGCCGGTATGTTCCCTGTGAATCATGGTGTTTAAATAATTTGATATGGAAAGAATAGTCGAGAATGAATTAATGGATGACCCCAGACATGCCATTGCGTATGCAAATGCAGACTTTGAAGAGTTTCACAGCCGGGTAATTAAGTTGTTTGATATTGAATTTCCGGATGCTGATATAAAAGGTGCGATTCTCGATTTAGGTTGTGGGGCTGGAGATATTACTTTCAGATTTGCAAAACATTTTCCTGATTCTACAGTTATCGGAATTGATGGAGCAGCTATTATGATTGAATTAGCAAACCAGAGGAAAGGAAGAGAGACTGGCAATATCACATTTATTGAGGCAGAAATACCATCTGCTCTAATACCTGGAATATCATATGATTTGATTGTTAGTAATAGTTTGTATCACCATTTGCACTATCCGGAAGTTTTATGGAAGACCATTCTTGACTATAGTTCTTCCGGAACAAAAATATTTATTGTTGATCTTTTTCGGCCTGACAGTAAAGAAAAAGTTGATTGGCTTGTTAATGAATATGCCGGTAACGAACCTGAAATACTTAAAAAAGACTTTTATAATTCGTTGTGCGCCTCATTTGAACCTGCAGAAATCGAACAACAGCTAAGCAGCATAGGCCTTGAATATCTCTCGGTAAAGATTGTAAGCGATCGTCACTTGATTGTATACGGAGAAGTTGGGTAGCCAATCATGAAATTATATGCTTTTAGTGTAAAAATGTTTATCTGCTGCTTCCCTGTGAACCCTGATATCTAAATTGCTTTTTGCATATAAGCAATATCATAATCCACTCAGGTTTGTACCGGTCCGGATTGTTTATCATATTTCTTCTATCTGTGCCATGTCACACTTTTGTGCTATACACTTGTGTGCAAATGCATGCCATCCATATAAAAACACACTCTCTGATAACCTGCAATCACAGTATAAAAAGTGTGTAATAGGAGCGCAAGCAAGTGCCTGTTAGTGAATTGAGCAAGAATATTATTTAAATAATAAATCAATATAAATAAAGCATCCTTTTGGTATAAAACTTGTTATTGTTTATATACATTGTAGTTATCAAATAAGTGTATATAGCCATGTATAAAATTTCAGAAAGAAGGAAATATAAAAGGCTGGAAAAACCATTCATAACACGGTTCAGAATTAAACCGGCAGAGACTCAAGGACCGATTTCCAATGACTGGGACATGGTCGCTGTAAGCAATCTGGGAGCAGGAGGCATTTTTTTTCACACCAGAAAGTGTCTGGATATTGGTACAGCTATGGATTTAAAGATAGGCTTTTCTATAACCTCACCTGGCATAAAATGTGTCGGAAGAGTTGTTCGCTCAAAAAGGCACCTGGATACCTCTATATACGGGATTGCAATTGCATTTACTGAAATAGAGGAGCATATAACGTGGGAGATAGACAAAACCACCAAAAAACTATTAATGGGGGTGCAGTCATGTCAATACTGATTGAAGAGTTTAAGAAGGAGCACACAGGTATTATTGAAACATTCAAAGGAGTTGAGGAGCTTGGAATTTTTACGAAGGAGGGACAGGCTAAACTCATGTTTTTAGCTGCGGATTTGCTGAAACATCTTTGGAATGAGGACGAACAGCTTTATTCAAATCTCAGAAAAGCTTCGGAAAATAATGAGAAGCTCAAAGAAATATTAATTTTTTTTGTAAATGGTATAGGGGATATCCATGAAGGAATGCTGGAATTCTTTACTAAATATTCTAAAGGAGTTATGGATAACAGTTTTCAGAGAGAGTACGAAAGACTTTTTGATGCTCTTAATCTAAGGATATGGTTCGAAGAAAGCATTCTCTATGGTGAGTATAAGAAAATAACTCAACAATAATCGCCTGGTATATCAGCTTAATGTATCAGACTATTAATTAAACCTTCCCACAAGGCTTAGCTGCCATAAAAAAAGTGATAAATTCTGATATACCGAATTGACACAGAGGTAAAAGAGTAAAACGTGTTGCGAGTTACGGGTTACAAGTTGCAGGTTGACGAATGACTACTGATAAATGACGAATAGCGAATGACAAATGCCAGTAATTTAACCAGGTCCAGGAATATGCATTCGTAAATCTTCTTTTGAGGTGGGAAAGTAGTTAACACCCTCTGTTTTTGATTCTCTTAGTTCACATCCATTCCTTTCCCTTCATACACTGACAAGCTTGTTTATAGTCAAGGCTGTTTAGAATACTCATATCTTGAATATCAAACAGAATATAAATCCTGTTTGACATGGAATCAATTAAGTATAAAATTCACTATATAGTAATTATTGCTAAAATCCTTATCATATTGAAAAAAGATTTAATGTTAATAATTTCATGATTACAAATGAAAATCCAACTTGCCCAGGTTCAACATCTCAGGGATGTTTGCAAGCTCTTAGAGGTCCTCAATACTGAAAAACGTACTTTTTCTGACAAAGAACAAAACCTGTTTTTTATTACTAAACAATGGTGCTATATTGCCATGGAAAGAGGGAAGGTTGAAGGTGTCATGGTGCTGGAGCCTGCAGATGGTTCTTATAAAATTCACACATTGGTTTCTAAGCAGAAAGGCCTGGGGACACTATTGGTTAATAGGGCAATTGAAATATGCCGAAGAGATAATATTCCCAAGCTATGGTGTTGGAGCTTTGCTCAATATGAGGCCGAAGGATTTTATAAAAAAATGGGTTTTGCTGAATCAATTTTGTTGCAGAGGCAATGGGATGGCGAGGATTGTTATTTTTTTGGAAAAATAATAAACTCGAATTCTAAGGATACATAATATGATTGAGTGGGACGACAGTTTTAGTGTGGGTATATCAATAATTGATGAGCAGCACAAAAAGCTCATTAACATTATCAATGACACTATTGCTTTAATTCTTGATAAGGCTGTTGATGAAATGCAATTCAGTAAATATGGAGAAAGTATATTGGGGATTTTAGATGAAATGGCTGGATATGCAAAAGAACATTTTGCAACTGAAGAAGCTTATATGTTACAGTTCGGTTATACAGAGTATTCACATCACAAAGAGGAACACTTCAATTTTTTCAATAAAGTGACTGATTATCGTAATAAAATAAATGGTGATGATTATCAAATTGCGTGTGAAATATTTGAATTTTTAAAGAAGTGGATAGTTGATCACATTAAAGTAGTTGACAAAAAATATATGGAATGTTTCAAAGTAAATGGTCTTAAATGAATTATATGAAATTTCAATAAAATTAGAAGGTTGCCTCAAAAATACTATAACACAATTATTTAACGATTGGCAAATTTTAGTTATTGTATTCTCCTTTTGTTCCTCAGATTTTACAATTCAACACATATATTTATCCCAAATGAATAGATTTGATTTTTTATAAAAGAATAAGTGTCAGGCCTGCAATTCCCCTGTGTGTTCTGATACTATTTCCTTCTTTGCAAGTTTCCAATTATGGTTTATAATATATATAAGAAGAGAGAAACGATGTTTGTAGGAAATATTAGGAACATGAAACTTTAGCTGCTTTCTCCTTTCCAAGCTATGTTCTGTGTTCCTTTTGGGAGGTAGTAAGGGGAGCTTAGGAGTTAAGAGCTTAGCTGATTTCTCCTCTTCTTTAAAGCTAAGATCTGGGTACCACCCAGCTAATATATAAAAAGGTTTATGTGATTATTTGCATAGGCCTTTTTTATTTAAAATACTGTCTATTTCGTAAGTACTATCCTTCTGTTATCATTTTTTTTCTTCGTAATTCCTTTTGTTTTGATTGAACTTTGAGTAATATGCAATGTTTAGATCGGAAGCAGTATTAGGCAAATTTACTCCCTAACCACACCACTCATTTACCTCTTGATTATTGTGATTATATAAGTATTATGTTTTTAGGAAAAAGCCAGGGTAAGACTGTGAAAGCGGAATACGGTGTTCCTGATAGATGAGTAAAACAGGGACAGTTGTTCCGGTTATGTTATGTGTAGGGGGGGGGGTAATGGTGCGCCCTGAAGGAATCGAACCTTCGTCCTACTGATTAATAGACGCTGAAGACCATTTTTAAAAATTTACCTAACTGCTTGATACAGTGTCTGTTATGCTGTGGTCACATTATCTGATAATAATTTATGATGTTGCCTCTTTTCTGTTTATTTCTGTAGAGTTCTGCTGATAACGCTGGAGTTGATTACAATTTGACTACAGTGATAGGGAGGAATGGCACTGTTTCTTGTAACAATAGCTTATGTGTTGTCGAGATAAGAGGCCATTCACTCTACCACACCGTAAACTATCTTATAAGCTTTATTGTCTTAAAGCAACTAACTGACTACAAAATCCAAAGTAAATGAATTATAATATTCCCGTATTGGCAGGTTTCTATGAAAAATTGTCATAGGATGAATTTTTGCGAAGAACGGTCATACGAGTCAGCAGAATATTATAAAAACAATTTTCTATCATTTATCATTTTAAAAATGAACTGGTATCAGATTGATTCAAAAGATACTTTCCGGAAACTCAATACTTCAGAAAGAGGGTTGAGTGATAACGAAGTAAAAAAACGCCTTTTACAGTACGGTCCAAACAAACTTGCTGAAGAGGATAAGATCAATAAATTCAAAATACTACTTCATCAATTTACAAGTCCATTGATCTATATCCTTCTAATTGCGGCGATTGTTACATTTATTCTCAAAGAATACATAGATTTTGGAGTTATTACGGCTGTTGTGGTACTCAATGCGGTTATCGGGTACATCCAGGAGTTCAAGGCAGAAGAAGGTGTAAGAGCATTAAAAAAGATGATAGTGCCTAAGGCAAGGGTTCTCAGGGACGGTATAGAGAAAGAGATAAACAGCCTGGAGCTTGTTCCGGGCGATATTGTATTACTTTCATCAGGTTCTAAGGTTCCTGCTGATATAAGGTTGTTTAAAACAATTGAGTTGAAGATTGAAGAGGCCATGCTAACCGGAGAATCTATCCCTGCTGAGAAGATTATATCCACTATAAATGAAGGCAACTTGACACCTGGAGACCAGAGGAACGTAGCTTTTATGGGTACGGTTGTCGCCAGTGGAAGGGCTAAAGGTATTGTTGTTGAGACAGGACAGAGGACAGTCCTCGGACAGATTGCAAAGGAGGTTAAGGAAGTATCTGCAGTCAAGACTCCGCTTCAGGGCAAACTTGTAAGGTTTGCCAGGTTAATAGGATTTGCAGTTATAGGATTTTCTGCTCTCGTCTTTGTAGCAGGCATAATTCTCGGAGCAAAGGCATCAGACATGTTTTTGGTCGCTGTCGCCACAGCAGTGTCGGCAGTACCTGAAGGATTGCCTGTTGCTGTGACAATAACTATGGCTATTGGTGTTGCAAGGATGGCAAGGCGTAATGCCATTGTAAGAAAACTGCCTGCCGTGGAAACCCTTGGAAGCACAACCATTATAGGTTCTGACAAAACAGGGACCTTGACTAAAAATGAAATGACTGTCAGGTTTGTTTTTGATGGAAAGAAGACATATGAGGTTACAGGGAGCGGATATGAACCGAAGGGGATGATTCTCCATAAACAAGCCGCTATCAGCCCGGACGAGCTGGAAAATCTCAGAAAGGTCCTCAGGATAGGATGCCTCTGTAATGAGTCCAATATTTACGAAGAGGATGGCCTGTACAAGGTTGATGGGGATCCTACAGAGGGAGCTCTAATCGTTTCTGCATCAAAGTCAGGACTCAGCATAGAAGATGAAAAGAACAATTATATACAGATAGAAATTCTGCCTTTTGAATCTGAACGCGGATACATGGCAACCCTCCACAAATACAGAGAGAAAAAGATTGTGTTTGTAAAAGGTGCTCCTGAAATGGTACTCGATATGTGTACCATGTGCATGGTTGATAAGGTTCTGGATAAAAATAAGATTTTACATGTTGCCAATGACTATGCAAAAGAAGGGCTCAGGGTGCTTGCAATGGCTTATAAGGAAGTGTCTGCTGATTTGGAGGAAATCACACATCGCGATATTGATTCCAATATGGTCCTTGCAGGTCTGCAGGGAATGTTAGATCCTCCAAGACCTGAAGCTGTTAATGCCATAAGAGGCTGTAAGGAAGCCGGAATAAGGGTTGTCATGATTACCGGAGATCATGCTACCACGGCTTCTGCAATAGCAGGGATGTTAGGCATAACAACAGACGAATCTAATGTTTTAACAGGCAAAAAGATAGAGACGATGGCTGACGATCAGCTTTTCAAAATGGTAAAAAATGTTTCTGTATTTGCAAGGGTAGCGCCTCAGCATAAATTAAGAATAACCAGGCAGCTTGCGAGGCATGGTGAGATCGTAGCTGTAACAGGTGATGGAGTTAATGACGCGCCGGCACTTAAAGCTGCGCATATTGGCATTGCCATGGGTGGATTAGGAACAGATGTAGCAAGGGAGGCATCAGATATGGTCCTTGCAGATGACAATTTTGCAAGTATTTTTACTGCAGTGGAGGAAGGAAGGGTCGTATACGACAATATCAGGAAGGTTACGCTTTTTCTAGTATCCTGCGGCTTTGGAGAACTGATCGCTATTTTAGCAACAATAGTAATGAGGATTCCCATACCGTATATTCCTGCTCAGATACTCTGGTTAAACCTTGTCACAAACGGGCTTCAGGATGTTGCTCTCGCCTTTGAACCGGGAGAAAAAGGAATTTTAAACAAGCCTCCAAGAAAGCCAAAAGAAAGTATCCTTTCAAGTCTTATAATTCAGAGGACTTTTTTAATGGGGTTCGTTATGGTTGCTGGAACCCTGTATGTGTTCATGTCAAATCTTAATTCCGGAGTTCCACTTGAAAGGGCACGAACCGCAGCTCTTACAACAATGGTCTTTTTTCAGTTCTACCAGGCGCTCAACTGCCGTTCAGAGACAGTGTCTATTTTCAGTATGAAGCCGATGAGCAACCCCTTTCTCTTCTATGCTATGATAGCTTCATTATTCGCGCAGCTAGCTGTCCTGTACGTACCGGCGCTTCAGTGGATTTTCAGGACGGTTCCACTTACAATTACAGATTGGCTGGAGGTAGGACTGGTAACAGTGTCAATCGTTATTACTGTCGAGATTGATAAATGGATAAGAGGAAGGAGATCTGCATTAGTAAATCGCAAATCGTAAAGCTTCTTTGGGTGGAAGTAATGGTGCGCCCTGAAGGAATCTAACCTTAGACCCACGGACACCCTTTTTTCAATGCTTGTTCCAGTATATTTTTATTTTTGGAGTGCAAAACTAGATAGCAGTATCGCATTGTTCTCAGTGATTTCAGATGTCCTCTCTGGACTCTTTGACATTTGACTTTTACTTTGATATAATATCTCTCAAATGCTTGATAAAAACTTTTCGTACGATCCCTCCATGTATTTAAAAACTTCGGGATTAGCCAATGCACAGCAAGTATTATGCTTTGGAATTTCCTGATAGAAATTAAATAGACTATTTTTTTGATATAAGGAATAATATTGTGACTGCAGACAAAACAAATTTATATAGAAGCAAGTCAAAACACATTTTAATTGGATTGTCTTTGCTATTCTGCTTTTTTACAACCCTGACTACTCTCATATTTACTATTGAAGTTAACGCGGCTGAAAAAACAATACCTGGAAATGCTTTAATGGAGAGTGAATTTAAGAAATTAAGGAAAAAGGGCAAAATAGAAAAAGAGTTTCATCTTTATGCAATTGATGGTTATCAGAGAATGGCTGATGGGAACTCAATTTATACCTGGGGTTTTACCCATGCCAAAGGTTTTGCTGATGTTGGAGAGATTAAAACAAAAGAAGATAGGGATTCTAAATTATTACCGCTTAAGGTGCCAGGAGACGAAATACGTTTAAGATCAGGCAAGAACTACGTTATAGTTCTCCATAACGCCGGATGGTATGAAACGGAGGAACACTCCGGTATTAATAATGTTTCTCACACGATTCACTTTCATGGCCTTGATTTAATCCCATATGTTGATGGCGTACCTAAGTTGCCTTATCCTGCAGTGTATCCAGGTGAGGTTTTTAGATATTTGCTGACAATACCTGACGACATTGAGGGGTCATATATAGGGCATTGTCATGTTGATTCAACTAACCATATAATGGCGGGTATGTATTTTCCATTAATTATCGAAAAGAAACCTAATCGGATTTACGGTTATAAATTTGACAGAGAATACACCATTTTTTTCAGTGAAATAGATAGTCAATATATGGAAATGCTCAGAACCCTTGGCTATATAAGACGGGCATTAGATTGGGAGTCAGATTATTTTATGATCAATGGCAGGATATTTACTGATAATCTAAAGAACCCTCTTTCTACCGTTAATGATCCTGGATCTAGAATTGTTGCCTACGACGGCGAGACTGTTTTGATCAGATTAATGGCTATAGGATACGACCATATCTTTATATGGCATCCCCACGGGCACCATGGATTAACAATTGGCAAGGATGGAAGGAAGTTAAGGTCCCCATACGAACATGACTCCTTACGTATTGGGTCTGGAGAAAGATATGATATTCTATACAAAATCCCGGAAGCTACTTCTAAGAGATTATGTCTATCTTGTAATATTGGACCAGGCATAAGCATTGCTCATGATCACAACATGAAAGGTATGGTTAGTGGCGGAGTTTATCCACACGGGGCTATGACAATTTTTGACATAAGATCAAAACCTTAAAAATTTCAGAATGATTGATTTGATGTATTTAACGAGGGAGTACCACAAAGCTCCAATCAATTATCCTTCTCAAGTCTATCTATAACTTCCTTCATACTCTCTGCAAAGTCATCTGTTACTTGAAGATGAAAATTTGATAAATATTCTGCTGCTTTTTCGGTATTCATACCTTTAAGGAGGTCAGGTGCTTTTAATTTCATACGGTGCATAATACCTTTCCATTCTTGCGTACTCAATAAACCTGCTTTCTGCTTAATTCTGTCTCCGGTATGACATATAAGACAATTGTTCTTAATAAGAAACTCTTTTGTTGCAGGATCAAATCCTTTTGTTAGTTCCTCTAAATCTACAGGTGCCGGTTTTAACTCATTAAGGTGGTCTTTAAGCCATTCTACCACTGCTTTCATTTCTTCTTTAGTAACAAAATGTTCTTTTCGATTGGCAAATGCAATTATCCTGACCCAGTCACGTACATCTCTATCCGGTGAGAATACGATTCTGTTAATGTTGTGACATTTAGTACAGACCGTTCCAATTATACGTTTTGCATCTACTTTCTCTTTTTCTATGTTTGTCTTTTCAGTTGCTTTAGCAGTTCCATCTATAACAGATCCAATAAGAATTATTACAATTAATCCAATTATCCAATTATTATTTGTTTTATTCAATGGTATCTCCCGCCTGTTTAATTTATTACAATAATTACACAGTTATTATTTCTGAAAATGTTGCATTTAAAATTAATTGCTGCCAGGATCGGATAGTTGAATTTTGTACTCAGAAATTAAACTGAATTCCACCAGTAATGTTGATAGCCACATCATTGTCCCCGTAAACATACCTTAAATCCTGGTTAGTCTTATAGATCGTACCGGATGCATTGATGTTAAGTTTATCAGTAAGTTTATAACTTGTTTCCATGTTTAACTCAAAACCTAAGGCATTACCCAGATTATTCGTTTTGTTTAACGCCGCCAAAATTGCCTCAAGGGAATTAGTTTCTCTCCACCAGAATTGTGTAAGGTTTGTATCCAGAGTAAGTTTATCAATTGGTTTAGTATTGAAACCTATATTGACAGCCACTGCACCTGGATTTACAAAGTTAGAATTAGCATCAGTGTCTCTGAGTGAAGTGTAAGGACTATCATGCCTCATAAATGTACGTCCACCCAGTTCTCCAAGGGCGACGCGATCATCTATCATAAAACCTTTAGAACCCCAGACATCAACATGATCAGAGATTGCATCAAACCCTGTTGCATCACCGTCGAAAGGATCATCATCACCTGAGACATAAAACACTCCGGTATGGGGAGTAATCTTCCCATCCAGCATTGGATATGAAACGTCAATGTATCCGGCAAATGCTCTTACATTTTGATCTCTCAGCGGTATGGCCCCTACTAATGAGACGTTGTCCTGGTTTCCAAACACTCCATAAAGCCCTGTAAGCAGATTTATTCGCCCAATTGGCCCATAAGTGGTAAAACCGACGTAGAATGCTTCTACATCTTCTTCTTCGCCAACACGTCCACGCCCATGGTCACCCTCTTCGTCAATATTATAATGTATTGACGGTTTTACGATTGTTTTACCGATATTAAATTGAAGATGTGCAATATATACCTGCTGATCACGAAAACTGGTTATCTGGTTAAAATCAGAAAGCAGGTCATTTTCCAGTCTGTTAGTACCGTAAAGGCTCCAATCAATTCCATTATAAGTGCCGGTAACACGCAAGCCCAGATCGGTATCACTATATATAGAGCCAATTAGATCAGATTTGTAGTCCTGTATGCCTGCCCTTATGTTTATACCAAGCTTCCTGTTTACGGCAACTTGAAGCCATGACTCTTCAAGTGCCAGATCAGTTTCTTCATCATCATCTTCTCTTCTAAAAAAACTGTTTTCAAGTGATACGCTTCCCCTGTCAAGAAGGGCGTGACCACCTACAGCCGTGTGTAACTTCCAGCGGTCAGGATCAAAGAGCTCTCCGCGTAAAATAGCTTTACCCTCAGTAAAACCCTGTTGTCGTCTTGCGGTACTTGTATCGTTACTGGTATCATCATTAAAATCGTAGTTGTCTCTCATTTCACCCCAGACATCCACAGAACCGGAATATTTATAATATAACCCTTCAAATACACCTTTTCCTTTTCTTGCACCTTTTTCAATTTTTGTCAAGAGGTACTGATCATACAGATGTGTTGCAAGCTCGTGCTTATCAATATCCTTTAGTAGCCCAGGGGCCTTTGTGTACATACGGTCAACAACATGTTCCCATTCTGTCGTATTCAATTCGCTCATTTTCTTAATAATTCTATCTCCAGTGTGACAGTCCAGGCAAAAATTCTTTATTAATATGTTTCCTGTTTCAGGGTCCAGGTTCTTTGTTAATTCTTTTGTATCTACCTGTACTGGCTCTAATTCCTGGTTACTACTAGAAAGGAAGTTGCATACTTCAACTATTTCGTCACGAGACAGAGTGCTTTTAATTTTTTGATCCATTTCAATATGGCTTGACAATAACTTAAGCCAATCATTAGTTTCTCTTTTTGGTGAGTATGCAATTCGATTAATATTATGACATTTAATGCAGAAAGAATTAACAATCTGTTTGGGATTGAACTCTTCAGAAAAAGCTTCTTCAATTAATTCGTCTATTTTAAGTTTATCTTCAGTGTCTTTAACACTCTCCGTAATGTCATCTGGAATTTGAATATGAACATTTGATAAATATTCTGCTGCTTTATCAGCTTTCATACCTTTAAGGAGGCCGGGTCCTTTTAATTTCATACGGGATATAATACCTTGCCACTCTTGTGCACTCAACAAACCTGCTTTCTGTTGAATTCTGTCACCGGTATGACATAAAAGACATTTGTTCTTAACGAGAAACTCTTTCATTGCGGGATCAAATCCCTTTGTTAACTCATCTGTATCCACGGGTTCTGGTTTCAGCTCTTTACGATGGACTTGAAGCCATTCAATCACTGCGACCATCTCTTCTTTAGTAATAAATTTTTCTTTTCGATTGGCAAATGCAATGATCTGGACCCAGTCACGCACATCTCTATCTGGTGAATATACAATTCTGTTAATGTTGTGACATTTAGTGCAGACCGTTTCAATTATACGTTTTGCGTCTATTTTATCTTTTTCTATATTTGGATTTTCAGTTGCTTTAGCAGTTCCATTAATAACAAATCCCATTAGAAAAATTACAATAAATCCTATTATCCAACTATTATTTGTTTTGTTCAATTGTACCTTCTCCTGATTAATTTTTCCTCACAGCTTAGTAGTGTTTAGTATAAATAAAAAAAGCCAACACTATCACTAGTCCTCTTTTACGAGAATAAATTGATAGGTGTTGGCTTACTCTTCAACAGTCTCTTTTGCTCAAGAAACCCTTGCTCAATCTTCCCTCACCACTCTAAAAATACTTAAATACTAAAACTGCTGATTAAATCATCGTCTTTTATATCCACAATAAAAACATTTTTTAATATTGTAGTATACCGCCATAATTTCTAAATTGTTCCAAATAAATTATTTTCTGGATTTAATCATAAAAAAACCGAAATCATTCCATTCTCCTCTCAAAGAGCTTAAAGAAATGACATCGGCTTACTTTGTAACGACTCTTTACAACTTAAAGAATTCCTACATAGTCTCCCTTGTATTTTAAAAATTATAATTTCAAAAAACATAATAATCAAATGTTTTTTTAGCAGTCTAACGATCTTTAATTATAAATACTTACCTGATAATCTCAATTACGTCTTTATATTTACAAATTATTAAACTTTGATTCAAGGTTCTGGTCAACAATAAAAACAATTACCCGTTCCCCTGTTTTTGTGCTTATGTCAGAATGTAAACTCCTTATTTTGTAGCCGGTTATCTCCATAATAATATTATGCAGTAAGGCCCTTGCCCCCTCTAATAATTGCATACGAGTCTTTTTTATCAATAGTGCTCCTTCAGAGCTCTTGGCCAGCTGCTCTTCAGCCGGAGTAAGAACCCCCTTAAGTCGAATAAGGATGATGTCCTTTATGATATAGGTAGTTGTTTCCTTAGGTCCTCTACCCATAAATTCCTTTTCAAACTTTATTATTGCCTCACTTATTTTTGCTTCTAATTGGCCTTTTGAAATCTTTTCCATATTAACAAATTAAATTCAAAATGGATCATTCTAACCCAAGATAAGATAATGTGTTAAATAAGCTTGTAACTTCATACCATAATATGATTTCGGAATATACTTGGATACTGGCTGTTTGTCCAGACTAAATTCTATTCATAGATTGTTGCAACAAGAACGGAGGGTACCGGGGCCTGACCAGGCTGAGCTATTGATGTGAATGAAGCAGGCTTCTCAAATGTAGTCATTTTATGCTCTTAAACTCCATTTTTATAAAAAAACTGACTAAAGTATTAAAGATATTGGCCGATTATTAAGATAAGACGCATTTTAGTCAGCAGTACTTTTCTGGCAGTTGAAATAATATGCACACAGATTTTTTCTTGAGCGGGTATAAAGCAAAAGAGTATGTATCAGGATGTAAAGTATAGCTTTTAATATCTCATTACCATTCATTAATTTATTAAAGCTGCTTATGAAAGTTACAAAACCATAGTTCCAGGGGTGCCTGAATGAAATTCGGAGAATATTTATTAGGAAAAGGGAAGATCAGAGAAAGCGAACTGGAAGATGCTATCAAGGTTCAGCAGAAACAACACGTAATCCTGGGAGTATTGGCAAAAAGAGAAGGTCTTCTGAATAATGCACAGTTAAGTATGATTTTGGATCATCAGAGAATAAATGGTGGCTTATTCGGTGAATTAGCAATTGAATTGAAACTTCTAAATAAGCATGATGTCACTATTCTACTTGATTTACAAGAAAAAGAACGTGATCTTCTTGGAGATATACTTGTCTTATACGGAGCCATCAGTAGGGATGATATGGAAAATGAATTGAAAAGATTTCATGAAATACAGGGAGCAAAAATTGAATGGGACGAAAAATATAGTGTGGGTATATCAATAATTGATGATGAGCATAAGAAGTTCTTTGGAATTATCAATAAGGTTGTTCACGCAAAGGAGCACAAAGAGGATCCAAATGAAATAAATGAAATATTATTAGCAATGAATAATTACGCACTCATGCATTTTAAAACTGAAGAGTCATATATGGAAGAGTTTAATTTTCCAGAGTATCAAAGCCACAAAGAGGAACATAATCGTTTTTCCAGTGAAATAATTCCTTATACCGAAAAAGTGATTGGTGGAAATTACCAGATTGCAAGTGACATACTTGAATACTTAAAGCAGTGGTTAGTTAAGCACATACAAGTAACTGATAGACAATTTATCGACTGTTTTAAGAAGAATGGTCTTAATTAAACTTTACAAAACAAAATTCATATCAACCTCTATCCCAAACCACCATCAGTTGATGGAAATACTTTTCATAATCAGGCTTTTATAGTAATTAACTCAGCACAAACAAAATAATCTGCTTTAAATGCTAATTTAATTTTTCTAACTAAATCCAGGAATCTGTATTGATAAATCGTAAACTTTCCAGATGTGCAGTGTAGCAGGTCGCAAATCTTCTTTGGGGGAGGGAGTAATGGTGCGCCCTGAAGGAATCGGACCTTCAACTCACTGATTAAGAGATAATTTTGTTAAACCTTAAAGAGGTTATGTTTATTACTAACTGTTTATTGCTGTTTTGATTTAAACGATCAAAAAAAATTAATTTTTCCAGCTAATACTCTCTCTTATCGCCTGTTAAGTATACAAAAAGTATACAGCTTTCGCACCCATCATTGAACTATTGACAAGTACCAGGCTTTCTTCTCTTGCGAGATGAAGTGCTGGAATAACAGATGCCATAGAGAAGTTAACTAAAAAAGCAAGAGGCAAGATGCAGGAAAAAGAGAATGTCGAATATCGAACAAGGAATGATGAATGTTGACGTGTTAAAGGCAAAGAAGAAGAGGAAACGCGTTGCGAGTTATCCGCCTGGCTAGCCATTCGGACAGGCGGGTTGCGGATTGACGAATGACAACTGGCAAATGATTAATTTAGCCACGGATAAATGCAGGTAAGGAAGGAGTAGGAGGTAAGACGAGACATTAGAATTTGTCAGCAATCTATAGGCTCAGATGTGGTTTCACATAGTTCCGAATATTTATGTTTTACTCAAGGTTTTAGTTACAATCTCCAAGGCTAGTTTGCAATCAAAGACTAGGCGGCCCTCTATGCCTGGTTCCTCAGCTTTTCCTTTAAGTGCATTTTGTGCACACAGTAGAGCCTCATTTGATTGTTGCATGTTTTCCGATCGTCGAATTAAGCGGTTGTGCAGCTTCCACCTGAACCATCGTCTTTCATCGCAACTACTGAACATATTGTCTGCAACAAAGTAGATAAGTTTACCTTCTCCCAGGAGCTCTTGCTTTCCTCGTTCAAATACATTTAAGGAGGCAGTGCTTAGGTCAATCACCACAGCTATTTCACTTCCATGTACAAAAAAATCACCTGTGGTGGTGTCCCACAAGGTAACATTCGTAGTCATAGAATTATCCTCATTTTTGACTTGGAAATTTATAAATAAAAGGAAGACAACCCCATGTTAATCCTATAATCTTTTTTAATTATTAATAATATATTATAATGAAATTTAATAAAATTTAAAACTTATTCATGTTAGGAGATATGAATGGTAAGTAAACTTGTTTTTAAGCAGAATGATTTTAAAGGTGATAATTTCATCAAAAGAATTTACGTCAGATATACTGATAGAAGGAATGCATATTAAAGGTGAACCTCTTGTAACTCTTAATAATAGTGACGGTCTGTCCAATGTAAAAGAGATTTACGCCAGATGGGGAGAACCAGCGGGGAAAGATGAAAAAGCAGAGGTAGTATCGCTGACTGTACGATTTGATGATGAGATAGCTGAAGAAGGAAAGCTCAAAGGTTCACTTGCAGTGAATCTTTATGTAGAGGGTGCTACAAGTTACGTAATGAATTGGTCATAATAGCTCATATATTTAAACTGTAGAATTGTTTTGAGCTGTCTGAGAAACTAGTATTCCTGGGCAGTTTTTTTTTTGAATTTGAAGTAGTCAGTTTGTACAACTAATTAGAAACAAAGATGCTAAGATATTAAAGAGATTATCCTCCTGGAAAGACAAAACTTTTTGGATGGAGGGGGTAATAATGCGTCATGAAGAAATCGAACCTTCGACCCACTGATTTAGAGATGCTAAATGACAATTTACATAACTGCCTGGTTTAGTGTCAATTATTGTGCTGTCACATTAACTGTTAAAGGCGGTTTTATAATATGAAAATTCTATCATTAGTTCCTGTTTTTATGCTTGTCTTTATATTGTTTTAGGTATATTTTACGCGTTTATATTATTTAATGATGTGTTCCAGAATTAAGAGAAGTAATTAAGTTTAAAACTTTGCCCTTTTTGTGGTAAACTATTTTTTTTCTTTTTTGTTCAAGGTAAGACTATGAAAGACATACGGATGAACAGGGGCGACGATTCGGGATACCAGTACCTGGAGTGTGAGGAAGTTGAACTTCAGGAGGATAAATATGCGGGTATTATCAAGTTGAAGAAACCTCCTAGAAATTCTATCAGTTCCTGGTTAATCGATGCAATTTATGACAAGATAGATGCCTATGAGAACGATAGAAGAATTTCATCTATCATCATTGCAAGCACTATTAGAAGAGTCTTCTCCGATGGCGTAGATCAGGATGAACTATTTGGATCATGGATATCAGGGTTAGTGGCAGAAAAAAATTACGACAGATTCATAAGAGCCCATGAGATGTTTTTAGAGATTGAAAATTGCAGGAAGCCGCTTATTGCAGCCCTTAATGGTGTTACCATTGGCGCCGGCCTTGAGCTCGCATTACTATGTGATTTTCGTATAGCATCAGAAATATCATTCTTCAGCCTCCCTGAAGCAAAACCGGAGTTGGGTATTATCCCTGGTCTTGGAGGGACTATAAGACTGACAAAGGTAATTGGCGCTTCCAGGGCTAAGGAGATGCTCTTTTCCGGAAAAATGATCCGTGGAAAAACAGCATTGGAGTGGGGCCTGGTTAAAAGATTGGCACCTGCCTCAGAAGTTCTTAACAAATCAATAGAGTTCGCTCGTAAACTGGCAAAAAATAGTGACATTTCAATAGGGAACATGAAAAAATGTATAAATTATGCAGCGGAACATGATACTAGAAAGGGTATTGAATACGAAGTAGAACTCTTTGCCGAGATGATGCGGGTGAAGTTGGCAGAAAAAGAACTCGCCTAATCCGTCAGAACAGTTTAGTCGGACGGAAAGATATGGAGTTCGTAAATTTCACCTTAAAAAAACAAATTAAATCCGTACTAAAGTATTGTCGTTTTCGGTATTAAATCTTCCTGTAGCTATTTTCTTCGGTAAATCGAAAAGGGTTCAGTAATCTACTCTAACACTCTTCAACAGTATCCGGATGCCATGTGTTAGGCACAATAAAGTGTGGCGTTTGAATTGTTGGATGGTCCAGCAGAGTCTCCCTCACTTTTGCCATGAAATCGTCCGGTAATACTACAGGATTTTTTTGTATGGTTGCCTGAGATAACACAGTACCTGCCTGCGAGTCTCGATCCAGTATTTTAAAGACCGCTTCAAGGTCAGTGATAGGAATATCACAGTATTTGAAAATCTCTTCGATTGTCTGATTTGGCGATGTGGTTACCGACTTGAAACGAACTGCAAGCATAGGGACACCTTGCCGGTTAAGTTTGAGGTAACGTTCCATCACTGAAAGCCACATCAACATTCCCATTTTTGCGATTGACAAAGGTTCGCCCTTTTCAGAAAAGTGTTTATCAATTAAAGGCACAAGTGGACGTAACCAGGCCTGCATTGCTGCCAGGTATTCAGCTGAGTTGAGATCATCATCCAGGTAAGCGCGAATAGCTGACCTGATCCACGTTTCAGCATCGCGATACAAAAAGATATTTTTGGCATCTGGAAAGATTTTGAATATAAGATCAGCTATCTCAATACCGAAACTTCGGAATTTGATAGTCCACCTGAATGGAAGCGAGCTCTGTTTAGGAGATTTACATAACACCTTCGTGCAGCTTTGTAGTAGTTCACTGACTTCAGCATCATTACTCCCATCCCACTCACGGATCATTACAAGTTGAGTGTAAATATCCGGTTCAGACAAACTAACGATATTCTCTACCTGATTAAGTGCTGAACTGAGCAATGTTGAACCACTGCGCCCGACTGAATAGATCAGGATGAGACATTTACTGTCAAGGCGTATATCATTTGCCAGTCGATGAAGTTCCTCATAAGGCACGGCAAACAATTTTACCGCACTTTCATACTGTGCCTGATAGTAGAAAGGGGCCTGGGAAATATTAATGTCATCATGGGTTTCCACAAATATAGCACGTTGATATTCATGGTCTAAACTATAGAGGCTGATGTTGTGGTTTTCAATAACAACCTGTGCATCAATTGTATCTCCTTCACTGAAATGAAAATCAGCCGTGCTGGTGATGCCAAGAGGATTTTGCCGTATTTTGCTTTCAATATTCAAAATTCGTGCTTTCATGCAAACTATCCTTATGAAAATAAAATTTAATCTATGGTGCTTTTTATTATATTCGTAATGTCATAATATTTCATTATAATATACGCAAATAATTGGATCATTACGTTTTATTAACTACCAGTTATTTATCTTTTATCATCGGATTATGCACATTTACCAGTAAATTCTATGTCATGACTACTATAAATCAATCATATGACAGCATAAGGAAGCGGCATGTTGACTATTTGTGGCAACTCATGCCAGAATACGTTAACAGGCTTCGATGGTCCCGTACAGAGATCAAGGCAGAGCAGACACGTGCATTACGCAATTTACTGGACCATGCGAAAACGCACTCCCACTGGCATAAAGATAGACTTGCCGGTATTAATCCGTCAACAGCAACTATTGCAGATCTGGACAAAATACCTCCTATGACCAAGGAAGATCTCATGTCTAACTGGGATTCAATAGTTACGGACAAACGAGCAAGGCTGAAAGACGCAAATACTCATCTCCTGAACCTCAAGAGCGATACCTATTTTCTGGATGAATACCATGTAATCTTATCAGGTGGTTCCAGCGGAGTCAGGGGTGTTTTCCTTTATGACTGGCATGGATGGGCTGTTTCTTACATAAGCCTTGTGCGTGGGTTTAACGCCATTTTTAAAAAGATATCCAATGACAACAAAGCGGCTGTAGCAACAATTTCAGCTTATGTTGCCTCACATGCATCAAGCGCGCTGTCACAAACATTTTCAAGTCCTATACATGAGATTGCACATATTCCGGTAACCATTCCAATTGAAGAGATTGTCAATGAATTGAATCGCGTTAAGCCTGCATTAATCCATTGCTTCCCAAATATACTTTCTCATTTATGCGCTAAATTTTTAGACGGAAAGTTAAAATTCACATCTAAGGCAATCTGGTGTACTTCGGAACCTCTGTTGCCAGGTGACAGGGAGATAACTGAACGCACATTTAAAGTCCCACTGATTAATACATGGTCAGCCAGTGAAGTTAACGGAGGTTCGTTTCCCTGTACGAATGGTGAAGGATTTCATATCAGTGAAGATGTCTGTATAATTGAACCGGTGCACAACGACGGACAACCTGTACGGAAGGGTGAAAGGGCTGACAAGATTTATATGACGAACCTTTTTAACAAAGTCATGCCGCTGATACGTTACGAAATTACAGATCAATTTAAAGTTCTTGATAGATTATGTCCGTGCGGTTCCAGTTATTTAAAAGCAGAGGATGTTCTTGGGCGCACTGATGACATGTTTGTTTACGATGATAACCTTATAGTACACGCTTTAAATTTCTACTCACCCTTATTTCAGGAGCCTGAAATTATGGAATTTCTGGTACGTCAAACAGAGCAGGGGGCTGATATAGATATTGTAGTAACTGGAAATCCGGACTATAGCAGGTTGGAAAATTCAATCAAATCAAATCTTGTTCAAGTTGGTCTGAAAAGTCCTGTTGTCAATATCTCCCAGGTTGATAATATAACAAGGTCAAAAACCGGAAAACTGAAAAGGTTTGTCCCTCTTACCAGAAACAAATAGCATTTCCATCAATGATAGATTTTAATAAAGACAGCACATTATAACGGTGATATATATACGGAAAGTTTTGTAAGTGGTTCAACCAGCTTTGACTATCTCAAAAAATTATTATCCATATCTAAATAATTATAAATTAGAAAATGAAAGTGATAATTGTTGCTTTAGGAAGTTTAGGGGATAACAATCCTTTGGTTGCTATAGGTGCCGAATTACGTAAAAGAGGATGTACGGTTGTCGTCCTGGGATGTGATTGGTATAAAGATTTGATATGTAATGCTGGTTTAACTTTCCATTCCATATTAAGCTCAGGGAAGGCCGAAAAGATCAGCAAAGATCCGTATTTATGGGACAGGGAAAAGTCATTTTCGGTAATGGTTGATAGCCTTTATGCTCCCACTACATGGCCGGTTTACGATTTTATCAAAGAACAATATGAACCGGGAAGAACTATAGTGGTTTCTTCTTTATTTATTTTTGGGGCTCGTCTTGCCCGGGAAGCATTGGGCGTACCTTTAGTGACCATCCGCATGTCTGCTTTTGCATTCTGGAATGTCGATAAAAAACAGGAGGCCGCATTCAATAGTGTGTTAGATTCTGTTTTGAATAAACTTTGTCAAAAAATCAACGTCTGCCCGGACCAGGGTAGCCTTTACCATTGGATGTACTCACCAGACAAAGTTATAGGGCTATTTCCTGATTGGTTTGAGATTTACAAAAGCAATTGGCCGCCACATATCAAACTTACACATTTTCTATTCATTGATGAATCAAAGGAGGATGGGCTCCCTGCTGAACTTAAAGAATATTTAACAGCTGGTGAACCTCCTATTGTTTTTACTCCTGGTAGTGTTGTAAGAGATGCTAAAGATTTTTTTTCTTCATCTTTACATGCATGTATGAAGATGGGAAGGCGTGGAATTTTTCTCAGCCCATATCGGGAGCAAATACCTCCTGATCTACCTCCATCTTTTAGACATTTAGATTTTATTCCATTAGATACAATACTTTCGTATGCATCAGGAATTGTTTATCACGGAGGAATTGGCACATGTGCTCAAGGTTTAAGAGCAGGCATTCCACATCTGGTTACACCAATGGCCAATGATCAATTTGATAATGCCGAGAGGTTAAAAAAGCTTGGTGTCGGTGACTCCATTGACAGATTCAATTATAATACAAAAACAGTGAGTGAAAAACTTGAAAAGCTGTTAACATCTAAAATCGTCCATGAGTGCTGTCTTAAGTTCAAAGGCAGGTTTGATGATTACCATGGTATAACAGACACGTGTGATGAGATCATATCTCTACTTAAATAATAAAATTAGCACACTTAAGGAATGAGATCTGATTAATTATATTCTCTATGTCGCCTTTACTTTTGCATGAGATGTTTCTTCGCTGATAAGGTATTGTCTTTAAATAAGTAGTGTTTTTGATTTATTATTTAAAAATGGCCTGTTAATAGGTCTGGCTTAAGTCTGGAAACTCGGCGACGTTAATAAACTCTTAAGTATTTCACAGCCCTGAGTTATTTTAGTTACCATCTATATTCATATCTTCTTCGTCCATGGTACCGGCACCTTCTGTTATCTCTCTTTCTATAATATGTTCATAGCCTTCCTTAGCCTTTTCTGCAACCTCTTTCTCATATTCACTCACCAGCTTGTTCAGCTCCTCATCATAGGTAAATTCTCCTTTACTGAGAACTTTAAAACCTGATATGCTGTCTACTACATCTCCCTTTTCATTAAAGGTAAAAGTAGCCGTAATCCCCTGCCAATCCTGGACAAAATGCAGGGCCTCTGCCACTTTCTCCGGTACTGTTGACCCTGCAGTTTCCATGGCATAAGCCAGTACCTGTACCGTATCATACGTATGTGCAGCCCAATGTTCAGGTGCATAACCATACTTTTCTATAAACCGTTTTTTGAACCTTTGAAATTCAAGACCCTCATTTATGACTGTCGAGCAGATAATTGTTCCTTCCGCATCCTCCCCAGCCATACCCCAAAGTTCCTTCGTATCCAGGGCATCCCCACCAAAGAACGGCACTGTAATTTTCAAGTCGCGGGCTATTTTAATAATCTTTGCTGCCTTTGGCATCTCAGCAGCAAGGAATATGGCATCAAATATATCATCAAATTTTTTCCCCTCAATAAGATTGCCGCGTCTTATTAATTCCCCCTTCATATCATCTTCCCATGGTTGGAAATGAATATTTCCAACAATATTGACCCCTAAATCTTCAGCAAAGGTATGAAAGTTGGCGGAAAGGTTTTCGCCATAAATATCATCAACAGCTACAATTAATACTCTCTTAAACTTCAATTTAGCAAGTGCCGCAAGTCTCCTTGCATAGTCAGTATCCGTGGGCAAGGTCCTGAAAACAAAACGAAACCCATGGTTTGTGAGAGAAGGAGTAGTGGCAAAGGGGGTAATAAATACAACCTTATCCCGCTCATAAATAATGGAAGCAGGGAGAGCAACATCGGAGGTGTTATGTCCAATCACGGCAACAACATCCGGATCCTTTGCGAACTTATTCGCAATCATTTTGCCTTTTCGAACCAAATATTTATTGTCAACGTCTGCAAAGGATTCGTCATTTTCAAAAATTGTTCTCAATCTTCTTCCGAGAATCCCACCCTTCTTATTCAGGTCTTCAATTGCCATCTCAAGTCCCTCAAGAAAATGGCGTTCATCTTTCAGCGGGAGTGCAACCCCGATAACAATATCGCCCTCACTTTTTTCTGCTCTTTCTGCCCTCTCTACTCCCGGTTTTGAACAGGCAGAGGCAAGGACAAGAACAACTGCTACCAAAAGTCTGCATTTCATGAACATATACCTGCTAGTGAGAAGAGTTTCTATTCTGTTTGACTTTTTTGTATTTTTTCATCTGAGACAAAGCCTCTTATTTAAGTTCCGTACTCGCCAGTGGCGTCGTCTCTTTTATTTCGGCAGCAGGCAGAGAACTGTCATCTTGCTTTGCTGCTTTATCTGCTGTCGGCTCAAGACTTTCACTCTGCTCTATCGGCTGATTTGTAATCTGGCCTGAACTTTCATCCTGGTTTATCGATTGTTCCTCATTAAAGAGTTTAATTCTTTTATCGGAATCAGGTATGATATTTTGTGTAAGATCCTGTTTGAGATCTAATATTATTGGCAAACCATCTTTGCCTCTTCCAATAACGACTACCTTTGTATTATCAGATTGGGCAAGTGCGAGAGTTGCCTCAACTCCTCTCCATGCCAGCAGCCTGTCAGTCAAGGTTGTTGCCACAATTCGCTGATAAGCCTGAATACCCTGAGCCTCGATCTTCTTTCTTATCTTCTCCTTCTTTGCTTTCTGTATAATGAAATCATATTCCTGAGCTTTTTGTTGTTGCGTGAGTTTGCGTTCAATGGCATCTTTGATTTGAGGAGGTAATCCTATCTGTCGAATAATAACCTCGTCTATGATAACATATTTTTCACTTACCTGTGACGAAGCTTCCAGCAGATATTTTTGAATAACCGCCCTTTTCGTTGTATACACTTCTTCGGGCAGGTATTTTCCAATTGTTGTACGCAGTACGGACTCAACCTGAGGGATTACAACTTTCTGAGCATATTCCGGACCCACCCGCTTATGCAAAAGGCCGACAAAATCATATTCCGGACGATAACGAATAGACAGGGTAAGATGAAACGTTAATCCGTTTTTAGACAGCACATCCATCTCGTGCTTGACCTCCTGTACCCTCACATCGTAGATGTAAAACTTATCCCAGGGAAAAATAAAGCGGATACCTTCCGGATATACCCTGTCTACAACGGTACCGCCAAAAAACCTGTACCACAATATCCCCGCCTGCCCGGGGCCGACATTATAAATAATTAGTGGTGACAGAAATACCGTAATAAATAATAGCCCGAAGACCGAAAAAATTATCTTTATCCGGTTCTGAAACCATAAATTTCCAAAAAAATTCTTAAACCCCATAAAACATTTCCCTGTAGGATATCTATTCTATAAATTTTTAAATAGTAAATAATAATAGACAGGAATCAAGTCGATTGTATTTTCCCATACTCCATCTTTAATACCCTGTCAGCAATATGAAAATATTTATCGTCGTGGGTTGCGGCAATAATCGTTTTTCCACGTTTTTTTAAATCCAGGATTATTTCATTATAAAAATACTCTCTGAATTGAGGGTCCTGATCAGCGGCAATCTCATCGAACACGTATATCGGTCTATCCTCCAGAAAGGCGACAATCAGCGCAAGCCTTTTTCTCTGCCCGGTAGATAAATTAGTATCTGTGAATTTTCCATCCATATATTGGGTTTTCTTGTCAAGTTCCATAAGTTTTATGAGATCATTTACCTTCTTACTGTCAACTTCATCAAAACCATACAGCCTGTCAAAAAGGTGAAAGTCCGCAAAGATACAGGAAAATAACTCTCTATATGATGGATAGATTGGTTTACTCATCACATCACCATCTAAATAAATCACCCCGGTCAAAGGATAATATAGACCTGACAACAGTTTAAGTAAAGTAGATTTTCCACATCCGTTCCCTCCCACCAGGAACACAATCTCTCCGGGTTTAAGAGACAGATCAATAGGGCCCAGATAAAATAAAATCTTGTCTTCTTTATCCTTATAACTGAAAGCAACTTTATCCATTCGAATTTCCCGGAAGGATTCTACCGGCTGGAAAGGTATTTGTTCTGCATCAGGGATAATACCACCCTTCAGATCTAACTGTTCTTCCAATTTATATAAACTGCCTACAGCAGCGTTTGCCCTGGCAAGAATCGGGACAACTCCAACTACCATCTCTAATGGACCTATGATGAACAATACGGCCATTACCAGTTTTATAATTACTTCTGAATAGGTATCTATAAATACCGGTAATAAAAAAACGAGCGTAGCAATGAGAATATAAAAGAATGTCTGTGAATAGACAAAATCTGTAACGAAGGTTAATCCCGCCTTTACCTTTATTTTTTCCGTTGAATCGGAGATATCCTTAAAGTTGGAAAATAGATGATCACTTCTACGCCTGTTAATTTTTAACTCTTTAAAACCATCGACAATATGGGTTAACGAGTCATATAATTCTGTCTCTTTCTCAGTAATATCCTCCATGAGCTTGTTTACTTCTCTGCGATACATGAAGTAAATAATTACTGCAGCAACGATAGCCCCAACAGTAATAAAAAAACCCACTTTTGATAGCCAGCCTATATAAAAGAGGCAAAAGATAAGTATGAGAGCGGACTGGCAGGAATTGATAATAAGAAGGGCTGATTCTGAAATAAAGTTAGTATCCTGATTTATGCGGGTATAGATATGCGATTTCTCAAGATTCTCAAAGAATATGAGTTCCGATTGGCGTATTTTATTTGAGATCCTGGTCCTCACTGTTTTTATCATTTCTTCAATAACAATAGTCGCATGCTTGAGGGCATATCTCTTGCCCAGAATAAATGATAACAGGCAGATAATGAAGAGGATAAGATATCTGAACCTGATTCCATCGCTACCATGGGAAGCCGCTTTTGCGGCAAAAGTAATGATGGCAAGCAGGGCACCATTGGAAAGTCCTGAAGCACATGCCATAACGAGGATGTCAATCCCGGAAGCGGTTCTCTCCTTTTTGTAAAAATCGATTATCTGCATTGAATATTAAGGATGTTTATATGAAGAGTTTTTTGTACAAAATGTGCGGACAAAAGCCCACCAGGCACGAAGGAATGAATACCCACAAACATTTCATTTCGTACTATAAACCAAAGGTCAAATTAAGTTGAAAAACTACCAGAATTCAAATATAAAATCAAGGATGAATAGACTTTGCGAAAATTTACCTTGACATCCATGCAAAATTTTATGTAATACTAATATCTTAGTAGAAAAACAAGTCTACATGAATGCATTGTCTCTGGAATTAAAGCTTTTCTTTTGTAATATTAAAGGTGCGACATGATTAAGGTATATTATGTATTAATATGCTTACTGATTGCTTTGCTCGGCTCAAATAAGAAAATGGGTTTCTGGGGACTTCTTTTCTGCTCACTCTTTTTTACCCCTGTAGTCGGCCTTGTTGTCCTCCTTACCTCTTCCAAAAGAGAGTCGCCTTATAAAAAGCCAGTTTCCAATAAAGCATGATCAAGCCTTTCATCACACCGGTATCATTTTTAAGCCACCTGAGTTTTATTTTGATATGAGTAATATAAAGTTTTATACAGTAACTAATACTAAACGGATTTATAGTATTGCAAAAATGCTCTTTTCTTAATGGAGAGGATTGATAGCACATATATCCAGAAGTGAAGAGGAGATAAGAATTAATACTTGCAAAAGGTAAAACGTTAGATATAACCTTACACTTAATAACATACAATATATAACTTTTTTATAGTTTTTTGTGAATTATCTTCTGACTATCAGTCAATGATGAAGAGCAGGACTTTCAGTTTGTGTACCAGTGGTCAAGTTTATATAAACAAGAAAGTTTTATATGAATAATAGGGAACTGAACCTCCAGCATAAATATGTTCTAACTTGTGAGGAATTGGCAGATCTTTGTGGAACAACAGAAAATGAAATTAAAGAAAATTTGAACCAGAATGATTGTCTGTTAATGCGTGGAGGCAAAACAGGCATTCCTCCTCTGGTTGTAAAAAAGTATTTAATGAAAAACGGGATCGACTATACTTGCCGGGTATTAGCGATTATTAACATGCGAGGGGGAATTGGCAAAACGACTGCCTCCATAACCACTGCCACCAGGGCAAAGCAATACGGATTTAAAACCTGCATCATTGACATGGATCCACAAGGATCTACCACTCTGGCCTTTGACAAAACCCCCGAATCGGATGAGCCTATTTTTTACGACATCTGGCAGAAGCCTGAAGATATGGTAATGGGGACGATAAAAAAGATCGATGATGATTTGTACATCATTCCATCTTCATTAGAAAACGGACTCCTGGACGCGAGTTTAATCAATCCCAGTCATCTGAAAAATGCCGTGAAAGGTGTTTGTAATGTGCTTAAGACCAATGGATTTGAAATGATTATTATAGACAATCCTCCTTCTCTTGGCACGGCGGTGATTTCATCTGTATGTGCTGCTGATACTATTCTAGTACCTATGTTCAGCGATGCTTTTTCGTTCAAGGGACTTGATATAACAATAAATGAAATCCATTCCATCTGCTCTACTTTTAATATGGAGGAACCTAAAGTAAGGATCCTTTTTTCAAAATACGATCGAAGGGAAAGGGCTTCTGAAACAGCACTGCTTGAATTAAAGGATAGATACTCAAAATATTTTATTCCATTTCCAATTAGAACCAGCACTGAATTTTCAAAAGCGCTGGAGCGGAGGGAAACGGTTTTCGCTTCTCACAGAAAAAGTACAGCTAAGGAGGATTATGATATGTATGTGAAACATATTCTTGGCCTCGACAAGATTTATAATCAAAATGGAGAATAATATGACTGCAGAAGATATATCTGGCGATAAACCAACGGGAAAAGCCAGGATCAAAGTTAAACGATCAAGAACTCGCTTGTATGAACCTTTACAGAATGGCGATAAATATACAGCTTCCAGTGGACAAGAAAAAGGGCAAAAAGAGAAGACGAAAAGTAATGAAACTAATGAGCAGGATTCGAGTAATGAAATAAAAGATGATGCGGATAATATGCTGCTTCAAGCCAGAGAAATAGTAGCATATTATGTTAAATGGTCCGTTGGTGTTAGTGTTGTTCCATTCCCGGTGTTAGACGTGGTAACGGTTTTGGCAGTACAGTTAAGAATGTTAAAAAAACTGTCCGATCATTATGGAATAGAGTTTTCTGAAAATCGCGTAAAGATACTGACAGCATCTCTCATAGGGGGCCTTAACTCTGGATTGATCGGAGGTAAATTTTTTATCAGTATGACCAAGCTGATGCCAGGGATTGGCACATTATTGGGAATAACCACAATGAGCGCATTTAGCGGAGCTGTTACTTATGCCGTAGGTCAAGTATTTATACAGCATTTTGAGTCAGGTGGAACATTTCTGAATTTTGATCCGAAGCAGGTAAAGGAATACTTCATGGAACAGTTTGAAGAAGGTAAAAAAATGGCAGGTGAAAAGAAGTCTGATTGACGAATATTCTTATATTGTTACAACAGCAAATACTTATTTTCTATTGACGTATATTCAATGTTTTATATAATGAGGATTACGATTCAAGTATATATGTCCTTTTCTTAAGGAGAGTTAATATGACAGAAGAGACTGAAAAAGAGTGTGAAGAGAATGCTGAATTATGTACAAAAGAGGAAGAAGCAAACAAAATTATTAAACGTAATATGTATTATGCGATGGGAGCAGGGGTTGTTCCGATTCCTGTGTTTGACTTAGCTGCCATCACTGGCATTCAGATGAAAATGTTATATCAATTTTCAGGAGTATATGACGTTCCTTTTCCCAAAAATCTTGTGAAATCTACTGTAGCATCACTCATTGGCGGCATTGGTGCTCTTCCACTGGCTGGTGTTGTTGCCGGTAGTGTGATAAAGGTATTGCCGGGTATAGGTAATATTGCAAGTGTAATTACTCTTCCGGTTACGGCAGGGGCTGTCACATATGCTATCGGTAAAGTATTTGTAACGCATTTTGAAACAGGCGGAACTTTTCTGACTTTTAAAGCGAACAAGATGAAAGAGTATTTTTCTAAATTATATGAAGAGGGCAAAGAGGAAGCTTCCAATGCCAGCGCTGAGAATAAGAGCAGTAAAACCTGTTAAAAATAATATAAATTTCTCCTTAAGTATATTCGAAAATCCGCTCGACAGGGTAGTGGCGGGGCTATCCATAGACAAGGTCATCTTCAGCGTCTTATTGTCACAAGGCCTTTCCAAGACCTATTGAGAAGTTAAAGCCAATCTGCTTTGCCTGGAATACTCCAACGCGTACTGTTACTCAAAAACCGTATCACATCGGACCTTACCGTAATGATAGTGCCTGCCTGAGTAAACAAATAAAATGAACATCCTTAAAGACTAGAAAACAATCATAATCATGCCTTCAGTAAAATATGAAAAATACGGTCATTCGGTATGAGGTCACATCTTTGGACTTTGATGTCACCACATACATAAATTAAGATTAAAACAAATATCAAAGACGTGACCCCGTTTCAACCAGAATTTGCGACCTAATAATATTTGAGCCTGGTTTTAAATATGGAATAATAAATAAAACTTACCCAGAAAACGAATCAGACGGTACTGACAAATAAATCTGTATATAGGAGTTAAACAATGGAAAAAGAAAAAAGTAGTAGCTTTTGGTTAATTCAATTTTTCATAGGATTTTTTGTTCTTGTTTTCAATTCAACTTTTCTTTGGGCTAGTGAACCTATCGAGAAAAAGAAAATTCCAGCCGCTGTGTTAAGCGCTGCAGAAAAGGATTCGAAAAGTCTTAAACTTATTGAGGTATATTCTGATTCAGGATATGGCAGAACAATATATGAATTGCGTTACGATGATAATAAGGGAGGCTGGATTGAGTTTGACTACGAAGAGAATGGGGCCCTTATTGCAAAGGAGACAAGGATCACATTAGATCAAGTGCCTCCTCCTGTGATCAATGCTCTTAAACTCCGTGCTCCAAAATTGAAAATTAATAAAGACAACATAGAAAAGTCTGAGAGGTATAATAGACTTCCAAATGGTAAAACGATAGAGCAAATTTGGTATGAGTTTGATGAAAGCGATGATTTAGATAGAGGCGAAGGGAAAAAATGTGATGTAGAAGTGAGTAGCGACGGTACAACTGTTCTCTTTGCTATTGAAACTCATCACAAATAAGCACTAGACCGCAAGTTTTCGTGGGGTATGGGGACACATATTTGAACTTTGATGTCGCCACATACAAATGTACCAATACAAACAGATATTAGAACGGTAACTATTTTTCCATACACCTTTAGTCGCTCAAGCTTAACTTTCTCCAGTTCTAAAGCATTGATGTCATTTTCGCTTGTCATATTTTAATACTTGATTTTGATGGTTACTTGAGTATTATACCCCTGGAATCTATGCGATTTAAAAATTTTCATACCACACACAAATATACCATCAGATGGTGGATTTGCTTTTCATAAATAAGTTTGTTTTTATAGGGAGGTGAAAATATGAACTTTCTTGCCACATCTAATTGTTGATGTAATTTATAAGTAATCAATATAATGATAAGCATTTACTCTTTTTTGTTGTAAAAAATATCTTTTTTAAGCGTTTATTATAAATTACTTAAAACTAATGGTCTACAGAATAGCACATTATAAATATAAAAAGTAATTTAATATGTTAGGGAGAGTGAAATGTCAAAATATGAGGAAAGACTTAAAAAATTAGAGTCTAGGGTATCAACCGTGGAACGTGAATTCGACAATTCATGGGCTTCCGGTAGCCGTTCTGAGTACGAACATAGATTTAAGTCCCAAGTTATAAGCCAGCTTACTGCAAAGATCTGGTTAATCCTTTCTGGTATGGGTGCTGCATTTGGTTTTGGTTTGTTTATTTAGGTTTAGTAATTGAATCAAAAGTACACAATAAAGTTGAAGAGAAAATATCTAACGTGCAAAAAACTGAATCAGAAAGGGTTGGTAAAATTATAGCAAATTTTGATTGGAAAAAGTCTCACGAATTTGGTTCTGTTTATCGGGGTCTTGCAGAGGTGTTCTGGGAAGATAAAACTATAAATGATGAAGATAAGAAACGATGGATTTCTATAGTACTAAAAAAAGCGTCTAAAAAACTAAAAAAAGCAGAAGAAAGAGAAGCAGTAAGGGGCTCTACATATTGGGAATTAGGCAACTTGGCCTATAATCTACCGGTGAAATATAAGACAGGCACCGAAGATCCAGAGAAGGCTATAGAATATTTTAAAAAAGCAATCAATCTATATAAAAAGTCTGAGATTGAAGACGGTTGGAGAGGCGGTGCTTATGAACATTTGGCTACAACACAACTTGCTCTTGTAAATTTGTATAAAGGGACAGAAAAGGAAAAAATATATCTTGAAAAAGCCTATGATAGTAAGTTGCTGGCGTTACGTGATTATAAAGAGTTTGTAAAAGGAGAACATTCTTGGCTTGGTAAATCAATTCTAAGATTAGAAAATGAACTATCAGAATATGAGCTAGGTACTAACAAAACGGTTGATAGACGTTATTATCAAAAAAGAAGGTTAGAATAACAAGAGAAATGACAGTATTTAACCTTTCACTTCATCGAACTGGAAGATGCGAGAAAAAGGGGTCACCTATCCCCTTGACTGCAGGTGTATGGGTGCACCGCGAAAGGAGAAGGATAAGCACAGTGCACCCACACGTGAAGTGTCATTAAAGAGAATACTAGAATATAGATGTCTTTAGAGTATTTATCTGATTTTCTTGTGTTCTCAGCGAGGATTATTTATGTCATCTAGCAGCAAATAGAGTATTTAGCTATTATGTCAAAAAACTGTATGCAAACATTTGGCCTCGTTTCTATGTATATGGGTTTTGTTTTGAAACTTATTGCTTATTTGTGTTTGTTTTAGCAATTGTGATTGCAAATGTCAAATGGTTTTATAAAATACATTTAATATTAAATGTGAGTAATAAAACTTCAATATGGAATGTATATATTGTGCTGAAAAGGTTTAAAGGGTGTTACAAAGGAAAACTATTCAGCTTGAGATTGGATTTGATTTGGATATACCAAATGTAGACGCTGAAAAGATACTAACTTTAGGCGATGCAGTTAATTATATTAAGAAACTAATAGAGAGGTGAAGCGGGAAAGGATATTGGTAATCCTATGCAATTTTTGAGTATTTAAGCAAACGGCATAGGTCGGGATTACAGATTGTCCTGTTTTATTAAGTTGTAGTTCTACAAATATATTACACTGTCAAATATGTATGCGCTTGCCGTCATGCATTCATCTTGTCCAGAACATTTAAAAACATATCTCTTGATGACGATTTAATGACGCTCTCTGATGATAGAACAAAGGAGTCCTTTATCTCAACTGTATCTCCGAATTTGTCTAAAATATCCCTAAAGTACTTATCATACTCTTTAATATTTCTGAATGCATAGATTATAATGTGAGTTATGTCTGTCTTTGGTATGGCATACGACTTAATTGCATTTGCTGGCTTGATAAGACGATCAAGTTCCTTTTTATTAAACTTTTTAAATGCACTGGGCATTATCTTTATTAAAGCGATTACCTGGATATTTATATCCAGTTTTTCGTAATCCAGATGTAGTTCCTGGCTTTCAATAAGCCCTTTAATAGCAAGTTGTTTTCTAATTTTACCAACACCCTGTGCCGTAATCTCTAGCGATTCTGAAATGTCGTTATTTGTCAAATTTGGGTCTTGGACAAGTAGGCTAAGCGTAAGTCTTTCGTTGTTTGATAGTTTCATAATGAAATAGTTATTTAGTTTAAATAATAAAGGATTTTCAAATTGATACAGTATAAAACAGTTAGTTTTGGGCGTGAAGATCGCAAAAAAAATGCCAATTTCTTTAAAATGTGCAAGACTTATGTTGTGGGGCAAACTAAGCCTCAAATCAAAGGTTTTGTTAAAATAATGTCGTTATGAATTGCTGTTGATAAATTGCATAATAGTAACGACTTAAACAAAATGTATACAGAAATAATCCAGTTATTAGTTAATTGAAAATTGATGTAAACAGTTAAAATTTTTTTTGAAGTAGGATCTCCTATTTGCAGTTACAGACAAATACTGTCAATTTTCAGCCAATAACTTCTGGTAATTGGTGTTTTTACTACGGAAAACAGTTTTCAATTCAGTCTGAATAAAGAGTTGGATTTTAAATTTTGAAAATGTGTCTGGTGTGGATTCTTATTCTGCAAACCTATATATTTCTTTTGGCCTTAACATTTTTATTGATATAATAAACTTCATTATGGAAAATGTTTCAAATGGAAACCCAATCAGTCTGACGGTTTACAAAACATAATAGCTTTTATCACAATGAATAAAAACATAAACATGAAAAAGGGAATGTTAATCTTATAATGCTAAAACAATACAACTAAACATTGCCCGGTACGAATGATGTTACTGTACAATTCTACCTATGCACACGTTAGGTGGAAATCGAGAGATTTATTCTAATTAGGAAGTCTTGGCCACTTGCACTCCCTTTCGGTCGAGATATTATAAGAATGATTGATCCATATATTTTGTAAATTTCATAATTCGTGCCGGGTTAGTCCAGTGCTGATCATTACAATATATCCAGAATATTTAGTGATTTATTTAAATCAGAAAGGAGCCCTCTTGAAGAAAATAGAAGCGATTATACGTCCAGAAAAATTTAATGTAACCAAAGACGCTCTTGAGGAGAATGGATATAGTGGGATGAGCGTCTTGGATGTAAAAGGACAAGGCCATTACAAGGCTAGAAGTGAAATTTGGAGGGGAAAAAGGTATAGACCTAGCTTATTGCCTAAAACAAAAATTATGCTAATCGTAGCTGACGAAGACTTAGATAAGGTAATAGAGACTATTATATCTTCAGCACAAACAGAAAGTCTTGGCGATGGGATTATATACGTTTCTGATGTTTCAAAAGCATACCGTATCCGTACAGGCGAACAGGGTGATCAAGCTGTTTAAGGAATTTTATCTGAGAAACCAATGACAACAATCATTACCAAAGATAAGGCATAGACAATATTTGTTAAACTTCAGGATTAAAAGATGAATTCCTTATTAGTTGTTATCGCTTTAATCTTTGGCTCTTTTGCCATTACCTCATGCAAGAAACCTGAAAAAACAAGGTTTGAATAGGTACAAACACATGCTCCAGTGAAAAGTTTGGCAGAAGCCATGAAAAAGGCATCTGTCAGGATGAAGCAACTGGAAAAGGCAGTGGAAAACGATGATTGGGATAGGATGAATCTTTGGAGGCATGATCTCAAAGAGGGTATAGGTCTTAATGGTGTAGAATTGTATTTGATTGAGAACAATAATATCCTACATGAGTTCACTGTTTTGTGCAATAAATTTAACAGTGCTATAAACAAACTAATGTTAAGCACTAAAAAACATGATACTAACAATACAAGTCTGGAATTTAATAGCCTGGTAAAGTCATGCGAGGCCTGCCATGAGGACTTTAACAAAGATGTGGGAACAGAACTTGATTTTACCGGTTAATAACTGATTCTGATTTTAGTAGATAGCCCAGGAAATTAAATTTATTAATACCATATTGAAAAAGGGAGAGAATAGTTAATAATTGAACAAATGCCTAATAAAATTCTGATAGTGGAAAAAAATCAAGCCTTCCATGATCTATATAAGGCAATGTTGGAAGATAGGAATTACGAGATCATATCTGCATATGATTGGACAGAAGCTAAGAATAAGGTTGAGCAGAAAACGCCTGATTTGATAATTTCAGAAGTACAATTAGATGGAATAACAGGTGAGATGTTCTTCATGTACCTCAAGACAACGCCGGAATATACAGAAGTACCTGTGATAATAATTAGTAGCTACTCTCAAAAAAATTTTAAGGATCATATAAAGAATGATCCAAATTTTGTATATATTGACAAGTATGATCTAACCGAGGAAAAATTACTCGAAATGTTAGATAATGAATTGCAGTAGACTATCTTTAACCTGCCATCCGTAAACTTTCTGTTTTGCATACCATCAAAAATTGCTTACTACTTTACTGCTTACATTAAACCTATAAATTAAGGAGATATTATAAATGAAAATAACAGCTATTACTTTTTCCTGTCTGTTTATTTATTCGCCAATGGTTCTGGCCTTTCACGTTTTTATCTGGAATATACAGAAGTTAGCCATTCACTCATGAGTGGCCAGGGGTGTTTAAATGAGTTGATGGAACTACAATCACTAGACGAAAAGGCAGCAGATAAAATTGCAGACTTCTGGCTGTTTAAATCAAAGAGGGAGTGTTATGACTATGTAGAGAAAATTAAGTCTGGTATTGATTTTAAAGATTTATATAAGGAAATTGACTATTATATGGATACAAGAACTACTAACGTATCCGGTGGGAAATATAAATAAATCGAGAAAAAGGCGAAAAAAGAAGCAGAGTAGTGCCGTTATTGTGTTTACTACGAAAACTGGGATGCAATTAATAAGATGATTTTAGATAAACTCAAGGCAGTAAAAGAAGCAACGGACAAGAAAGAACAACAAGATAAATAGTAGAAAGCAATCAAGTTAAATTATTACTATCTTGGAAAGCGTATATGCAACTGTTGGCCTTATCTGGTTAGTTGTAAGAAGATTGGTTTTTAATAGAGATGATATAAAAAGACCTGTGCTGCATTGCATAGAAGGCACTAAACTATTAAGTTTTTTATTACTGAAAAAAACAGTCAAAACAAAAGTCAGAGCTTGGACATGAAACATAAAATAAATATTTTATTGATATACTTACTCTCATTTCTTTGTTTTAGTTTTGTTATATTTACAACTTTCCGTGAAGATGGGTACGGTAACGAATATTCTAAATCTAATTTTCCTGATCTTTCAAGCCACGCTATCTATTCCAAATATGATTTTAACAATACAGAACATGTTGTTAACCTGGGTACACAGCCTTTTTTTTTACCAACCGGCTTTATTACAGAGTTAATGAAGCGTGATACTATCCTTCACGATGCACTGTCCGAGTCTGGTATTGAAGTCCGGTTCTTTCCTTTTCTGAAAGGGAATGATGTAAACTTCTTCCTTCGTAGAGATGATATTGATGTAGGTATAGGTGGAGACATGCCGACAATCACGGCTGCTGCAACTATGGATATCACTGTTTCATCTATAATACAACAGGGTTTTACTTCTATTGTTGCCAGACATCCCATGCTAATTAGAGATCTGAAGGGCAAAAATATTGCGTATGCCATAGGCTCTAATGCGCATTATGCATTATTGAGGGCACTTTCTTCAGATGGACTTAACGAAGAACAGGTACACCTGATCCCAATGGATGTTAATAAAATGCCTGCGGCTTTAATGGCTGGCGAGATTGAGGCCTTCTCTGCATGGGAGCCTACACCATCAATCACACTACTGGGAAATCCAGAGAGCGCTATAATCCATAAGCATATAAGCTCAGGCTTTATGTACTTTTCCAAGCCCTTTTCTGAGAGCCATCCCGAAATCGTCAGGCAGATAGTAGCTGCTGAGATCCGTGCATTGAAATGGATAAAAAGTAGCCGGCAAAACCTGCTGCTTGCCAGCGAGTTGTCCATGCAGTCAAGTAACGAACTGACAAACCAGAACATGGGACTCACGGTAGATCAAAATTCAGTCCTGGCGGAGGGTGACATTATAGGTTTGTCCTCTATGCCTTCTATCCCACGAAACGACCTCCGGCAGGATGGACCCCTACACATGGAATTTAAACTCCTTAAAAACCTTGGCAAGATCCCGGACTCTGCCATATGGGAGAAGGTACATAAAAGTTTTGATCTTCAGATTATAATCGACATACTTGCTGATTATAAAAAATACAGGCTTAATGAATTTAATTACAGTATTGAATAGAGTGTGATAATGAGCGAAATAATGTCAAACAATAATTTCAGAGATCCTGATAAAGAAAGGGGGTTTCTCAGCATAAGAACTAAAATGCTTTTGTATTTCGGGTCAATGATTGCATTTGTAGTGTTAGTATTAGTTTTGATAGATTTCTATGGTATACCTTTCACGACTCACATGGGTGTATACAAAGAAGAACAAACCAAGGCATTTCAGAATCTGAATTTAGTTGCAGACATAAAGAAGGAACGCTTATTACGTTGGATGAAAGAACGGATAAACGATACAAAAGCACTTGCCGAAAGTAGTTTAACAAGTTCATGCGTCACATCGCTTCTGCAGCTAATTAATGAAAACAAAGCTAATGGTGTCAATCAAGACGCACTTCTGGTCGAATTGCAAGAAGACAAGTCATATTACACTCTGGTACAGCAACTTAATCTGGTAAAAGCAGCATATGGAGTTTACAAAAAAGCCCTGATTGCCGATGTATCGACTGGTATAATTATTGCTTCAACCCAGAAAGAAGACTTGGGTATGGATATCTCTCTGCACAATTCATTTAACGACATTATACAAACAGGTAGTCATGAGACAATAAGTATTTTTAAAGACCCGGTAAATGACGAGCTAAGGCTATTATTGTCCCACGCCATTTTCCATCCTGATGATGAATACAGATTATCTTCAACCCTCATAATGTATATTGACCCTGATGATCTTGTCAGATCTATGCTCCATACTGGTGGTGGTCTGGGCCATTCAGGTGAAGCACTGCTTGTTAACTATGATGCTAAAATACTCACATCGCTCAAATTCCCATTAGCAGATGGCACTACAGCTATTCCGCTAGAGCATCAGGTAAAATCCAAGGCGGCAACACTTGCTGCTCAGGGAGAAGAAGGCATTATCATTGCAGAGGATTACCGTGGTAAAAAAGTTCTGGCTGCATTCCGACATGCCCGACTTACGTCAGAATTGGGATGGGGTTTAGTGATTAAGCGTGATACTGCAGAAGTTTTTGCTGCGATCCGTACGAGACTTTATTACCGCATCATAATATGCTCTGCCTGCATGGCCCTAATGTTTGTGCTGACAACCCTAATCGCTAGAAACTTAACAAAACCCATACATCACTTGAGCAAAGTAACTCAGAAGATAAAGGAGGGCAATTTAAATATTCAAGCACAGGTGAGCACACATGATGAGGTGGGGGTTCTGGCAAATTCATTTAATACCATGGTTCATTCGTTGAAACAGGTTCAGGAAAGACTTGTAAGGAAAGAACAATTTGCAACTATTGGTCGTATAACTGGCTCAATTGCCCACGATATCAGACAGCCGCTGGCAACAATTAAAAATTCTGCCTATTATTTGAGTGTGTCACTGAATGATACCGATGAAAAGGCAAAAAAACACTTAAAACTTATTGAACAAGAGATTACTCACACAAATGATATTATTACTAGTCTCATGCGTTTGTCTGAATTAAGAAAACCAGCAAAAAGTACGGTTAATATCAGTGAATTTGTAAGAGACTTTTTTTCAAAGCTTCTTCTGCCTGAGCACATAAAGTTAGTAGCTGAATTTGATGACAAATGTTCAAATATTCTGGTTGATCAAGTTCAGCTCAAACAAGCCTTCACCAACCTTGCATCAAATGCGGTAAACGCCATGCCGGATAAAGGTGAATTGAGAATATCAACAAAACAGATTAATAATTTCATTGAAATATCATTCTCCGATACAGGTAGTGGTATAAAAAAAGACATCCTGGAAAAAGTGTTTGAGCCATTCTATACAACAAGGCCCAAGGGAATAGGACTTGGCCTATCAATAGTTAATGATATTATTACGGCTAATGATGGCATTATAACAGTGGAAAGCGAAGAAGGGAAAGGATGTAAGTTTAAGATGACATTTCCGGTAGTTTTGATAAAATAATAAAGATATAAAGAAAAAATACTGGGTTTTGCCGTAATTCATAGATTTACCAGACCAAGCACAATCAACCATGAAAACAAAATTTCGTATACTTATTGTCGATGACAACGAAGAGTTCAGTGACGGTTTAAAGGATAATTTAGATTATGAGGGGTTTGCTGTAGAGACTGCTAATAATGGTAAAGACGCTATAAACTTGTTACAGGTTAATAGATGTGACGTTGCTCTCGTTGATATTAAACTACCTGATATTTCAGGCACAGAACTTGTACGTAATTTGATAAGCATTTCCCCCTCAATGGAGTTTATTTTCATAACAGCTTATGTCGATATAGACAGTGCTGTTGAAGCGGCGAAACAACAACATATCATATCTTATGAACTCAAACCATTGGATACTAGTCGTCTTCTTACCATCCTTAAACAAGTTGTCAAGCGCAGAAGTGTAGAGGCCGATATACAGAAGCTGACTCATGCTGTTGATCAATCTTCCAGTACAATCATCATAACAGATGCTAACGGTAATATAGAATATACCAATCCAGAATTTACAAAACTCACAGGATATACTAGTGAAGAAGTAATTGGAAAAACCCCAAGAATATTTAAATCTGGCACAGCACTCCCAGTATTTTACGAAGAACTATGGATTACTATTAAATCAGGCAAAGAGTGGAAGGGAGAATTTTGTAATAAGAAGAAAAGTGGTGAACTCTACTGGGAATCTGCATCCATTTCTCCTGTAAAAAATTCTGAAGGTGTTATTACAAACTTCATTGCAGTTAAGGATGATATTACTGAGCGCAAGAAGATGGAAGAGGCACTGCTACAGACAGAAAAGCTAAAGTCAATAGGTACAATAACTGCCGGAATATCCCATGAGTTTAACAATATCCTTGCCATCATCTCTGGAAAAGCACAGTTACTAGAGATGACCTACAAAGGAGACAAAGCATTAATTGATGAGCTTAGGGTTATTGCGAAGGCTGCCAATGATGGGGCTGAAATAACCAGCAATATGCTTAAATTTGCAAAGACCAAGCCAGACACTAAAGAATTTGTATCTTATGATATCAGAGAGTTGATAAGGCATTCTATTGATTTTACAAAACCTAGATGGATGAATGAGGCGCAGGCTAGAGGCATAGGTTACAAAATGAATACGGAAGACATGAAGTGCGTTCCATTTATAATGTGTAAACCTTCGGAAATAAGAGAAGTCTTTATTAATGTAATCAACAACGCTCTTGATGCAATGCCTGGAGGTGGAAACATTTCATTTAGTACATGGAGTGGTGATGATATAGTAAATGTTAGTATCACTGATACAGGAGAGGGTATGCCTGAGAATGTGAAGAAAAATATATTTGACCCGTTCTTTTCCACCAAGGGCGTGGATGGAACCGGATTGGGTATGAGTATGGTTTATGGCATAGTAACTAGTCATGGCGGTGAAATCGTGGTGGGCAGCGAGATAGGAAATGGCACGACATTTACCATGCAATTTCCAACTACCGATAAAAAAAGAAGTCTAATAGAAGCTCCTGATACGGAACAGAAAACAAGCGTAAAGTGTCTGCGCATCCTGGTGGTAGATGATGAAGAGGCTATACTAGGTATACTAAATCAATTTCTTGACAGAGCTGGCCATACTGTCAAGGTCGTTAGTAATGGTGCTGATGCAATAAAAATGATACATGGTGAAATTTTTGATCTTGTATTATGTGATCTTGTCATGCCAAATGTCTTTGGCTATGATGTTGTTAAAGCTCTTAACGGGTTAAAAAATAGACCAAAGATAGGAATAATCTCAGGCTGGAACAAAAAATCCACACCAGGAGAAGGTAAAGGTTTAAAAGTAGACTTTTTTCTCAAAAAACCCTTCAAAAATAAAGAGCTAATTAAACAGATTAATAAAGCATTTAGTGCGGATAGTAATGATAAAAAGTGATAATCATATTGTCAGTTGCCCAACTGAATGGTAAGTCTGGCAACATTTGTTCAAAATTTTATTTAATGTGATAGATGAATAAATCCAAAACGCTATTCTTTTACTAAAACTGAGATAGTTACAATTTGATCTGACACTTCAGTTGTAATGTTGCTAGAATGATTGACATAACTGAACGGAGGCGTAGCCGTAGTGAAGTTATGTCAAAAACATTATTTAAGCGAAAGGAGTGTTAGGTAATGATAAGAGAGCAGAAAATAATTAAGAATAAGGTTGGTTTGCTTGAGCTTGGCAGACAGTTAGGAAATATATCAAGAGCGTGTAAGATACTTGGATATTCAAGAGACAATTTTTACAGATATAAAGAGCTTTATGATACTGGAGGCGAAGCAGCATTAGAAGAAATCAGCCGTAAGAAACCAATAAAAAAGAACAGGGTTTCACCTGAGATAGAAGAGAAAGTAGTCCAGTATGCCATTCAACAACCGGCTTTTAGTCAGCAACGTGTATCTAATGAACTGCGCAAAGAAGGAGTCTTTATATCTTCTGGTGGAGTCCGTAACATATGGATGAGGCATGATCTTCAAACCTTTAGGTTACGTCTCAAAGCGTTAGAGGCCAAGGTTGCCCAGGAAGGCTTGATACTTACTGAAGAGCAGCTATCTGCCTTAGAAAGAGCTAAGGAGGAGAAACAGGCTCGTGGTGAGGTAGAAACAGAGCATCCTGCTTATCTTGGATGCCAGGATACCTTTTATGTAGGAACGTTAAAAGGTGTTGGATGTATAAATCAGCAAACATTCATAGACACCTATTCCAAGGTAGCATTTGCCAGGCTTTACGATCGTAAGAATGCTTTATCAAACAAGGAGAGGAGTGGAGAATCTACCTCGATTATTTGAAATATCATTATCACGTGAATTATCAGGATTAAGTTTCCCAGAGATCGCAAAAAGATATAAGACCAAATCATATAAAACTATAGCTTCAAGTGATTTTCGGTTGAAAGAGAGAATGACGAAAAATAGGAAGATTAAAAAACAGTATACAATGCTAAGGAACATATGCAGTCAAGGGGTGATTTGACCCCTTTTCTTTTTCTATCTTATTAAAATTAATTTACGAAAACAATTCTAAATCTTCTATTATAGAAGTACTGGAATCTCTAAAGAGGCTTTGTAGTTTATTACGAATGTCTACATTTGTTGTCTTAATTAATTTAGCTATAGATACAGTATGTTTAGGGGTAAATATGGGTTTTCTCAATGCTTCAGGTACTCTCACTGGAAAATATTTGAAAAAAGTCAGAGATGAAAAACCATCATTTTCTCCTAATTTCTTCAAATTCATTTTCTTTTCTGCATACTCGATTACTGTTTCCAAGTAAGCCACTTCTTTTAAATATTTTTCTGTCTCATTCTCATGAAATAATGAATTTATATAATTCAGTTTTTCCTTCAGTTTTAAAAAACTTTCATCTTTCCTTAGTTGGCAAGCAATCTCAATTGGAGAAATTTGAACATTTGACTCTAAAATACAAAACAAAGCAATGGGAGGAGTCTTAGTCGAAAGATGTAAAAGAAAGGATTTAGAATCTACTTTATTTATAAGGCGAACCTTAGAGTTATTAATATATTCTTTAAATTTATTTGATGCAACATTCCGCGGAAAAGTTAAATTATGTAATGTGTCATTCATGAAGATTTTTCTAAGAGGATGTGGGGTGTATGTTATATCTGTAGAATCTGACAAGCTCAAATAGTCTATAGACCCCTGTATTATCTGTCCCATATAATTTAGTACCGGATCCTTTTTTACATTAGTAGTATATTTCCCAATGATAGTTTCAATCCTTTGATCTTTGCTCAGATAGTTTATATATTCTTTGTTACATTCCTGGTATTTCTTGGGTTCTTTGCCAAACTTTTCAATTATTTTTGAACTAAATAAATCATCTAAATCATTGATTTTATTCACGTAACCACTAGACCAGCCTGATTTCACTAAAATTTTATCATAGAGAACTATGTTCTCAAGTAAAGAGCATAGACAATGAAATGATAATGCAGCTACTGATCCAGATTTAATCTCAACAACTTTATCATCAAATCCGGTAGCCTTTTTATCAAATACGACCCATTGGGCTGTGCCTGATAGATTTGAATGTTGTGTCAGAAGATCTACACTGTTTTGAATTGACCAGTTATCAAAAATTACAGATGATGGTCTGTTTTTCTTTTGATTCATTCTTATGCTAAATTTAATTTATTTACCAATCAACGTATTAAAGTTTTGCTTGCAAGTCCTGCAGCAGTTTTCTAATTGCAGTGTACTTATTGGACTGTAATAACTTTTTGCCTACAAGCTTAAAAAAACTTTATAGTTCATTCACGCCTAATAGTCCAAGTAAATTTTCTTGGCATTATTGCTTACTATACCACTGATTTATTTTATTCTCTATAACTCCTTCCCTGGCTTATGATTTTGATATTTTCCTGCTGATTCCTGCTGATTCCCGCCTGTTACGTTGGAGTTGACTACGTTTTGATAATCATATAGAAGGCACCTCCAATTGCATCTTACATGTATTATAATG
>CAYFOK010000011.1:0-115004 GCA_964344685.1 uncultured Candidatus Scalindua sp. | reverse complement strand
GTACTGATTTAGCGTCCGGTCAGGACAAAAAGTCAGGGGCGGGAAAGGACGGTTCCGAACAGACTGGTCAAAAGGGTCAGGAGAGTCAGGGAGGAGCTCAAGAGGCCGGAGGTACTGATTTAGCGTCCGGTCAGGACAAAAAGTCAGGGGCGGGAAAGGACGGTTCTGAACAGACTGGCCAAAAGGGCCAGGAAAAGCAGGGGGAAGCTCAAAATTCTGAGGGTGCTAAGCTTGCGGCTGGACAGGATAAAAAGCCGGGAAAAAAAACTGGTGGTACCGATCAAACAGCTAAAGAGGGTGCTGGTAATCAAGGTAAATCACAAACTGTTGGCGGTGCTATTACCGCAGATGGAAAAGGTGATGTAGCAGGGGCGGAACCGGGAGGTACTAAGACTGCCAGACAGCAACAGGGTTCGAAAGGGTCAGAAGGTGGTCAAGGGAAAGAACCCGGTGGTAAACTCTCTTCACAAATGGCCGGCAAGAGTGGGAACATGGGGCAAGGTGATTCATCTGGAGGTATAGGGGATTCCATGCAGAAACAAACAGGACAAAAGCAGGGTGATAGTGGAGGTGGTAAAGTAGGAGCACTAAGCAGCTCTGAATTGAAAAATAAAATAGCAAGCCAGATGGCTGGATTATCCAATCAGATTTCTACTCTGGAAAAGGAAATGGGACTGGATATTGAAGACGCAATGGAGGCTAGTAACAGCCTGAAAGAGCATTATTCTTCGGAGAGCAAAAAAAGAAGTAGTGGGAGAAAGGAGCTGCCGAGAGAGAAGAAGACAGGTGCTGGTGAAAAAGAGGTTCCTGCTGGAGATAAACCCGGGAACACGTTATACTCTGCTGAATCGGAGGAAATTGAGTCTCCTGAAAATGCGGAGGATATGAATATGAGAATAGAGGGGACAGAAGACGAACTCGGGGCATTAAGGGAAACGGTATCTACCGGTAAGGGAAAACCTTCTAAAACAAGAAGAAGGCTTCCTACAGTAGGTTATGATAATAACGTAAAACGTAGTGATGAGCAGGCGGAGGATGATGCATTAAGAAAAACTTCAATACCATTAGAATACGAGGATATTATCAAGAAGATCCATACTGATAAGGAGTAAAAAGTGCCAAATACAAGCAGGAGTGAGGAAGTAAGCGATATAAAAAAAGAGATAGAGAGATTCAGAATTGATTTCAACAGTATAACCGAAGAAATTGGTAAGGTAATAGTAGGAAACAGGGAAATTGTAGAGAAGATACTGATAGGTTTCTTTGCAAGGGGACACATTCTTCTTGAGGGTGTACCCGGGCTTGGAAAAACTCTTCTGGTTAAGTCTTTAAGCAAAGCACTCGGATTTGATTTTAAGAGAATACAGTTTACTCCGGATTTGATGCCTGCAGACATAACTGGTACTCAGATTGTTGCGGAAAGGGGGGATGGTAGAAAAGAGTTTGAGTTTACACCAGGACCACTTTTTACTAATATTCTGCTTGCAGATGAAATTAACCGTGCAACACCAAAGACGCAGTCAGCCATGCTGGAAGCTATGGAGGAAAGGCAGGTAACTGTTGCAGGGAAGACACATGGGTTGAGAGAGCCATTCTTTGTTATGGCGACTCAGAATCCAATTGAGATGGAGGGTACCTATACTCTTCCGGAAGCGCAGATGGATAGGTTCTTTTTCAGATTGCACATCTCTTTCCCAAAGTTCGATGAGCTTAAGCAGATTCTTAGACAGACAACGATTAATGAGAGCTATACAATAAAGCCTGTTTTTGATTCTAACTCAGCGGTTAAAAGGATTGCAGAGATGAGAAAACTGGTGCGTGAAGTCCTGGTTTCTTCAGAAATGGAAGACTATATTACCGGTATTATATTGGCGACTCATCCTGCTAACAAAAAAACTATTAATCCTGCTTCTGATGGGGATAATATCGAAAATCTTGTAGAACGATATGTTACATATGGGGCAGGTCCGCGTGGTGCACAGGCTGTGACCCTGGCGGCCAAGACAAATGCGCTTTTAGATGGCAGGCCAAACATATATGAAGGGGACGTAAAGAAAGTGGCAGCAGCAGCGCTAAATCACAGAATGCTTTTGAATTTTGAAGCTGACGCGGACAATGTAAATACTCATCACATTATAGAAAAGATAATAGAAAAATTAGAAAAATAAAATTGATTAATACTGCATTTTCTAGTTTTAGTTAGTCTATAAGAATATTTTGTGAGAGTAGTGAGGCAGGTTATATGCTTGGAAACATTTTTGATGCTAAATTTCTGAAAAAGCTGGAATCCCTATGCTTAGAGTGTAAGAAAACTTATGGTGGGGCAAGGAAAGGTAATTATGAGGCAGCTAATAAGAAGGGTACCAGTATCGAATTTGCTGATTATCAGGAATACATGCCAGGAGATGACTTCAGGTATATTGACTGGAATATTTATGGACGTCTTGACAAACTATTGATAAAAACCTTCAAGGAGGAAGAGGAACTATCTGTTCACATTTTATTCGATGTAAGCAGGTCAATGATGTTTCCTGAAGAAGACAAAAAATTTGATTATGCAAAAGATCTGGTAATCGCTCTGAGCTATATTGCGTTATCAAGTAAGAACAGTGTGAGATTGGCAACAATGGTAGATACAGATAAAATTTCTCAAAATAGAACTCCATTCTTTCAACAAAAAGAGAACATTTTTGTGATAGCGGATTTTTTAAAAAAAATTGTACCACAAGGTGAACTAGACTTTGTTAATTATATTTCAAAGTATATATACGAAGTAAAAGGGAGAAGAGGTACAGTGGTTGTCATATCAGACTTTATGATGAAGCCGGAAATCTATACTAAAGCACTTAATTATTTAAGGTTTAAGAATTTTGATATCAAGGTCATACAAATCCTGGGGGAAACAGAGCTGGACCCTTTTGGCAAAGGAAATAAGAATCAAGTGGTAGATGTTGAAACAAACAAAAAGATGAATATTAGATTTTCAGAAGCAAATCGCAAGAAATATAAAGCTGCAATGGAAGAGCACATCCAGAGGCTGAGGCGCTTCTGCAGGATAAACAAAATCGTTTATTCACTGGCTAAAACAAACATAAAATTTGAAGATTTCATCCTGCGAGAACTACCGAGTATAGGGTTCGTAAAATAAAGTGATAATGATTACAATATAAGCAAACCCTTTTCGCAAGCCGATATGAGTAATTAAAAATCGTGCTCCCACAATGAACAGGAATATGGATCTTGAATAAGACCACCGAAGATGAGTTTTTATACTCCTAACGTCATTCCGTAGAAATGGGGGTATCTCTCTGCTGACACCAAGTATTATAAATACCAGTTTTATGCCTATTTTTACCCTGTTGACTTATGCCTGGTCAATGCTTACTTTCCAACATACAATTTTTGATGTGTTAAGTATTGTCCATGTTATTTAGTGCATTCTGTTTATGTAATACGAAGCTCTTGCAGATTAGGCTGGTTTAACAGTTTTATAATACGTCTGCCTGGTAAATAATTGTTGTAAACATATATACCTTAAGTTATTATGTCAATAGTGGTATGTGTTGTTTATGCTGCATTATACGCATGATATGAGGCGTTCTATTGGCTGTATTATACGAAGGTGAAAATAATTTAGCGACATGTGTTAAGTATGTTAATAAGTACAGACAATTTAAATGGGCTAAATTTAAGTATAGAAATTTAATATTGATAAACCCATTCTGACACTCTCTGGGTGATGTCACATTGAGTAGAGTCGAAGGGTAGTCTTTGGCCGTAATAGCGAATTAACTTGTATGGGCTTTATAAATCTACTTGCATTTGGATATTTAGCATCAATCGGACTGGTGGTATTTTTCTATGTTTATAATAGAAAGAAAAATACGGTACAGGTACCAAGTCTGATTCCCTGGGATATTATAAAAGAGGAAACTGTACGCAGCAGAGCATTTAAGATAGATCTGCTTTTTGTTCTCCAAACACTCCTTATACTACTGCTTGTATTTTTTCTGACAAGACCATACCTTAAATCCAGCATAATCAATATATCCGGAAAAAGTGTTGTTCTGGTCGTTGATTCATCAGCAAGTATGCAGACAGTTGAAGATGATGAATCACGCTTTGACAAGGCCAGATCTCAAGCACTTAAAATGATAGGCAAACTGGGACAAGAGGACAGGATGATGATTATCTCATCAAATTCTTCTTCCAGAGTTGTCAGTGGTTTCACCGATGATAAGGCCCGATTAAAAAAAACAATTAACGATTTGATGCCAAAGGATACCGGGACAAACCTTGATGAGGGGGTAAGTCTGGGAGTTTCGTTCCTTAAAAATGCTGAAAGAGGAGAGATGTATGTGTTGACAGACAGGTCTGCATCTTCATTAAACTTTTCCAGTTTAAAGTCTGGAAACATAAAATTTATCATGTTTGGAGAGAAGTCTTCAAATGTAGCCATTACATCTCTGGATGTATATCAGGATATGTTTAAAGATTATAGAGACCGTGAAGCTTACGTAACAATTGAAAATTATTCAGGTGATAGTAAAACGGTAAAGTTAAGTGTTTTTTTAAATGATGAGACCATAATGGAAGAGGAATTAGAATTAGCAGGAAATGAACAGAAAACGTTAAGTGTGCCTAACCTTAATGCACCTGGAATTTTAAAAGCCAATATACAGACGGATGATTTTCTCCTTATTGATAATACAGCTTATGCAATAATTAACGAGATAAAGCCTATCAACATACTATTAGTCTCAAATAATTACAGTCTGAGGGATGAGTTGAGGAAGGTAGAACAAAGTACTCGTCGGATAAAAGTAACCCACATAGCCACATCTGATTTTGAACAGGAAGTTATAAAGGATTATGATGCTGCTATCTTTTACAAGTTTATCCCGGACAATAATCCAGGTATTAATTCACTCTACATAACACCGTATTTGCATTCATCGAAGTTTCAATCTGAAGATGTAAGGGTGGACAACACGTTTAGTAATATACTGATAAGTGATCATAACCTGGTATTGGATGTAAAGATACTCGACTGGGATAGTACACATCCTGCAATGAGGCATCTGAGCAACCTGGATGATTTGAATATTAAAAGTGCATTTACAATGGAGCCTCCGGATTGGTCAGTACCCTTATTAAAGATATCGGACAACATGAAAGACTCTCCCATTGCCTTTGCCGGCTGGTATGAAGGAAAGAAGATAATATCGTTGGGTTTTGACCTAAGCGATTTTGATTTCTCAGAATCTGATGGTTTACGGATGCTGATTATGACACTTAATATAATCCAGTGGTTGAATCCATATGAAGATGAAGATAATAGTAAGCTATTAACTGGCGGGCAGTACCGGTTAAACTATGCTTTAACAGAAAACATTGAAATAGTAACTCCTGAAAACGAGATTTTCAAATATGATGCTAAAGACAGTGATACTGAAGAGAATTTTGTTTTTAACAAAATAGAATACACAGGGGAATACAAAATTTCAGGTACTAATTTCAACAGGAGATTTGTGGCAAATCTTTTTGATGCAAATGAGTCCATGATTGCACCAGGATTAACAGATGGCAAGGAACTCAGGTTTGAAGAGAAGGAAGCCGAAACGCTCATAAAAGATACAAAAACAGAATTCGGTAAATATCTTCTTTTGCTTGTACCATTTATTCTTTTAATCGAATGGTTACTCTATTACAGAAAAGTAAGGACAGGTGCTGTCTGAGATCCTTATTATTAAGTGCCTGAAGTGAACTAAAGTTTGAAGTGATCAAAGTTAATAAAAAAGTAATAACTGACTATGCGAGTCGAGCACAGACAGGCTTTTTGTTTTTTTAACATTAAGCACTTTAGTTCAATTCAGGTACTTTTAACTTTATTCAAACAATGGAATATCAATTTACAAATCCCGAATATCTAAAGTTTTTGTATGCGCTGCCTGCCTTCTGGATAGTGTCAATATTTGGATACCGCCATCTTTCTATTTTCAAAATTATTATTTCCACATTTCTGAGATCTTTTGTGTTCTTGCTTGTAGTCCTTGTGCTGGCAGGGTTTAGCGGACAGGAAAAGACGAAACGTGAAATCAGTACAGTATTTCTGGTGGACATGTCTGATAGTATTACCTGGGAGGGTAAGGAGTGGATGTGGAACTATGTTAAAGATTTCAGTGGCAGCATGGATGAGAATATTAAGAAGGGAGTGGTAGTTTTTGGTGGTGAATCAAAAGCTATTACACCAGTCCTTACGGAAGATCTGGAATTAGAAGGTCTATTAGGGAAAATTACAGATTCAAACATCAGTACGGAAAGAACTGACATTGCAAGTGGCATAATGGCGACCCTTGGTATTATGCCAGAAGATTCATCTAAAATGGTTATTCTGCTTACAGATGGGAATCAGAACCTTGGCGAAGCAGATGATGCAGCTGCAATGGCGGCAGGCAATGATGTTAAGGTCTTTGTGGCATCACCTCCGAATATCCAGAAAGGTGGTGAGGTATTAATTAAAAAAGTTGTAGTTCCCAAGGAAATTAATGAAGGTGAAATGTTTAACGTAAAAGTTGTTATTGAAAATAATAATGATATGGCGGTTAAAGGTAATTTAAAGTTACACAAGGGAGACGGTATTCTGAAAGAGTGGGATACTGAATTCAAAAGCGGAATAAGTGTATTTGAGATTCCATACAAAGGTGAAGAGAAAGGTTTTATAAAATTTAACACGAATTTGGAAATTGAAGATGCTGTACTTGATGTAGATAAAGAGAATAACAGCAAATTTGCATTTGTTAATGTTTCAGACAGGACAAGGCTTTTGTATATTGATGGCTCCAAAGACCAGAAGATGTATCTGCCTGATGCTCTGGAAGACAAGACAATTGCTGTTGAGATAAAGAGGCCTGGGCAGATACCTGAAACGCTGAAGGAATTTCTTAAATATGACAGTATAATCTTCTCTAATGTTTCAAAGGATCTTATCAGTGATGAACAGATGACATTGTTAGAAACATATGTAAAAGACTATGGTGGAGGATTTGTAATGACGTGTGGCGCAAACATTACGGCTGAAGGTGGATATTCAGGTTCTAAAATAGAAGAGATACTTCCAGTTAAGATAATAGGCGGAGAGCCGCCTAAGAAAGAGAAGAAGTCAAGGCTATCGTTGATCTTGATAATAGACAAATCCGGGAGCATGTTGGGAAAGAAGATGCTTTTCGCCAAAAAGGCTTCTATTGAATTGATCAAACAGCTTAAAGTGAACGACAATTTCGGTATTATAGCATTTGATACAAATCCGTATACAATTGTTGAACTGAAACCTAATGAGGAAGTCAAAAAGGAGATCATCAGAAAACTGAGTACTTTACATGCCGATGGAGGAACGGATATATTCCCTGCAATGGATTCCGCTTATCGTCAAATCAGTAGAAAGAGCTCAAAGGTAAGCCACGTCATTTTGCTTTCTGATGGAAATACAAAATCCATTTATTATCATTACAACAGAATGATAAGTAAATTTCAGCAGGCGAATATAACAGTTTCAACCATTGCTCTGGGGACATGGCTCGTGAATACCAAGCTACTGGAAGATATAGCAAAGAAAACAAGAGGGCAATTTTATCAAATAACTGACATAATTAAATTGCCAAGGTTGATAATAAAGGATTCGGAATATTTTGTATCACAATCAGACTTTCACGAAGAGCATTTTTATCCGACAATTAACCAGGAGAGTCAGATATTGAAAGGTATTTATGATAAACAGTTTCCTCCGTTAAAAGGGCATACTATTACTGAAGCAAAAGAAAATGTCGAGGTTCCCCTGATAACGAACATAATGGGGAAAACTGATCCGATTCTGGCGGACTGGAGATATGGTCTGGGCAAGGTAGTTGTTTACGCATCGGATGCAAATGCACGGTGGTCATCAAAGTGGATTAATTGGTCAATGTTTAATAAGTTCTGGTCTCAAGTCGTGAGATGGTCTATGCGGGATATCTCTAAGGCCAATTACGATATTAAAGTTAAAACTGATGATACAGTGTCATTGCAGATAGAGTCTTCCTCTCTATTGCCAGAAGATACAAAGCTGGAAGTCAGCCTGATTTCACCGGATTATTCTGAAGATGGGCAGAGCCTTCTCCTGAAGCAGGTTGCTCCGAAAAGATTTATCTCTGAATTGGAAAATGTGAGCCCTGGTACTTATAACCTGAAAATATCAAGGATAAGAGACGGAAAGGTTGTAGACTTAAAGACAAAGGGGTTGATAGTTCCACAGAAAACAGTTACAAAACCTCTTGAATATGCGGTTCTGGGTAATAATATTTCACAGCTTAAAAATATTGCAGAGATTACGGGTGGCAAGTATAATCCGGAAATAGAAGATATAGCAATTGAGGAAGAGGAGATAGTAATAGCTAAGAGCCTTGCAGGCTTTCTAATTCCCCTGGCTCTTTTACTGTTTATTGTAGACATTGCAGTAAGAAAATTTAATAGACAAGAGGCTTGAAAAAACATGAGATTATATGTTTTGCTTTTTATTACTATAATTTCTTTGGGAACTTTTATTTCACCTGTTTTTGCACAAACAATATTCTCAGGTTTGACCTTTTCTGAGAAAAAAGAGGGATTGAAAATTGTTGAAGTGCAGTCAGGAAGTCCGGGATTCGACGCGGGTTTAATAAAAGGTGACATAGTCCTTGAAATAGAAGGTAAGAAAATAAAGTCCTTACCGGACTATGTAAGAATTTCTAGAAAGTTAAAAAATAAAAAAGTTGAAGCGTCATTAGTAATTCTAAGAAATAATGTTGAATATGATGTTACTATAATGGTCTATAGTATTCCGATTTACCAGAATTGGAGAGAGAAGGTAGCCAAACCACTTAAGCTTCCGAGAGGGCTGACAAAGACACCATATATTTACTGGGTTGGCAAGGGCTACAGAACATTAAAGAAACGCATGAATAATAAGCCTGTTGAAGTGAAGATAGATAATTATAATAAGGCATTAGGGTATCTCTTTAATGCCTTGCATTATCGGCCGGAATCTATAGATACAGCTCTCCAGGTTGCCAGTGCATATCATAAACTGGGAAATCTTTTTGCAGAAATTGGAAAGGTAAAGAAAGCTGTCATAAATTACAGGAAATCTATTAAGTATTTTGATGGTTGCCACAAAAAGACTGATAAAGAAGACTATCTGAACAAAATCTTGACAAGTTTACAGGAGATAGAAGTAGAGCTCAGTAAGATTAAATCTGATAAAACAGAGCCAGCGTTAGAAACTAATAGGGAAAACCTGAGAATTCCTCAATAAGAGAGACCCCATAATTACCGTTCCTGTCCTGTCGCTTTATACATATTTGAGATTATTGTAAAGCATGATTCTGTCCAATCAGAGAATTATTAAAATTGGAATTCATCCATATTAAGTATTATTCAGTTAAAATATAGTTGGAGTAGACTGTTTAAGTATTCAAGATTGTGTATTATTAAACGAGCAGGTTTTCGTCGAATGATAAAAAGATATTATATTTATTTTTTGGTAGGTTTATTAATGTTTGCCGGTTGTAAAACTACTACCAGTGTGTCACAGATACCATACAGAAAAGAGTATTCAAGATTTGTAAATGATCTGGCAATTTTGTTCTATCCTGAGAGTCCTCAGATGAATGTAGACATCAGAAATGATGAAATGTTTATTTCAAGATTGGCTGCAGGTCCTAATCCCATAGCACAACTATTTATGAAGTTTGCTCAAGACTCTGCGAACCAGGAGGACATTGCTGCTCTTAACGAAATAATATTTGATTTGAATATTTGTGAAGAGTTATGTAAGAAGCTGAATACCAAATTTCAACTCTGTTCTTACTTCCATGTAACACCTCAGGAAAGTATTACAAATAACAAAACCGTTTGGAAACTGCTGGAGAAAAAAGATAAAAATCCTAAAGACTATGAAAAGATAGGCACCGCACTGGACGTTGATACTATACTTGAAATCGACATATTATCATATGGCCTGAAAGACCCGGGAATCTTTTCTGACCCGTATGCCTATATCAAGATGGACGTGAAGATGACAACTGCATCAGAAGGAACAGTTATCTGGAGAGACTTTATTGAGGCGAAGAAGTCAATTGGTATGAATGGACAGGAATTTCTTGACCATGTATTTACGGAACCCGATTACCTTAAGAAGCATCTGGAAGCTGTGACAGATGCTGTGTCAGAAAGGTGTATTGAGAAACTGGGTTTTGATACACACTATACATATCTTCTTGATGAAGACTATATAAAGAAAAGTCGACACAAGATAAATATTGCTGACAAAATCAGCGAACTGAATATGTTGCGGTATGAAGGTCTGATTTCTAATACAGACTATGACAAAACAAAACTTGAATTGATAGAAAAGGCAAAGGGCAGGAATGTAGGAGGTCCTGGTACCCAAACTAAACTGAGTGTCACTACAATATCGGTACCAGAAGTAAAATGACTATTATGCCTTTGGCGTTGAGGACATGGTGTTCAAACACTGTGTCTGTAATTTCTCTAAAACAATATGAAAAAGTACTTGTTAATCAGCACCCTGGCCCTCTACGTTATTTTTTTTCCGTTTCGGGTTAATCTGATAGCGGAGGAAGAGGCGTCACCACCAACAGAACTCCGTTCTTCCTATCTGAATTTATCTGTTTCTCAGGTTCAGTCAATGTCAAATATTCATATACGTAGCAAGAAGACATGGGGATTTTATGGACACAGTACAATAGAGCACGAATACGAAATAGAGACAATTGGTAATGACAAAGTGGTAATAGATCATGCTACCGGCTTAATGTGGCATCCGTCAGGCTCTTACGAATATATGAGAAGGACAGAGATAAAGAAATGGATTAGGGGGTTTAACAGTAAGGGTTATGCCGGTTATTATGACTGGCGGGTACCTACGGTAGAGGAAGCGTCATCGTTACTTGAAGCCACTGAGAAGAATGGCAGCCTGTATATAGATACGGTGTTTGATACAAAGCAGAGATGGCTCTGGACAGGCGATAGTTGTAGCTCGGGTGGTGTGTGGCGTGTATACTTTGATGACGGTTATGTAGATTGGGGAGATGTCAGCCTTCTTTTTGTCCGTCCGGTTCGTAAAATGAGGTAAAGTGGTTCCTGACCTCTCTTGTTCCTGCGGATTGTTTCTCTCTGAGTTATATATCTTTTCCACTTGATTTCAATAATTACTAGAGTATTATAATCAATCTATATTTCATACCAGTCAGAAATATTTTCTATTTTTTGCTTCGTGAGTTTTTCAAAGGAAGAGATGTTGTATGATTGAAAATAATACCATACATATTCTATCGAGATTTGAGATCTTTAAAGGGCTTACAGAAGATGATTTAAAGCAGATTCATGCAAAGTGCCAAAGGATAAAATTCAAAGAAGCAGAAATTTTGATGAAAGAAGGGCAGGTTAGTTCGGCTATCTATATAATAATTGAAGGGGAGGCGGAAGTCTGCCTTCCAGAGCAGAATGTGAAAGTAAAATACAGAAGACCTACAAAAGTGAAATTAGCTGTAGATCATGAAGGTGAATTCTTTGGAGAATATTCTCTCATAGATTCAAAACCAGCATCTGCTTCAGTGATTGCGACACAAGCAGGTGAGCTAATCAAGATAACAAAGCATAATCTGGATAGCATTATAGAAAAAGATGACCGCATAGCAAAGATAGTCTACTTGAATATATTGAAAATACTCATAGGAAGACTCAGAAATATCAACAAAGAGTATGACGAGGTATATATTCTGTGAATTTGTTTGGAGAATGTAAATAAATGATCAATCATAAGAAGGAGTTCTAATTGATAGTTGACAGAGTTGAGTATTATCATTGCTACCCTTATGGCTCCGCCTGGAACACAGCTTTCGATTTTCTGGATTCAATTACACCTGGTTCAGAAGAGAAAAAGTATGAGATTCAGGGTGACGACATTTATGCAGTAGTCGCAAGTTACAAAACAAAAGAACCTCACAAATTTGAGGCACATCGAGAGTATGTTGATATCCAGTATGTCCTTGAAGGCCGGGAGGTCATTGAGTCTACAGCAATAAACGGGCTTACTGTTGACATGCCATATGATCCGGAGAATGACGTTGGTTTCTATTTAAATACGGATAGTCGAAAGACTTTTTCTCAATTAATACCCGGCATGTTTATTGCCTTTTTTCCTCAAGATGCCCATATGCCGGGTGTTTCTGCAGGAGACACTCCTGTATTTGTAAAGAAAGTAGTAATAAAGATCAAAGTAGAACTTTTAAGGTAAAAACCTCTAAAATCTGTTGATCCTGTCGCTTTCTTAATTTCTTAGCGTGAATTAAGCAATTTCTTATCTCGGTATTATAGCTCTTTTTTGCCTTCAGAGAAACAAGCAGGTATAAACAGAGGAAATTATTTGAAATACTGTGGCATATTGTTTAATGTCGCAAAGTTAATAAAACAGCATTCTTCCAGATTTTAGGGAATATGGAAATAGATGAAAAGATTTAATAAAGATGATCTAGTACCGCGCGAAATAAAGCAGGGGTTCTATCGAAATATAGAGCTTGGTAAAGATGTCGTTTTGCAACGAATAGAAATAAGCAACCAGATCAGAGAAATGATAATATCTCACGTAGGTTTAGCTTGCGCAACAGATACAAATAGAGGTGCCGTCAATGCCGGCATCAACCTGCTTACTTATGACAATAGGGATATTGGTAATGGTATTTTCGGACTGAAGGCTGCATTTGAATGGAATATTGCAGAAGTAGTCTGGCAAATAGAACAAAATGTAAAAGAGTTTAAAGAACTGTTGAAAATTTTCTATGATTCTCTGGACCCTGCCATAGCAAGATTGAGATTAAAGGCACAGGAAGCTTATGAAAAAGGTAAAATAGCTGATGCAGAAGATAAATTCCAGGAATTATCTCAGCAATGTGAAGATGATTTTTCTATATTCTTAAGTCTTGGGATAATCAGTCTTTTTCATAAAAAAGATAAAGAAAAGGCTTTAGAGTATTTTAGCAAGGCCGTAGAAATTTCTAAACCGCAATCTGATTTCTACACGAGCTACGCCTTGATGTACAAAGCATTGGTGTTGCGTAATCTTGACCGTCTTGTAGAAGCTCAAGAGTTCTCAAAGCAGGCAGTGGATTTGTCTCCTGACTTTACTGAAGCGTTATACCAGCATGCACAATACAGCGCTCTCTTGAAAAAGGCAGACACGGCGGTTCCGTTAATAAAAAAACTGATCAGCATTGATCTTCTCTACTGCCTGAAAATTTCTAATGAGAAAGATTTTAATGGAATAAAGCTGCATATAAAAAAAATAATTAAAGACACCATTGCTCCTCTTGATGAGGAAATTAAAAATAAACTGAGACAACTCGATGTAAAACTGCATTACCTTAATACGGTTATCAGCAGTATCCACAAACAGGGCCTTGATATTCCGGATAATCACAATTTAGAACAGATTCAAGAGGATAAACGTGAATTAGCTAAAATGGTTAATTATAATTCCGCCTTAAATGCATTTGTAGTTGATATATGCCTTTCCAGATTAGATAAAAATTTACAGCACGATAAAGCACAATTATTGTCGGATTGTAAAGATGCGAAGAAAGAAGCTGATACAGAAAGGAAAAAGGCTGAAATGACGTTAAAAAAAATAAAGGAAAAGAATTTACTTCCTCCTTATTTTCTTTATCTATTCTTAAGCCAGGTTTATGCTATACCTGTAGGCATATTTATTACAGTGCCGCCTGATTTAATGGTTTCAAAATATACCACACGAATAGGGATGTCCATAGGCTTGCCTCCCGGGGTAGTAATCCTTGAAGCGATTGCAGTAGTTTCGTGTCTATTAATAGTTGTTGTTCCGACCATCAGGCCCCGATTAAAATGGAGGAGGATACTTGCCAGGCTTCAAAATAGATTGCAGAAATTAGAAAATACAATAAAAATGGTTGAGCAGGAGTTGCCTGCTTAAAAAATTCAATCTTCCTTTTTTGAGACTTGAGAGTAGCAATTTGTTATATGTGTTTGGGTTGGATATTCAGTTCATTCAGGATTGTCAGCTTTGTGTACTTCCCCTGTGATGGGTAAATTAATGATCGGTAGCTCTTCACTGTTAGTGGTGAGCACCAGTAATCCGTCTATTTTGCCAACCGGCACCTCTTTGTGAAGTGTTGCTTCAATTATACAGTGTGGGTTCCTCTGTTCATACCTTTCATCAATGTTAACGCTGAAATAGTCCGGTGAGATTTTAGAGCTTAAAATCCTTATGTGGCTTTCGTTTATCTTAACATAAAGCTTTTTAGTTATCTCTTGCCCCTCCGGGACAGTACCGTAATAGATTCTTCTCTGGTTAATGGTTATATCGCCTTCTACCACTCCGTAAAATATTATACTGGCTTTTGGTTGTTTGGTATTATTAGTCTCCAGAAATATTTTACCACTGAACCTGCCAATTTTGTGATGACCTTTAAGTGTGGCAACGAGGGTATACTCACCTTTCTGGTCTTCTGTCACAGATACTTTTACAAATGGTTTAGATGATGTAACCTTTAATATCTTAAAATCTGGGCCGGATTGAGATGTTATGGAGGCTTTAACAGTTTTGACTGATTGGTCGTCTGATCTGAAAGATCTAAAGTTGATATTCTTTGGATTAACACTGATTTCCTCAATTACTTCTCCGCCAATGGATAGTTTATAGCTTGGGGTATCCGGATCATTACTTAATACAGCAATGGTTTTCCTGACTCTTCCGTTATAGCTCACTGTATTAAAGGTGGTTTTAATCTCACCTGTTTCACCTGGAAGAATAGTTTTGTTTGAAAGTACTGTTGCCGTGCATCCGCAGGATGGTTTAACTTTTTTGATTTCTAATGTTTCTTTGCCACGGTTTTCAAACTTATATACATGTTCAACCTTATTGCCTTTATAGGTTGTACCAAAATCATAATTCGGATTCTCAAAGAATATGGATGGTTTATTAACGGAACTATTTTCTTCAGTACTCTGGCTGTCAACGGGCATGTCTTGTGCCGGTAGCAATTGAGTGTTTAAAGAAATCAGCATCATGATAAACATGATGCTGACAGAAATTGTTGTGTACATTGTTTTCATTTAAAGTAAATTATAATTAATAATTTAAGACAAAACAAGTGGTTTTGAAATAATTTACTATTAGCCCGATACCAGTCTGGTAGGTGTAAAGGGTATGTGAAGGTGGGCAACGAGAATATCCATCTCTACCTGTTCTTTCATCACTCTTTGTGCCAGGTCCTGTAAAAAGCTATCAATTCAAATCCTTATGCTTCCAGTATTTGGTACCCTGAAGCGTGGCCTGTAAAGCTGCTCCGGCTTCAGTCAGTTGATACGTAATGATATCAAGATCTACTGATTGTGCTGCAGAATGAGCGGCGCCTTTGTCACCGGATTTAAGGGCAGCATCTGCCTGACCGGCAAACTCCCAGCCCTTTTCAACAAACTTATCCATATCATCCTGATTCCTGAAAATAATTACCGCCCTGAAGTCCTTCACCCCAAGTCCGATCCCAGCCCCCAGTGTTCTCATTTTCATGTAAACCGGATTTTTGCCTTTGTTGTCAGTAATGACTCCGTAGCCACTGCCGCTGCTGAGCAGAAATAGATTTGTATTAATGTTGCTGAATACACCGTAGCCGGCAGATTTTTTGATTTGCTGTTTAGCTATTGGGATCTCTTTATAGAGACGAGCCAGTGTGGAATCCTTCATGTCAAGAACATACTCTCTCTGTTCAACAATATTACTGCCTTTAATTGTAGCACAGCCTGCAAGTAAGGCTATCGTACAAAAAATCGCCAGAGTCTTTTCAATAAGTTTCATGTAATTCATTCTCCTTCTATAGATGTTACTGAGATTAAGTAGAATAACAATTATTATAATGTGCAGGTAAAGGCCAAAGGAACCGTTTACATGACGTATCAATTATATTAAATTCATATTATTTTATCGCAACTATTTTTTTAGTTTTTTTGATCAGTAAGCTTTATTGTTACTATGTTTTGTAGTATCACTATTCAAACTGCGTTATGTTAAACAGCAGAGGTTTTTTTGATAGAGAAACAAGCTTAGGTATGGTGAAAATTCAAGAACATTATAACAAAGGGTATTAAGAGAAAACTGTTAAATACCCTTTGTTATAATCTTAAAGCAACTGCAGGCTTTCGTTTATTCAATTAACTGATCAGATACAAGAAGGCGCTGTTCAGGGGTGTAATACTTTTCTACCTGTAAGTCCTTAATTGTGCGCAATAGCCCTTCATACGATGTTCTAACCAGTGTATTTGCAATTTGACTATGGTAATTGTTGACCAGACTCACTCCTTCAACAACCAGATCACATATCTTCCATTCACCGTCTTCACGGATTAAATAGAAGTCAGCCGAAATCTCTTTGCCGGATTTTACAAGCAGAATGGTTTGTACTTTGGCAAAATTATTGAATTGTTTTTCCGTAAGATAAAGAATCTTCTTTCCGAAGAGAGGGTTCGCCTTCTTAATATACGTATTTTTAAGATGGGTAGAAAACAATTTAATAAATTCATATTTTTGCTCGTAGAGACATTTGTTCCAATACTCCCCCATCACTCTTTTAGAGATCATTTCAAAATCTAACGAAGACGAAATCACCTCCCACTGTCTTGCTTTTCGTTCTCTAATATCCTCTATTTCACAGAAGGAAGCTTCGTTAAGTATAACATTTTTTACAACTGTTCCGGGTTCTCCCGACCACAAAGAAGATTGGTTAGCCGTAATTGCAAATATACTGACTAATATAACAAACAAGACTTTTTTGTGCTTCATCACATTGCCCTCCTTCAAAAAAAATTATAATTGCATACTGATTCTTTGTCCCGTTATTTAGTCCACCGTGAGCCTTTGAAAATACCATCTTTAGTTATCTTATCGTGCTCAAGCATATATGTAAATCGCAAGCAACATGCCATTTGGTGCATAATAAACCGATAGCCCCATTAAAATTAACTATTTCAGTGCTAACTATCACTAACATTTTATTTTATAAACATTTGCTTTTCTATATTAAGAGTGGAAAAGTATCAATATATGTTCTGTTTTTAGATCGTACATAATGTATTTAGTGTGTTTAATAAATAACATGTTACGGGGAAAAATGAGCACCCGAATACAAGTTAATTCTCTTAAACCGGCAGAACCTGTTTAATTCAAGCTCAGGTACTTTTTATGAACAGATCACTTTGGTCAAGAATTTGCAAATAACACTAATATATCTACAGTTATCAGGGAAAGTTGTCTAATTTTGAGACTGAAGATTGCTATTATGAAACAGAAAAAAAGAAAAGCAGATAATGTTCACACTTACTACTATGTTGAGGTTAGTGATTAAAATAAGGTTGTAATCCACGGTGAGGAGAGGATTGTATTATGGAAAGAAGAAAGTATAAAAGAGTAGAACTGGATAAATGGAAGTATAAGGAGATAGTGTCTCCATGTATTGCAAGATTTCGGGTCATACAAGATGATGGCCGGGAAACCTCTTCACCTGAATGGAATATTGTTGCTGTAAAAAATTTGAGTGCTGGAGGTATCAAGATTAACTATTATAAAATGAAAATAGAGATTGGTTCGCTTCTGGAGCTGAAAATAGAATTTGTAAAATCTATACCCACTATAAACTGTATAGGGAGGGTGGTTCACATAGAAGATGCTCATACAAATGCAATGCTTCGCATGGGTGTAGAGTTTACAGAGATTGATGAGAAAGAGAGAGAGATAATTAATACAACTGTCGAAGCCATTCTGAAAAGAGAATCACAAAGGATATTATATTTAGAAAGACTGTCCGGAGTAAAAAATCACCTGGTGAGAAAATTGAGAATGGTGAATGCTGCTGATATATCCAGTGTAGAAAAAGCACAAGAAAAGAATAAAATGGAACCTGTTGTAATTGCAGAAACAGATAAACCAGAGAATCAAAAATCAGATAATCATGGCGACATAAAAGGAACACGTCAACAGGATGCATCAGGTGATGATGAATATGATCATCATGCCAGGCCTCGTGAAAGAAAACAAAAAAAAAGTTACGAAGCTCTATTTACTATTGCCTACATGTTTTTAATGCCAACTCTTGGTCTCATCGTCCATATCGACCTGACAAAGCAGCTTAATAGTATGGAAACCAGGCTTGAGAATATAGAAAAGTTACTCACTTTTGCGGAGACAGCAAAAAAGTGATTTGATATCCGGCAAGCCGGTAGTTAAAAGAGAACCTGTTTGCTTAAGGAGGCATAGATAAAACCGCATTAGATTTAATAGTTGATTGTTAATATCTTAGGTATTATTATTCCATTTATGATTGAATGGGACGACAAATACAGTGTGGGAATATCTATCATTGATGAACAACATAAGAAACTCTTTGGCATTATTAATAAGACTTTTTATGCCAGGGAGAATAGTGACAATGCAGAAGAATTAATTGAAGTGTTAGAAGAGATGACAAATTATGCACTGGAACATTTTACAACCGAAGAGGCTTACATGATAGAGTTTAATTATCCGGAGTTTGAAAGCCATAATGAAAAACACTACGATTTTATCACCAGGACATCGGCATATTTCAATAGGGTAGCTGACGGTGATTATCATATATCAAATGAGCTGCTTGAATACTTAAAGCATTGGTTAACTGACCACATACAGGTAGCTGACAGGGAATATATCAACTGCTTCAAGATGAACGGTCTTAAATAAATTATAAACACTCTTGTACTCCTGGCTTGAACAGCTGGTGCATTTAGATATTGTATCCTTCCTCAACACCAGTCACATCTCAAGTGCAATCAGGAGGTAGTCCTCTCTTTCTTAACAAAGCCCAATTGTGTTATTTTGGCTTGCAGTTCCATACAGAAAGTAAATATTCAATATTATAATTATTGACAAACACAACCATTTATGATTTGTTCTCAAGAATACCTTGTGTGAAGATTCTACTGTACCTGGCGTGTTAACGCTACAGTATCCAGGATACTGTAGTGTGTAATGCATTTTGGTATTAAGGTCAAAACTTACATAATAATAGACCGGCCTGTGTCTTCTGGAAATGAGTGGCAGGTCATTTACTAAATGCTGCCAATACATAACAGGCAAAATATCAGTCAGGATTATAATAAATTAAATGCCAGATTATTTACCTATTAACCTGAACAGTTTAAGGCCGGAAACAACAATTGGCTGTGACATTCATTTGCTTGTAAGTACTGAAGGTGCAGATAAATACACATTGTACTGTAAGGGAGATACAGTATTTGACAATATGAAGAAGGAATTGCTGCTAGAGAAGAATATGCACAAGCTTTATATCAGCAAAGATGATCAGCAAAAGTACCTCAGATATTTAGAATCTAATTTTCATATTATTTTATCTGATACAAGAATTACTTCCGATGAAAAGTCAAAGATAGTGTATAACACTGCTGCAAACCTGCTTAAAGATCTGTTCGAAGATCCGAGAGCCGGTAACGTTCAAAGGACAAAGACGTTTGCTTACAACATGGTAGATTATGTTCTTCAGGAAGGTAAGGCTGCTCGCAACCTGCTTAAGATAGCAATACATGAATATTATACATATACACATTCAGTGAATGTTGCGGCTGTAGGGACTTTATTTGCAAAGGACCTTGGTTTTGAAGACGAAGACTTAAAGCATTTTTGTGCAGGTATACTCTTGCATGATGTTGGCAAGACCAGGATCAGTACTGATATTATTAATAAAGAAAGTAAATTAACAGAAGAGGAATACGAAGAGCTGAAAAAGCACCCGGAATTGGGTGTCGAAATTTTAAAAGAAACAGAAAATGGTTTTACTGATGAATTTATAATAACGTTACAACATCATGAGAACTATGATGGTACAGGTTATCCATACGGACTCCGGGGAGACGAGATTCATCTATGTGGCAGGATTGCCCGTATAATAGATGTTTACGATGCATTAACTACGAATAGGGCGTATTCAAAGGCTATAAGGCCGTTTGCTGCACTTTTGGAAATGAAAGATGAGATGCTAAATTGCTTCGACCTGGAACTGTTTAAGAAATTTATAGGCTTTGCCGGACTTTATGACCCACGTGGAAAACAAAGAAAGGGTGATAGATTACATAACTGAAAAATATTAAATTGATCAATTATCTAACGTTACTCTTTTTTCGATAAAAAAGTAGCTGCTGTTCAAATAAAGAGGAGTGTTTTTGAAGAAATATGGGTTCTATTTTGGACGAAGTTAGAACCTGTTGTATCAAGTTCCTTAAGAAATGTTTTGCACGATATACTATGTGTAAACTCTTCTCAGGTATTTTCTGCAAGCCACATAATCCTGCAACGTAATGAAACCCTTTCTGAAAGAATTGCCGGAGTCAGTTCATTATTACGTCTAGTTTATTATTAAATTTCATTGCTACGACAAGCCTGTTTCTACTGCCGGTGATATCCTTTATTTGACTCCTTACAACAGAACCAATTCCCTTAAGCTTGACTTCTCTTTTACCGCAACCTGGCGTGGAAGTGACCGCATTTATTCTGACTGGAATTGCTGTTCCCGGTGAGAATGCATTTATATCACGTGTGGTTGCTTCAAAATAAACCCCACTCGAACTAATGTTTATAGTCTTACATTCCTGATCTGGTAAGAATATTGATAACGCAAGATTCATTCTTTTACTTATCCTGCGCTCATAACCTTTTTCCATCTCTGTCATTGGTGCCATCTTATCCGCAATGTTGTAAAATCTTTTTATCTAATAAGCCTGTAGAATCTCTTGTTATTACTTCGAGACCAGCTCCATTCTGAGTAATTGTTATTGACTTTCCTTCCTGATCTGGTGACGATAGTTGTAAAACAATATTTAACCCTCCATCCTCCCAGTTATTAGAATCATCTTCCTTGTATATCATAATCCTCTCCTTTAATTTATTGATTAAAGCCTCAAATTTAATAATCTACCTTAACAAAAAGGCTCATTAGTTCCTGCTCACGCCAGCTTATGAAAACAATTAAGTTCAGATTCCATATCTTCTCTGCTGATAGCCCCAAATAAGACTAATACCTCACCGATTCTGATATGTTTTTCATCCTGCATCTTCAGAAGATTGTCAAGATCGAATTCATTTAAGAATCCCAGCTCGACTGCTATTTGACCAAAGAGGCCTCCTCTTTCTCTCTGAATATCCAGTATATTGCACAACTGCTTGTTATTCAGATATTTCTCCTGTACAGCTAATACTCCTAAAGCAATGTGTTCCACATTCTGATAGTGAAGCGCGCTCTCCAGCTCATGTGCGTCTATGCTGCCTTTATAAACCAGAAATTCTCCAAATCCTGTGCCAGTTTCTTTTTCACTATGTTCTTTACAAATTGATAACTGTTCTACAAATACATGTTTCATGTTATCAATATCTCTTAATTCATTTTCTGTTTCACATAGCATTGCTTCCATAATCAACTAACCTCCTTATATGATGAACCTGGCTCAGGCTAATACGTTTAATTCCGCTTCAGCCGCCACCCGCTTTAATTCCTTTTCAATATTTTCTTCTGCAGTTTAACCTCTCTTACTAATTGACAGATTAATGTCATTTATTTTTCTTTTTGTTTATTTAAAATCTATAATTAATTCAAACAGGGATCAAAAGTCATTGGGTCCTCTATAATAATTAAAACTACACCCTGGTACTGATCTCCTTCATAGTCACAATCTTCAGTGAAAGAGATACTTCCGGATGATGCACTGTTCTCTAACTGGACCAGATCCTTTAGTATTGCGTTATCTAAGGCTATATTATCTTCAGTTGAGATTGATGGCATCTGCCCGATTGCTTTCGCCACATTAGAAAGAAAGATCTCTCTTTTCGCTGTTAATTTACTTTCCATAGCTTTAACTCTCTCCTCTAATCGTTTGAACTCAAAGTTTTTATTTCAATTATGATAACTCTCTATCTCAAACAGTGTGCCAAATGTTTTTTTCACTGCATACAATGGGCTCCCTAACCCGCTAAAGTCTTGATATTAAAGCAGTTTAAAAACTTTAAAATCATACTTCAGGTATGTATTTCTCCACCAAAATTTACATTCACAATATGAGTGGTTTTCCCCCATGCAGATTAGGGTTCATACTGGTATTTTAAGGATTTGATTTAATTTAAAGGGAATACGAAGGGTTAAAGGCAAAAGTTCTCACCAGGGGTAATTCACCCCACTTACATAAAAAATTTTGTGAGTTAGGAATCCACGTGAAGAGCAGACAACAAGAAAGTTTAAACAAAGGAAGAAAAAACTTTTTAAGCAGAAACAACGGTTTGATTAACTGATAAATGACAGTAATCATAGAGCTGATAGTTGGCATGGCAATGCAGAAAACTCTTTTTATTAGCGAAAACAGCAATGAAGCGGTTTTGATCATGTAATTTGCAGGTTTTATATGCTGGGAATGAAATATGGGGCCGCTTATTGGACGAGGTTAGAACCTGTTTGCTAAAGGTTACATAGGATTTTGGCTTATTTAGATACTTTAGATTATAATTACTTCACATACACACCCCAACCTCTATTCAACTACACATAATCATTCACATACCAAGTGGCCTCCGGGTTATGAGCCTTTTAAGAGGCATTACCTGGAATAAACAATAATAAGTAAGGCTGTTCGATAGTAAGGTCTTACTTGGTGTTTTCTGGTGTCTTGTTAGAAGATTTCTAACCCTTGGGTGTGTAACACCCATAACTATTAGTGTTTAACCTAAACACTTTATATACTTCATGGACATAACTGGATCTGGCCATTTAGCTAATAATCCTATCTGAGTGTTTTCTCAACCCTTTTAATACCAACATAATACGTTATTTTCAGGTACTTAACCATATTTGAGTTGGCTCAATCTGACTCAATTTGTACCAATTTAGCCGTATCAACTTCGCAAAATGTATTTAATTTAATATTATTGTTTTCATGCCTAAGCAATGGTAAAATACACCAAATTGTAATTATTACAATTAAACAATTTAGTTAGAAGATGGTAGTTTAGAATGATATTCATAGTAATTCTTAGCGATGTTAGCAATTTTGAGCAATCTGGATAAGCAAAGCTAAGGACCTTAGTACATGGATGTGTGCAGAAAAGAATTTCTGAACTAACAGGAAGTAGTATTAGAGAATATAGCCCTACTATCTAAAATATGTATTTTTTGTATTTTAAGTAGTAGGGCTATTTTAATTGCTGAAGTCATTTTGAGTGAAAGAAGAATTTTCTTTTTTGGCTCAGGACGTGTTCTGAAAAGCATTAAACTTGAAAGCAGTGGCTTAAAAACAAGAGGATGCGATTATGACAAAAGGATATAAACCACAATATACACCCTACTATTTCCAGCTGGAAAAAAGGATCGTTTTTGACGGTGCGGCTGTGGAAACTCTGGCTGAAACAGTCAACGATGCTGCTGCAGAGGAGAGTGTCCAACAGGACATACAGGAATCCATTGCAAACGATACAGAAACTAAGGCGCTTGAGGAAGCAGTAGAAGTTTTTTTACAAAACCTGCCCACAGCAGACGGTCAGCAGTCCACTGAAAAGGATCTGACTGCAGCAGAACGCTTAACAGAGAACCAGCAATCTATTAGCAGCGTCTTGTTTGTTGATTCTGCCGTACAGGATTATGAACAGCTGATACAGGGTGTGGACAAAAATATGGCGGTGGTAATTCTGAAAAGTAATCTAGACGGTGTGCATCAGATTGCGGATGCACTCGGTTCATACAGCAACCTTGACAGCATCCAAATCCTTTCCCATGGCGGAGAGGGTAAGGTAAGCCTGGGAAATACCTCTCTGAACAATTCTACTATCGATACTTATGCGGAGCAGTTAAAAATCTGGGGAAACTCACTCTCCCCAGATGGAGATATACTGCTTTTCGGATGTTATGTTGCGGCGAATGAAGGCAGTACATTCGTCAATCGCCTTGCCGATATAACAGATGCTGACATCGCAGCTTCAGAAGATTTGACCGGTAATGCACTTTTAGGCGGTGATTGGGACCTGGAAAAAGCAACAGGTGCTATCGAAGCGGCTCTTTTTAACAACTTTGCGACCCTTGCTTCCTATAAAGAGACACTTGCAATCGATCTCACCGGTTCAACGGCAAATTGGGATATTGTGTTGAAAGGAAATAAATTTGATTATTCGGATGATCAGCAGGCACCGGCTGCAGACCTGGATCTGGTGGGAAGTAAAGACGACGCGCTTCTCTATATAAAATTTGATGAAAAGAATGCCGGCACAGATGACGATGAACTGGGCTTTAGAGTCAGGCTTAACGGTTCAGATGCTGCGAACTCATCAGCCTTTACCTCAGGGTTTGTATTTCTTGGTGTTGATTCAGACCTTGACGGAGCACTGGAGTTCTTCATCAGTGTCAGTAAAAAAAATAATTCTGGTATAGAGGTCTGGAGCCCGGGAACCGGGGCCAACACTTCACCAAGTACGACATCTATTACAGATGGTGTAGAGATACTTTCTGAAGACAGTTTTGACGCAACCAACTTTTCATTTATTCCTGTTGACGGCACGACTGATCCGAATGCAACTTTTAATGACCTGAATACTAATACCAATGTAACTCTTGGAAACGGTACTTATGATGAAGTAGACCATTTCCTCTCATTTAAATTCTCTTTTGCAACTCTGGTATCAAAACTGGCTGACAAAGGCATAACCATTACAAAGGACACTTCTCTGCAATTCACGCTGGCAACCTCGACCCAGTCGAATGCTTTCAACAGTGACATTGGAGGTTACAGTAAAACAGATGACACATCGATAACATATAAGGATAAAGGTGCCTTCTCGACAGTCACAAGCTTTTCGAATATGCCGCCTGAGATAACATCGAATGGTGGCGGCGATACCGCATCCATCAATGTTGTAACCGGTAACACTGCTGTAACGGACGTAAACGCGAGTGATCCGAATACAAGTGACACACTTACTTATTCAATTTCTGGCGGTGCAGACTCTTCAAAATTTTCCATAAACTCATCAACCGGAGTATTGACTTTTAAGACTGCTCCTGACGTCAACAGTCCTACAGATAGCGACAGTAACAATACCTATGTAGTAGAGGTTAAAGCAAGTGACGGTAACGGTGGCACTGATACCCAGATTCTCACTGTCAATGTGATTTCTTCGGCTGATACGTCTAACCCGACACTGACCAGTTCAAACCCTGCTGACAACGCAACAGGAGTTAGTCTGAACGCTAATATTTCACTTACATTTAACGAGTCAGTACAGGGAGGGACTGGCAACATTTATATTAAAAAAGGCTCAACCACAGTTGAAACAATTGATATTGGCTCCGATCAGGTAAGTTTCAGCGGTGATACTCTAACCATTAATCCCGCTTTTGATTTAACAGCTTCCACTGCTTACAATATACAGGTAGACTCAACTGCCATCGTTGACTTTTCTAATAATGCTTACGCCGGTATCAGCGATCAGACAACGTTAAATTTCACTACAGGAACTACCTCAGATACAACGCCACCGACACTGACAAGCTCAAACCCTGCTGATGATGCTACAGGGGTTTCAACAACCGGTAATATCGTACTCACTTTCAACGAGAATATTTCGCCAAATACTGGAAATATTGTTATTTCAGATGGCAGTAGTGATACTAGAACTATATCAATTACAGACGGAACCCAGATTACAATTAGCGGTAAGACAATTACCATTAACCCGACCTCAGATCTGTCAGCTTCTACAGGTTACCATATAAAGATTGATTCAACAGCAGTTCAGGACACTACAGGGAATCTCTATGCGGGCATCAATGATACAACAACACTCAATTTCACGACAGCTGCAGCGAATAGCGCTCCGACAATCTCTAGCCTCAATAGCGATACCCTTGCCTACACAGAGGGTGACGGAGCGAAGGTTATAGACCAGGGCACTGCTGCTTCCGTGGCAGATAGTGATTCTACCAATTTTGATTCCGGTAAATTAACAGTAGCTATTTCTGCCAACCGCGTCTCCGGTGAGGACAAACTGGCTATAAAGAACACCGGGACTGGCACCGGGCAGATCGGGGTTAACGGTTCCAACGTCACCTATGAAGGTACTACTATCGGTACATTTACCGGAGGTACCGGTACAGACAACCTGGTAATAACCTTCGATTCTGATGCTACCCCAACTGCAGTAACTGCATTAGTAAAGAATATTACCTATGAAAATACAAATACCAACAACCCGACTGCCAGTTCGCGAACAGTTGGTTTTACCGTAACAGATGGTGACGGGGGGACATCGGCAACCAGTAACGCTACTGTTACGGTAAGCGCAGTGAATGATATTCCGACAATCTCTAATCTCAATAGCGATACCCTTGCCTACACAGAGGGTGACGGAGCGAAGGTTATAGACCAGGGTACTGCTGCTGTAGTTGCGGACGTTGACTCAACCGATTTCAATACCGGCACGTTAACGGTAGCGATTTCCGCTAACCGTGTCTCCGGTGAAGACAAGCTGGCTATAAAGAACACCGGAACTGGCACCGGGCAGATCGGGGTAGACGGATCCAACGTCACCTACGAAGGCACGACTATCGGTACATTTACCGGAGGTACCGGTACAGACAACCTGGTAATAACCTTTAATTCCAATGCCACCCCAACTGCAGTAACTGCATTAGTAAAGAATATTACCTATGAAAATACAAATACCAACAACCCGACTGCCAGTTCACGAACATTGGGTTTTACCGTAACAGATGGTGACGGGGGGACATAAACAACCAGTAATACTACGGTTACGGTAAGCGCATCAAACGATACCCCGACAATCTCCAACCTCAACAATGACACCCTTGCATACACAGAGGGTGACGGAGCAAAGGTTATAGACCAGGGAGTCACTGCCTTGGTGACTGACGTTGATTCAACAAATTTTGATACCGGTACTCTGACTGTATCTATCTCCGCTAATCGTGTATCCGGTGAAGACAAGCTGGCTATAAAAAACACCGGAACAGGTGTCGGACAGATCGGAATTAATGGCAACAACATCACCTATGGAGGTATTACGATTGGTACATTTACAGGAGGTACCGGTACAGATAACCTGGTAATAACCTTTAACTCTAATGCTACTACGGCGGCAGTAACTGCGTTAATAAAGAACATTACCTATGAAAATACAAATACTAACAACCCGACTGCCAGTTCACGAACAGTGGGTTTTACGATGACAGATGGAGACGGAGGTACTTCTGCAACTGCCAATACCACGGTTACAGTGAGCAAAAAAACAGAAACTAAAAAGAAAGAACTGGTAAACCTGCTGAACACAAATCCACCTAAGGATACACCTCAACCAATAAAAGATACCAAAGATGATAGTAATAATACCAATACCAATACCAATACTAATACTAATAATAAAACTGACACTAAAACTGATACTAAGACTGATACTAAGACTGACACTAAAACTGACACCAAAACTGATACCAAAAGCGAATCCAAACCTGTTTTAACAGTTTCACAGGCAATTGTCCAGACAGCGAACTCAGGTGCAAAGCAGTTTATAATGACAAATGTGATAGGAATTAAAGTTGAGACAAAAATTCAAATCGAAGAAGATGGTGATACATCTGAAGAAGGGGAACGGGAAGAGGTCGTAGTGAAACTTGAAAGCATGCCTCAAAACGGTACGGTCTCATACGACAGTGAGGGAGGATTTGTCTATTCAGCAAAAATAGGATTTGAAGGGACCGATTCCTTTTCATACACTGTTAAGGATTCAGCAGGAAACGTAATTAAGGGGACAATAACTGTTAATACTGTCACCGGAGCAATAACCCATACACAAAGTGTAGTTAATGACGGCGAAAAGAAAGCTGAAGGAGATAAGGGGGAAGAGGGTGATACTGAGGATAAAAGTAAAAATAAAGAGGGCACTCCTGTGCCCATTGAAGATAATGAAGGCGATGGTGGCAACGATGGCAGTGAAAGCAACGATGACAACGAAGGCAGTGAAAACAATGAAAAAGAGGATGCCAAGGAACAGGGGACAGGGAAAAACACTTCTAAGCTGAAAAGAAATGAGAGAGAGAGAATTGCCAGGGTGATGGGGAAGGAAGTTTTAACTCTTCAAGAACAGATATACAGAAAGGCCAACAAGTTTGATATTGATGTGAACAAACTGGTTGAAGCGTTCTTGAAAACAGCATAAGAGAAAGTATGGCCATGACAGAGAATTGTGCTGCTGACAGGTAGTTGGAACTAATAATACGGAAACCTAAATTCTAATCCGTACCCCCCCCCTAAAAGTCTTATCCTGCTGCATCCAGTAAAATATGTAGTTACAGAGAAAAGTTGAGTAAATGAAGAATATAATAAGTTCTATTATGTGCGCTTTGCTGTTAAGTGCGTGTATTCTCAGGCCGACACCAATTACAGAAAAGGAGATGAGGTTACGGCTAACAAATGATCTCCAGAACATGTATAAGGATCAGGAGGAGCTCAAAGGCCCTGTGACACTTTACGAAGCGATTGCAAGGACTTTGAGATACAATCTTGACTACAGGACAAGTTTAATGGAGGAGGCGGTAGAAAAAGGCTCCCTCAACATAACTAGATTAGACCTGCTTCCTACATTGACCGCTAATGCAGGCTACCATAGCCGCAGTGAGTTTACCGGAGCCACCAGTACATCTCTGCTTGACGGTTCACAATCTCTGGAAGCGTCAACCTCACAGGAGAGGAAATATGATGATAGATCTATAGTCTTTTCATGGAATATCCTTGATTTTGGAGTTAGTTATGTGAGGGCAAAGCAACAGGCAAATCAGGTACTTATTGCAGATGAGCTCAGAAGAAAAGCAATTCAAAACATTGTTTATGATGTAATAGATGCCTACTGGAGAGTTGCAGCTGTTCAGTCAGTGAAGAAAGATTACGAGGAAATTCTTAAGGACACTCTGGCCGCTATCAAACGGGCTGAGAAGATAGAAGCAGAACTGCTTCAACCACCGATAAGTGCCCTTCAGAACCAGCAGTCTCTGCTTGATCTCAAACAGAAGCTGTTGGATTTTGATAAACAGATGATGCGCTCCATGTATCAACTCTCATCGTTAATGAGTCTGAAAATAGGGACTAAGTATGAAGTCGTAATTCCTGAAAAAAAAACACTGCCTGTTATCCCTACTGGATCGATTGCTTCACTTGAAGAAGCTGCACTGTTAAACCGCTCTGAATTGCACGAGGCAGATTATAGGAGACGGATCAGCCGACTGGAGGTCAGAAAGGCAATATTACAAATGCTACCGGGAATTGAGTTAAACAAATCCAGGAATTATACTGCCAACGACTTTACCTTTAATCCTTACTGGAATGAACTTACCGCTCGCCTGACCTATAATCTGGTAAATATGTTGTCAGGGCCTTTTAGATGGAAATATGCAAAAACCATAAGAGATCTTGAGGATGTGCGCAGGTTAGCGATAAGTATGAATATTATTACCCAGGTTCATCTCTCCATCCAGAATTATGAGCAGTCGCTGCAAAGCTATCATTTAGCAGAAAAGCAGCATTATGTAAAGAACAGAATTGTGGCACAGGTTGAAGCTGCAAAGAAGGCTGATGCTATTGATGAGTTGCAATTTATTTTAAGCAGAATGCGAAAGCTAAGCGCTAAGATGCAAAGTGGGTTAACCTATGCTGAACTTCAGGTTGCGGCAGCTCGTATTTACCATTCTATCGGTCAGGATAGAATACCTGACGGGGTTGAGGGATACGATATTCCTACACTGGCAGCGGCAGTGAAGGCAAGTATGGAGGAAAAACTGGTATTTGAGGGTGAACAGCATAACACAAAAGTAAAGAGTGAAAACCGATCAGACGACAACTTTAAAGACAAAATAAAAGCAGTATTAGATAAAGCTTTTAACTAGGTCTTAAGATGTAGTGCTGGGGGGTGGGGCATACAAAAAGGCTAGAGGATTTACATTGAATATTGGGAATGAGAAGCAAGAGGGAGGAATGGATAAGCACCAGAAGTTGAGTTTTGTGATTTATTAGTAAGCGTGTTACTCATTAACTTCAGACACATTACTTGCCTACTTGCAGTCATAAGTTCACTTTAAACTTTAGTTTACTTACTTAAATATCCGTAGCTGATACAAATGCACGGGCGTAAAGGATATAAAAGAAAGCAAATATATGACATATACCAAAAACATCATTTTATTATGTTTGTCTCTTGTTTATCCGCTTTTAACCGGTATAACAATTATTACTGCTGATGAACCATTAGAATCCCGCGCCCTGCTTGTACCGCAATCTGAAGCAACTATGTCAAGCCAGTTGGCTGGTAAGATCACAAATATTCCCTTTAAAAGTGGAGACCAGTTTAAAATGGGTGAAGTGCTGGTGAAATTTGACGATGCTATTCACCTTTCTCAATTGAAAAAAGCGGAGGCTGAGCTGGCTAAAGCAGAAGCCACCTATAGTTCAAATACCATGCTCCTGCAGATGCACTCTACTAGCAAGCTTGATGTAAAGATTTCTGAGGCAGACGTCAAAAGGGCAAAAGCAGACCTTAGCATTGTAAAATCAACCTTAAAATACTGTGCTATCAAAGCACCGTTTGACGGATGCGTAACCAATGTTCATATACAACCACACGAATCAGTCACAAAAGGCCAGAAATTACTGGATATTATAGATCTGGAAACACCAGAGATACAGCTCTTCATCCCTTCTCTCTGGATCAGGTGGTTGAAGCCGAATACTCCTTTTACAGTTACTATTGAAGAAACAGGCAAGACCTATTCAGCAAATATTTCAAGACTTGTTGGAAAAGTTGATGCGGTAAGCCAGACTATTGAGGTCCATGGAATATTTTCAAATGAACACGAGGAATTAATAGCTGGAATGAGCGGAATAGCAACTTTTAATAAACATGCTGCCAGTGTTGATCATTGATCATGTACAGCACACTAAAATTAATTAAAACAGCTGAAGTGAAGAATTTGAAATCAGAATTTTACAACGTAGTGGTTTATGAATGAAAAGAACGGTCAATCTGAAGAAATAGTAAGAAATTTTGTTTCTCTCCTCAGGCTTGAGAAAACCGCCCGCCAGGCAAAAAAATTGGATGAGCTGCAATTTATCATTACAAATGAAACCCGGCACATCTTGTTCTACGAGCAGGCGACTTTATGGATTACTACTGCAACAGGGAAAAACCGTACACGGGTTGTTTCCGGTGTTTCTCATCCTGATACCTCGTCGCCATACTTTCAACATCTCCATCAACTGCTGGATGACTTCTCCCTCACAAAAGAAGCAAAAAAAATTGTAAAACTGAAAAAAGAGGATTTCTCTCCAGAAATTTTTCCTGCATGGGATGAAACTTTACTCCACAATCCACTCTGGTGCCCATTTATAAATGGTAAGGGAGATATGATTGGCGGACTGCTGTTAACACGAGAGAGAGAATGGAACCAGGCAGAAATCACACGACTTGAGTTCCTCGCAGACGCCTATGCACACGCTTGGGGCGCTCTTGAAAAAAGAAATATCTCATGGAAAAACCGGTTAAACCGGTCTTTACGGGTGTTGCAAAACAGAACTATCAGGGTCTCCGTTTCTCTGGCTATTATTGCCCTTATGTTTCTGCCGGTCAACCAGACTGTCATAGCCCCGGCTGAAGTTGTACCTGCAAATCCCCATATTATAAGTCCTCCTGTTGATGGTATTGTCAAAGAGTTTTATGTTCAGCCTAATGAGACGGTTGAGAAAGACCAGAAACTCTTTAGTCTTGAAGACCGGGACATAAAAAACAATCATATTATCTCGAAAAAAGCATTAGCAGTAACAAAGGCGAATTATAAGAGTGCCGTACAGAAATCGTTCTCCGACCCTGAAAGTAAGGCCAGGATCCCTGTTTTAAAATCGCTTCTGGAACAAAAAGAGGCGGAGGTCGCATACTCATCCGATCTGCTGGAACGAATTGTAATACGCTCTCCGATAGACGGCATTGCAATATTCAGTGACCATAATGACTGGTTGGGAAGACCGGTATTAGTGGGAGAGAAAATCATTACCCTGGCAAACCCTGATGAAACAGAACTGCAGATATGGTTACCTGTGGATAATGCCATTAATATGGAAACAGACGCCAGGGTCCGCTCTTTCTTAAACGTAAACCCCACAAACCCACTTGAAGCATCCCTGCAGCAGTTCAGTTTTGAGGCACAGGCATCTCCGGATGATATCCTCTCTTTCCAACTGAGGGCAGCTTTTACAGATAAAACAGCTAGACCTCGTATCGGTCTGAAAGCAACAGTAAAACTCTATGGTAAGAAAGTAACGCTTTTTTATTATATTTTCAGACGCCCCATGTCAGCTGTAAGACGTTTTTTCGGATGGTAAATGGACATTGCAATAAATAAAAATTCAGGAGCAGTTCTTTCACAGGCAGAAAAGATAATCCTGCTTCCCCTGAGGAAGGACTTACAACTTATGGAAGCTCCGAGAACGAGAGACGGTTCACCAGAATGGACGCTGTTTGATAAGGTTCGACAGGTCTTTTTCCGCATCGGCTGGATAGAATTTAAAATCCTATCACATTGGAGAGAGGGAATAACAGGTGAAGAGATTTGCAGTAAGGTTAATAAGAAAGAGAAACTGAATATAGACATAAGTACAGTAAAAAACTTTCTGCAGTTTTTAACGGGTAACCAATTACTGGATATTTGCAGTACAGAACACACCAACCATCTGTTGCAAAAATCCAGGGTTGGAAAAGGAAAGATAGTGACAAGAATGCTTCAGAGTTATCTTTTTTTTCGTATTCCTTTAATCAAACCGGACAAATTATTAGACTTCCTACTCCCATTTGCAAGACGTCTGGTGTCGAAACCAATGAAAATATTGTTTGTAATAATGATATTTTCAGGCCTGTTTCTTATTTCGAGACAATGGGAATCGTTTCAACACACTTTTCTCTATTTCTTTAACCTTGAAGGTATACTTCTGTATGGAATAACAATTATTTTCGTAAAGATTATGCACGAATTTGGCCATGGCCTCACCGCAAAGCATTATGGAGTAAGGGTACCGTCTATGGGTCTTGCGTTTCTTGTCCTGGCACCTCTCCTGTACACCGATACCACTGAATCATGGAAGCTTTCTTCCCGTAAAGCCCGCCTCTGGATTACAGGAGCAGGTGTAACCGTGGAACTTTGTCTTGCACTAATAGCGATCTTTTTATGGAGCTTTCTGCCGGAAGGCTCTTTAAAAAGTGCTGCGTTCTTTATCGCAACAGTAAGTGCATTATCAACTCTAATGTTAAATCTAAACCCGTTTATGCGTTTTGACGGCTATTATCTTCTTTCTGACTGGTTAGAAATGCCGAACCTCCAGAGCCGAGCCTTCGCTTTTGGTAAGTGGTGGCTGCAAAAATTTCTGTTTGGATTTAACACTCCCCTTCCTGAAGCCTATCCAACAGTTAAACGCATGTGGCTGATCATATACGCCTTTTCTGTCTGGGTCTACAGAGCGGTGCTTTTCACTTCCATCGCTTTAATGGTGTACTTCCTTTTCTTCAAGATACTTGGTATCTTCCTGATGACTGTGGAAATTGTCTGGTTTCTCATGCTCCCGGTCTGGAAAGAGTTCAAAGCCTGGTATAAACTACGAAATCAACTCACTGTAAACATGCACTTAATACGTACTATTATTATTCTGCTTATTACTGCCGGTATTTTAATTTATCCCTGGCAAAACAGCATCAAGAGAGATGCCTTTATCAGACCGGCCCTTTATACACACATTTTTGCCCCGGAACCCGGCAGGATTGCTGAAGTAAATGTCCGGGCTGAGGATAATGTAAATGGAGGACAGGTTCTTATTACACTTGAATCTCCAAAACTGGAGTACAGTTTACACCAGGCAGCTTTAAAGGTAAGTATATTGGAGTGGTACCTTAAGCGAAATAAGACGGTCTCCTATCTTCTGGGAAATGTTATGGTAGTAGAAGAACAGTTGGCTGAAGCAAAAGCAAAATATCACGGTTATAGCGATATGCTCCGGTCACTACAGATCAAAGCACCTTTTAAAGGCAAAGTGGTCCGTATTGAAGACTCAATGGTTCAGGGCCGGTGGGTGAACAGCAAAATTCCGCTTTTATTATTAGCTGATCAGAATCAGACACTGATTGAAACCTATATACAGGAAGAGTACTTGGAGAGTTTAAGCATTGGCGGCCTTGGCAGATTCTTTCCGGAGAATCCGGATGACTCACCTGTCGATGCTGTTATTGTTGAAATTGACAGTGCAAACACTGCAGTGTTGAAAGAGCCTTTGCTCGCCTCTATCTATGGAGGAGACGTTCCGGTTGTGCGCTCTCCAGATGGAACACTTAGAACCCATGGAACATTGTATAGAGTTATCCTGAAACCAGACATGGATGGTACCGCATTAAAATCGATTACCCGGGGAACATTAAAATTAGTAGCACAGAGAGAAAGTATTATAAAACGAACCTGGCGCCTTGTTAATTCAGTAATAATCAGGGAAAGCAGTTTTTAGGTTAAACCTAATTTACTAACAAATGATTTAACCTATTTGTTTCGGTATGTCCAAAGCCATATTTAACGAAGTGAGCTTGCAATATTTAGATATTTGCGGAGTGTAACATAACTCGTAATTAACAGACGTTGGAAATAAACCTCGATTCACTCTTTGAAATGCGTATAAACGGTGAGATGGATGCAAGTGAGTATATACAAAGAAAAGAAAAACTTACTGAGGAGAAACAAAGATTTGAACAGCTGATAGTTGACAATAATCACAGATTTGACACTTGGTTGGATAATGCAGAAAAACTCTTTACTTTCGCAGAAACAGCAAAGAAGCGATTTGAGCCTGGTAATCTGGTAGCCAAGAGGGAGATACTGGCATGCCTAGGTTCGAACCTAATACTATTGGATAGGGAACTTAATATACAGTTACAAGAACCACTTTCTATCTTTACTAAATACTCTCCTGAACTTAAAAGCACTTCATCATAGGTTAGGACCTCCTCAAGGCAAATCAGAACAAGAAGATATAGAGGTTTTATAAGCTGGTAATGAAATATGGAGTCCCTTATTGGGCGAGGATAGGACCTGTTTGCTGAAGGTCGCATAGCTTCACTTGCATTTATTTCCTTAAATCCATCGATAATATTGACACCAGTCTAATTTGTCAGCATACATCTTAAACACCGTTTACACATCAAATTGACATTATATGGTTATAAATAATTATTATATACAATATATTGTATTATTATCTTGACAATTGTTAATTTAATAGTAATATTTTGTCTTTTCTAAAAATATTTTGGTGTCGGATTTATTCCCATTAATATCTTAATTTAGTGCAGAAAGTGTATTATATCGGGTTGGATTTCAATGTTCACGAAGCTGATAAAATACAAAAGTCAATTTTACACAAAAAGATAAAACGTAAAATTCATTATAATTCGCATTAAATGGTCAGACCGGTGTCTTCTAGAAATGACTAGTAGACCATTCCCGAAACACTGCCAATTCATGACTGGCTAAATCTCAGATAGGATTAAAAAAAATATAATGTCTGATTACTTGCCCGTTAGCTCAAGCAGCTTAAAAACTGATACTAAAATCGGCTGTGATCTTTACTTACTTGTGAAAACCACCAGCAATAGTAGTTATGTATTGTATTGCAGAGGTGACGCTTTCTTTGGTAATAATAAAAGAGAAAGTCTGCTGAAAAAAAATATCAACAGGCTTTTTATTAAAAAGGAGGATCGGCAGAAATATTATGAGTACCTCGAATCTAATTTTCAAAATATCATATCTGATACAAGAATTTCTTCCGATGAAAAGACAAAGATCGTATATAGCACGGCTACAAACTTGCTCAAAGACCTCATGGATGATCCTAGAGTCGGCAATGTCGTGAGGACGAAGAAGTTTGCTTACAACATGGTTGACTATATTCTTAAAGATGCTAAAGCTGCACACGGCCTGCTTAAGATAGCAAACCATGAATATTATACCTATACTCATTCGGTGAATGTTGCGGCAGTAGGGACTTTGTTTGCAAAGGAGCTTGGTTTCGGAGATGATGATTTAAAGCATTTTTGTACTGGCATACTTCTGCATGATGTCGGAAAGACCAGGATAAGCACTGATATCCTGAACAAAAAGGGTAAATTGACAGAGGAAGAATTTGTAGAGATAAAAAAGCATCCGCAAATAGGTGCCGAAATACTAAAAGAGACGGGAAATGGCTTTACAGATGAATATACAGTAACATTACAACATCATGAGAACGATGATGGTACTGGTTATCCTTACGGACTCAAAAAAGATGAGATTCATCGTAGCGGTAAGATTGCTCGCATAATAGATGTATACGATGCGCTGACTACGAACAGGCCATATGCAAAGGCAGTAAGGCCGTTCGATGCCCTTAAAGAGATGAAGGAAAAGATGTCTAATTGTTTTGACAGGGAACTGCTTATAAAGTTTATACGCTTTTCAGGGCCTTATGACCCACGTAGAGAGGAAAAGGAAAGGGAAATGGAAAGGGAAAATGACAGATATAGTGTGGGCATATCAATTATTGATGAAGAGCACAAAAAATTTATTGATATTATCAATAAGGTTCTTGTTACAAAAGAAAACAATGATAAACCAGAAGAAGTAAGGAGCGTATTAAATGAAATGATTGGTTATGCTCTTAAGCATTTTAAAGCTGAAGAAGCCAACATGTTTAAGTTCTTTTTTTCAGATTATCAATTACATAGAAACGAACACCACTATTTTATGGAAAGTGTATTTGCTAATTTTAACAAGATAATTAATGCAGATTATCAAATTGCAAAGGAGACACTTGAATATCTAAAGCGGTGGGTGGCTGACCACATTCAGAAAACTGATAGAAAATACATCGACTGCTTCATTGAAAAAGGCCTTTATAACGCTGACCTTATTAAAGATTCACAAATATTCAAATTCAAGTCAGATCCACTCTAAATCACATCTCACATGTAATATCCCTTTATGTATCAACGGTAGAGCACATCGCCCGTAATCACATCTGGGTGCTTTTTCAAGTCCTTACAAATCTGTCCCATCAGTTAACTACTAGTGTGATCTGAACCAGACATAATGTCTAATTACCAGTCGGAAAAAAAGCCTCGGTGTGATATCGGATTATACTCATTAATGAATTCCAGTGTCAGGCTTTGAAAGCGGCTTATATTAACCATTTGATTATTATTGTTTTTAGTCTAAAGGAGATTTCATAGAAATAATATATAAATTATTTGTAAGCAATAAATTAAAGTAATATTTGTTTACCTTTAATATGATGAAATACATTTAATATGGCTGATATAAGACATTCTTGAAAGCAGAATATTTATTTAACAATCACTATAGTCAATAGTTACGTGATATTTTGTGTTGACAGGAGAGACTATTATGATATTAAATGTCGTTATTGTTAACGTGTAATCAATATAAATATAATGTTGCAAGGGTTGTTAGTATCACATATGGAGGAAGCAAAAAACATTGGATAGAGTAAGACAAACTACTCAATTACTGATAAAGACCACAACCATTTAAAATAGTTATAAAAATGGACAAGAAATTATTAGAACTGATTGATGAAGCAATAAAAGTTGAACTGAATATGTCTACTATTTATGAGATTTTCAGCACGTCATTTCCTGATGATTCGGATTTCTGGAATAAACTTGTTATTGAAGAAAAAAATCATGCATCCTTAATTGAGAGCGCTAAAAAAACGCTCTTATCGGTAGATCTATTTCCCTCTAAGCTTTTAGCTCCGTCTCTGGAAAAGCTTATTGATACAAACAATAAGTTATATTTGTTAATAAATGAATTCAAAGAAAATCCTCCTTCAAGAGAATCCGCTTTTAATAAAGCTATTGAACTAGAACGTTCTGCTGGAGAAATTCATTATCAACATGCTATGAAGCATCTGCCTTCTGATGAAATCATGGAGACCATACAGCAGTTAAACAAAGATGACAAAGACCATATTCTCAGAATTAGTACTTATATGCATGATAAGTCTATTAACATGCGTACTGAAATTACATAATAACCGTTTTGAAGAGACGTTTACGTTACGTTGAATTTAAAGAATTGATAAGTATTTATAACTAAGTATCCTTCGCTGGAGTTTAATACGATGCGTTATAGATTTCATAAAACAGGACTTTCTTTAGTTATTGTTTTAATGATTTTAATATGTTGCTTTAATGTTTCTATTAATTTTGCTGATCAGAGTGATATCGATCTTCCAGACAAATATGATCATTTCAACAAAAATGATTTACCCTCATACGAAAAAGATGTAATGCCTGAAACCATAAATAATGATTATATGAAATGTTCACACACAGCGGAAAAGCTTGCAGAATTGTTGATAACCGTCAGAAATGTGATCGCAAAGAATCAGGAACTTATCAATAGAGACCCGCTAACAGGAAACTATATCTTCAAAGATTTTGTCCCTGCCAAGGTGGGTTCAGAGGTCGCCAATGACTTTAGTCTGACGACTGGATACAGAATGAAACAAACAAGCCTTAGAGTTAGGAATCCTAACAATAAGGCTGATGAATGGGAAGAAAAGACTTTAAAATTATTTAAGTCAGGAAAGTATACAAAAAATGTTGGATACGGTGAAGTTATACAAAAAGGGAGTAAGAAAATTTATAGATATATGAAACCAATCTATGTTGAAAAGGCTTGTTTACAATGCCATGGCAAAAAGGATCAAATTCGGATGGAAATAATGCAGTTTCTAAGCATGAGATATCCGTATGACGATTCATTTGGGTATAAAGAGGGAGAGTTGCGTGGCGGTATCAGTATCGTTATTCCAATAACTGAGGGTTAGGTTTTATGAGATGAAGTTCACAAGATTTGGTTTAAAACTCTTTTATTTATTTCTATTGGTCTCGCTTGTCCCTTCAGGCGTAGCAGGAGCAATAGTATATAAATATACTCATAACAGGGTGAAAGAAGACGTTTTAGATCAACTACGGTATAAGGTGCATAGCCTTAATGAAAAACTGAATCTTTTATTGTCAAAAAGACGATTCAGGGTTATAGATTTTAGTTCGGATGGTTTTATCAGAGATAGTGTTGAACAGTTATCTTATATGCCTCTTGATCATTCTCAAATTAGTGACGAGTTAAACAATCACTTAGTAATAAACAAGAAAACCCTTGACCCCGATATTCTTGAGATAGAGGTTCTCGATCATAAGGGTGAGGTCGTTGCTTCAACCTCACAAGGACAAATTGGCATTAACAAATCTCACGAAGACTACTTCAAGAACCCATTCCTTTTGCAAGAACAAAGAGGTTCTTTTTTTTCTGATGCATTAAGCTCTTCTGAAACTCCAAATAGTGATATACAATTAGTATTTTCCTCAATCCTGACAGATAAATTCTTCCACAAACCCCTTGGAGTTATCACAACTAAGGTGAATGGTGCAATTCTTCAGGACATGCTTGAGGGATTAAGTAATCTATCTGGCACAGAAGGTTTTGAAAAGGAAAAGCATTGTGACATATATATTGTGAACAGTGATAAGTTAATGATTGCAGGTTTAAGTTGTACTGGAGAAATCAGTTCAGGGAAGATTATAGATTCGATGCAGGTGGAGGAAGTGCTGGCTACCAGAGGTGAGTTTTCTGGTATATGTGAAAATTACAGAGGTGTTAAGGCTTTTTGCACAGCACTGTATGTACCAGAAACGAATTGGATAATTCTGTCAGAGACAGATGTTAAAACCGCATTATTTCCGTTAAAGAGAATTAAATATATAACTTTAATAGCTGGAGGTGTAGCATTTTTTTTAACATTTGCCATTGCAGTTGTAATCTCCAGTAATATAAGTTTAGATTTGAGAAATTTATTAAGTGGTATCAGTAGAGTAGCAACTGGTAATTTAAAACAACCTATATTAATAGGTAAAAGGAATGATGAATTAAAAGAGGTAGGTGAATCTTTCAATTTGATGATGTGCAGACTTAGGGAATTAAATGAGAGTAATGTCCAATTAAAAAACCTAGATAGATTAAAGGAGAATATATTTAAAGACGTATCTCATGAACTAAAATCTCCATTATCTCAACTAAGACTGGCATTCGATATATGGCTTAAAAGGACGAGGAAAGAAGGGAAAGATAATATCAAAGGAGACCATTTTATAGAAATAATAAAAGAAAATATCATAAGGCTTAATAATACTGTAGAAAGCATATTGACTTTAGCAGATATAGAATCGGGTACTTTAAAATACGAAAAAGAACTTTTGTCTTTAAGGGTATTAATAAATCAAGTTACTGATGGGCAAAGATTAATAGCAGAGAAGAAAAACTTGTTACTTACATCAACATTTTCAAGCAATTTGCATGAGATTCTGGCGGACAAAACTCAGATTGCCAGAGTCATTACTAACCTTATAGATAACGCAATCAAATACACTGAATCAGGAGAGATTTCGGTAAGTGCGGTGAGAAAGAATGATGACATTGAGGTAGCAATTAATGACACAGGAATTGGGATAGACCTTCCAAAGAACAATCAGAATCAGATTTTTGAACGATTTTATCAGAGAAAAGCAAGTAGTCAGGGTATTGGTGTAGGTCTTTCTATCTGTGAAAAGATTATAAAGGCACATCATGGTAAAATATGGGTCGAAAGTGAAGGAAAAGGTAAGGGGTCAACTTTTAAGTTTACTTTACCTGTTCCTCTATGTAACGAGTTTTGCAGTTGTACTTGATATTAGTATAGGTTGTTAAGTACGGTGATAAACATGCAAATGCATTTAACGATTGAGAGGTTAATTATTGTAAAAAAGGATGAAATAAATGGCTAAAAAAATACTGATAGTAGAAGACGAACCATATTTTCATGATCTTTATAAAGCAATGCTTGAGGATAAGGATTACGATATTATAAGTGCATATGATGGAGACGAAGCTATGGAAAAGGTGGAGCAGGAAAAGCCTGATTTGATAATTACGGACATACTTATGGACATGGTTACGGGTGATACATTTTTCTTGTACCTAAAGGGAATGCCAGAGTGTGCGGACATTCCAATAATAATTATTAGTGCCTTTTCTCAAAATGATTACAAAGGTCTTAAGGAGACAGATCCAAAGCTTGTATACATTGAAAAGTCTAAGTTAACTGAAGAAAAAATACTCAATGAAGTAGAGAAAAAACTGCAGTAGGCATCACTTAACCAGTATGGTATTTTAAAATACAGTGAGGATATTATTTTCGATTAACTGATGACCCTACATTTTCTGGTACAGCTATTATGCGATTCTTTTGGCTTTATGCCTTGTCCCCCCCCCCCAAGCCAAATCTCACATGTAATATACCTGTGCATTCTGATGCTTACTTTCAGTTTTACGATACAGCTAAACTTCTCACTAAAGCAGTAGATGGTGAATTGAAAAAGGGTAAATTGAAATGAAATATGGGGTGAGTGAGGGGATTCGAACCCCCGACTCCCAGGACCACAACCTGGTGCTCTAACCAGCTGAGCTACACCCACCACATTAAGAATTGATTACTATACGCCAGGGAGGATTCGAACCCCCGACCCTCAGATTAGAAATCTGATGCTCTATCCAGCTGAGCTACTGGCGCTCAGTTTACAAGATGTCTTTTTATTACAACTTTCGCTGCAACTTGTTTTAAACAAACCAACTATGACTATGTTTAAATGCTGTTTTTTGCAGAAATTACAGCTGAAAACATGGAAATTGTATGTAAAAATTATATATTGAGAAATCAAAATTGCAAGGCTAATAACATTACTTTTGATTGTCTCTTCTATCAAACTCCGGAAGCTGCCGGTCACTATCCATTTTTTGTTTCATTGAATATGTCGTTGGCTTCCTGAGGGGTTGCATCTTTGTGGATGATGGCATGCAGGGCCTTTGCCATAGCAACAGGGTGCTTATGCTGCCAGATATTCCTTCCCAGATTAACGCCGATAGCCCCTTTTGTCATACCGTCATGAACAAACTCAAACACCGGAAGTTCTGTGTCAAACTTTGGCCCGCCTGCTATGACAATTGGCACAGGACAGCCTTCCGTAACCTTTTCGAATTCCTCACACCAGTAGGTCTTAACCACCTTGGCGCCCAGCTCAGCAGCGATACGGCAGCACAAAGCCAGATATCTTGCATCTCGTTTTTCCAGCTCTTTTCCAACAGCCGTAACTGCCATGACCGGAATGCCGTAATCTTCACATTCGTCCACTAGTTTTCCAAGACTGAGAAGTGTCTGACGCTCATAGTCACTGCCTATAAAGACCGACAGCCCTACCCCTGCGACATTGAGTCTAATAGCGTCTCTTATGGAAGTGGTGATCCCTTCGTTTGCAAGATCTCCTCCAACCACGCTGGTACCGCCGGATACTCTAAGAATGACCGGTTTGCTGTCAACCGGGTTTATGGCAGCACGTAGAACGCCTCTTGTAACAAAAAGTGCATCACAATATTCAATAATCGGCTTGATTGTCTCACCGGGCTTCTCCAGGCTATTTGTGGGGCCCAGGAAATAGCCATGATCTATCGGCATAAACATACATTTGCCGTCAGACCCCATCAGTGAAGAGAGTCTATTTTTCATTCCCCAATCCATTTCTATACCTCCATTTTTAAATGTTATTTCGTATACTTTATTACCTCTTTAACAGGTAACGTAATTTAATAGAAAATTATGTAAATCAATACTTTATGTCAGAAAAAACATCTTTTTCAGCTACAATCGGAGAGATAGCATAGAGAATTCAATTTGTTATGTCAACGGAAAATGTCAATATGTAAATAAATGTTCAAAGTTTCATTGTCTCCTCTCTCTTATTTGCAAAAATTAATTTTTTTCCGGCGTGTATTACCAGGGTATACTTTTTGCGAAGTTTAAATCAACGCTATACAGATTTTGATGAGTAATCTGTTCGTGGTATAGCATCCGGATCAAAGCAGTTATTAATTATCAGACATAACATATTAGTGTGGCAATGTTTATCTCAATTATGGGGGTTTGAGCAATGGTTTACTTATCAGCCAGAAGAGCATGTTTAATGGCACTGTTGTGTATTGCGATTGTGGTTATTTTTGCAACATTTAGCCGGAAAAATGTTCTGGCAGGTACTGTAGAGCATTCATTTTATCTGCCCAGTGTTCTTAAGCGAGGTACTGATGTATATCCGAGAGATATACGTTTTATTGTGAAATATCCCGGTTTTATAAAGGCAGACGCATCCTGGGAACCGCCGGAAAGGGAGCTGACAGTAACACTTTATGATCAGGAAGGGAAACCTCTTGTAAGTCAAAAAGGTCTTAGTCCTCTCCATCTGGTTTACATGTATACTAAAGAGAAGCATAAAAAAGCAAGGATACTCGGTAATTCATTCCGTTTTGGGGTTTCACAATCTCCTTTTAAGTCTATAAACGGAAAAGTCACGATCAGTACACCCGGTAAGAAAGAAATTGACACGGATTATGCTCCAGGCACTCGCGGCCCGTTTGGAACTTATATAGATGAAGAGGAAGAAGAAAAGGATGAATAGTACTCTTATTTGAGTTTTGTAATTTACCTGCCCCGGTTGATTGAGCGAAAAAACCTAGCCCGCTCTTGCCTGTTTTTAGGCGGTGAGCCGTGAAGTGGAAGATATCGTCTCAGTGGTTCGTCGCACTTCCCGCAGATTGAAAAAGAAAGAGAGTTGTTCAGAATATCCTCCTTCCTTTCTGCAATTACAGATACATCATCACTGATCAGGTTCCCGATTTTTGCAGCACCAGTCAGGTCGTGACAACATGCCAGCACGTCTGCTTCCCATGTTATAAAAGTGTGGATTTGAAACAGGCCGCACTGCTCCGGCTCCAACCCGGAAGTTTCTGGTATATATATATCAGATTTCTTTAAGTTACCGCCGCGTCCGTGACATATGGTCATATCTGCTCTGGCATTCCTCTCTTTCCAGAAACTGACATACTCTTCAGTTTCATCGCTGTTAATCTCAGTCGCTAAACCTGCTATCCGTAAACCTACAGCACCACGGGATAGATTTATCAATTCCATTGTCCGCTTCAAAGCGTCTTCAAAAGATATCATTGGGCAGAGTATCTCAAATATCTCTTTTTTTATACTGGGGAAGGAGAGGGAGATGGAATTAGGCCGCGACTTAATAAGTTTTTGTGATATCTTTTTGCTCAACGATGCAGGATTTATAACTATTCCCACATCAGCATTTCTATTCCGGATATCAGATATCCACTCGAAAACACCTGGGTGTGACAGAGGGTCTCCCATTCCGGAAAAAGTAATAAGGGTTCCTTCCTTGACGAGTTTATCTGAAACCACTTTGAATACGTCTTCAGACATCATTCCCTTTGGCCTGATTATGCCATCACGCGGACACATGAGGCATTCACTGCCACACTTGTTGGTGAGTTCCATGTCTACGGATACAAACGTCCAGTCAGTAGGCATCCTGTTTCGCCTTTCTGACTGCCTCCAGCCATGCGGTACCATAACGCTTGTCCGGTTCCAGATAATGGCCTTCACTCCACTCGTTCCATGATGCAATGAAGGAGAGTTGTAACTTGTTAAATTTCATTGTGTGTTTGATTGCACGGCCTAGAAAGTCTGAAAAGAGTTTGGGGTCTTCGTTTACAACAACAGGCCACCAGGGATAGCGCTCAGGTTTGTGATAGCCTTTTACGGCAGCCCGTGGTGTGGCATCCCATCCTGGTGATACAGATGGAAAGTATGTAAGCCCGGATTTATCGGCAAATCCTTTCCATTCACTGCTTCGCTTCTTTACCAGTTCGCCATAATCCTGCTGGTACTTGCCCTTCCAGTCAGGAAGCCAGACGTAGTGGCTGATACTGTCAAAACCGACCTTCTTGAACTCACCAATCTTAGCCGGGGCCGGATTTATCGCAATAAGATGAAGCCCGGGATATCCCTTTCTAATAAGATAGTTCCTGGCTTTGTAGATTGCCAGGGATGCAAGCCCTTCTCCCAACTGGCGTAGAAAAAAAGTGCTGTCAAATATGGAGAACATTGGCATTTTGTTTATGCGAAGGTAGCCTGGCTTTGAAAAATACCTTTCTTCAAGAAACTTTATCAACTCCACGAAATCATCCGGATCAGTGTATACAAGTCTGCCCTTATCAATGTTATGACCTGATTTGTGTTTTACCGGAAGGATTCCGCGGGGCATACGGTTTGCCCACATCAGTGCGAATGGAAAATCACCGCCACCATCCTTTCCCAGGAAGCCGTTATCCAGGGCAGCCTCAAAGACACGCTTTCCTCGTGACCAGAAGAAACCATGTACAAAGAAGTCTACACCGTATTTACGAGCAAGCCCGACCTGTTTCTGTGCAGTCGAGGGGACTGAATCGTCATAAGGTCCGTCAGCAGGCAGCCGAGGCTGGTTGTGCTCTGGAAAACGTGCCGGAGCATTCAACACAAGATCCCACTCACTCCAACCCTGTGGGAATTTACCATCCCGCTCGGGGCACGCATGCCAGCCAGGGTATACATATGCTCCAATTTTTATGTTATTATCAGTATCATTCAATCTTCTATTTCCTGTCAGATAAAGATGTAACGTCAAATGCCATTATAGCAAACGGTTTAAACTTGTAACATTTTCTACGCGTTTATTCCATTTTTTTAAGATATCAACTAAAACAATTTACAGTGTATAATTACAGAAATTTTCTAAAGAACAGTAACAAGAGTACCGATAATTAAGTATAGATAAACCGGCATAAAACTGTACTGAAAATACTTATTAGTTTTAAGAGAGTCAGCTCATAAATCAGGATGGGTATTGATATGGATAAAGAGGTTACTTCAACACTTATCAGTACGATTACGAAACGCATTGAGTATCTGGAGAACAACGATCCGGATAATCCAATTATTGCAGGGCTTAAACTGTTGCTGTCAGACAATATATCTAAGAATGGTAAAATCCAGATCAGGTTTTCCCTGCTGAATAAAAAAGCCTATTATCATTTCTCAAACTATTCAAACTTTCTTCACCGGTACGAGAAAGAGCACTTATGTAATTAGTTCTGTAGTGATTATGGAATAGTATTTGAGGGAAATGAGTAATGCCTGCTATTTCAGATGCGTTCTAAGCATTCTAGACTTTGCTTTGATAAACGCTTTTGTTTCATCGTCGATGTCAGCATTTTCTAGCCATGAATCTAATTTGATAAAGTCCCACCAGATAGTAAAATCTTCTTTAATGATTTTGCTGAACTTTCTTTCAGATAGAGATGTATCCAGGCCAAGGAGTTTTTCAACAATACATTCTATGTAAAGGGCTAATGCCTTTAATTCTTTTTTGGCTGGTATAGATGACGCCTTTGTAATAACAGCTAGTGCTCTATCGTAATTACCTGTAAAGATATTAATTTTTGAAAGGTATACGTAATTATAAGCATCTTCCGGGGCTAACTCGATTGCTCTCTTATAATCTTCTATTGCTTTTTCATACTGCTCAAGTCCACTATAAGCAAGCCCTCTGTTACTGTAAACAGTATCATTTTCAGGATCTAACTCAATCGTTTTGCTATAGTCTTCAATTGCTTTCTCATATTGCCTGATAGTATAGAGAAGGTTTGCTCTGTTGTTGTATACAGGAGCGTAAGCCGGATCAAGGGAAACTGCCTTATCATAGTCTTTAATTGCGGCTTTATACTGTTTAAGTCTACCATAAGCATCTCCTCTTCTGCCGTAAGCGATTACATTTTCAGGGTCTAATTCAATCGCCTTGTTGTAGTCTGCAATAGCTTTCTTATACTGCTTGAGACTATAGTAAGCATCCCCTCTGTCGCGATAGGCACCTTGATTATTCGGGTTTAATCTAATTGCATCACTTAAATATGCAACTTCAGGTGGATCATTCTTGTTTGAAGGTTCGCTAAAACCTTCCTTGTGCCTCTCTTCAAAGATATATTCTCTCTCTCTCTTCTTTTTGTTGATAACATCGTTGTATTCCAGAAGGTTACCAAGAGTTTTATCCGGAGTGCCTTGAACCTGTATGTCTTTAGCTGTCATGTTTGGCTTTTTGTCAGAAGTGGCAAGTAATTTATCTATTGATTCCTCTCTCTTCTTTCTATACTCATCTTGTAGTTTGGATAGAATCTCAATGTTTTTCAGCTTTATATTTTCTTCTAATTGACCAAATAATTTATCTGTTTTCTCTTCCAACCCGGCATCTAATTTATTCTGTAACTCGTTAATGGTGCTTTCTACCTTTTCGCTGATAAGTGATTCGGCAAAATCTCTTTTTATATATTTTGTGTCCTCCAGCCTGGCTTGACTTTCAATAGCTGACATTATTGTATCATTTGCGGTACTTTTAATTCTGCTGTAGCCAATCAATGAAAGAAGAATTATAATAACAACAAAAGCCGAACCAATGCCTATAACGTATATGCGCTTTGCCAGCGTTGTTGACTTCGCCGTATTCAGCAACTCCTCTGTCTGTTTCCTGTACTCATCCCGTAAATTAGATGAAATTTCATCACTTTGTGACCTAATTTTCTCTTCAAGCTCATTAGATAGTTTAGTTGTGCTATCTTCTATCTTGCTTTCCATGTCAGCGCGTAACACATTAACAGCATCATCTATTTCACCTTTTGTGTCAGAATGTGATGTGTTAAAGGTATCTGATATCTTTTTATCAAGCTCATTAGATAGTCTAGTTGTGCTATCTTCTATCTTGCTTTCCATGTCAGCGCGTAGCACACTAATGGCATCTTCTATTTTTCCTTCTGTGTCGGAACGTGATTCATTGATGGCATCAGATATTTTCTTATCAAACTCATTAGATTGGTTAATTGAAGTCTCTTCTATTTTGCCTTCTGTGTCAGAGCGTGATTCATTGATGGCATCAGATATTTTCTTATCAAACTCATTAGATTGGTTAATTGAAGTCTCTTCTATTTTACCTTCTGTGTCAGAGCGTGATTCACTAATGGCGTTTTCTATTTTTTTATTAAACTTATCAGGTAGTTTAGTTATTATTTCCGCTATTTTACCTTTGATGTCAGAATGATATGCTTTAATAGCGCTTTCAACTTTTTCCCGTATAAGCTTTTCTGCAAAGTCTTTTGTGATATGTTCTGGGGATTTCATGTTGGACTGATGTTCAATATTTACCGATTCAGTATCTTTTGCGTAGTTTTTATTCTTGCTGTAGCCAAACACTGAAAAAAGTCCCTCCTTTAATCTCTTTTTGGGATCACCTTTTTTTTCTACCATGAGCTACAATCCCTTTTCTTTCATACCGGTTTCTTCTCACTCATTTGCGTTTGCCGTATGCGCTTATTATTATATTAAACTATCTGCCAATCATATCAGGCACTTTAAAAAATAAGTATTTAACATGCCCTGAAGATTGTTTGGCCACCCATGTAAGGCATTAAAGTGAGTTGTGCGATTCCAGGTGTTATAGCAAAAAAATACGGATTGTTCAAGAGTGGACGGATTTAAGCAAATTTAAGGCTGAGGTGCAGATTTATCTAAGTCTATTTTCATGGTTGACAAACAATAAAGCAGAAAATAGAATATTACTTCTTGAGTAACTGCAAGCTTGTGCAGGTAAATTATTTCGAAAGTTAACATTGATTTCCAATATAAACGGGGTGCTGGTGTCGGGGAAAAGCCTTGACAGTAATTTACCCAGTTTTGGGCTTATCTGGGTAGCTTCGCCACCAAACGCCCCTTTTTAGTTTTCTTGACAGTAAGCTGTATATTTCCAACTCTTTACTCATTCTTTAGCCGGCACTGTTTTATCTATTTTAATGAACGGTGCTTCACTTCTTGCTGAACCTTTTCGTGAATAACATAAAACTTGTTATAGAGTATGATGGTACAAATTATGCCGGGTGGCAGCAGCAGAAGAATGGAATCACGGTCCATGAAGTGCTTAGAACTGCTATTGAGAGGGTTGTCGTTGAAGAGATAACTCTTCATGGCTCTGGCCGAACGGATGCAGGTACTCATGCCGTTGGGCAGGTCGCAAATTTTAAAACGAAATCAGACATTCCCAACTATAATTTAGTACAGGCAATAAATACTTACCTTCCAAAAGATGTTGTAGTGAAATCTGCTAAAAGAGTTCCTGATAAGTTTCATTCCAGATATAGCGCAAAATCCAAGGTCTATCGTTATACAATTTTTAACAGTAAGAACAGAAGTGCGATAGGCAGAAATTATTGTCTCCATTACAGTGCGTATTTAGATGTTGAAAAAATGCAGAAGGCGTCAAAGTCTTTAATGGGTAAACATGATTTCAGCGCATTTAAATCGAAATCAGAAGTTCTAAGTAGTGTGAGGACTGTAATGAAGCTGGATATTAGAAAGAAGGGCAATTTTTTGACGATTACTATAGAGGCAGACGGGTTTTTGTATAAAATGGTCAGGTCAATTGTTGGGACTTTGCTTGAGGTTGGCAAGGGGAAAATGACGATAGCAGAATTTAATAAAATAGTGAAATCCGGAAAAAGGGCAAAGGCCGGAGATACAGTTACTGCAAATGGTTTATGCCTTTTAAAGGTTAAATATTAAGCATATAGTTTTAGCTTGATAATCAAGAAAGACATTTGTTAGAATCGAAAATCAATTAATAAGTGCATCTTATATGTCAGTGTAGAGAGGTTAATTATGACGATTAGTATTCAAGATTTTTCAGAAGTAGATTTAAGGGTTGCAGTGATAAAAGCCGTTGAAGAGCATCCGAATGCAGATAAGCTCCTGGTTTTAAAGATTGATGCAGGAGATGGAGAGAAACAACTGGTGGCAGGTATAAAGAATCATTACCGTATGGAGGAACTCGTAGGCAGGAAAATCGTAGTCGTCAACAATCTTGCCCCGGCTGTTTTAAGAGGTGTGGAGAGTCAGGGTATGCTTCTCGCCGCAAAGGACGGCGATAATGTAGTATTGCTTACCACAGAAAAAGATGTAGGGCCCGGTTCCAGGGTCCAATAAAACATTTAGAATTCAGAATAGAGTGAATATTCCTTTATTTTCTTTATAACATATCATGGAAAGACTCCACAAGTTCCTGGCACAGGCGGGTCTGGGATCCAGACGAAAATGTGAAAGTTTAATAGAATCCGGACGTGTATCTATTGATGGTAAGCGTGTGACGAAGCTGGGTCAGATGGTAGACCCGTCAAAGAACAGAGTTTGTTGTGACGGTGAATCTATAAAAAGGCAGAAGAAGATTTATTTTCTTCTCAATAAACCCAGAGGTTATGTCTGTACAAATGTTGCAAATTCCAAGGACCCCAGGGCCATAGATTTGTTAAAACACATAGAGCAGAGAGTATATACTGTAGGGAGACTGGATAAAGATAGTGAAGGGCTTATTTTAATAACTAATGATGGTGAACTGTCAAACCTGCTTTCTCACCCAAGGTACGGGGTTGAGAAAACATATCTGGCAGTAGTTAAAGGAAGAGTTTCTGATCAGGCTATTAGAGTTCTCAGGCGGGGTGTTTGGATTTCTGAGGGCAAGGCATCTCCTGCCAGGGTTAAAATTATTTCCAGGCGATACAAATACAGCGCCATAGAAATAGTGCTGAGAGAAGGTAAGAACAGAGAGATAAGACGTATACTTGCTAAAATAGACCATCCGGTACTTTCACTGAAACGAGTTAAGATCGGGCCTTTGAAAATGCATTATAATCTAAAAGTTGGAAAGTACAGGTTGCTAAGCAAGAAAGAGGTTGAGAGTTTGTATGCACTTGCGGCTTCATATTAATGTATTTTTGTTGCTCAAAATCAAGTGCAGTACCATTAATTTGTGTTGGAGTCCTTCCATAAGGGAGGCTGCAAAACTCTACTTGATATTTCGCAATAAAATATTTTTTAAGAGAAAACGGAGAAATATAAATGACGCAGTTAAAACAGGCAAGGTTAAATAAAATTACACCCGAGATGGAGCGGGTTGCACAGCTTGAGGACTGCGATGTAGAAACTTTAAGGTCAAACATTGCTGAGGGAAAGGCCGTAATACCATGTAATAAGAAGCATTCGATAAATAAAATATGTGGTATCGGCAAGGACCTCAGGACTAAAGTCAATGCAAACATTGGTACGTCAGCTGACTATCATGGATTGGAAGAGGAGCTGGAAAAACTACGAGCTGCTGAAGAAGCACAGGCAGACACTGTGATGGATCTCAGTACTGGTGGAGATCTTCGTGAAGTCAGACAGAAAATAATGGAAAACTGTTCGATTACCATAGGTAGTGTGCCTATCTACGAAGCTGCTGTTGATGCAGTTACGCAGAAGCATTCTGTAAGAGATATGACAGCCTCAAGTATGATTAATGCAATAAAGCGTCATTGCGAGGATGGGATAGATTATATTACAGTTCATTGCGGCGCGACACATGGAGTCTTGAAACATCTGATTGATCAGAAAAGGGTATGTGGTGTTGTCAGCAGGGGAGGGTCTTTTCTTGTAGACTGGATGTCTTTTCATAAGAAAGAGAACCCGCTTTACGAACAGTTTGACGAGATCTTATCTATTGCACATGAATACGATGTAACCTTGAGTCTGGGAGATGCATTGAGACCCGGCGCTTTAGTGGATGCTTGTGACAGGGCTCAGATTTATGAACTAAACGTTTTGGCGGAGCTTACACAGAGGGCATGGGATGCTGACGTACAGGTAATAGTAGAGGGTCCGGGACACGTTCCCCTTAATCAGATACAGTCTCAGATTCAGTTACAGAAGGAGCTTTGCAAAGGTGCTCCGTTTTACGTTCTCGGGCCGATTGTAACAGATATCGCTCCGGGATATGATCATATCACGTCTGCAATAGGAGGTGCTATTGCAGCATCCGCTGGAGCAGATTTCCTGTGTTACGTTACGCCGACAGAACATCTGGGACTGCCGAAACCACAGGATGTGCATGACGGTGTCATTGCGGTTCGTATTGCAGCTCATGCTGCTGATATTGCAAAAGGTATAAAATCTGCCTGGGAATGGGACAAAACCATGTCTCAGCTCAGGAGAAAGCGTGACTGGGAAGGACAGTTCTCAACGTGTATTGACCCTGCTCATGCCAGGAAAATCAGAGAGAAAGGCACACCACAGAATGCTGATGTCTGTTCGATGTGTGCTGAATTTTGTGTTTTCAAGGTGGCTGATGAAGGTACAGATAATTAAACATATTGAGATTGAGGGGCCTGGTACAATAGGTGATTTCTTAAATGACGATGGTATCCCTTATGATGTAATAGATGTTTTCAATGGAGAACCACTGCCAGATTCCCTTTCTGGTACCTCTGCAGTTATTGTGCTCGGGGGGCCTATGAATGTGTATGAAGAGGATCAGTACACTTTTCTTAAACAAGAAGATCGGTTTTTGAAAGAGGTTATAGAAAAGGGGCTGCCAACACTGGGCTTCTGTCTTGGTGCTCAACTGATTGCAAAAGCCAAAGGGGCATTAGTAAAGAAAAACCCTCAAAAGGAGATCGGCTGGTTTAAAGTATCTGTGACTGAGAACGGTTCGAGTGATCCGCTGTTTGAAGGGTTTCAGAGAGAGTTTGATGTGTTTCAGTGGCATGGAGATACTTTTGATATTCCAGAAGGGGCTGTTAGACTTGCCGAATCAGAACTTTGTCCAAATCAGGCGTTCAGGGTGGGGCATAACATTTATGGCCTGCAGTTTCATGTTGAAGTAACTGACGAAATGATTTATCAATGGATTGATGCTTATAGAGAAGAGGTTGACTCTTTAAAAGGCATAGTAGATCCTGATCAGATTATTGCTGATACGAAAATAAAATCAAAGAGCTACAAGGAGCAGGCAAGACTGTTTTGCACAAATTTTGTTAAGCTAATTTAGGAATTAATGAGTTAAGGAATTAATTCCCTAATCCCTTAATTCCTCAATTTCCAAGTCTAGATAGGCATGTTCAAACCACCAGAAATAACCTGGCTTATTCCCGAAGAGAAAAGGGGACTTATTGTTGTCATTACCGGTAATGGTAAGGGCAAAACTACTTCCGCCCTTGGTATAGCCGTCAGGGCTTGCGGCCACGAAATGAGTGTCTCTATTATTCAGTTTATGAAGGGAGACCTATATGCCGGTGAGTGGGATGGCATAAAGAAGTTGGGAGACAAAGTGGAATTAATATCCACTGGTAAAGGATTCTGTGGTATACAGGGAAATCCTTATTCCCACGATGAGCATAGAGAAAATGCTCAGTATGCTATTCAGCTTGCCAGCCAGAAAATAGAATCAGGTAAGGTCGATATTCTTATACTTGATGAAATAAATAATGCCATCAAACTCCGTTTAGTTGATTTAGAACAGGTTCTTGATATTATTAAAAGTAAACCTCCTCTAATGCACCTGGTACTAACCGGACGTGATGCGCATCCAGAAATAATCGAATTGGCTGATACGGTAAGTGAAGTTAATGAAATCAAGCATGCCTACAGAAAAGAGATTGAACCGCAACCAGGAATTGATTACTAGGAGAGAATAGAGCAATACCCGGAAGTTTTTTTGATAGCAACCATTTTCCACTTGCTTTTAATATACTACATTCCTACTATAAACCGATTATATGCGGTTTTCTGCGTTGTATAGTTATTGATTCTGTTAAGAATTGGTAATTACAGCACTCTTTTACTGATTAATAATCAGTGGATCGTTACGAAAAAAGTGAATAATTTATTAAGGTTTGGTAATTTCTTATTTTCCAAATGATAAGTTAATGGAGAACTGTTTGTGGAGGCTACTCGAAAAATAATTTTGAAATGCCTGGATGATTATTCTTTAGATGATGAAAAGCTTATCTCTGAGCTTAATAATATTATTGAGAGAGTGGGGGATGAAGCGTATCAGGTTATTTTCAGTGTATTAACTCATCTTGATTTGGCGCCTGATCAGGCAGTGGATTATTGGAAGCAGATTGTCTCTCATAGAAATAGCATGAGTGAATCGCTGGGCAGAGGAGTAAATTTAAGAACAGCAATATGTGACTATTTCTGCACAATCAATAAATCCATGACGAATCCCATAATCATTGAGATTCGTGTTCTGGAAGATGCGCTTTTTTCTTTAAGATACGACAGCCTTACAGGCCTCTATTCTCGGCGTACTTTTGATGAGGTATTTTTGCGGGAAACTGAACGTGCTAATCGCTATGGTAAAGAATTATCCGTTCTGTTTTTTGATCTGGATGACTTTAAAAAGGTAAATGATACGTATGGGCATTTGGCAGGTGATGATGCCCTGGAGCATGTTGCCAGGATAGTTATGGGAGAAATAAGAACTATAGATATTGCTTCACGATACGGAGGTGAAGAAATTGTAGTTGTACTTCCTGAAACTGGAAAAGCGGCTGCATTCGTAGTAGGAGAGAGAATCCGTGAAAAGGTGGAAAATATAAAACTTGAGTATAATGACCAGACAATCGATTTGACTATCAGTGGAGGCATAGCAACACTGCCGGTAGATGCAACTGATACAAAAAAACTTATAGCAAATGCTGATATTGCTGTTTATAAGGCGAAAGAAGCTGGTAAAAATAATATTGTGATCTACTCTGAAAACAGGCGTCGTTTCATTAGAGTGGACTTTATCACTGATATTCAAATCAATGAAGTCGATTCCAAAGAGAAGATTGGTGTTCTGGGTGTAAAAAGTGCAGATCTGAGTACGGGAGGGATTCTTTTTAAATGCAATCATTCTATAGATATAGGTGCACAGGTACAGCTTCAAATACCTACTGGTATAGCTAATGAGCCGTTATTGGTAGTCGGGACAGTTGTCCGTGTTGAGAAATTCAGTGCTAATCAATTTGATATTGGAATTTCATTTATCAAGGTGGAGGACTCTGTCAAAAATGAGCTTTCAAGATGTATAAGGAAGAGTATTTGCGAGGATAAAACTATCGAATAAAAAAAATTAAAGTAAGCAATTATAGTTATTGACATTATGACATGTCATATTTAATATATCTTTGCGAAACTAACACATTTTGTGATTGAGGCTAATCATAATTATGATGTTCTACAATTTGTTGTGTATTATCAACACTAGCGAAAATCGCTTGTTAAGATAATTGATATGATAATAAATAGATGAACGGATTATCACCAATACAATTTAATGGTAATATTTTAACTTAATAGCAGATCAGGAGGTTAAAATGCCGTATAATAAAGAATTGGATGATTGTGTATTCGCAAAATCATGGGAAAATGATCAAGAAAAATTGACTGCAAGTATTTTCTCTTATAACAAGGGTACCAAAAAACTGCAACTTACAAGAGAGAATAAAAACAGTAAGGGTGAGCTCAGGTTTGCTAAATTAGGGCGGTTGACAAAAGAAGAGATAGAAGCTCTTCTTCCTCTGATTCAGGAAGCATGCACTCATATGGATTAGAGTCAGAACACGAAGTATATGATTAAGAATTTAACAGAGTTTTGTTGTAGTACTCTTTATTATCTTACAATCCGTAGCAAACGGTACTTGCCCGAATAGTTACTCGCAGTAAGCAGTTGAGGCGGGCTTAGAGCAGATAAACCAAACTTGTCATATCCAGGAAGTCGCCTGAGGAAAACCCTGTGGGCAGTTATGCCTAAGGCACGACTTCGAGATCCGCCCATGGTGGGGCTTACCTCGGCGAACACCGTTGCCAAACAGCATAGGATAGATTAATTGCATCTTTTACCAGGGATTATCCCATTTCGAGACAGGTAGGTACAGCAATGCTCTTTTTGAACATGTAAATTATAATTTTATGATTAAGTATAAACGGAAAGCTATATGATTAGCAGGTCGAAGATTTTGAAAGACAGTTTGCCAAAGGTATATATTAAGACCTATGGCTGCCAGATGAATAAGCTGGATACAGAGTTGTCAATAGGTTCTCTTGTAAAAAAAGGTTATTCATTTGCCGAAGATGAAAATGATGCAGATGTTATCCTTTTAAATACCTGTAGCGTGCGTGATAAGGCTGAACATAAAGTGTATTCACAACTTGGCAGCTTGAGAGACCAAAAAGACAGGAATCCGGAATTGATTCTTGGCGTACTTGGCTGTATGGCACAGAACGAGGGAGAGAGGATTTTCAAGCGTATGCCTCATGTTAACCTTGTTTGTGGAACAAGAATGTTTTCAAGACTTCCTGAATTACTTGAAGAGATTAGTAGGAGCAATAAACGCATTCTGGCTATTGATGAGGATGGGGAAGTGAATTTTGACAGAATGGTTACTCAGAGGCAAAATCGATATAACGCCTTTGTCTCCATTATGAGAGGATGTGATAATTACTGCTCTTACTGCATTGTTCCATATGTCAGGGGCCGGGAATTCAGCAGATCGTCTACTGATATAATAGAAGAGGTTAAGAGTCTTGCAGAGGACGGATGTAAAGAGATTACACTATTAGGCCAGAATGTAAACTCTTATGGAAAAGGTCTGGACGGAAAAGTAACACTGGCAACTTTGCTGAGGGAGCTTGATCCAATAGATGGTATTGAAAGAATTCATTTTATTACCTCTCATCCAAAAGATATGACTAAAGAGATTTTAGAGGCTGTTGGAGAGTTGCCCAGAGTTTGTGAATATTTGCACATGCCTGCACAGTCTGGTTCTGACAGGATATTGGAGAAAATGAGACGGCAATATACTTCAGCACATTATAGAGAGCTTGTTGAGATGGCTAAGTCAATAGTTCCGGGTATTAAGATTGCAAGCGACTTTATTGTGGGATTTCCGGGTGAAACAGAAGAAGATTTTGCAGAGACAGTGAAACTTTTGAACGATGTTCGCTGTCAAAATAGTTTTATATTTAAATACTCACCACGAACTGGAACTGCAGCTACGGAATTAATTGATGATGTTATAGAAGAGACAAAGAAAAGCAGGAATCATACACTGCTGGAATTACAGAAAAGAATAAGTACTGAAGAAAACATGAAAATGCATGGAAAATCTTTAGAGGTCTTAGTGGAAGGTGAAAGTAAGACTAATGCAGGCCGGTTAATTGGAAGGACACGGCAAAACCAGATAGTTGCCTTCAGCCCTCCTGAAGCAGCTGACCAGGCAGACGTATCTGCTTCCCTTTTGGGCAAGCTTGTCAATATTGAAATTGTTGACTCAACAGATTTGACACTTTTTGGTGTTATGAACTAATCAGAAAAACATTCGCTACAAAGGCGCTAAGTCACGAAAAAGAGCAAGAAAAGTTTATCGCAGTTAGATAGTCATTCGTTAATTGTTATCTGGATTCCATGCGAAAGCAGGTGAATTTAAACCTTCCTTTCGGAAGGATTCCAGTCGAATCATTATCTAAGGGAAATTTCCTTCAATAAAATGGCTCATAAGCTGATATCCCTTTGCCACTCTCAATCCGGTATGTTCAGCATTCGATTCAGAGAAAGCAAGATTGCATTTATCACCTGGGACAGTTCCGCAGATGGCAAAAGGTACCGGATCTGAAGTATGTGTTCTCTTGCTTATTGGTGTATAATGGTCTGGAAGGACAAGGAGACGGAAGTCGTCATACTTTTTTAGTGCATCAAGAACAGGGCCTACGATTTTCTTGTCAATATTTTCAATGGCCCGGATCTTTTCATGAGTATTTCCTTCATGACCTGCCTCGTCAGGCGCTTCAATATGTACTAAAACCAGATCATGAGTTTCCATCGCTTCAATAGCGTATTGAGCTTTAGCGTCATAATCGGTGTCCAGGTATGCTGTAGCACCGGGTACCTCTATGATCTCCCAGCCAATATAAGTTGCCAGGCCTTTTAGTAGATCAACACCTGTAATGACTGCACCTGAGATTCCATACAACTCCTCAAAAGGTGTTAAAGATGGCTTTTTCCCCTGCCCCCACAACCAGATCATGTTTGCAGGGTTTTCGCCAAGATCAACTCTTACCTTGTTGACCTCATGGTTTTCAAGTAAATGGTACGATTCCCGCATTAATTCCAATAATATTTCACTACCCTGCCCCTTTGGTAAATTTTGTGTTATCGATTTGCCTATGATATCGTGAGGTGGAGTGCAATCGGCTTCTATCGGAGAATCGCCGCTGTAAACCATAATATTGCGATAACTTTTGCCGGCATAGAACTTAACGTTTTTGCCTGCCAGCTCTTCATTCAATATTGACATGATTAGCTTCGCCTCTTTATCTGATACATGACCCGCGCTGAAATCTTCGAGTATGCCATCATTGGCTGTAATGAGGTTACAGCGAACAGCCCAATCGTTTTCACCAAGTTTGATGCCTAAGCTGGCAGATTCCAATGGTGCTCTTCCCGTATAACAATCCTCAGGGTTATAACCCAGTACAGATAAGCATGCAATATCACTTCCGGGTTTGAATTTTTTTGGTACGGTTTTGACGACCCCCAATATACCATTAGACGATATATTATCCATATTTGGTGTCCTTGCGGCTTCCAGCGGGGTCCTTCCGCTGAGTTTCTCCAGTTTATAATCGGCCATTCCATCCGGAATGATTATGCAAAATTTCATTTAATCAGCCTTTCTACTACTTGAACCTTATTATATTTGGTTTAATCATCTTTAGTAAAGTGTGTCGTAGTTGTGTAAGTTTCAGTCATGATATGACTGAAAAAGTAGAATTTTCATGCAAAATCAATATAACAGACACCTGCGACTATATCAATACAATTTGAGTGTAAATATATATAAAAACACTACTTGTCATTATTACTCCGTATGTTTTTTTCTTGTCATGTTAAATCCTCTTTGATAATATCAGATGTTATTTATTTGTGGACAGGTTAATGCTGAGAAATGATAAGTTTAAAAGACAAAGATATAATCTCTATTCTAGACTTTACGAAGGAAGAGATATTATATGTTTTGGAGATGTCAGGGAAGATGGAGAAAGAACAATGTCCTGACATTTTAAGGGGAAAAATACTTGCAAACCTGTTTTTTGAACCTTCTACCCGCACGAGATTAAGTTTTGAGTCGGCAATGAAGCGGCTTGGTGGAGAGGTTATAGGATTTGATGAATTAGGTACAACGTCTACCGTAAAAGGTGAATCGTTAAGTGATTCAGTTAAAATTATTGAGGGTTATTGTGATATTATAGTTTTAAGGCATTTTCTAGAGGGTGCTTCACGGCTTACGGCAGATTCCGTAAACATACCTGTTGTTAATGCCGGTGATGGAGCGAGCCAGCATCCTACACAGACCTTTGTAGACCTGTATACAATAAAGAAGGCAAAGAGTGACATTGAGAATTTATCGATTGGTTTTCTGGGTGATCTGAAATACGGTAGAACAGCTCACTCGCTGGCATATGCTCTTGCGCACTTTAATGCTGATATGTACTTTATTTCACCTCCAAGCCTCAGAATGCCTAAGGACTACCTGGAGGAATTGGAATTAAAAAATGTTTCGTATCACGAAGTTGATTCCATATCTGAAATCAGTGATAAACTTGATATCCTCTATTGTACCAGGATACAGAAAGAGAGATTCGCTGAGCCGGTAGAATATGAGAAGGTAAGGGGAATTTATAAGTTAAGTAAATCAGTTATGGATGAACTTAAGGTTAAAGTTGACCTCAAAATTCTCCATCCGCTGCCGCGAGTGGATGAGATGGATGAAAGTCTGGATACAACAGAATATGCAGTCTATTTTCAACAGGCCCATAGCGGTATTCCGGTAAGAGAAGCACTATTGGCTTCAATACTAGGTGTTATACAATGAAAAAACTAGAGGTATCGGCAATTGAAGATGGTACTGTTATTGACCAGATTGCAAATAAAAGTACATTCAAGGTTGCCAATATATTGAATACCCAGAATATAGATCAGGTCGTACTGGTTGGTTTTAATCTGTCCAGTAAAAAGTTAGGCAAAAAAGGCATTATAAAGATCGGTGGTAAGCTCCTTACACAGGAGGAAGTAAATAAGATTTCACTGATAGCACCGGATGCCACGGTGAATATAATTAAGGACTCAGAAGTTGTAAAGAAATTTACAGTCGATATTCCGGACTCCATAGAAGAGTTCATGAAATGTTTTAATCCGAATTGCGTAAGCAATCATCAGAAGATTATAAGCCGATTCCATGTAATAAATAAGAATCCTATAAGGATAAGATGCCACTATTGTGAACGTCACATGGGTGCGGATGATATTGAGTTGGTTTAAATGTTTAACCCGGCTTTCGTATAAGACAGAAATAAGAGATTTAAATTAAAACTGGTTTTGAGAATGGAGAGAAAGATATGGTAGAATCAATGGTTGAGAAGAAACTTAAGAGTGATATTTCTGAGAAAAATACTTTAAGGAATGAAATTGAGAAACATGTGCACGCGGTTTCTAAGTGGAGAGATAAACTTGTTAATATGAAGAGTTTTCAAGGGCAGACGAAATATGCAGATTCAATTAAACGCTATGTCTCCAGGATAGAGAGCCTTCGCATAGAGCTTAACCAGATGAATGAAGAGGTGGATAAAAATATTCGTCAAATGGGAAAGTTTTCTGACGCTGATGTGAAAGCGTTCTCTTCTCAGCTGGAGAAGGAGATTAGCGGTATTATGGATGCAGACAAAGAAACAGACAAAAAGACATCTAAGAAAAATACAAAAGTACAGCCAAAACCTGTCAGATCAAAGGGGAAGGCAAAGGCAAATTCGAAGGGGGCCGGAAAAGGAGTAGGTAGTCTGGAGCAGAAGATAGAGAAGGCTATGGGAAGAGTCAGTAAAGAGCTGGAAGAGGTAGAACGTGTTGCAGGAAGAATGATAACATTGAATAAGCATCTGAAAAAGATTGATGGAGGAGCAGGGTCAACCTCAGAAGATCTTTATACCCAGGAGCTTAAACGTATCGTGCGTGAAAAAGCTATCTATAGCTAATCTCTTGCTAGTTACATCATGCCAGTGGTTTTAACTCTCATTGCCGGGATAGAGTGAGTCTGGGAAATTCATCATTGAAGATATCGAATAAATAATATCAGATCTGCCGGAGTATTTTGTTGGTGGGCGGAGAGGGAGTCGAACCCTCACCCCCTTGCAGGGAAGGGATTTTAAGTCCCTCGTGTCTGCCATTCCACCACCCGCCCATCCAAACACAAAAAATGGAGGCGGCACAGGGATTCGAACCCTGGATAACGGATTTGCAATCCGCTGCCTTAGTCCACTTGGCCATGCCGCCTCATATGTTTATCACTTCTTAAGTTGTACTGTGTCAATAATTTGCACAATCCACACAGCTTCTGCTTTGCAGGTATCTGTCAGCAAAATAGACTGAAATTACGCTCTTTTTGTGTTAATCTATGAGATAAATTCAAACATGCGATTATATATCCAAAAGCACAAATTGCAAGGGGAATAATAAGGATTTACTGTAAAAGAGATTCACTGTTTAGGACGCATAAAATAAAGAGAAATTAACATAAAAATTTAGCCACAGATATATTTACAGATAGAGGAAATTAAAGAACTAGAATTTATAGAATTAAGGAATTATTAGTATCGAATGACTAAAGGCAAATGACTCTTAGTAGTTGACAAACATATAGGGGGGGGTGTATAAAATCTTAAACAAGAAGAATTGGAGAAACTGGACGGAGAGGCTCCAATGGCGACTTTGTATGTGTCTAAGGTTGAGTCTGATCTTATTAAACTGATAAATCATAATTGTAAAAATGATTGAATGGGAAGATAAATATAGTGTAGGTATATCAGAAATTGATGAGGAGCATAAGCAGCTTATTGTCATTATCAATAAAATTATTGATGTAAAGCAACACAGCGACAATAAGAATGAGCTGTTGAAAATATTAAATGAGATGGCCGATTATGCAAACAAACATTTTAAGACAGAAGAGACATATATGATAAAGTTTAAATATCCGGAGTATCAATATCATAAGGAAGAACACCTAGATTTTTCCGTTAAAACGCTTGCTTATCAGAGTAGGGTGGTTACCGGTGATCCTCATCTTGCAAATGAAATACTTGAATACCTTAAGTTGTGGTTAGTTAACCACATTCAAAAGACTGATAAGAAATTTGCAGAGTGTTTCATTAAAAACGGACTCAAATAAATTGGGCAGAGTTTTATGTTGCAGGTTTCGCTTGAAATTTTTGTAATTATTTCTCGATCTTATTGTAAAAAATTCAAGTATTTGATTGAGCTTTCTTAATTACTGGTCAGGGCCTGTCTCAGGAGACATGGAGGAGCCATGAATCTAGAAAAGATAATGACCAAACGTGTTGTCTCTGTCGAAATGGATGATTCTCTAAAAGTAGTTAAAGAGATTTTCGATAATGTTAACATCCATCACCTTCTCGTGGTTGAAAATGGTAAACTGCATGGGGTGATCTCTGATAGAGATATGCTGAAAGCATTAAGCCCAAACATTGGAACCTCTGTTGAAACGAACAGGGACACAATCACACTTAACAAAAGAGTACATCAGATAATGACAAGCGACCCTGTTGCCTTGCCACCAGACGCAGAAATCCTTGATGCAATCGAAATCTTCAATAATCATGACATCTCCTGCATACCTGTTGTAGATGATGATAACAAACCGGTTGGAATAATAAGTTGGCGGGATCTAATAAAAGCGATTAAATTATAGTGTAGTAAGTACCATAACGCTGAAAATTAAAAGAATTGAGAAATGACAGCCATTTCGACAAGATTAATCCGATATCAAACGATAGTTTCCATGGCAAGGATAGGTACTATCTAGGTATGTAATATACTTGGTATGTATGGAGGGTGTTCAGCTAAAGTGTTTTCAATGTGCAGGATAGGCTTACCTTTTTATTAGCTATGCCTAACTTACTCCTAATGTTGTTGCGATGCTTTTCTATAGTCAGGTGGGAAGTATTTAAAAGCCACGCGATCTCTTTGCTTGTAAGGCCGTTTTTTATCATATTGCAGATTTCGATCTCTTTCGAAGTTAATCCGACTTTCTTGTCAGACAGCTTTGTGCCGAATGAAGACGTTAGTTCTTCCAGGTTTTTCTGCAGAAGTTGTGCATAAATATGTGACTCCTCTGTCAGCTCTAGCTTTCGTATAGTGGGCATTAGAAGGTTCTCTGCATTGGCCATTACATTATCTTCCATCTGTCTCTTTTCAATCTCGAACTGTCCAAGAACTTCACTAAGGGCTATACTCTTTCGCTCTAAAGAATTTTTCTGTTCCTGTAGTATATCCTCTGTACACCTGCGTTTGATAATCTGCTTTTTAAGAAATTCGTTAAGCCTCTTCCAATGCTTCCGGGCAAGCGCATCTCTTTTCTGTTCAGCCTTATACCTGAACAGGCCTATCTCAATTACCCTGCGTAAGTCTTGTTCTTGAAAAGGTTTGACAATATATCCGAACGGTTCAGTCATTTTTGCCCTTTCAAATGTTGCCTTATCTTCATGAGCAGTGAAGAATATTACAGGAACATTGAATCTGGAGCGTATTATTTCTGCAGTCTCTATTCCATCCATCTCCTCCTGTAACACGATATCCATCAACACAAGGCCTGGTACCTCATTTTCTATTTCCAGTATTGCCTGCTTCCCGGAAGACACTATAGAAGTTACAGTATGTCCCATCCTCTCCAGATGACTCTGCAGATCTCTTGCAGCAAATATCTCGTCATCAACTATTAATGTTTTTACTCTCTTCACATTATTTTCCTTTGTACCGGACAAAAGGCTTTGTGGACGTTATAGCCGCAAATAAGATTCTATCGTTTCTGGCCTATATCTATCATGATTTCAAACAGGCAAATTATTTCGTGCATTACGTAATAGTTAACATGGAATGAATGCCTTTAAACTGGCATTTGCTGTATAAGGGATTCATATGGCATATGTCGTTACCGGAAGAATTAGTAAGTAATATAGAAGCAAAAGCTGTTTAAAAGGAATCTTGCATTAGCGAATGCGTATTCTTTTGGAGTATTAAACTTATGTCTATTCTGGTATAATCCCGAGTTTAGTCTGTCATTTTAAATAAGGGTCGCGGCATTTATTTTAATTTGGTTTGAGAAAAGTGTAAACGATTGAGAACATAATGTCAATTAAAAAATGCGCAATTGCGCATATAACTTTGTAAACCAACTGATTGAAAAGATTTAGATGGCGGAGAAGAACAAAAAATTTGGCGTATTATTAGGAAGGCTTATTGATAGAAGCAAACTCAGTAAGAGAAAAATTGCAAAATTAATTGCTATTTCTCCATCTGCTATCGGTTCGTATGTAAATACGGGCCGTGTTCCTGAAGCGCCTATCTTGGTTAAACTTGCAGATCTGTTTGGAGTGACGGCAGAAGATCTTCTCTCTGGAAAAGAGCCGGGTAGAAAATCGGCCTTACATAAAAAACCTTCTATAAAGGAGATTTCTGCTATCTACACAGAAGGCTTGCCAAAGAGGGAGAGGGAGTGTGTTGAGGCTCTAATCGCTATCCTTTTGAATGGCCTGCCGGAGGATAAAAAAACCGTACAAACTTTAATAAATCACGTTTACAAAAATTCAAGCTTTAAGAAGAAATAATTTGGAAGACGAATTAGAAATTATATATAACACTAATTACTCTCCCCATATCCAAATCCAGATTGATATCAAGTTTCCTATAGCCTGGGCAAATATTTCTCTGGTTATGGTATGTAAGAGTTGCTGATCGTAGTTGAATGGATCTTCAATAGGGAATAACAGAAGTGCTCTCTCCTTTGTCTGAATGCACAATTCAATCATGTAATTCATCAGGTTGTCATTCGGGATCACGTATGTTATTATTTCATTGCAATGTCTGTTATCGGTTACATCAAACAGAACCTGTTGCGATAAGTCAGAGGAAGGAGCATCATCTCCCCTTCTTTTGGCCTTAATGATCCCTTCCTTTATTGCTACAGGTTTTACGGCATCATCCCATATCTGTTCAATTTTACTATGCAATTTATCTGAGTAGTATTTTCCATTTCTTGGTTTGGTGGTATTGGATGCTGACGGTGGGTCATCTCGCAAGTCACAGTGCATTGGGACATGGGCATCAACAATATAATGCGATATCATCAGAAACTGATACATAATCTGATTCATAGAACATCGGTCATTATATTTTCTCAATTTGTCCATGTCGGATATTACTCGTGCAAGATGATCGACTTTATATGGCAGGCCGCCGCTCCCTGAAGCACGATAATATTCATTTTTATGGGTTTCCCTTGCAAATGAACTGCTGTCTGGAAAGTCCCGGTCTGTAAACAGCTTGAATGTGTGATATTGGGATTTATCATTTAGGATATCGTCTGGGGCCCAGGATGCTTCACTGATCACATCTTGATAGTGCATGAGCATTCGTTGAAGGATCTTTCCTTCCTGCCGTCGTTTTTTTCTTGTAGATGAAGAGGCCTTTCGGTTTGAGATTGGATTACGTAGATTACCTAGGCCTTCATACAGGAACTCAATTCCTTTTGCAGCCAGGTAGATGTGTGTATTGTGCTTCAATATTCACCATTCCAATGCATTCTAATACTCATTTATATTGATATTATGGATGTATGTGTTGTTCTCTTACGGAGATGAAATATCAATGGGAAGATTGATAATTTTGTTCTACGTTTTTCTGAACTGTACTGTTTATCGCATCTTTTACATGATCTTCGATTTCTGTAAACTCAATTGCAAAGCCAATTGTAGGGGTGTCGAGGTGCCTTTTCTTCCTAATTACTCTTCCGGAACATGTTACTGATGGGTGGGAAAGAGACAAACCTATTTTTAAATCCAGAATTGCACCAACCTCCAGTTCCTTTTTGGCATAAAAGAAAATACCGCCGGCACTCAAATTCATTACAGCAACCATATCCCACATATCCAATTCTTTACAATTTATACTATTATCTGGTTTGACGTGGAATTTTGTAATGAATGGCTTCTCTGCTCTTACATATTTCCTGATTTCCGGAACCTTATACATGACAAAACCTCCTGCTTAATATAGAGTAACTCCTTACTGAATGTCACAAGTCTTATACCAAACTGGTGAGAAATCATTAAGACGGTTATGAGGAAGGCTTATGTTGCTTTAATGTCAAGTGTAGTAATTGCTTAAGGAATTCGAGGATATTTAAATGAATGAGGTTCTGGATTGTGGGAGAGAATTTCTTAATAAGAGCAGTGCGCCATTACACAAAAGTGTGACGGGCAAAAGTGTGTCAGAAAGAAAAACAGATTTACCGTTGAGCTGCCCGAACCGTCAGTTCACCCGCCCGGGTAAATCCGTTCGCCAGCCAGACGTGCATTCTAGTGAAGATACAGATAGAAAAAGTGAAGCAATTAACGGATTTAAGGATTTAGGGATTATAGTTCACGATTTAAACAACTTAATCAGTTTGGCTTTCTATCAGTTCAATCATCTCTTTTGCCCTGGTTGCCTCCTTAAATCTTCCAGAGATTTTGAGAGAGTTTCTGAATTCAATTAAAGCATTTTTGAGGTCACCGTTTTTGTGTAATGCCATGCCAAGGTGGAACCGAATTGTCGGTGAGTTTTGTCTTGATGCAACAGCAGATTTCAAGCTACTTACGGCTCTGTTATAATCCTCCTTCTTAAAGTACACCCAACCCAGGGTGTCCAGAATTGCTGCATCCTTAGGGGCCAGCTCTGAAGCTTTTAGAGCATGTTCCAGGCCTTCGTCAAGATTAGTTCCACTCTCTGCATAGTGATAAGCCAGTTCATTGTAGCCAACAGGAGAATCTGGTGCCAGGGCTATAACCTGTCTGTACTCTTCCATGGCCAATTCGACTTTTCCCTGACGGGAAAATATATTTCCTATCGAGAGATGGACTGATGCATTCTCCGGATCTAAATTTACAAGTTTTTTGTACTCTTCAATAGAATTTGCAGTTTCACCCATTATCAGATAGAGTTTTGCCAGGTCAAAGTGAGGAGTTAAAAAGTTTGGTTGTATCTCAACTATTCTTTTAAGCTGGTTATAGGCCTGGGTGAAATCCTTTTTATCTATCAGTGCTTTGCTTTTTACATACAAAGTGACAGGATTATCCGGATTGAGCTTTAATGCAGCGTCGCACATCTTAATCGTTTTATTATACCACTTATTAAGATAGAAAAAGATTGCAAGGTTTGTATGTGCAAAAGATTTTTCTTTATCGCCATCAGATTTAAGTTCAAGATTTTTTGACCTGAATCCGTTGATAAAACCATCTGATATTTTTAAACTCTCGTTTGCCGATTTGTACTTTTCCTGTGACATGTAAAGGTTTGTCAAGAAAATGTTGATCATAGGGTGGTGGATTTCCGGGGTAACCTTCTGTGCTTTTTGCAAATACACTTCTGCATTGTTATGATTGCCTTCAAGGTGATTTATCAGGGCACTGGCTACCATCATGTTGCCCCTTTCAGCATCAATGATTCGGGCCCTTTCTATTGCACTTTTTGAGGATTCAATATCTCCACTTGCCAACTGTAAAGTAGCTAAAAGATAATTTCCTTCAAAGGAAGATTCCTGTAGTTCTAGAAACGTTATAATACTATTAATAGCGTCGTCGAAGTTATCTATGAATGAATAAGATCTGGCCAGTATCATATATGCAGCTGCAGAGTCCGGATCAATATTCAGTATTTCGTTAGCTTGTTCGATTGCATCATTAAATCTTTCCATTTGAAGGTAAAGTGAGGCCAGACCTTGACGGGCACTGATAAATGTGGGTACTTTCTTAATTACAAGATTGTATTGTTCTATAGCTTTTTCGTAGCCTTTTAACCCTATTAATATAGACGCAAGACCCATTCGAGCTATGTGTTCGTCAGGATCAATTTGCAGAGCTATTTTATAGTTTTTGAAAGACTCTTCAGCATTTCCCTGTAACAAGTAGTTTATTCCCAGACCCGTATATGCCAGTGCGAGCTCCGGTTCGCTCTCAGCTGCCTTCCTGAAGTATTCTTCAGCTTTGCCGAATTCCTTTTTGTCTGTGTGTATTCTTCCAAGGAAGTAGAGTGCGAGAGGGTTGTCTTTGTATATGTTTATTGATTCCTGGCACTCTTCAATTGCCTCATCAAACCTCTTTTGGGAATGTAAGATTATTCCTTTAGCCAGATGTGTAAGAAATAAATTAGTGGAAGCATCTTTTAAAGAGTCAATCAATTCCTGTGCCCTGTCGGCGTTCCCGATAGCAGCATATGAAACCTGTAGTATCTCGTAAGCGAGAACACTCTTTTTGTTGATTGTCAGCAACTCTTCACAATTTTTAAAAACTTCAAGGAATTTACCTTTCCTTAAATTATAGAATGCCTGATCCTGGAGTATAATAACCGAAGGTTCAACTCTCAAGATAGAAATAGCGTAGGAGGGAGTGTTTTTCTGTACTATAAACAGGCAAATAATTGAAACGATCAAAAACTTTCTCAAAGTTAATAGTGGCAGCAGTTTTGTTTTTAACAAAGGCTTTATATTCATAATTATCTAATTTTTTGCAACACCCAGGATCCTGACTTTTCTTCCCTCAATTTTCAATCTTCCTTCAGCATAGAGGCGTATTGCTTCAGGATATGCTATGCACTCCTCTTTAAAGACTTTTTGTGCAAGTTCGTCTGGAGAGTCATCAGTGTGAACATGAACTGTTCTCTGGATAATTATAGGTCCACGGTCATATTCGTTATCAACAAAATGAACTGTACATCCTGAGATTTTAACACCACTCTCAATTACGGCTCTATGGACATGGTGGCCATAATATCCTTTGCCACAGAAAGAAGGAATTAACCCAGGATGGATGTTCATTACCTTGCCGGTATATCTATCCGGTATTTTAAAAAGGTGCAGAAATCCGGCAAGTATTATCAGGTCTACTGGATATTTTTCAATTTCTTCTATTATCGTGTTACTGAAAGTTTCTGGTTGATTATAATCTTTGTATTGTACTACCGCTGAAGGGATACTGTTCTGTTCTGCTCTCTTTATACCATAGGCATCCGGGGAACTGCATACAACAACTTGGATTCTGGCATTAAGGGTGTTGTCGTCAATTTTATCAATAAGGTTTTGGAGTGTCGTTCCACTTCCGGAAATCAGGACAGCCAGATTAGGGGTGTTGGTTACAGACATATTTTGTGTTCAATTAAAAGTGACAAAAGTGAGCTAAAGTTCAAAAAGAACTAAAGTTAAAGGAAGGACAAATTTCCGTTTTTTTCTGTCTTAAATTTTCAATCTTAAATCTATTTTATCCCTTTATGCTGGATAACCTTGACCCAGATTGGTGTATCGGAAAGAGCTTCTTCCTGAACGTGTTTAATGATTTCTGCTGTGTGCTCTATTATATCTTCTCTTTTGCAATTTGACGGGAAGAAATGGAGGATTTCTGTTTCGACCTCACTTCCTTCATCAGCATGTGCTTTGTCAGGGATAATGTCAGTAGAATAGTCGAGAGGTATTATTCCACGATATTTACGGAGCAGTTCATCGTAATCGTTAAAAATATTTTGTATGAGCAATCTGGAATCTTCAGTTTCGTGATACTCTTTTTCCATGATCTTTTTATGTAAATCGATCAAATATTCCCGCTCTTTGCCAAACTGAGTGTATTGTTGTTCGTAGGTACATGAACTGGTTTCCTGATAAGACTCTTTGATCGCCGTCAGTGATTCGAACTTATTCCTGAACCACTCTTCGAAACTTTTCTGCAATTGATCAATGTTGAAACTGACTCGTTTTACTATATCCAATAATAATTCTCTCATAATTTTATCCTTTTCTTAAATTAATCAATTTAAGTCCTACTTATTTTTCTGCGAACCCTAAGAGCACTTTCCACCTGCCTTCTTCCTTTACCAGCGTAAAAGTTCCTCTCTCTTCAACCATTGGTACGTTACCCTTTTGCAGGTACTGCTTCAACATATACCTGGCTGCTTCCTGTGGGTTTTCCATGTTTTTTTGGCCATGAAAAGGGCCGAATATCTCACCCATGACTTTATACATGTCCGGGGAGCATACGGTAATATCTACAGATGCATTGTCATTATTTATTATTGTATCATTTATTCTGTACGTGCGAAGTGTAGAAACGGTCCTTGCAATCTCTTGAGTAAAAGAATCGCCAAGGCTGTTCTGTTTAATAAATTCATTTCTGCTTATGGTGCTCTGATCTGCTTTTGATATATAGCTGTATGTTTTTTTCAGATTATTTGAATAGAGTGATTTTAAGTACTTTGTCAGTACTTGATCCGGTGTGTCCTTTCCAAATCCAAAGACCGGGCCGGTAATCAGGAGAATTAAGATTATTTTAGAAAGTTTTCTCAAAAAAGATTTTTTCCGTTATTTTCCGCCCAGGAAACTGCCAATTTTCCTGTATTTTTGATATCTTTTCTCAATCAATTTATCTATAGGTATTGCCTGGAGTTCATCTATATATCGAACAATCGTCTCTTTTAGTATTCTGGACATCTCCTTTGGGTTGTTGTGTGCTGCTCCTATTGGTTCAGGAATGATTTCATCAACTATTTTCAGTTTGTATAACTCTTTTGCCGTCAAGTGCAGTGCATTTGCAGCCTCTTCTGTGCTGTCTTTACTTTTCCATAAGATAGCAGCGCAACCCTCAGGCGAGATGACGGAGCAATAAGCGAATTCAAGGATAGAAAATTTGTCGCCCACACCGATTCCCAATGCACCACCGCTTCCACCTTCTCCAATGACAATACAGATTATGGGTGTTCTGAGCTTGCTCATCTCTGCGATGTTTATAGCTATTGCATGTGCCTGGCCCCGCTCCTCTGCTCCTATATCCGGATTTGCTCCCGGTGTATCGATCAGCGTAACTATAGGTAATTTAAATTTCTCTGCCAGTTTCATTTTGTGTAATGCCTTTCTATATCCTTCCGGGTTAGGCATTCCAAAATTGCTGTCGATTCTCTCCTTTGTTGTTTTGCCTTTATGTTGACCAATAATCAGAGCTTTTTTACCGCCAATAGTGCCGAAACCGGTGACAATTGCATTGTCGTCCCCAAAATTACGATCTCCGTGCAGTTCTATAAAGTTGTCAACCATCATGTCCAGGTGATCAGAAAACGGAGGTCTCAGGTGATGGCGTGCTACCTGCACTATTTCGTAGGGGGTGAGATTGGAATACATCTCTTTCTGAAGGCCTGTTTTTTTTTCTTCCAGCTCTTTTATTTGAACAGATGAATCATTTTGTGTCGTATCATCTTTAAGCTCTTGAATACGTTGTTCCAGTTCAAGTATGCTATCCTCTATCGTTTTTGTAGCTTTAGGTTTAGCACTTTTCTGTTTTACGCTTTTTGGTTTTGTACTTTTCGTTTTTATGCCTTTGGTCATAGCAAAATTCCACGTTAAAAGCTATAAAGTATTAGTTATTTTGCGGTCGCTGTAAACTTCTTGCAATTTTAGCAGTTTTTTTACGCAAATCAAGGGAATATAGACTAATTAAAATTGACAAAATTCTATTACAAGGTTAACATCGCCATCTTAAAATTAGCTTGGATTTGACCACATCGAAGGTACCCGATCCCGCTGGAATGCGTTGGGCAGGCGAACGGATAGCCGGCCGGACAGGCGATAAAATATTTTATTTATTTGTTGAGAAATGGACCAAAATGAACCTTGGAGAGATCGCAATTATAGGGACAGGATTGATAGGCGGTTCAATAGGACTGGGCCTCAAAAAGCGAGGATTGGCAACAAAGGTTACAGGTGTCGGTCATCGTAAGGCATCAATAAATCAAGCACTTAAACTCAATGCTATAGACCAGGGTACACTTGAAATCGAAGAGGCCGTAAAACACGCTGACATTATAATTTTGTCAACATCAGTAGGCCTTATACCAGACTTTGCAAAGAGAATAATTCCCATGATGAAGAAATCGGCAATCCTTACTGATGTTGGAAGTACCAAGGATTATATTGTTTCTCAGGTAAACAATGAAATAGAGAGAACCTGTGATGGAGAAAAACCGGATTTTATAGGTGCGCACCCTCTTGCGGGTTCAGAGAAGAGAGGTATAGATTCCGCCAGGCCGGACCTTTTTGAGGGAAGTGTCTGTATACTTACACCAACAAACCTCAATTCGAAGAAATGTATAACAAAGTTATCAGACATGTGGAAAGAATTGGGTGCCAGAATAAGTATTATGACTCCTTCTAAACATGATGAGATCCTGGCATTTGTCAGCCATTTACCACATTTCGTTGCTTCCATTCTTGCCGGTGTTATTGATGAGAAATACTGGGAGTTTGCAGCCAGCGGATTGAGAGATACTACCAGGATTGCTTCAGGAGATCCTGAGCTTTGGTTAAGTATAAGCAAACAGAATAAGAAGGAAATAATTGAGGCGCTGAAGTGTTTCTCTGAAGAGGTAGAGTGTACTATAAATGACTTGGAGCGGGGAAACGATAATGAGCTTTTAAACCGGTTGAAAAAGGCTAAAACAGTACGTGATAAGAAGAAATGGAAACCAGAATAGAGATCTTCACTAAAGAAAATTTTCCTGATTCTGTCGGGAATGAAATAGCTTCAGAGGTTATGCATATAGGGATTACATCTGTAAATGAAATCCGCATGGTGCAGGTGTATCTCGTAGAAGGGGACCTGTCTAAACAAGACATTGGGAGAATCTGCAGCGAACTGTTGATAGACGGACTGACACAGGATTATATCTGCACTAATGGATCATCAAGCCAACATGATGATCTACGGGCAGGAAAAATCAAGTTTGGCAAGAAATGGCAGAACAATAATGTTCATACGATTGAGGTAACCCGTAAACGTGGGGTAATGGATCCGGTGGAATCCACTGTGGTCAAGGGGATTAAAGATTTGGGCTTGAGTGCGGGGTCAATAAAAACAGCAAAAAGATTTCTGATAGCTGGCCTGCTTACTAATGATCAACTTGAAACTATCGCTAACAAAGTACTTGCTAATAAAATCATAGAGGATGTTTTTATAGACAAAGATAATCTGTTTTATGAAGACAAAAACGAAACAGTGGATTACATCTTCAACAGGCAGACGCTTGATATACTGGATGCGGATGATGAACAGCTTCTAGATGTTAGTGAGAAAGGGCAGATGTATTTGACAGTTGCTGAGATGAAGGCTGTTCAGAAATATTTTGCTACACTGGGCAGAAACCCTACAGACGTTGAACTGGAAACAATTGCCCAGACATGGTCTGAACACTGCATGCATAAGACATTTAAAGGAATAGTGGAGTATAATGGAGAGTATATCGATAATCTTCTTGCCAGTACAATAGTAAAGGTTACCTCAGAATTGAATAAGCCATGGTGCGTCTCCGTATTTAAGGATAATGCAGGCATAATCGAATTCGATGAAGACTACAATATCTGCTTTAAAGTTGAAACACACAATCATCCGTCTGCAATTGAACCTTATGGTGGTGCGAATACTGGAATTGGTGGTGTAATAAGAGACACTTTAGGTACCGGGCTGGGTGCCAAACCAATTTTGAATACAGATGTTTTCTGCTTTGGGCCCTTGGATATGCGCCAGGAAGTGCTTCCGGAAGGTGTTCTTCATCCAAAAAGAATTTTTAAAGGTGTAGTCTCAGGAGTCAGAGATTATGGTAACCGAATGGGGATACCTACATCGAACGGTTCTATTTTTTTCGATGAAAGATACACGGGTAATCCGCTTGTTTATTGTGGAAATGTTGGGTTAATTGCGAAGAACAAATGTGAAAAGGAATCGTACGAGGGTGACTTGATTTTACTTGTGGGTGGCAGGACGGGGAGGGATGGCATTCACGGAGCTACATTTTCGTCTGTAGAATTAACTCACCAATCGGAAGTAGTATCCGGAGGTGCGGTTCAGATTGGTGATCCTATAATGGAGAGGAAGGTTACGGATGCACTGTTAATAGCACTGGATCTTGGTCTGTACAATAATATTACTGATTGCGGTGCCGGGGGCCTCTCTTCTGCGGTAGGTGAGATGGGAGAGATGCTTGGGGCAATTGTAGATCTTGAAAAAGTACCTCTTAAGTATGAGGGGTTGTCTTATTCAGAGATCTGGATTTCAGAGGCTCAGGAAAGAATGGTGCTTTCTGTACCGCCTGAAAACAGGGAGCAAATCAGAGAGGTTTTTGAACGGGAAGATGTAGAAGCTACATTTATCGGAGAGTTTACGGGTGACAAAAGATTACACTTAAGATATAAGGGTGAGACGGTTGCTGATATTGAAATGGCTTTCTTGCATGATGGGCTGCCCAGGATTACAAGAAAGGCAACTTGGGATCCTCCATTTCATACAGAACCAGAGATAAAAGAGAAGATGGATTATGGCGAAGATCTGAAAAAAATTCTCTCTTCATGGAATGTCTGCAGCAAAGAGTGGGTAATCAGACAATATGACCATGAGGTACAGGGTGGAAGTGTTCTGAAACCATTGGTGGGAGTAGATAACGATGGCCCTGGAGATGCGTGCATAGTCAGGCCGGTTTTAAACTCCAACAGAGGAGTAATTGTATCGAATGGGATGAATCCTAAATATGGTGACATAGATCCTTATCATATGGCTTCTTCGGCGATTGACGAGGCCTTGCGGCAGGTTGTATCTGTGGGTGGCAGCCTGGAAAGAGTTGCCCTTTTAGACAACTTCAGCTGGGGCAATACCGGTAAACCTGAGTGTCTGGGGGGGCTTGTAAGGGCATCAAGAGGGTGTTATGACACTGCGTTGTATTACGGAACTCCATTTATTTCCGGCAAAGACAGCTTGAATAATGAGTTTACTGACGGAGACAAAACTACTTCTATACCACCCACTCTGTTGATCTCTGCCATATGTGTAATGCCGGATGTTACCAGGGCGATCTCAATGGATGTTAAATTACCAGGTAATTTGATTTATATTATAGGTATGACAAAAAATGAACTTGGTGGTTCACACTATTATTATACACACGGTTTCGTGGGAAATTCAGTTCCAGTTGTAGACACTGAGATTGCAAAGAGGACCATGGATTTACTTGCAAATGCGATTGAAAAGGGATTGGTTAGGTCGTGTCATGACTGTTCGGAGGGTGGTCTTGCCGTTGCGGCAGCAGAAATGAGCTTTGCCGGCGGATACGGAATGGAACTTGATTTGTCACAGGTACCTGTTGAAGAAGGGGTTGACAGGGACGATATAGTTCTTTTTTCGGAATCTAACACACGATTTGTTGTTGAAATTCAACCGCAATGTCAGAAAGAATTTGAGGAGACTATTAAAGGCGTTACGAATGGATGTCTGGGAAAAGTTGTTGAAAACGATCTGTTTACCGTATTATCTATAAGCGGCAGGAGGGTGATCTCGGAGAAACTTCCTGACCTTAAAGAGGCGTGGCAGGCAACTCTGAGGTTATAAATCAAATCTGGAATGAATAAAGCAAACCTCTCTTTCGAGAGGATTCCAGAATTGGGTTCATCTAGAAAGAGAGGAGATTACCCTGTTTTCCTAAGTGGCTGAAATCTTTTGAAGCAAGACTTCTCAGGAAGGTTAGCCTGGTTCTGAATGGCTAATTTATAAAACCATGGCAGCTGAAAAACATAATAATAAACCAAGGGCAGTAATACTTCGTACGGCTGGAACTAATTGTGCTTACGAAACGCAGTATGCACTTGAAAAAGCGGGTGCTGATGTGGATTTAATGCATGTAAACCAATTAGTCATTGAAAAAGACCTGTTAAGCCCTTATCATATTTTTATTCTGCCAGGAGGATTTACCTATGGGGATGACATTGCTGCAGGAAAGGTTTTGGCAAATCAGCTCAGGCAGCACATAATTGATGAACTCACGGGGTTTATCGATGATGGTAAGCTGATAATTGGTATCTGTAATGGTTTTCAGGTCTTAATGAAAATGGGCTTGTTGCCTGAGGTGAATGGAACCCGGACATCTTTATCCGGTAATAAACAGAGATTTACTTTGACTTACAATGACTCAAATAAATTTGAAGATAGGTGGGTGTATTTAAAATCATCTTCAAATAGGTCTGTGTTTGTTGATAATGATAGTTTAATCTATGTTCCCATAGCTCACGCTGAGGGTAAATTTGTTGCGGAGAACCGGGAAGATATAGAGAAACTTGATAAATCCGGGCAAATAGTATTTAAATATGTTGATAAAGATGGTATTATATCGGATTATCCGTGGAATCCAAACGGTTCCCTGGGAAATATTGCAGGGATTTGTGATTCTACGGGCAGGGTTCTCGGTATGATGCCGCACCCTGAACGTCATGTTGATCCGACTCAGCACCCGAGATGGACCAGGGAAGGATTAAGAGAAGAAGGTGACGGGATCTCCATATTTAGAAATGCCGTAAATTATATAAGCAGGACATTTAGTTCATGATAATAATAAGGAGGAGACGTGGAAGATAAAACCATAGATTTAAAACCTGTTGTCGGTATTGTTTCAGGTTATGATCATGACTATGATTCTAACTTGATAGCAATCTTACAGCAAACGCAGGATGAATATGGATACTTACCAAAACCTGTGATGAAGGAAATTGCAAGGATAACGGATGTACCACTGACAAGAATCTTTGGAGTTGCCACGTTTTATTCACAATTTACTCTGATACCACGTGGTAAGCATGCGGTAAAGATTTGTACCGGTACCGCCTGTCATGTGAAAGGTGTGGAAGACGTTAAAGAAAGAGTAAAAGAACAATTAAATGTGGTAGAAGGAGGGACAACTGCTGATTATCAATTTACATTGGAAACGGTTGCATGTATTGGAACATGCTTTCTTGCCCCGGTAATGATGGTTGATGATAAATATTTTGGCAAGTTGACGACAGATTCGGTGGCGGATATTGTTAAAGGATATTCAAATTAATACTTAGGAATATAAAATGCTAAAAAGATTAAAATCGTATGACGACCTTATTGCTATGAGAACATCAGGTGATAAGAAACTTAAGAAGGATAAGGTCAAAGTATCTATTTGTATGACCGGTTGCCAGGCTCTTGGTGCTCAAGAAGTTTATGGAGAGTTCAGTAAACAGATTAAGAAACAGAAATTGCAGGACAAAATTGAGGTTGTAGAAACCGGATGCCAGGGACTCTGTGCAAGGGCTCCGGTTATGACTGTAGACCCTCCTGATGCTCCTAGCATTTTTTACGGCAGGGTTACCGTAGATATTGTGCCGGATATTATATCCAGTACAGTTTTAAAGGGGGAGGTTATAAAAAAGCTATGTTATGCAGAAGCCGGTAAAAAAATACCTTATATGAAGGACATACCATTTTATAGCAAACAGAACAAAATTGTTCTGAGAAATTGTGGGATAATTGATCCAAATAGTATTGAACAATATATTGAAAGAAAAGGATATGATGCTTTTGCAAAGGCGCTTTTTGAACTTGATCCGGAACAGATAATCAGCGTGATTACTTCTTCCGGTATAAGAGGTCGTGGAGGTGCCGGTTTCCCTACAGGGCTTAAGTGGGGATTTTGTAGAAAGGCAAAAGGTGATATAAAATACTTAATATGTAATGCTGATGAAGGTGACCCGGGGGCATTCATGGATAGGGCTATCCTGGAAGGTGATCCTCATGCGGTAATTGAGGGTATGTTGATTGCTGCGCGTGCAATTGGTTCTGAAAAAGGCTTTGTTTACGTGCGGGCTGAGTATCCTATTGCTGTTAATCATCTCAGGAATGCGATTGCACAGGCCAGGAAGCTGAATTTACTCGGTAATAATATACTTGGCTCCGGGTTCAATTTTGATCTGGAAATTAAAATGGGAGCAGGCGCTTTTGTCTGTGGTGAGGAGACGGCTCTCATTGCATCCATCGAAGGCAAAAGGGGAATGCCGCGTCCGCGTCCTCCTTTTCCTGCAAATTCCGGATTGTGGAATAAACCTACTAATATTAATAATGTAGAGACATTAGCTAATATACCGGTGATAATCGCTGAAGGTGCCGCATGGTATAAACAGCTTGGTACAAAGAACGGTTCTGGAACCAAAATATTTGCTCTGGCAGGAAAGGTAAAAAATACGGGGCTGGTGGAAGTCCCGATGGGAACAACCCTGAGAGAGATTATTTTTGATATAGGAGGCGGTGTTCCTGGTCGAAGTGGATTTAAAGCTGCACAGATGGGAGGTCCTTCAGGAGGTTGCGTACCTGAAGAATTCCTGGATTTGCCTATAGATTATGAATCTGTAAAGGAAGTTGGTGCTATCATGGGGTCTGGTGGTCTCATAGTTATGGATGGAGAGACTTCAATGGTTGATATTTCAAAATATTTTATGGAGTTTGTTCAGGAAGAGTCCTGTGGTAAATGCGTTCCCTGCAGAGTTGGTACAAGAAAAATGCTGGATAAACTGACAAAGATAACCAAGGGAGAAGGCTGCAAGGAAGATATAGAAGATTTAAAAGAGATGGCATATGTTACACAGACGGCATCTTTGTGCGGACTTGGGCAGACGGCTCCAAATCCCGTGTTATCTACAATCAAGTATTTCATGAACGAATATGAAGCCCTGATAAAATGAAGAAAATTGTTGTTGCTGGAACATCAAGCGGAGTAGGGAAGACTACTGTAGCATCGTTTCTCTTAAGTAACTTGTCTGGAAGTACGCATTTGTATAACAAAAACCGTGAGGGCATAGTCAGGCATAGACGTGTGTTACAGCATGCGGGTAATGCCTCTTATGGGGAAACAGGACACACCTCCGACTTGCAGGTTTCTGAAACTGAAAGCTTATGGGGTGCTTTAAAGATTACCATAAGACATGAAGGTTCCTGCCCAAGGCATACGGACTGTGATGCGTGCGATGCCGGATATGAACCTTACAAGATTGTAACAAGTGATAGTATCTTAAGAGAGAAGGGAAAAGATACAGATCAATTGTCAAGAGCGGGGGCCTGTAAAGTTGTCTGGCTGCAATCTGATTCAAGTGTTGAAGACGCCGCCATTGCGGCTGCACTGGGCTGTTTTGACAATGAACATAATCTGGTAATAGAAGGTAATAGCTTTCTTCGTGTTCAAAGCGCAGATGTTGCGATTTTAGTTGTATCTCCTTTGGTAGATAAAATAAAAAGATCTGCTAAATTATTAATAAATAAGATAGACTTGATTGTTATCAATATGCACAAGAACCATTCGGCTAAAGAGATTGAGGAGTGCAAAGAAAAAATGATCAAATTCGGATTCGATGTGCCATTTTATGCTGTCAACCCCCGTCTGGTTGCAAATTATTCCAATCTGCTGTTTATTGAAAAGATACAGGATATCTTGTTTAAATCATAAGTGCTGCAAAGCCTCAGCCAGGTTTGAAGTGTCTAATAAATAAAAGCTTTGCTTTTTTACCACAACTTTAGTTCACTCCAAACTTCCTGCTCGTACTGATTGGTCGGGCGGGTAGTTACTTTTTTAACTTTAAAGACACAAATAAATTTCTAAGAAATGAAGTTTTAAAGAGTAGTATTAAAACGGCAATTGCCAATTATAAACAGAATGGCCATTCAAGAATTGTCCGAAAAGAAATGGGTAACCCCTCCTTTGAATGTAAATCTTCAAACAGAGATTTCTGACGCACTTCGTATTTCTCCAATTTTATCACAGTTGTTGATTAATAGAGGTCTTACAGATGTGGATTCTGCCAAAACATTTTTGCAGTCAAATCTGTCTTTACTTAGTGATCCTATGTTGCTGCCTGATATCGAAAAATCGAGTGAGAGAATTATTGATGCGTTAAGTCAGGGCGAAAAAATCACAGTATACGGTGATTATGACGTTGATGGTATTTCTGCTACAGCATTAATGGTACAGTGTCTAGAGACTCTTTCCAGGCTCTATTGGAACCAGAGATCAACTATAGATTATTATATACCTGATCGTTTAGAAGAGGGTTATGGTCTAAGCATTGGGGCAATAGAGACGCTGAGTGAAGGAGGTACAAAAGTTATTATAACTGTTGATTGCGGCGTTAACTCCTTTGAAGAGGCTAGATCTGCCAGAGAAAAAGGTATTGATCTTATAATCACTGACCACCATGAGCCTGGAGATAAACTACTGGAGAGAGATAAAGAGGCTGTGGCACAAAACTCGGTGTCTTGTGGATGTAACGACGCTTTTGGGCTGATTAACCCTAAATTGACAACCTCAAATTATCCTTTCAGAGAGCTTGCCGGTGTTGGAGTCGCTTTTATGCTTGCGTGGGCATTAGGACAGACTGCTTCTGCCCGTACCGGTGCTGCCAGTCAGAATGGTCTGGCGGATCGGGCTGGAACCGGTCGTTCGCCGAATAAAAAGGTTGCAAGTGAGTTTAAAGATTTTCTTATGGATGCGATAGGGTTAACTGCTTTGGGTACAATCGCTGACGTGGTTCCTTTAAAACAGGAAAACAGGATATTGGCAAAATATGGCCTTGCTTCTCTGCAGAATTCTGGTAATCCCGGAATTAAGGCATTAAAAGAGATTGCAGGGCTTAAAGACAAAACAATTTACTCCACCCACGTAGGGTATAATTTAGGGCCAAGAATTAATGCTGCCGGTAGAGTGGGAAATGCAAAAAAGGGCGTAGAGCTGTTAACTGCAAAGTGCGATAACGAAGCAAAGGAGATAGCCGAATATTTAGAAAGCGAGAACAAGAAAAGGCAAAAAATACAAAGCGATATATTGCAATCGGCCAGGCAGAAGATATTGCAGGAAATGGATATCGACTCTGAAACAGCAATTATAGTATCTGATGCCAGTTGGCACCAGGGGGTGATTGGTGTTGTTGCTTCAAGGCTTGCATCGGAGTTTTATAAACCGGTTATTGTAATTGCGACTGATGACGGGATAGGTCATGGTTCCGCACGGTCGATTCCTGAATTCAATCTATATAATGCCCTGAAAAAATGTCAGGAACATTTTGGGGACAGGAAGATACTGATTGCGTTTGGAGGACATGCACAAGCTGCCGGATTGAGGATCCTGGAAAAGGATATTTCTGAGTTCAGGGATATTTTTAATACCGTTTCAATAGAACAGATGGATGGGGAAGAGTTGTCTCCGACACTGAATATAGATCTTGAAGTTAAGTTGTCGTCAATTTCAAGCTCTTTATTTAAAGAGATGAAATGCCTGTTTCCGCACGGAGAAGGTAATCAGGTTCCAGTATTTTCTACCAGAAACGTAAGGGCAGTTGGTCAGGTACGCCGTTTTGGGGTTAATGGTAAACATCTGGGTTTTTATGTGCGGCAGGGGGATGTTTCATTCAAAACAGTAGGATTTGGTATGGGGAATAAAATAGAGGCTCTTAAGCAAAATAATGGAAATTGTTCTATAGCGTATGTGCTCAGACCGCCATATCGGAAAGAAACACATGGCTTTTACAATAACAATATGACGTATAAAGAAGATATCGAGCTTGAGCTAAAAGATATTTCTACTTGAAAACGAGATAACAGTTAATTAACATAACACTTACAATTCAAAAGTGGAATACTTAGGATTACAGGGACTTTTGTTTCAACTATGGATTTTCGGCCTGGGACTCGTTATCGGGAGCTTCTTAAATGTATGTATTTACAGAATTCCCGAAAGAATCTCATTGCTATGGCCGGCTTCTAAATGCGTTAATTGTAGTAAACGTGTAGCATGGTATGATAATATCCCGGTTGTAAGCTATCTTGTTCTCAGAGGTAAATGCAGACATTGCCAACATAAGATTTCAGCATTATATCCAATAATAGAGATAATCACAGGTATTGTTTTCCTGTCCCTATTCCATAGCGTTTTATTAGTAGATGGCGATCTGGTTTGTGCTTATATCTTTTATTTGATCTTTTGTTGCCTGCTTATTGTTGGTTCTTTCGTAGATTTAAAGCTTTATATCATACCTAATGAAATAACGTATACCGGGCTGGTTTTGGCTCCAATAGCGAACCTTCTGTGTACGGGAAGTCGTAATCTGAATAGCGCACTGGGTTATTTTGATAATAGCGCTAACCAGTGGATAGCTTCCCTTCAGGTATCAATGATAGGGATTTTTGTTGCTGGCGGAATGATCTTCCTATGTGGTGTCATCGGTAAGCTGGTATTGAAGAAAGATGCAATGGGCTTCGGTGATGTAAAGCTTATGGGTGTAATAGGTGGTTTTATAGGTTGGAAACTGGCTGTTGCAACTTTTTTCCTGGCCCCTTTTTTTGGGTTAGTGTTTGGGATACCCAGGCTTATTTCAAAGAGAGGCAGGATGATACCTTACGGCCCATTTTTATCACTGGCAGCCTTTATATGTTTGTTGTTTAAAAATGCTTCTATTGAAATTATTGATAATTATTTAGATGTTTATGTAAACCTTTTCTTGTATCTTTTTTAATGTTTTGTGCCTTTAATAGTACAAGATAAGTGAACGAAATAAATTTAAGAAGTAAACAGGTATGGCTATATTAGAAGTTTTTTCAACTCATGTGGTTTTAATTTTAGAGAATGGAGGTGTTTATGAGTTTTAAGTCAGGATTTGTAAAATGTTTCTTTTTGTCATTGATAGTTCTTTCTGTTGGATGTGCAGAGTTGACAAGCCTCCGGGAAGAAAAAGTGTTAATGACTCAAAGGATTGAAGAGTTGCAACGTGAAAATGAAAGTTTAGACTCTAAATATGCTGCCAGTGAGGGAGAAAAAGCAAGGTTAATTGAAGAGAGGGATAGATTAGAGAATGCACAGCGCAGTATGGAGAAAAGACTTAGAGGGACAGGAGTAAGTGTTAAGATCAAAGAGGGTCATATTTCCGTTGTTCTTCCTTCGTCCATTTTATTTAATTCCGGACAGACTAAACTGAAGAAATCGGCAAAAAAAAGCTTAACTAAAGTATGTAGTGTACTTAAAAAAGATTTTCCAAATGAGACAATCAGGGTTGAGGGGCATACCGACAGTGATCCGATTAAACGTACAAAGAAGATATATGCGTCAAATTGGGAACTTTCTGCGATGAGGGCTACAACCGTACTTCATTATCTAATAGATAATTGCCATTTGGATCCTAAGAAGTTATATCTTGCCGGCTTCGGAAAACATCAGCCGGTTGCAAGCAATAAGAATAAGAGCGGTAAGAAGAAGAATCGAAGAGTAGAGATTGTTGTTCTGACAGACTGATGATTGCGATTATTGACTATGGAATGGGCAACTTGAGGAGTGTAGCTAAGGCATTTGAAAAAGTAGGCTTTGATACTGTTGTAACTGATAGGCCTGAAATTATAGAAAATGCTGACAAAATTGTATTACCGGGTGTTGGAGCATTTAAGGATGCTAAAGATGGTTTACAGGAAAGGGGTTTGATTGAACCAATAAAAAACCATATAAAACAAAACAAACTTTTTCTGGGGATTTGCCTTGGCCTTCACCTGCTGTTTACGAGAAGTTATGAGGATGGAGTGTGTGAAGGTCTGGACATAGTTTCCGGTGAGGTAGTCAGGTTTGACGCTGAAAGACTGAATATGGGCAATTTGGGCGGGCAGAAAGGGGATGTAGGAACGCTTAATGCATTGTCGGCTACAAACGGCGAAAAACTGAAAATACCTCATATGGGCTGGAATACAATTCGAGAAAAGAAAGATGTGCCGATCTTAAAAGGTTTACCTTCTGATCCGTATATGTACTTTGTGCACTCTTATTTTGTAGTTCCGGATGGAGATGAAGTTGTTGCTGCCGAGACAGAGTACGGTGTACCATTTGTTTCAATGATTTCAACAGGTAATATCTTTGCGATGCAATTCCATCCTGAAAAAAGTCAAAATAATGGCCTTTTGATTCTCAAGAATTTTGGTGAATTATGATTTGAAGGATTTGATAATAGTGAACTCTCTAAGGAGGCAACGATGGGGCAATATGAAACGAAAGATATTAGGAACGTGGCATTTGTTGGGCATGGTGCGTCAGGAAAGACTTCGCTGGTAGAAGGTATATTGTTTAAGGCTGGAGCAACAAAGCGTTTAGGTTGTGTTGATGACGGTACTTCCGTTTCAGACTTCGACGCTGAAGAAAAAGAGAGGAAGACTACTATTGACTCTTCAGTCCTGCATTGTAATTGGCAGGGCAAAGAGATTAATGTGATTGATACACCAGGGTATCCTGACTTTATTAGCGGTGCAATAGGTGCATTAAATGCAGTGGAAACCGCAGTGGTAGTAATTGCTGCAACAAGCGGAATTCAGGTCAACACTCAGAAAATGTGGGACCTTACAGGTGATGCAGGGCTGGCTCGAGTTGTCGTAATTACAAAGATGGATGGTGAGAATATTGACTATCCTGAGCTTCTGGAGTCCATTCAAGATGCATTTGGTGAAGAGTGCCTGCCTTTAACATTGCCTGTAGGCCACGGGTCAGGTTTTAAAGGGGTGGTAGATATGCTTAATCTGCCTGATGAAGTGCCGGGTGACGTGATTGGTGATGTCGATGAAAACCGCGAGAAGCTGGTTGAAGGCATCGTTTCTGTTTCTGATACTGAATTGGAAAAGTATCTTGAAGGGCAGGAAATATCTGATGAAACACTTCAGGAATGTTTGAATACTGCAATCGCTTCGGGCAGTATTGTACCTGTTTTATGCTGCGAGAACAAGGGGAGTCTGGGTGTTGAAGAAATAGTTGATATGATTGCAAGATTTACACCTTCTCCGGAAAAAGGAATGGCCCGTAAGTGTGCCAGTGTGGATGGAGATGAAGTATCTGAAGAGGAAAAAGATGTAGAGGTTTCAAAAAGCGCTCCTTTAAGTGCACAAGTGTTTAAGTCCATTACAGATCCATTTGTTGGTAAACTCAGTTTCTTTAGAGTATATTCAGGCGTGTTGGAAGGTCATCCTGAAGTTTACAATACGCGTACAAAGAAGATCGAAAAGATAGGGCATATGTTTAAAACATTCGGAAAGGAACAGCAGGAAATAGAAAGAGCCATACCTGGTGACATAGTTACAATATCAAAAGTCGATGATATATCTGTATCAGATACGTTATGTGATCCGCAGACTAAAGTTAAATTTAAGGACATTAAATTTCCAAATCCTATGGCTTCTCTGGCCATTGAACCAAAAAGCCGCGGGGCAGAACAAAAGATAAGTGAAACGCTTAACAGGCTGGTAGCCGAAGACAGCACATTTAAGGTCTCAAGAGACGTCCAAACCCATGAATTAATCGTCATGGGTATGAGTAATTTACACCTGGATGTAATCTTGAATAGATTGAAGAGCCGCTATGACATTGAGGTAGATTCACGGCAACCAAAAATACCTCATAAAGAGACGATAACTAAGAAAGCAGATGCACAGTATAAACATAAAAAACAGACCGGAGGTAAGGGCCAGTATGGGGAAGTTTATTTGCGTATTGAACCTTTAGAGAGAGGTGGCGGATTTGAATTCGAAAGTAAAATTGTTGGAGGAGCAATTCCATCTCAGTATATCCCGGCGGTGGAAAAAGGTTTAAGAGAAACAATTACAAAGGGGATCCTAAGTAACAATCCTATAGTAGATGTGAAAGTTGAGCTATACGACGGTACTTTTCATAATGTAGATTCCTCTGAAGCTGCGTTTAAGATAGCGGCATCAAAGGCATTCACTCTGGCATTTAATGAGGCGAAACCTGTTTTGCTGGAACCTGTGGTTAACATAGAGGTTACTATTCCTTCTGAGTTTATGGGTGATATTACTGGTAACCTTTCATCTAGAAGAGGCCGGGTGCAGGGTATGGATTCTTATGGAGACCTCCAGGTTGTTAAAGCAAGTATTCCCATGGATGAGGTTAAGAACTACGAAACAGAACTTAAGTCAATGACAGGCGGCAGAGGCTCATATACTATGGAGCTTTCGCATTATGATATTGTTCCGTCACATCTTGTTCCGGCGATCATTGCTGAAACAAAGAAAGATGCTGAAAAGACAGATTAATAGAGAAAAAGCTGTATTTAAATATCTTTTTTCAGGGGTATTTGGTTGGTATTTATAAATGTCCTGATTCTTCAGAAATATAAACCGGGCGGGTGCTGGTGTCTGACATAATGTCCTCAATATTGCTAAATTGCAATATGTATTGACATGTTGTCAAATATGCTTGTGTAAGGGCGTAACATGTAAAGCATAGTAGATTAATGATATTTTAATATATGTGCTTTAATGAGTGGTACTTGTGCAGATACAGCTCGTTCGTGTTACTTGTGAAAATATGGTATATTTTTTGCTATAATTAATTATTTGCACTTATAAGAAATTGAGGGGGTTTATCAGAAAATAGTTTGAGTTGTATTTGAGTTGTATTATATAAGATAGATTTAACTGTTTTTTTTGAAATATAAGTAAAAAAGAGGGTGTAAATAGGGGACATTACTGATTTACTAATTAAAGCATAAATGTTATTCTATTGTTTTAACCAGTTATTTATGATACATCGCGCAAAATAATAGTTGAAAGATTATGTGCATGACGGATTTTCCAGCGGTTTATCATGGATCAAGACTAATCCCGGGTGTTTAACTCGACTGGCCTGCAGATTAGGAACGCGGCTTGCCCAGAGAAGTCCATCGAGAATGTAGATATTTTAAATATTACCTTTTTGAAGCTTTTATACAGTGACCATGAAAGGAGGGAATGGGAACGTACAAGCTCTAGTGAAAAGGAGATGTTTTTATCTAAGTAAAATTTCATGGAGGTGAAAGTTATGCGGGAATTATTAATTGCAGTAATGTTAGTAGTTGCTTTTATGGCAGGTAGTACACAGGTGTTTGCTGAAGAAGCAAAACAGGAGGCAAAACAAGAGTCTGAAGTTGCATCTGAGACGGAGCTTGTCCTCACCCCTGAACAGTTCGAATTATGCAGGCAGATTTATTTCGATCGCTGTGCAGGTTGTCATGGAGTTTTGAGGAAAGGGGCTACCGGGCCAGATCTAACTCCAGGTAAGACGAAAGCCAAGGGATCAAAGAAACTCAGAGAATTTATATGGTTTGGAACCGGTGGCGGCATGCCCGGTTGGGGAAAAATGGGTACTATTACAGCAGAAGAGACAGATCTTCTGGTGAAGTACATTCAGAACGAGCCTCCTGTCCCGCCTCAATGGGATATGAAGAACGTTAAAGCCAGCTGGAAATTGTTGGTCCCGCCGGAAAAGCGTCCTACAAAGCCTGAGCATGAACGTGACGTGGATAATATGTTTGCCGTTGTATTGCGCGATGCAGGACAGATTGCGATAGTTGACGGTGACACCAAAGAAGTTGTTAGTACAATTGATTCAGGATATGCGGTACACATAGTCAGGATGTCGATGTCAGGAAGATACGTGTATACAATAGGCAGAGATGGGAAGTGTACAGTGATAGACCTCTGGATGGCAAAGCCTGATACCGTAGCAGAGATCCGATGTTCCCTTGACGCGCGATCCGTCGATGTGAGCAAGTTCAAAGGTTTCGAAGACAAGTTCGCCGTAGTCGGTGGTTACTGGCCGCCTCAGTTTGTGATACTGGACGGTGCGACTCTTGAGCCTATTAAAATCGTAAGTACACTGAGCTACACCTACGACACAGAAGAGTTCCATCCTGAACCGCGCGTAGCCAGTATTGTAGCATCGCACTTCGCACCTGAATGGGTTTTAAATATTAAAGAAACCGGGCAGGTATGGCTCGTGGATTATTCTGACCCAAACAGTCCGGGAGTTAAGATGATTGAGGCCGAACGCTTCCTGCATGACGGAGGCTGGGATTCAACCAAGCGCTACTTCCTCGTGGCAGCGAACGCAAGGAACAAAGTAGCCGTCGTGGATGCCAAGGAAAAGAAACTGGTTGCTCTTGTTGATACCGGCGGCATTAAGCCGCATCCCGGTAGAGGGGCAAACTGGATTGATCCAGAATTTGGTCCAGTATGGGCCACAGGTCACATTGGTGATAGTGTGGTATCAGTGATAGGAACTGACCCGGTAAACCATCCGGATCATGCCTGGAAAGTGGTCAGGAAAATAAATTCGCTTAGCTCTGGCAACCTGTTTATCAAGACACATCCAAATAGTAAATGGGTATGGCTTGACACTCCTCTCAGCAAGAAAGCGAAATATCGAACAACCGTTGCTGTCTATGATAAGGCAAATATGGCAGCCGGGATATTCAAGGAATTGAAAATCGCAGACTATGGTAAAGCTGTGCACATGGAGTACAATAAGGCAGGAGACGAAGTTTGGATAAGCATCTGGGGTAATCTAGGAGATGCTGAAAAGGGTAAAGCAGGTGAGATAGTGGTGATGGATGACAAGACCCTTGAAGTAAAAGCAAGGATACCAAACCTTCTCACCCCTACGGGTAAGTTCAATGTGTACAACACAGTGCGTGACTTGTATTAACCGGTTTTCCGGATTATTTAAGTAGATTACAGGAAGGCACGGGCAAATACAATTTGTCCGTGCCTGTTTTATTTTTCCATTCTTCCCGATATAAAGACGCGGTGCTGAATGATAAATTGTACAAAACTTTTACAGAGCAAAGAAACGCTGAATGAGATTAAAAGATATTCAGCAGTCAAGAATGAGACGCCAAAATGGATGCTTCGCTTCTCTAAGACAGCCTCCCCAATGGTAGTTTGGAATGTGACAAAGAAGTGCAATCTAAGCTGTGCCCACTGCTATATTAATGCAGTGGGGGAAGAGACTGAAGAGGATATGGGTGACCTTACTACCAGAGAGGCGATGAACATGATCGATGACCTGGTGGCTATAAAATCACCCATGCTGGTTTTCTCAGGCGGAGAGCCGCTGTTGAGGGACGATTTATATGAGCTGAATGTATATGCCATGAAGCATGGGCTCAGGACCATACTTTCGACCAACAGTACCCTTATAACCAGGGAAGTGGCAAAGAAGATAAAGGATGCCGGTTTTGCCTATGTAGGTGTCAGCCTGGACGGTACAGAAGAGGTCCACGATAGCTTTCGGGGGGCCAGGGGAGCCTTTGAAAAGTCGATTCAGGGGTTGAGGAATCTTATGGAGGCAGGGGTTAGAACAGGTGTAAGGTTTGCCATTACAAATCAGAACTATGGTGAGCTGCCTAAGGTCCTTGAGATAACCAGACGTGAGAAGATACCAAGGTTCTCACTCTTTCAACTCGTATACGGTGGTAGAGGAAAGGAGATTATTGACTGGGATATTTTCAATGATCAACGGAGAGAGGTGATGGACTATGTAATAAGGGAAGCCAAGGTAAGCAACGGAATGAACATTGTTACGGCCGATAACTATGCCGACGGCATTTACCTGTTGCAGGACGTTACTGAGAATGAGCCGGAGCGTGCTGTTGAGGTGGAAAAACTCCTTGCCATGCAGAGCGGATGCCCTGCGGGGGACGGTCTGGCTAACATAGATAACCGTGGAGATGTGCACCTTTGTCCTTACTGGCAGAGCCGGACAATTGGCAATATTCGGGAGAAAAAATTAAGTGATATCTGGTTTGATGAGGAAAATGAGATCCTCGTCAAGATGAGAGACAAAACCCGCTATCTTAAGGGCAAGTGCGGAAGGTGTAAGCTTAGCCACCTATGCATGGGATGCCGGGTCAGGGCAGAGGTGGCTTGTGGTGATCCATTTGGGGAAGATCCTGCATGCTACCTGACAGAGGAGGAAATTAGCGGGGCAAAGGTTCGGTTACATGATAGAGGTTAGCAGGATACTGGTATCGGAAAAACTTGAAAACAGGGCCCTTCGTCACAAGCGACGTGAAGGCTCTGCACCTGTCGTAGTATGGTGTACAACGAAGAGGTGTAATTTGAACTGCATGCACTGCTATTCCGGTGGTAACACAGCTTCTGATGGCGAACTTTCTACTGATGAAGCAAAAAGAATGCTTGATGAACTGGCGGACTGTGGCTCCCCATTCATGATACTCTCTGGCGGAGAGCCGTTTTTGCGGACAGACGTTTTCGAGCTGGGAAAATATGCCAGAGATATAGGTTTGATGGTCATAGTGTCCTCCAACGGAACTATAGTCACCCCGGAGATAGCGGCAAAGGCGGCAGATGCCGGCTTCGGATACGTTGGCATCAGCCTGGATGGCCTGGCCGAGACTAACAACTATTTCAGGGGTAGCGGAGACGCTTACAGCAATGCACTTCAGGGAATGCGGAATCTCCGCGATGCCGGGATAAAAACAGGGTTGCGGTACACCATAACCCGACTCAACTGCCATGAACTTCCGGAGATTATGGAACTCCTGGTTAAAGAAGGTTTTCACCGCCTTTGCGTTTATCATCTCGAGTACGCCGGTCGCGGACGTGAACTCATGAACAACGATTTATCGCCAGATGATCGTCGGAAGGCCGTGGATAATCTGTTCAGAAAAACCGTTGAGATAAACCGTCACAACCACGATCTTGAAGTTCTCACAGTCGGAAACTACGCTGACGCTGCCTACATTTATATGAAAGTTTTGCAGGAAGATCCACAAAAAGCGGAGGCAGCGTACGAACACTTTCTCCGCAACGGTGGTGAAGGCTGCGGGGAAAAACTTGCATACATAGACGAAGTGGGCAATGTTTACGCCAGCCAGCATCTGAAGACCAAATTGGGGAATATAAGGGAGAGAAGCCTTAATGATATCTGGAATGGTGAAAATGAATTTCTGTGGAAGCTCAGAAACAGGGAAAGCCTGTTCCACGGCAAGTGTGCAGAATGCAGGTTTCTGAAAATATGCAGGGGTGGTTCAAGGGCCAGGGCTCTCGCGGTTTATGATGACTTTGGCGCTCCCGATCCGAGCTGCTACTTAACCGAAGAGGAAATACTTAAGCCAGTGCATGAGGAGGCGCGGCATGATTAATTTCAGCCGGCTGCTCAAGGTAAGGGAGACTGCCAGGGATGTTAAGAAGCACCACAACAAGAGAGCTGATGAGGTACCAAAACATCTCATCAGATATGCAAATGTCAAATCTCCCATGGTGATATGGAATATCACCCGAAAGTGCAATTTTGCCTGTGATATGTGCCACCTGGGCTCTGCTCTTGAGGCAGAGCGCGATGAGTTAACCACACAGGAAGCCTTAGAGTTTATTGACCATATGGCGTCAATTAAGGTTCCTATGATTTCTGTCTATGGGGGAGAACCCCTGACCAGGGATGATTTCTTCACACTTGCAAGCCACGCCCATAAAAGCGGCCTGAGAATTATTTTATCCAGCAACGCTGCCCTTATAACAGAGCAGACTGCTAGGGAGATCGCAGAGTCCGGTATCTCATATGTGGGAATTGATATGGACGGTTTTTCTCAGATAGGCGGTGCCATGGATGTTATTGCGGGGTTGAAAAAAGCCTTGCCTGCTATGGAATATCTCAGAGACGCAGGGGTTGGTTGTGGTGTGAGGATTACGATTGGAAGCTTTAACCTGTCTCAGATGCCTTCTATAATAGAGGCTATCGAAAACACCGGACTAAAAAGATTTGCGGTTTGTCAACGCATTGAAGGCGGTGACTGGAAGGCAGTGAAGGAAGAGAGGCGGAAAATCATTGACTATCTCATTGATTATGCGATGGAGAATCCAGGGATGGAGGTTGTTACCGAACAATTATATGACGACGGCGTTTACCTGCTGCGACGCGTTGCGGAACATGATCCGGAGCTCGCTTCTGAGATGGAAAGCCTTCTTGCCAGGCAGGGCGGCTGTCCGGCGGGGGACAGGATTGTAAACGTTGACTACCGGGGTAATGTTCACCTATGCCCATACTGGCAGGACAGGACAATAGGCAATATCAGGGAACAGAAGCTCAGTGACATCTGTTTTGATGAGGGAAATGAGCTCCTTGCCAGGATGAGTGATAAAACCCGCTATCTCAAGGGCAGGTGCGGGAGATGTAGTTATAATCACCTTTGCAGAGGTTGCGGAGCGAGGGCAGATGAGATGTGTGGTGATCCCTTCGTGGCGGACCCGGCGTGCTATCTGACTGAGGAGGAAATTACAGCAATATGACGGGTTCAGGAGATTAAAAGAACAAAACGACCAACATATTGTCGGTGTTTTGTAAATCACTTCAGCAAAGATTAAGTTTTTTGAAAAGCCGAAAACCAAACCGGTTTTAGCATATCTGCCTTTACCTTTAATCTGTAAAGTCTAACTTTGTTTCTGCATCTTTGTTAAAACTCTCATGGCATGCGTCACACGACTTTGCCAGATTGTTGAATTCCATATTCGTATTATTGGAGTCTTGTTCTTTACTGCACAACATTAGTTTATTTAAGGCATTGTTAAATTTGCTGCTTAATACAGTAAACTCATGTGGAATATCATTGTTTTCTATCATATATAATTCCACACAATTAAAGCCTATATTCTCCTTCAGATCTTTTGTCAATAAATCCATCTGAACCCAGTCATTATATTCTACCGCCCTTGCCAATCTCCTCATTGATCTGGAGGCCTTCTTCATCGCTCCTGCCAGACTTCCCTGTTCCTGTGTATGCGTCTTTACTTCCTCTCCTCTTTCAATCTTTACCTCCTCAGATTTCTTACAGGAAGCAGTGACAATAGATATTCCTATGAATACTGCAATGATTGTGAGTGAATATTTCATTTTCCTTCTATTTCCTCCAGTGCCTCTTCCGCCTTCCTCCAGACGTCTTTGTCATTATCTTCCAGTGTATCAATTAAGTGTTCAACAGCACGGGCATCCTTTATCTTTCCCAATGCCTCTGCCGCGCACCACTGCACAGTACTGTTATTGTCTTTCAGTGCATCTATCAACGGCTGGACTGCGCGTGGATCCCCGATTTCTCCAAGCGCTACTGCCGCATCCCGCCGGACACCACTGTCATCATCCTTTAGTGCAACAATCAAAGGTTCTACTGAATGAGCATCTTTTATCTTTCCCAGCGCCCTTGCTGCAGCGTGCCGGGTACCTGTGTCAACATCCTTCAAAGAAGTGATCAATGGTTGAACAGCGCGGGTATCCTTTATCCTTCCAAGCGATGCCGCAGCATACTGACAGACTCTACTGTCATTATCTTTGAGTGCTGCAATTAAAGATTCCACTGCCGGTGCACCTATCTCTCCCAGTGCCCCTGCTGCACTCCATCTGACACTTTTGTCATTATCCCTCAGTGTATCAACCAGTGGTTCAACTGCGCTGGCATCCTTTATCTCTCCCAGCGCTTCTGCAGCACTGCAGCGGACACTTCTGTCTTTGTCCTTTAAAGCAGAGGTCAGGGGCATAACTGCACGAACATCTTTTTTTTCTCCCAGCTGCTCTGCCGCCATCTGTCTGACGCTTCTGTCTTTATCATTAAGCCATTGGATTAACGTAACCACTTTATCAGTTGTAACTTCAACTGTATTGCCATCGTCGGTTTTGCTGCACCCCATAAAAGAAAAAAATGAAAGGATGAGTAGTGCAGCCATCGCGGCCTTAACAAGATTCAATGCCGTGAATTTGTCATGCAACATAATATTTGCCTTGCGAGGCCAATGTCATAAAATACTATTTTTTTGTCCGAGACAGATTTGCAAATTACGATTTAAGAAAGTTGGCTAAAATGCCTTAAGTTAAATGCAAGATAATTTTCTGTTATGCAATTTTAAGCGTTTTAAACTTAAGTTTGTTTGGGCTTTGTCATTTGGATTTGAGTATTAGCTCCGTCGGCTGTGTCGAATCACGATTGAAATTATTCTTGAGGAAATTATTCAACCTTGATTTCCCCTATCATTCCTACATCAACATGAGAATCACAGTAATAAGGAAAAGTACCGGTAGTGTTAAAAGTGTAGGTAAAACTTCCCGAAGCCATCTTGCCGGAGTCCCAGAGGCCATCAGGTACGCCCTCTCTTCCGTCTTCCGTTAGAGTTACTGTTCCGCTTGCTACTTCGTGAGGCCTTGTGCCGGTTACAACCCATTCCACACTATCTCCCTTCTTAATCGTTAATGAAGAGGGAACAAACTCATAGTCATTCGTCATTTTAACAATGTGAGTTGTTTCTCCGAATGATGGGGCCGTTAAAGAGAAAATCATTAGGAAAACAGATATATTTAAAATAATTATGATTCTTTTCATTATATTTCTCCTTGTTTTTTAGGAAAAAATTACAAAACCACTTAAATACGGCTTTTGAAAATAATACAAAGAAAGTCTATAGCTTTGTTGTATTGATTTCAAGTGTTTTGTTTAACAATAGTTTGCCAGCAGCCTCATTCCTCAAAAAATCATCCATACTTGCCTTAAACTTATCTTCCCGTTGGCCTGAGCTAATTACGACCATTTTACTGATATTTTCTATCCTCAATAAGTTAAGATGCTCAATAAGATTTTAGTGTAAGATGTTGATATTCAAATGTTTATGTAAAAGCTACATCCTGTTTTTATTTACAGTTCTCAATTCTGGATTTTTTAGAGCAAAACAGAAAAAACGTTTGAAAGTGCTGACATAATGTCCATGATTTTATTAAATTGTAAAATGTATTGACAGGATGTCAAAAGAAAGGCATATGGCGGAAATAAACCGTTTCCTTTATTAAATAGTGAATTTGTATATGTCTATTGTCAGCAAGATCTTACGCATTAATGGTTTAATTATTTATATGTGGAACACATTTTGCAAATAATTTAAGCCCCAACCTATAATAATACAGATTAATATTTTAGTATTACAAAAATACATTGTATTTAGTCTAAAGTATATATTAGCTGTTAGAACAAATTATTTTTTACAACGCATCTCTGACTTGTTCCGATTGTTTTTCGTAATGATTACAAAAGTTAGCTTTTTTTTTAACGATAATGGAACCTTTTTCGTTAATTATCGCATATGGCTGATAAGATAGACGTAAATTACTTAAAAACTATTAGAGAAAAGGCATCAACCGGGCCTAAAGGGCCTGAAGGGCCTTACAAGCCCGGTGCGCTTCTTGACCACCCAAAGACAATTACGAGAAGGTGCCTTTTCTGGGGAGCATGGCTGTCATTCTGGGGGCTTGTTTCTATGTGGAGTTTTTCTGTTGTTCGTTATCTGATCCCCAGGGTTTCGTACGAACCTTCTAGCATTTTTAAAGCAGGCAAACCGGAAGATTATCCTCTTGGTTCTGTAACACTCATAGAAACACGCAAGGTTTGGATTATAAGGGAGGACAGGGGCTTATATGCCCTAATAGCGGTATGTACTCACTTGTCATGTCAACCGAGATGGTTTGAAGATGAACAAATATTTAAATGCCCATGTCATGGCGGGCAGTTTTACAAAAATGGAGTAAATTTTGCTGGTCCTCCGCCAAAACCTTTAGCGCGTGCGTATCTTGAGGTAAGTGATGATGGGCGTTTGCTTGTTGATAAGGAGAGGCTTGTAGACCTGGATTTTATTTTACCTATTTAAGCAGTTTAAGTTTTGTCGTATATTTAATTTAGTATTTGTGACTTGTAAATAGCAACTTGTCTGACAGGTGATTTTCTGTCGCTTTGATAAGGAGTTGGTTTATTTATGGAAGAAAAAAAGGAAAAAGATGAAAAAGACAAAAACTTAGAGGAAAGAGCTGAGGGTACGCAGGTATGGAAGGCAATATTTGGTGATCTTCTGTTTGGTGAATTCAAGCCTTTGTCTCCAATTAACAGCTTAATGCGGGGAATTGCCAAGATCATGCAATTGCACCCTTATAATATGAGTGTGGGTGGTAAAAGAATTATCCTGTACACATTTTGCCTGGGTGGCTTAAGTGTTTTCTTCTTTGCATTGCTTGCATGCACCGGAGCATTCCTGATGATCTATTACAACCCGGATGTCAACAAGGCATACGCGAATGTTGAGGACTTTAGATACATTGTTCCATTTGGTGTTTTAATAAGAAATATGCACAGGTGGACTGCGCATTTAATGGTGATGTTTGTATCTCTTCACATGTTGCGTGTTTTCCTGACCGGAGCATACAAACCTCCAAGGGAATTAAACTGGATTGTTGGAGTGATTCTGCTGGTATTGACTATGCTTTCAAGCTTTACAGGATATTTGCTTCCGTGGGATCAATTGGCATACTGGGGAGTTACAATAGGGTGCAGTATGGGAGAGAACGCGCCGTTATTAGGGGCTAAAGGGCCGTTTGCACTGTTAGAGCCGGGGAAAGATGTGAATTCAATTCTGGTGGGCGGAACAGCGGTTGGACAGCCAACATTATTAAGGTTTTATCTTTTGCATGCGATTGCACTGCCACTCGGAATAGCCAGTTTAATGGGATTTCACTTCTGGCGAATAAGAAGGGCAGGAGGAGTGTCAGGGCCGCTGTAACACAAATCATTGAGCGACTTCTGTAAGCATAAACATTATTTCAGGAAGAACAGAAAATGGATGAAGCACAAGATGAGTCTAAAGAGAAGGATGAAGTTCTTGTCCGTATGTCAAAGAGGGAATGGGAATACGTCAAGGATATTCATATCACAGCTGATTATAAAGAGGGGTTTGAAACATTAACTCCCAAACAGCAGGACTACACAGTCAAACACCTCCGTGACTCTGTCGGGATAGAGTTTATTGCAGCGCTGGTATTTACCTTTATAATCATGGTGTGGTCTCTTTTTATGGATGCACCTCTGAAAGAATTAGCAAATCCGTCTGACACGCCAATTGATGAGAGGGCACCGTGGTATTTTATCGGGCTACAGGAACTGCTTATATATTTTGACCCGTGGCTGGCCGGGGTTGTAATTCCTTCTATACTGCTTGCCGGCCTGATAGTTCTGCCTTTTATTGATCCAAACAAAGAGTCCGGTATTGGAAGGTACTCCTTCAGGGCGAGGCCGATTGCGGTGTCTGCTTTCTGCTTTGGTTACGCAATGTGGTATATCCTGATAATTCTTGGACAGTTTTTCAGGGGGCCGGGCAGAATATTTTACTGGCCATGGGAAGATAAAACTGTTGTAAAGGCTGTGCCACAGGTTGAGATGGTGAATTTTCACATTGCCGGCGGCTTTGCTTTTTTTATTCTGTATTTCGGCGCCTGTGTCGTCGTGCCAAAGCTCATTTTCAAAAGTTTTTATAAGGCTTTGGGTATTACAAGATACTATATCTTTGTAAGTTTAATGGCGATGATGTGGTTAATTCCTATCAAAATTTTCCTGAGATATGTGTTTAACGTTAAATATATTCTATCAATTAAAATATTTAGTACAGTCCTGAGCTTTTAATATGAGTGATAACGTTTCGACTAACACGGGAATAAGCACAAAAGGCCATTATGTAAAATTAATATGGCTGCTGACAATATCTATCTTGATGCTGGGTGTTTCAGTGGTGTGGTTTTATAAAGAGTATAATCCTGAATGGAAGCAACACCAACGGGCTGTTATCAAGAAAAAGATCGCTAAGGCGGAAGAGGACTATGAATTCTGGTCAAACCCAGAATGGGGTGACCCGAAAAAAGCAAAAGATCTTGAGAATAAAATCAATGGGCTGAAAAAAGCAAAGTTTGATATAAAACAGATATTGCTCAAAGGTGAGGGCCTCTGGAGTAATCAGGAGAATGGGCCTCGGGTAGAGAGATGTATGACGTGTCATATTGATGAAGATGAATTGCATGAATTACATCCGGAGGGGCTTCCAATTGCTTATGATATTTATGGATGTACGGTGTGTCATGGTGGCAATGGCAGGGCGCTTGAATCTGAACGTGCGCACGAAGGATCTCATGCAGACAGGAAGGCAATGGAAGGGCCCCGTACTGCTTCTGCTGATGAATTTATAAAAATGTGGAAGAGGCTGCATGAATTGAACCCTGAGTACGAAGACAGACTCAGGGTGGAGAGCTTTTATGGCCCGACAGGTGAATATCAAATATATGTCGGAAGACGAAAATGCATTAAGTGCCACAAGAAAATGCATCCGGAACATGTTGAAAGGTGGAGTAAAACCAAGTTTAGCACCTTCGATAGAATAGTAAAAGAGCCTGATTACAAGAGCGGGAGCGCTGATTATAAAAAGAAATGTTATAAATGCCATACCACGGGTTACAGAGAAGACAAGAAGATATACTCTGAGCAGGGAGTGGGTTGTGAAGGGTGCCATGGTCCCGGAGAGGTATACAGCCATCTTATGGCTGGAGAGCACGAAGGTGATGTTGAAGAGGGGCAAAAACTGGCTCGTATCTCTTTTGATTTTAAGATATGCGGAAATTGTCATATTCCAAAAAGACATGAAATGCGTAAGGAATATTTTGAGAATGTTGCACGTGTGAAATAAACATATATTCCAAAGCAGGATTCAGGTTAGAGTTGTCATTGTATTGTTTGTAAGAATGTATGAATTGTTCCGGGCGGTGAATGCTATATATTGTGCTTTATCTCTTTGGTAGACATATAGACCTTTAAAATATCTATAGTTACGGCATATTATTGTTGACTTTTGCATCACTTTTAGTACTATGTAAGTCGTTTGTATCAGCGACTTAAGCTTTTTTCCGAACTTTGTAAATTTATAATTCCGGAGTGAAGAGGAGGGGCTTTATGAGACATTTCAGATTTGTCGTTGTTTTGATAATTTGTGTGGCTTTCCTGATGTTAAGCGACAGCACAGTTTTTGCACAGGGATCTCCGAATCCCTCTCCTGAAAGATTAGTTTTTCCGACTGAAAAAGGTCAAAAATATTATGAGGAGTGGGTTGGGCTTGAAAAAGGTAGCGGTCCTTGGGCAGACTATTACAAACCTACACCGCTCCATATGTATTGGAGCCCAAAAAATCACTACATTAGGCCGGATTTAAGCGCTTTTAAAGACCTGTTTGATGAATATGCATCCGGGGATTGTATGGGTTGCCATGATGAGGTGACTCCTGGTATTGTCAGATCCTGGAGGCAATCAGCTCACGCAAAGCCCAGAAGAGGTCCTAAATTTGCGGAAAAGACCAGGGCGATTGAAGAAGCCGCTGGCATAAAGATTGAACAGGTAACATGTAACTACTGTCATGGCGAAAGTCATGATGAGCTGTTTTTGCCGGTTGCTGATGATGTGTGTAAGAAGTGTCACAGGCAGCAGGTAGAGGAGTTTGCCTCAGAGATTGAAGATGGTAGGCCGAGTCACAGGGCATCATGGATATCTAATGTTGTAGTGCCGTGGTATGTGGAAGGCTTCAGGAGGGGAGAGGGTTATTCGTTTATAGGGTGTGATCAGTGCCATCCTTCAATGGAGAGGTGCGATCCATGTCATACAAGGCATAAATTCAGCGCGGAAGAGGCAAGACACCCTGAGGCTTGTTTTTCGTGCCACATGGGTGCAGACCATCCTGATGCCGAAACCTACAGCGAATCAAAAATGGGTGTTATCTATGCTATGGAGGGTGACACCTGGGCATTTGACAAAGGTTTGAATGATTTAGAGCTAGGTGGGCCTGAAATGCGGGCACCTACTTGTCAGATCTGCCATATGTACAATAACACATCAGGTAAATGGGGGCACAATGTAACATCTAAAGGGCGCTGGCGAATGGGTACTTTCCCGCCCGTCCAGGTAGAGTACAAGTCCGGCATGAAGGATTATCCTTACGGGATTAATCTTCCTCCAATGAACAAGAAGATAGATCTTTATGATGGTGAAAACAAGAGGAAACTCGAAAGATGGCTGGAGGTTTGCAATAACTGTCATAGCGGGCGGTTTGCAAGACTTTGGTTTGAGGGCCTTGATGAATATATGTTTGCCGCATATCGTAAGCGTGATGAAGCACAGTTACTCGTAGAAGAGTGTTTTGAGAAGGGGTGGATTGATGTAAAAGCAAGAGCTCCTTACCCTATGGGTGATGTGCTTGCCGACAAGCTGGGTGTAAAGCTGCTTGGTGAAGGGGTTTTCAAGGCGCTTAAGATGTCTAAGGGTAAGATGCCTGTGATAGGCCCTATTCTTGGTGTCTATGCTAATTTCAGGCATGATGATGGTAATCCCAGCCAGATTGAGACCGAATATGGAAACATGTGGTTCTGGTATGCGCTCAAAGGCTATAAAGGAGTGGCGCATGGCCAGCAGGATTACGCATGGTGGTGGGGCTGGGCGCCAATGGTCAACCAGCTGTCACGCATCAAGTCTCAGCATGATATGCTGGAAAGAGTATACAACATTGAACAGAAGCTGGGAATAGGCCTTGGCGGAGGCAAGTAGTTTTGAAATGCAGGCTCCTTAAGGCTCTGAATCCATTTTTTAATGATGATTTAGAGTTTAAATTGTGTATTGAATGAAAATGGCTGGTAATTGATATCAGTCAATCGGGAAATTAGTTCCTGCAGATTTGTGAATTATTTTCTCATATTTTAAAAAATAAAGTAGAATTTAAGGGTCACCCACCCTGTATCTAGGCAATGGCACGCTATTTGCCTGCTAAATAATTTCAGCTTTTGACACTCATTATGTAAAAAAAGCTTGCAATTTGTATAAATTTGTGTATATATAGTAAACTTTATGGAATTTAAAAAGGTAGGGAAATACGCTTATTTTTAATTTTTTGGGGGGGATTTGAGTATGATGAGAATTAAAAACTATCTTATAATTTTTGCATCTGTATTCGCGATCACAGCAGGATGTGCGCTGGTTGGAATGCAGGATGTTAAAGCCGCTGATCCGGCACTTTCTGACCTCATTAAGAGGATAGAGGCGTTGGAATCAAAGCCTAGCGGTGGAAACGTAACCGCTGGAAAAATCAGGGGTTTGAATATCGGCCTGAACTTAAGGCATCGATATGAAATCAGGAGCCAGGATTTTAATGCAACAGGCGGTACTTATAGGCAGCAGGGTGCGACTCGTACTCTTGGCAGTTTGTCTACAAGAGCTCATCGTAGTAGAAAACCTACACAGGATTTTACGCTGCAGAGGATGAGACTATCCTTTGATATGGACATCAACAAAAACGTGATGGCTCGCGTAATGTTCCAGGATGTACGTACATTTGGTGATTCTGGGATAACTGGCAACAACTCACAAACAGACGTTCAGGAAGGTTATGTTCAGCTGAGAAATCTTGGCGACATTAATCCTATCCTCAGTAACGTTCAGCTTCGTATCGGTAGATGGCAACAGGGATATGGTAACCACAGGGTAATTGGTACTCTTGGATGGGCTAACCAGAGCAGAACTTATGACGGTGCAAAGTTAATGTACAAGAGAGGTAATTTCTGGCTGGATATCTTTGCATGGCAGACTGATGAAACAGCCACTGGTGGTGTTAGCGGCAGTGGTGGTGACTTTGGTGTAGATGATAACAAAGACACAGTAATGTATGGTTTTTATTCACAGTATAAGTTTGGTGGTGCCCTGAAGGGTAACGTTATTGAGCCTTATCTGGTTGCAAAGGCAGAGTCAGTAGACGAAGATGTGACTAATGCAGCTGTTTCTGGTGCTGAAATGGATGCTCTGGAAAGCGAGACAAGATATACTTTCGGTTTAAGGGCCGCAGGTAAAAATATCGCTTTATTCAAAGATACTTTCATGAGTGGTTTTGATTATACAGTTGAGCCGAACTATCAGGCTGGAAACGCAAGGTATACACCAGCTGGGTCTGATGACACAAAGATCGGGAAAGAAAGTATTGATGCATGGGCTATTCATGCGGAAGCTGGTTATACTTTCAAGAATCTGCCTTGGACACCAAGGATAGGTTATGCGTACTCATTTGCTAGTGGTGATGATTCCTTTGATGAAGGAAGTCAGAAGACTTATAAGCAGGTTAGTCCTACGCAGCATGCTCACAATGGATATATGGATATTACTTCATGGCAGAACATCGTCGACCATCAGATCCATTTTAATGTAAAGCCAACTAAGAAGCTTGTATTAGACATCAAAGCACACTTCTTCTCACTGGATAAAGAAGCGGATAACTGGTGGCATATCGGAGGTTCTGCTGTAAACAGGGCAGGTGCTGACGTTTTTGTAACTAACAGAGACACTGGTACTGTTGAAAGTGTGGATGATGATCTTGGTCAGGAAATCGATGTTACACTTAAGTACAAGATGTTTGATAACTTTGGTGTAGTAGCTGGTTACGGACATTTCTTTGCTGATGACTTTATTGAAGATACTAGTGGCGGAAATGACAGAGGTGTTGACTGGTTCTATCTGCAGACAACAGTGAAGTTCTAAGTTGTTTTTGAGCAAATCGGATTTCTGATCCGACAAAATAGAAAAGGGTAAGAGTCGCTAAGATTCTTACCCTTTTTTTTATTGGGATATTGCCAGCATAAAACGTTAAGTGATTCTATTCTTGATACTAATTTATAGTTATTTAGAGAAAATAGATAGTTTAGTAGATTACCAGACATTCATTTTATAAAATGACACAACCCTTTCTTGCGAGAGGATTCCACGTCTGTCCTGACTGGAATCCCGCATTTCATCTGGATTCCTTGTGAAAGCAAGGATGACACTGGACTCTCCGGCCGGGTGGATATGTTTAAGGTACGATTTACGAGGGTAAGAATGTCTTCCTCTCTTTAGATAGTTATCCTAGTTTGGTTTCAAAGGTTACCTCACTTTCGTGAGGATTCCATTTTGAGCCTTAAATCATTTTCGGGAGACATCTTCGTCTGCCCCCTGGCGGGATTCCGGTTTGCTTTCAGGTGGGTATATTCAGTATCCTTCTTGCAATTTCAAAATAGATGATTATTCCTGTAACGTCAATTATAGTAGTGATAAGAGGTGCCGAAACTATAGCCGGGTCAAGCTTGAAATAGCTGAAGATAAGCGGAGTAGCTGCTCCTGCCATGTTTCCAACAGTAACCACAGTTGCTACGGAGATGCCTACAGTAATCCCCAGCATCGTGTTGTGCAGCAGAAATATAGCTATAAGGAATGCAGTGGTTCCAAGGGCCGCACCGATAACAAACCCGGCACACGCTTCCCTGATGAGTACTTTCCACCACTGTCTTAGTGTCAATTCGCCTGTAGCCAGAGCTCTGATTACTAGTGTAGATGATTGTGAGCCGATATTACCACCGGCTCCCATAAGCATGGGTATGAAATATGCGAGTGCAATTATTGAGCTGAGAGCCAGAGAGTATTTCTGAAGGATCTTACCAGAGATAGTGGCTGCAAGAACCAGGACAAATAGCCATCCTACTCTTCCTGTCAGCTGTTTGAAGTAGCCTGCGCGAAAATATCTCTCTTCAGGCATCTGAATCGCAGCCATTTTATGAAAATCTTCAGTAGCCTCCTCCTCTACTATGTCAAGAACGTCATCTACCGTTATAATACCTACAAGGCGATTTTCGCTATCAACAACCGGTAGAGATAGAAAATCGTATTTCTGGATTGCCTTGGCAGCATCCTCCTGATCATCAGTTGTATTTACTTTGTAGACATTTTCACTCATTATCTGGCTTATTTTCTCATCCGGTTTAGCAAGAATGATATCTTTAAGTGAGACAACGCCACACAGTACCCTGTTATCATTAATCGCATAACACGTATAGATTGTCTCTCTATCGGGACCGGTTTTTCTAATCTGTTCCAAAGCTTCCGAAACAGTATTTTCCGTTCCTAAATCTACATATTCTGTAGTCATTATCCTTCCTGCCGATTCAGGAGGGTAATTGAGCAGGACATTAGTTTCCTCTCGCTCCTCAACAGGAAAGAGTTTGAGAAGTTTCTTAACCATTGATGCAGGAAGTTCGTCAAGGAGTTGTGTCCTGTCATCAGGGCTCATTTCAAGAAGGATCTCTTTAGCCCTGCGCTCAGTAAAATACCCGAGCAGCTCTTCTTCCTCTTCAGGATCCAGCAGAGAAAATACTTCTGCAATTTTTGACTTTTTGAGAACACGTAGTGTTATTACTCTCTCTGCAGGCTCCAGCTCGCGAATTATATCAGCGATATCAGCAGGGTGTATATCTCTTATTAAAAGGCTTAATCCCTTTAGATTTTTGCTCTCAATCAGTTCCTTTAATTCAGGTGTGAAGATTTTGTACCATTTCATAGTATTTAAATAACTGGATCTAATTTGCCAGTGATTTTAGACTTTTAGCTGAGCGGTGGAATGGATGATAATGCAGTCCACAGCATCTTGAGCAGATTGGTAGAGAATTCTTTTTAATAAACTTTCTAAACCTTCTCGATCTGTTATTATTCCATATGTCTGAAAACCTTTCGGTTTTAACGTTTCCTAATATGTAATCAGGGTTGTCATTGCAAAAGACGATTTCTCCATTAGGGTATACCATTGTCTGCGTCCAGGGAGCAATGCAGCGTTGAACCTTGTTCTTTGATTTACTTCCGTTATAGAAATTGTCCTGAGAGGTTGAATAATATTGCGGTATATCAGAGACCTTAATTGTAGGAAAAAAAGCAAGTTTGAATTTGTGCTTCTTATGTAGCAAACTTGAAATGCTGTTCTGTACGACTTGTGTGTCAATACTTGATTTGTCATTAACCCATCCCTGCCATGATGTTGCCTGGCACTGAAACACCCTTTTCATCATTGCTTCATAGTTTTTGCCCGTTCTTGTGTTATTAAAATATGGATGTTTAATAAGCAGCATTTCAAAACCCAGCTCATCAGTTGTGTTATCTATATTTTCCATGTATGGAAAGGAGTGATCGGTTATAGTGAATACCTGGCACAAGAGAGGCCTCTGTTTTTTAAACTTCTCTTTTGTCTGAATGATTTTCTTCATTCCTGATGCAATTTTCTGATAACCGTTATGGATACCCCTGATCTCATTATGAACCTGCTCCGGCCCGTCGATTGAGACATATAGCACATCCACTCCGTGTTTTACAATATCGTCTGCATGCTTCTCCAGAAGTGTACCATTTGTGATAACCCAGCAAATCAGGTTTTTCTGTTTAATATATTTTATCAACCTGATTATATCTTTATAGTAGAATGGTTCTCCTCCCGTCAGGAAAATTGTTGGTGAGAATTTAGAGACATCATCAATAAGCCTCTCAAACTCCTCAATATTCATGGTTTCCTTTAAAAGATCTGAATTTTTATTATAATAATTGCCGGTCTCACCCCATTGTCCACACATTTTACAGCGTAGGTTGCATAGGTTTGTTGGAGTTATGTGTATGAGATAAGGTGGGAAGCTGTAGCCGCTATTTAGCCTGCCGTCTATCTGAAAAGAGAGTAGCCTTGTAACCCAATTCATCATCCTTAAATCAGAAAAAGGGTTACCTTTTGACATTTTTATAGTATTTGAAATAGAGCCCATAGTTTAAAAATAATAGAAAATAAAAAAAGGTGGAGGTTAAATGTTTGCCACGGATGTTCCAGTAATGGTGGGTGCACGCATGGCTTTACTGCTGGATACGCTTATAAATGATAGTAAAATAATGCGAAAGACGCAAGGTGAAAAAATGTTTAGTTCAATACAGTCCGTCTTGTCTAATCACTACTATTTTCACTGTTTCTATCGCTAAGTTTGATTCTGGTTGATTTTTCGTATGCCTTAATAGCCTCTTGCTGGCGGTCTAAATTATCAAGTGAAACGCCTATGCTGTACCACGCCTTATAATCGTCCGGGTTGATGCTGACTGCGACGTCAAGCGCCCCTAACGCCTCTTCATGATGATTAATTTTACAAAGAGCAATTCCCTTCTGATACCATGTCTCAAAGACATCCGGCTTTGACTTGATAGCGTTGTTAAATGCTTCAATAGCCTCTTCCTGTCGATTGAGATTACCAAGAACAACTCCCTTGTTATGCCATGCTTCGTAATCATCGGGATTAATTATAACCGCCTTATCCAGTGCTGCAAGAGCCTCTTCATATCTGTTTAATCCTTCAAGGATAATACCTTTGTTGTTCCATGCCTCCTCATGGTCAGGCTTGATTGTGGTAACCTTATCATAAGCCTCAAGTGCTTCAACCGAACTGCCTAAACTGTCGAGAGCAAGTCCTTTGTAATACCATGACGCATAATCATCAGATTTAATTTTTATGGCCTGGTTAAAAGCATAAATAGCCTCCGTAAGATGGTCCAGGCTCTCCAGAGAAACTCCTTTATTGTAAAAGGCCCTGTGATCATCAGACTTGATACTGATAGCCTGGTCAAAGGAAGATATTGCTTCATCATGACGATCTAGATCTGCAAGAATAATACCCCTATTATACCATGCTTCATAGATGTCAGATGTTTCTGCAGTAACCTTTTCCAGAAAAGCTAAAGACTTTTGATAGTCTCCGGTATAATAAGCCACTGTTGCTTCGCCCATAAGACCGTCGATTATCTTTTCATCTTCTGCTCTCTCATCTTTAGCATTGGAATTAGAGAGAGAGCAACCACCGTGATTAAGAGCCAATCTGTCCAGCTCTTTGTCAAAAGTTTCAAATATATTATACTGATGCGGGCTGCTGAGAAAGTTGCTGTCTTGACCACAGTCCTCAATAATTAAAGGAGTAATGGTAAAACCTTCATCAGATCTTTCCTGTGCTATATTATAAGCCTTATTAAGCTCATAATCATGGAAGCCGTGTCTTTTATCCTCAGCGTCTGGTAGAGTATGTTTACTGAGACATATAACAAAAAAATGGCTCTTATTTATAGCCTTTTCAACATGAGTTTCCCATTTTTTCGGATTAATATCAATCCTGTCAAAACACACATTCAATGCCCTTGCCTTCATGGCATCATGAATTTCTTTAACTTTTTCTATGTCTTCAGCTGCACAGCATAGAAAGACCGGATTTTTATTATGTTTAAACATCTAATAGATAAATAAGATTTTAAATTAATTATCCTAAAATCATATCTACATCAGATAGCCGGTAAATGGGCATTCAGTCTTTTATTAGCTTAATTGATAAGATAACTTATATCAGAGTACAAAACTTCTGTCAATATTCATACCTGTGATTATGAAACATTTGCTTGCTTTACGATTTAAGTAGTGTAATATAAGCGGTGCTGCCTTAAAAACTCGATTTGTCTGTACAATAAAATTTGTCACTATTGAGAAGTAGGGTTTATATGCATCAATCTTTCAAACAAGGGGAGGTTATAATCAGGCAAGGTTCATACGAGACCTGTGCATATATCATTGAGTCAGGAAGGGTTGAAGTTTCGATTGTTGTAAATGACAAAAAAACAGTTTTTGCAGTACTTGGTAAGAAACAGATATTTGGTGAAATGGGTTTGATGGATGACAGGCCACGCTCTGCTACTGTTACGGCTCTTGAGGACACAGAGGTATCGGTTATTGACCGTAAGGCTTTTAATGAGCAGTTGACAAGAAATCCCAAGATACTTTTTCCCATTATTAAGGCACTTTTTGAGCGGTTAAGAACGGCCAATGAAAATATAGTTATTAAGGATTGTTTAGGTGATCAGCCATGGGGAGGGAAAGGAAAAGAACAGGAAAAGGAAGGGCTTGTTATCATGACTGGGATGAATGAAACATCCATTAACGCGTTAGGTGATAACTCGCCGAGGATAGAAAATTTTCCTTTTAAAGTTGGCCGTAAAAGTGCAATTGGTGAGGATGATGTCTTTATCGACAATGACCTGTTCCTCGAAGACAACTCTGAGAAACCTCCATTTAATATTTCCTCTAATCATTTTATGATAGACCTCATTAATGATAAGTATGTCGTTGTAGACAGGGGAAGCTGCTTTGGTACTATTGTTAATGATGTAAAGATCCAGGAGCCTTGTGTATTAGACAAAAAAGTCAATAAACTAATAGTTGGATCTCATGATTCGCCGTTTATATTCAAGCTTGAGATTTCGTAAAGTGTCAGTCTTATTTCCTTACCGGATCTGATGAGTGGATTGACTTTGATTGATCAAGAGAGGCTTGGCATTCAGTAGTTTTTAAAAGCGCTCTGTTCTGAGATTACATAGAGATCATTTTAAACCATTTTTATTGAAACATTCTGTATATTTCTTGTCGGTTATCTGTATGTGGTAGGCTACCCATTCCTGTAAATATTTATCCAACTCGTCCAGGATTTTATATTCACCGTTAATTACCTGGTTGTTATAAATGATCATATGGAGAGAGAAATTAAGATGTTCATTGTAATGTAATAAATAATCAGGATATTGAAATGTTGTCATATAAGTCTCTTCCGTCTTAAAATGTTCTTTTGCAAATTTAACCAGCTCACATAAAAACCCCTTTATTTCACTCTGGCGGTAATCGTGTTCCTTCGCAACTGTAACCCTATTAACAATATCAATAAAGTCCTTATGCTCTTTATCAATAATTGCAACATTTACACTATATTTATCTGACCATTCAATCATTTTACACCATTTCTAAAACTGAAATCAATCTGCACATACGGCCATATTGTGTTTAAATCGCTTCTGCCAGTATCAAATTGTTTCTAATTTCATACCACAAATGATATCCCCGTTTCAATTAATCGGTAACTGTAATCCGGTAAAAAAGGAAGTTATACCAAGTGGATAAGTATTTTTAAATAATAATTTAATTTATTATGAACGATAGATATTGCCTCTTGGTGGAGTGATGAGTAAGGTCTTTGTAGAGCTGCTAATATAATTAATCGAAAAGGCAACGCTTAAAAAAGTAATTCTAAACTTGAAATGTTATGTATAATCAAGGCCCAATGTCCTTCTCCGGGAGATAATTGATAGACAGTGAGCCTGAATTTGGTAACGGACAAACGTCCACAGAGCGATTCTGGAAAAAGATTTTTCGTCTGCAGATTATTATTGAGAAATTACCTGGCCGGCATTTTGTTCTAAGTGATAATTGTCATGTGTTTGAAGATAGGTCGCCACTTTTTTTCCTGGCAGCGATTATTTCGCGCTGTCTCTGAAAGATATACTTTATTAAATCCTCTCTGTCATCTTCATTGATTGCACTAAATGTTACCGAAACTTCAAAGCCTTCATCTTCTTTATCCCTTGGTTGGCAAATCCTGGTGAGTTTTCCTAAAAGAATAATTTGCATTTTAGGATTAATAGGTGGGTCAATCCTCAGCTCCAATAAGGAGCCTGTATTTAGCTCCTCTGTAACCAGCATATTGACGCCGGAACCGCTTATATCGATACACTCTCCTGTTGCTGATTCATCGTGCACCTCCTCCGTAGTATCAAACTTCTTGAGTATCTTCTCCTGATTAGCAATCATCTTGTCAATTTTCTGGTCCAGATAGAACAGAATTTTGACAAGCACCGGGTCAAAATCTACTTCTTTCTCTATATGCGACCAGTCAAAATGGAACGTTTCTGTTTCACTTCCCCTGGCTGCCGATCTGTTTGCTGTGCGGCGACTGATATATAGAGAGGCTTTTTTATCATACTCCTTTTGTGTAACTACCTTGTAATTGATAGGAAAGGAGTCTGGAATTCTTACTGAATTCCTTCCATCAGAAGAATTTTTGTTCTCTTCGCTCACAGGTTTTTATATTTGTACTAGTATATAAATGTATGCATATAATCCTAAGTATAATAAAAGAAAGCCCTTATAATTTCAATAGTTATTTTTGCATTTATTAGTAATTATGATGGTGTCTCTAAATACTTTAATCTTTGCTGTTTTTCACTAAATTTGTGTATTAAAGACAATTAACGGACCTCAATCTCCAAAAGCGAGATGCCTGACAGGTCTGACATACTGTTAACTGCCCTGGTTCCGTCATATCTGCTTTCAAGAACGGCGTCACCGTTATTATATATATCAATTGGCACATCATTCATTGCTCTTTGCAATATAAATTTGTAGTAGAATTTCTTGCGATTACCGAGGTTCTTCGTAATAACAGAAACGATTCTGTTTTTACCTTGTATCAGATTCCTGTCAGCATTACAAATGCTCTCACTGGTAAATTTTTTAACTTTCTTTGTTTCCAGAAAGACCAATGCAACCTCATCGCCCATTGTCAAGTCGGTAAGTCTAAACACCAAACCCTCCATTCCATTTTTCACAATAATCTTTGTTGATGTACCGTGAGTAACCCGCTTTGTGTCATCCCATGCATTCGGGTTGTCCAGAAAGTAGTTTACAATCTTTCCCAGTGCGTAGCTTGTATTGTTTATTGAGAAGATAATAATTAATATTATGAATATATATTTGATATGTTTCATTTTCATTATTGATCTCTTATGGTAAGTTTTGTAAATACGCTTCATTAATCATTTCTTGAACTCTATTCTGAAAATCTGAATCCACATTCATTCTTGATGCTATCATCGTGTAATCTTTAACACTTAAACCGTGATCCTGGACAATTTTAGTCGTTACATTATAATCTGCCTTACTGCCTGCTGTGTTCATGTATGATTGTACCTCAACAAAAGCTTTTGCAAAAGCCATTAATTTCCGGTCATCTATTTCCCCGTTCGTACTGTGCCTGTAATATATCTCATCACGGTTTTGATATTCAGGTTGTCCGGTGTCATAACCATTAATATCATGTGTAATCTCAGGGGAAGTTACAGGATGCGGTGCAGTTATTAACTTTAATATCACAATGATTGTGGCTAAGAGTACAAGAAAAATAAGTATATATATCTTCATAATATTCTCTTAAGTACTATTTCTATCTATCCATTTTGCTGTTTCAGGTGCTTTATATGCCTCAAATTTTTTCAGCAGTGCATCCGGGCACTCATCTATCAGTACAGTGGAACGGTGGCTGTTTTTTATGAACTGTTCAGAAACAGCATGATCAAGAAATTCAATCAGCTTATCATAATATTGGTATACATTAAGCAGGCCACAAGGTTTCCGGTGCATACCCAGCTGAGACCAAGTTATGATCTCAAGTATCTCTTCAATTGTACCGAAACCGCCCGGCAAAGCAATAAAACCATCAGACAGGTCTGCCATCAAAGATTTCCGCTCATGCATAGAACTCACTTCACGTAATTCAGTAAGAGATGTATGGGCAACCTCTTTTCTAAACAATCCTTTCGGGATTACACCGATTACCTCACCGCCGTATTCAAGAACGGCATCAGCAATTTCACCCATTATTCCAACGCTTGCTCCGCCATATACCAGGTCTATATTTCTATTTACCATAGCACGTGCCAGCTGTCTGGCTGCTCCAGTGTAAACAGGGTTTCCTCCTTCGCTTGACCCGCAATATACACATACTCTTTTCATCTTATATCTCGTCTGGAATTCGGATTTTAACCTTTTACCGGTTTTGGAAATTGCCTGCTGCTTTACAATACATAGAATAAGATATTATCAAAAAATATTTGATTTTTAACGGCAACACAATGGAATATGGTCAGTGATAAATAAGCACTGCATTTGACGCTAAAAAACTACAACCCATCTTTAAGACGTCATGCCGGTAACTACTAATATAATAATATTTGGAGAAATTTTCATCTGGAAAAAGTAAGGGTAAAAACCTGAGATTTGGTTGGAATTTAATGGTAATTTATTTTAAAATACTAAATTCTATCATAAATAGTAATCTTATTAATTAAAGTTATAAACTAATTTTTAATAATAGACAGGAGATGCTATGGGCAGCACAACCCCGCTTACTAATAACAAAAAACTTCTGGAATGGGTTGACGAAATGGCAAAGATGTGTCAACCTGATCAGGTTATCTGGTGTGATGGCAGTAAGGAAGAGTATGATGAATTGGCTGATCTGCTGGTTAAGAATGGTACATATGTTAAATTAAATGAGGAAAGAAGGCCAAACAGTTACTGGGCAATTTCAGATCCTGCAGATGTTGCCCGGGTAGAAGATAGAACGTTTGTATGCACAAAAAACAAGGATGATGCCGGGCCAAATAATAATTGGCAGGATCCTGATGAAATGAAGGCAGAAATGATTGCGCTTTATACCGGTTCTATGAAAGGGCGTACCATGTACGTTGTCCCTTTCAGTATGGGACCGTTAGGTTCTAATATTGCTCATATTGGTATAGAATTGACAGATTCTCCCTATGTTGCAAATAATTTGAAAATTATGACACGGATGGGAAAGGCGGTTTTAGATGTTCTGGGTGATGATGGTGTCTTTATCCCTTGTCTTCATTCTGTAGGCAGCCCTTTGGAAGAGGGCCAGCAGGATGTACCCTGGCCATGTAATGCAGATAACAAATACATTACTCACTTTCCTGAAGAGAGGACTATCTGGTCCTACGGCTCGGGGTATGGTGGAAACGCATTGTTAGGAAAGAAGTGTTTTGCGTTGCGTATTGCCTCTTCGATGGCAAGAGAAGAAGGGTGGCTTGCCGAACACATGCTTATACTGGGCATTACGCCGCCTAATGGTGAGAAAAAATATATTACAGCAGCATTTCCAAGCGCATGCGGTAAAACTAATCTGGCAATGCTGAACGCAACCATTCCGGGGTGGAAAGTGGAATGCGTAGGTGACGATATTGCCTGGATGAAATTCGGTGAAGATGGCCGACTGTACGCGATAAATCCTGAGGCCGGATACTTTGGGGTTGCTCCTGGAACGTCAATGAAAACTAATCCTAATTGCATGCTTACGATGACGGAAAACAGTATTTTTACAAATGTGGCCTATACGGAAGATGGTGATGTATGGTGGGAAGAGATGACAGATGAACCGCCTGCCAGGTTAACAGACTGGAAAGGTAATGATTGGACGCCGGAGTCAGGAACTCCTGCCGCACATCCGAACGCACGTTTCACGGCACATGCATGTCAAAATCCCGTAATTGATCCGGCATGGGAAGATCCAAAAGGTGTTCCGATATCAGCGTTCCTGTTTGGCGGACGGCGGGCGGGTGTTGTGCCACTTATCCATCAATCTTTCAGCTGGCAGCATGGGACATTTCTTGGCGCTATCGCTTCATCTGAAAAAACAGCCGCTGCTGCCGGTAAAGTCGGAGAGCTGCGGTATGATCCGTTCGCAATGCTTCCTTTCTGCGGTTACCATATGGGAGATTATTTCAAACATTGGCTGGATATGGGAACGAAGACTGATCCTGAAAAGTTACCAAAAATTTTCTATGTTAACTGGTTTCGTAAGGGAGAGGACGACAAGTTCCTGTGGCCGGGTTATGGCGAAAACAGTCGTGCCTTGAAATGGGTAATTGAAAGAGTCTGTGGCGAGGGAAAGGCTGTAGAGACGCCAATTGGATGGGTCCCGACTGAAGATGCACTGGACCTAGATGGTCTGGACATTTCAGATAGTGATCTGGAAGAGCTCTTAAAAGTGGATCCGGAAGAGTGGAAACAGCAAGTGCCGTTAATAAGGGAGCACCTTGCGAAATTCGGTGATAGACTGCCTCAAGGGCTTAAAGACGAAATAGATGCCCTGGAAAAACGATTAGATGCTTCTTAGCCGCACACAATAACATAACTCAGCAGTGCGGCATGAAGCGTCACTTTCATGCTGTATTCATACACATCAGTACTTTGCCGGTTCAATCTTATTTTTACCTGTATAAAACATACGGGGTGGTAAGGCTGAACCGGCAAAGACATCTTACCTTCTGAACGTGCACAATCGTGCGTATTCATCCAGTTTTCTGCCTCATTTAATCAGTTGAGTACCGCAGCTTCAACACTTTGTAGTCATTATGAGACACCTTGGCTGCAAAGATTGGGCTCCTGCTTCAAAACAGGGCACATTCAAATTAATATCAAAAAGGTCTATTAATACTTGCTGATAGCCTAACTATAATGTTGTAAGGTGCTTACATCAAATACAATACTCTGGTACTGTAGTTGCTTTATATTATATATGACATTTCTATTTATTGTTTTATGTGGAAGAGTAAATGAAAAAGGGAAGATACAAAAGACGCCAATATATTGTAGATACTCGATTCCAATATAGCTTGATGAGTAAATTTGCAATATTAGCGGCGCTTATAGTCATAGGTTCACTCTCTTTACTTGTTCTGGTTTATTATAAATATGGGGATGTGCAGGTCTCGGTTATTCAGCCTGTCCCTTTCGGCCAGCTGGATAGTGCCGTAGATACAAAGGTTATAGGTACATATACCCTGTTGGATCTTCTATGGCCGGTACTGTCAATCTGCCTTGTTGGAACTTTAATTTTTACTTTTTTCTTCAGCCTGATTATTTCACACAGAATGGCAGGCCCAGTTTACCGGATGAGAAGTCTTCTGGGAGAGATGGCGAAGGGAGATTTGAGCCGTCCGGTAAGCCGGTTGAGAAAAAAAGATGAATTCAAACATCTGTTTGCAGATATCAATAACGTAAAAGAGCACTGGAGAGAGAAGATTCAAGAGCTTCAGCTGGCATGCCGGGAACTAGGTGAAAATGGATCTCAAGAACAGCGCTTAAAAAGTATAAAGGAAATTACTTCTTCATTTAAAACAGATATAGAGTGAAATTAAAGGTTAGACATGTTTGGAATATAATTAGATAGCGTGTCATGAATTAAATTAAAGGAATTTTAAGTGCATCCAAAAAAGAAGTTAATGCTCATCGTTTTGATAATAATAAGTGTCATATCTCTGTGCATAAACTATACATACTCGCAGCTATCTCCGTCGAAGCGCAGAGAGCTTGTGATAGCGTATATGAATGGATACTACCGTGCCCTGCAATTGGATATTGAGGAGATAAAAAGGTTACAGAAAGATAAAGGTGTTTTAAAGCACGAGGTGAAAGTGGCAGGAGGGAAATACGCAAATTTAATCGACATACTGAATTCTCCCAGACCGGATGATAGTATGGATTACAGAGATTACAGAAAGCGTAGAGTGGTGGAAGGAAAGCAAAAATATTAACTGTTTTTTCAGATTTCTTCAGATGGGAAGATACAGTGAACACACATTGAGGAAGGTGGGAGCTTTATAGATACTAATTATATGTAGTAGATAGTATTTAATCTGACAGTAGTACTGGTTCTGTCTGTAATG